>NZ_JBQHCZ010000007.1:0-308013 GCF_052068155.1 Streptomyces sp. OZ13 | reverse complement strand
TGCTCCCGCCGGAACTGCGCGACGACAACCCGCTCGGACTTCCCCGGCGCGTGAACGGCCGCCTGCAACACTGACCCACACGTCCGGCACCGTGACGGCCGGTGCGGCGCAGGCCGCACCGGCGCGCGGGTCAGGAACCGTCCGGCTGACAGCGCGGACACCACACCGTGCCGCGCCCGCCGACGCGTTCACGGCTGAGCGGCCCGTCGCACCGCGGGCAGGTGGGGTCGCTGTCGTCACGGCGGCCCGTGAGCCAGGACTTCCGCGGCGGAACGCGCCCGGCACGCACCGAAGAGCGCAGCGTGCGCCGCATCTCGGTGTGCAGCCGCCTGAGCTCGTCGTCGTCGAGCCGGTCCGCCCGGCGGGTGGGACGCAGGCCGGCGCGCCACAGGATCTCGTCGGCGAGCAGATTGCCCAGTCCGGCCAGCACGGACTGGTCGGTGAGGGCCGCCTTGACGCGGCCGCGCCGCCGGGAGAGCAGTTCCGCGAAAGCGGCCCGGTCCACCGACAGCGCGTCCGGCCCCTGGTCGTGCAGGATCCGCGCCACATCGGCGTCGGGGTCGTCGGCGAGCCACAGGCCCTGCAGTTTGCGCTGATCGCGGAAGCGCAACTCCTCACCGTCGACAGTGAGGACGACCCGGTCGTGCGGATCCGGTGGGTCGCCCGGGCGGCAGCACACCAGTTGTCCGGTCATGCCGAAGTGCATCATCAGGGTGGGCCCGTCGGTGCGGGCCAGGAGCCACTTGCCGTGCCGGGCCGGTTCGGCGAACCGGCGGCCCCGGAGCGCCCGGCGCAGCCGCGAGACGGTGACGCCGTGCAGTACACCGGCGTCGTGCACCTCGACCCGTTCGATCCGCTTGCCCCGCGCACAGGAGGCCAGGACCTCCCGGAACCCTTCCACATCAGGCAGTTCGGGCACGGCGTCCTCCGACCGTCTCGTCCGTCCGGAGCCGGTGCGCCACGGTCAGCGACCGCGCCCCGGGCCCTGGGCACCCCGTCGAGAACCGCGCAGCCGGCGGCGCCGACGAGCTCCTCGCGGCAGCCGGTCACCGGAGCCGACAGGCCTCGCACCCTCCCGGTCCGGCGTCCACCTGCCGTCGGGGTCAGGGCCTGACCCTGGCGTTCCGCCTGCGCCCGGACCTCGTAGCAGGACTCATGGGCGGTCACCGGAACGCCTCGTCGTGCGAGGCCAACGCCGCGCGGACGGCCTCGCCGGCGAGGCCGCGCCGACGGACGTGGACCGCGATCCACGCGAAGAACCCCATGATCGCGGCGAGGCAGGCGGCGAACGCCGGCAGCGGCAGCAGGTCACCCATGCACCGAGCCTACGCCCGGGTGGAGGGGCCGACAGGCGCCCGCGGCGCGGCGGCTGCCGGAGCATCAGGAACCCGCCGGCGGACGGTGCCTGCGACGCAGCCGCAGGATGAGGACGCCGGCCACGCCGGAAGCGCCCACGAACGCACCCACCCAGGCGTACGCGATGCCGGTGCCGGTCTCCTCCGAGGCGGCGGCGGCCCGAGCGGGCGGCACGGCGGCCGGGGTGACGGGGCCGGGCCCGGCCGGTGGGGCCTGGTCGGGCCCGGCCGGTGGGGCCTGGTCGGGCCCGGCCGGTGGGTCCTTCTCCACGGCCGGCGGCTCCAGCGACCCGACGGGCTCGGCACGGCCCGCGGCGGCGAAGCCCCAGTCGAGGAGGGAGCGGGCCTCCTCGTAGACCGTGTGACCACCGCCCGACTGCGGGTTCATCACGGTCACCACCAGGGTGCGTCCGTCCCTGCGGGCGGCGGCGACCAGGGTGTTGCCGGCGTGGGAGGTGTAGCCGTTCTTGACGCCGATGATCCCCGGGTATCGCTCCACCCCGTCCGCGCCCGTCAGCAGCCGGTTGGTGTTCCTGATGCCGTACGTCCAGGTGGGGCTGCCGTCGTCGTAGGTGCCGCCGGGGAATGCGGCGTCGACGGTGGACGCGTACGAAGCGAACTGCGGGTCCATCAGGCCGGCCCGCCCGAACACCGCCAGGTCGAAGGCGGAGGAGACCTGCCCGGGCTCGTCGTAGCCGTCGGGGGAGACCACCTGAGTGTCGTACGCGCCCAGCGCACGGGCCTTGGCCTGCATCTGCTCCGCCGTGGCCGTCCAGCCGCCGTTCATCTCGGCGAGGACGCGCACGGCGTCGTTCCCGGAGCTCAGGAAGACCCCCCGCCACAGGTCGTCCAGCTTGTACGTGCGTCCGGCCGCGATGCCGACCAGGCTGCTTCCCTCGCCCACTCCTTCGAGTTCCTCCTCGGTGACCGTGTGCGGCGGGGCGTCGGCCAGATTCGGGATCGCGGTGAGGGCGAAGAGCGTCTTGATGGTGCTGGCGGGCGGCAATGGGCGGTGCGCGTCGTGAGCGGCGAGCACGTCGCCGGTGTCAGCGTCGGCCACCAGCCAGGAGAGGGCGGAGACGTCTTCGGGGAGGTCGGGAGCCCCGTTGAGAGGCCCGACATGGGTGCCCGGCCGGTGCAGCGGCGACGCGTCGGCGGAGGCGGGTCGAGGCGTGGATTCGGTCTGCGCGGCGGACGCCGGCAGCACGAGTGCGCCGGCGGCGACGGCCGTCGCGCAGCAAAAGGCCAACCGTGCAGTAAATCTGATGATCATTCGGTCAGCGTAGGAACGGGCGACCGGACGCGCAGTTCCGCTGAGCCGACCGGAGGAAGCCCCCGGCGACAGGCCGATGACACCTCGGCTCACCCCCGCCGATCCCGGCCGGCCGGGGGCGTGGTCCCGGGCCCCGGTGTTACCTCGCGGCGTCCATCCGCCGCCTCAGCGTGGCCGCGAAGTCCTCCGCGGCCGCCAACTGGGCGCGCAGCTTCTCGCAGCGGGCGTCGGCGACCGCGCGGTAGGAGTCCAGGCGAGCGTGGAGCCGTTCCCGCTCCTCGGCTGCGGGCGGGTCCTCGCTGTCCGCGATGCGGTCGGTGATCTCCAACAGGTCCCGCATCTCGTCGAGGGAGAAGTCGAGCGGCTTCATCCGGCGGATGACCATCAGGCGCTCGACATCGGCCTCGGTGTAGAGGCGGAAGCCGCCCTTGCTGCGGGCGGAAGGGATGACGAGGCCGACCTCCTCGTAGTGGCGGATCGTCCGCAGCGACAAGCCGGTCCGCTCGGCCACCTCGCCGATCTGCATCTGGCGCTCAGCCATCGCCCTGCCGTCTCCTCTGCTTCACGCCACGTCTTCGATGGTTCGAAGTGGCCCAGAATACGAGCTCGAATCCTATGGGCCGCCTGCCGGTGGCCCTGCGATTCACAAGCGGTCCTTCGAACTCTCCCCTCACGTCAGGGTATGGTTCAGGCGCGACGCCCGACCTGTGCCCCGTGCGCGGTGAGGCCCCCCGCCGAGGTGTCAGCCCGGAGGGGACCCGGACTTCCGGGCAATGACGCCCGACCGGCGGCTTCGGGAGCCGCCCCGTCCGGCAGGCCCCCGAGGCCGGGCCGCCGGATACTCCGCACCGGACTCGGGCGGGGTCGAGTAGTCGGCGCGTGTGTTCAGCGGATGGACGGATGCGCCCGAACAGGAACGGTTGCATGTCTTCTTCGCTGTCCGAAGGACGCCGGCTGCGTATGTCCGCGCCCGACTGGCTCGCCTCGCCGAAGGTCTTCAGGACCGAGGTGCTGGCCGGCCTGGTGGTGGCGCTCGCGCTGATCCCCGAGGCCATCTCCTTCTCCATCATCGCTGGGGTCGACCCGGCCGTCGGCCTGTTCGCGTCGTTCACGATGGCCGTGGTGATCTCGGTCGTCGGCGGCCGCAAGGCCATGATCTCCGCCGCCACCGGGGCGATCGCCCTGGTCATCGCGCCGCTCAACCAGCAGTACGGCCTCGGGTACCTCGTCGCCGCCGTGATCCTCGGCGGACTCTTCCAGATCGTTCTCGGCGCACTGGGCGTGGCGAAACTGATGCGGTTCGTGCCGCGCAGCGTCATGGTCGGCTTCGTCAACGCCCTCGCGATCCTGACCTTCATGGCGCAGGTGCCGGAGATGCGTGACGTCCCCTGGGTGGTCTATCCGCTGATCGCCGCCGGTCTGGTGCTCATGGTGCTCTTCCCGAGGATCACCAAGGTCGTTCCCGCGCCGCTGGTCTCCATCGTCGTCCTGACCGTGATCACCGTCGGCGCCGGTATCGCGGTGCCCGACGTCGGCGACAAGGGCGCGCTTCCTTCGTCGCTGCCGGTGCCCGGCCTGCCCGATGTGCCGTTCACCATGGAGACGCTGACGACGATCGCGCCGTACGCCTTCGCCCTCGCGCTGGTCGGCCTGATGGAGTCGCTGATGACGGCCAAGCTGGTCGACGACCTCACCGACACCCGCTCCAGCAAGACCCGGGAGTCCATCGGCCAGGGCGTGGCCAATGTCGTCACCGGCTTCTTCGGCGGGATGGGCGGCTGCGCCATGATCGGCCAGACCATGATCAACGTGAAGGTCTCCGGCGCCCGCACCCGGCTGTCCACCTTCCTGGCCGGCGCCTTCCTGATGGTGCTGTGCGTGGTCTTCGGGCCGGTCGTCTCGGACATCCCGATGGCCGCCCTCGTCGCCGTCATGATCATGGTGTCGGCTGCCACCTTCGACTGGCACTCGATCCGGCCGAAGACGCTGAAGCGGATGCCGGTGGGCGAGACGACCGTCATGGTCGTCACCGTCGCCGCCGTGGTCGCCACCCACAATCTCGCCATCGGGGTCGTGTTCGGCTCGGTCACCGCGATGGTGATCTTCGCCCGGCGGGTGGCGCGTCTCGCGGAGGTGACGGGCGTGGTCGACCCGGACGGCAAGCAGGCCGTCTACGCGGTCACCGGCGAGCTCTTCTTCGCCTCCTCGAACGACCTCGTCCACCGCTTCGACTACCAGGACGACCCGGACGACGTGGTCATCGACCTCACCGACGCCCACATCTGGGACGCGTCCTCGGTCGCCGCCCTCGACGCGATCGAGCACAAGTACGCCCAGCGCGGCAAGAAGGTCACCATCGTCGGGCTGAACAGGCCCAGCGCCGAGATGCACGACAGGCTGGCCGGCCGGCTCGGCGCCGGGCACTGAGCGTGGCACAGCGCCCCTGCCCGCGGTCCTCGGACCGTGGGCAGGGGCGCTGCCGTTCCTGTGCCCGCCTCGTGCGGAGGCGTCAGTCGCGGTCGACCTCCTGGCGCAGGATCTCGCCGCTCGCCGCGTCGACGTCGAAGGTCGTCTTGTACCAGTCGTCCTGGGTGACGACGTCGACCGACCAGATCACCTTGCCGGCGTCGTCGCTGTCCAGCTGTACGACGGTGACAGTGCCCTTCTTCCGCCCGGTCGCCGTCTTCACCGCCTGCTCGGCAGTCTCCTTCGCCTTGCCGAGCAGGTCGGCGGTCTCACGCTTGTCGTCGGCGTCCTGCTCGCGGTCGGGCTGCGAGCGGAGCACCCGGCCGGAGTCGGCGTCGATGTGGATGGTGTGGCGGGTGCCGTCCTGGGTGGCCACCTCGGCGGCCCACTCGGGGCCGCCGGGGCTCGGCGCGGGACTGGCGGTGCTCCCGGCCTCCGCGCGGGTCAGCTCGATCTCGACCAGTTTGCTGCCCGACACCTCGCCGACGGCCGTGTCGGCAGCCTTGTCCCAGGTGACCTTGGCGGCCGGGACCAGAGCGCGGCGCTCGGCCTGGTCGTCGGTGAGGCGGGTGGCGGTGCCCGTGGGGCTGGGGGAGCCGGTCGGGCTCGCCGTACTCGTGGGGCTGCCCGTGCCCGTGGGGCTCGGTGCGGCGGCCGGCGCACTCACCTCGCTCCCCTTCTCGCTGCCACAGGCGGTGAGAAGCAGGGCCGAGCAGGCGATGAGACATGCGGGGAGTGCGGCCCGGAGGCGAAGAGCATGAGTCGTTACGTTCATGTCGCCACGCGTAACCCCTGGTCCCACGGGAGACACGGGCTGCCGGGAAGATCACCCGATCGCGTCCGCCCCACCGGCGGCGGCCCGCGGCTCCCGGCTGCCGCGACAAGAGCCCGCACAGGTGAGGTCCGCGCCGCGCCCGACGTCCCACCGCACCGGACCGGACCCGTTCCACCGCCGCTCACCCGGGCAGGGCCTTCGCCGCGGGCCCCGACGAGCAGCTCCCGACCACGCCGCGCGCCCCGTCGCAGAGCGGGACGATCCTTCCGGGCGCCCCCGTTCCGCATCCTCACGCCGATGCCGTCCAGCGGGGAGCGGTGTCGGCCCAGGCCCTCTCCCATCCGGCGTCGCGCCGTCTGTCCAGCGCCATCGCCGCCACGCCGTAGGCGCCCGCTCCCGTGAGGGCGACCGCCACGCCCGCCGTGGCCGCCCACCCCAGAGCACGGCTGCGGATCTCACCCGCCGTCATGGGCGGATCGGTCAGCCGCCCCTCGGCGTCGCGCCAGACGCGGACGGTGCTGCCGGCGGACAGACCGGGCCGGACCTCGGCCTCACCCGTGCGCGGCCGCCCGTCGGGGCCGAAGTAGCGGACCTCGGCCGGGTACAGCGTGTGCCGGGCCTCCTCGGAGCCGGGTTCCGGATGGCGGGGAGCGTCCCGCACCAGCACGGCGTCGACGGGAGCCCGCGAGCGGGCGTCGGCCGCGGCGTCCGCCCGCAGCGAACCGTGCACGGAGTTGTGCACGATCACCGTCACCGTGGGGGCCGCCGCGGGCACCGCCAGAGCCAGCACCAGCCCGGTCCACGCCTGCAGCACGTCGGAGCGGCGACGCAGAGGGCTGCGCCGCCACCGCCACAGCCCTGCGCGCGTCCGCACGGGGGGCGGCTGCGCCCGCGGTTCCGGGGCGGTCATGTCGTCCCCCGCTCCGGTACCTGTTCCTCCGCGTGGGTCGCCGGATGGCGGTGGGCAGACTCCAGGACGTGCGAGGCCCCCCGCAGCGCCGCCGTGTGCGGTGCGGGAACCGGCTGGACGGGGACCCGCAACTTCCGGGTGAGGTCGTACGTGAACTCCGGCCGCAGCGCGCCGCCGCCCGCCAGGAGCAGGCCCCGCCCCAGGGCGTCCAGGGTCTGCTCGGACTCGTCGAGCCGCAGCATGTCGGTGACCATGGCGACGACCGCCCCGGTGATGTCGCGGAAGGTCACGGAGCCGCCGATGTCGCCGGTGCCCAGCGCCGTCCGGTAGGCGTCCGTCACCTCGCCGTCGCAGAGCAGCGCGACCTCGGTGACATGCGCGCCGATGTCCGCGACGAGCAGCGGCCGGCCCAGGTCCGCGCCCGCTCCCAGGGCGATGGCCTTCGCGGTGGGGACGGTCAGGACCCTACGGGGACGCAGCACCTCGAGCGCGGTGAGAGCCGCGCTGCGGAAGCGGGGCCCGCCGAGCACGGGGGTGGTGACGACGATCAGCGGGCGGCTGAGTGCGGACACACGGCGCCGGAACAGACGCTCGAGCATCCGGGCGGTGCCCTCGGTGTCGACGATGTCACCGCGCCGGACGGGGTACACGCCGTCGGCGCCCGGGAACGTCACCGTGGGGACGTCGAGGATGACACCGCGGCCCGGGGACCAGGCCCGGGTGCGGGAACTGCCGATGTCGATGGCGAAGCGCGGGCAGACCCGGCACACCGGCCGAGCCGTTCGACGGTGCCCGCCGGGCCGGACACCGAAGCCGGTCACCGTCCCGCCTCCCCGCCCCGCGGGCAGCGCCCGCAGTAGCGGGCCTGCGGCACGACGGTGAGGCGATCCAGGGAAATGGGACGCGAACACACATGGCACACGCCGTACCGGCCCTGGTCCATGCGTTCCAGCGCGGCCTCCACGTCGGACAGGACCATGCGTGCGGACGCGCTGAGCTTCACCTGGACCTCGAGCTGAGAGGCCGACCGCCGGCGGAGCGCGTCTCCGGCCCGCGACGGTCGGGTGAACCGCTCCAACTGCTCCAGACGGAAAGCACGTTGCTCCTTCAGGCTGGCGCGCAGCGCCGCGAGGTCGTCGGCGGAGAGCGGCGCGGCGCCGGCGTCGGCGATCCGGTGGTTCACGAAGTCACCCCTCCAGGTGCACGAAGGACAGGACCGGGAGCGCGCCCGTCACGACGCCCGGCGCTGGCAGCCGACGCAGCAGCGGGCGTAGGGCAGGATCTCCAGCCGCTCCACGGGGATCGGCCGCCTGCACTCCTGGCAGAGCCCGTATCCGCCGGCCTCGAGCCGGGCGAAGGCCGCGTCGATCTCGGTCAGCACCCGCTGGATGGACGTCTTCTGCGCGATCATCAGCTCGCGCGGCGCGTCGTTCCCCTCCTGCTCGATCGCCTCCAGCTGCGTGAGGCGGGAGTTGCGCTCGTGCTGGAGACGCTGACCGACCTCGTGGGCGGTGAGACGTTCGGGAAGGGAATCGGAGCGGGCCGCGTCGAGCGACATGAGAGAAGTCCTTCCAGGGGAGTCGAACGCCGTGGAGTCCCGTCGCGGTGTGCTCGCGTACCCGGTGTCCCCGTCGGCGGAACCCGTGCTCCCGCCGGTCGGCGGGAGGGCGAAGGGTTCATGCTGCAACCATCACCGGTGCGCGGAGCCCGCACCATCGGTCCCAGCACCCATTTACCGGGGGTCCGGCAGTGCATGCCGTGCGGGGTCGCGCGGCCCGGTGACCGGCGCGGATGGCTGCCGCTGCCGGTCGACACACGCTCCCGTGGCGCGGCAGGCTGAGCCGACCCGAGTGCGGGCCGGGCCCGGCGGTGACCCATAGTGGATGGCACACCGCGAAGACTGTGGAGGTTCGGTACGCCGTGTCGCTGTTCTGGCGGATTTTCGCCCTCAACGCGCTGGTCCTCGGCCTGGCGACGGCGCTGCTGCTGTGGGCGCCGGTGACCGTATCGGTCCCGGTGCTGCTCACCGAGGCCGTCATCCTGGTGGGCGGCCTGGGTGTGATGCTGGTCGCCAACGCTGCCCTGCTGCGCATCGGACTGGCTCCGCTGGAGCGGCTCACCCGGCTCATGACCACCGTCGACCTGCTCCGGCCGGGCCATCGGCTGCCGGGGCCGCCCGGGCGGGGCGGCGTCGCCGAACTGATCAGCACCTTCAACGACATGCTGGAGCGGCTGGAGACCGAACGCGCCACCAGCAGCGCCCGCGCCCTGTCGGCGCAGGAGGCCGAACGACGCCGCATCGCGCAGGAACTCCACGACGAGGTGGGCCAGAGCATGACCGCGGTGCTGCTCGCGCTGAAACGTGTCGCCGACCGGTCCCCGGAGCCCCTGCGGGCCGAGGTGCGGCAGGCGCAGGAGACCACCCGCGAAAGCCTCGACGAGGTGCGCAGGCTGGCCCGCCGACTGCGGCCGGGTGTGCTGGAGGACCTCGGCCTGGTCAGCGCGCTCACCGCGCTGAGCGCCGACTTCGCCACCCACACCGGACTGCGCATCGAGCACGACTTCGACCCCGGACTACCCGCGCTCGCACGGGAGACGGAACTGGTGCTGTACCGCGTCGCCCAGGAAGGCCTGACCAACATCGCGCGTCACGCGGAGGCGGAGCACGTCCGGCTCGCCGTGCGCCGCACACCCGGCGCGGTCGTGCTGAGCATCGCCGACGACGGCCGCGGCACCGGCCTCGCCCGCGAGGGCGCGGGGATCCGCGGCATGCGGGAACGGGCCCTGCTGATCGGCGCCACCCTCGAGATCGCACCGGGCGGCGCGGGCGGCACCCTGGTGTCCCTCTCCGTGCCCGACGGCTCCGCGCCCGTCCCCGCGGAGTCCGCCGGCACGGAACGCGCCGGGAAGGAGGTGACGTAGCCGTGCCCGAGCCCGACGAGATCCGCATCCTGCTCGCCGACGACCATGCCCTGGTGCGGCGCGGCGTGCGGCTGATCCTCGACGGTGAGCCAGGCCTGCGGGTCGTCGCGGAGGCCGGCGACGGCGCGGAGGCGATCGCCATGGCCCGCAGCCACACCGTCGACCTGGCCGTCCTCGACATCGCCATGCCCCGCATGACCGGCCTGCAGGCGGCCCGTGAACTCGCCGCGCTCCAGCCCGGACTGCGCATCCTCATGCTGACGATGTACGACAACGAGCAGTACTTCTTCCAGGCGCTCAAGGCCGGGGCCTGCGGATACGTCCTGAAGTCCGTCGCGGACCGGGACCTGCTGGCGGCGTGCCGGGCCGCGATGCGCGGGGAGCCGTTCCTGTACCCGGGCGCGGTCACCGCTCTCATCCGCAATTACCTGGACCGGGCCCGGCAGGGCTACGAGACGCCCGACCAGATCCTCACCGCTCGCGAGGAGGAGGTCCTCAAACTCGTCGCGGAGGGCCAGTCCTCCAAGGACATCGCGGAGACCCTGTTCATCAGTGTCAAGACCGTTCAGCGCCATCGCGCGAACCTGCTGCGCAAGCTGGGCCTGCGGGACCGCCTCGACCTGACCCGCTACGCGATCAGGGCCGGCCTCATCGAACCCTGACGCGCCTCGCGCCTCGGCGTCTCTCGAACTCTGCTGGGCCGCACACCCCTGCCCGGTACGGCAGCCGTGCGCCGGCGTCCCGGAGGGGGCCGGGACGCGAGGAAGGGCCGCCGACAGGGCCGCCGCCCCCACCTCCTACACTCGGTCACTGCTCTCGGCCGCGGTCGGCGCGGCACGAGGCGACCCCTGGGAAAGGACCCTGTTCGAGATGAGTTCCGCAGACCGTACCGAGGCACCGATCTACGCGGACCTGGTGGAGGAGCGCGGCGACGTTCCCGCGGAGGCCCGGCGGACCGCCGAGGAGACCCTGCGGGAGATGGGCCGGGTCATGGACTTCAGCGACGTGCTGGCCGGCCGCTAGCTCGGCCGAGCGCCGGCGGGCCCACGATCCAGCCCGCCGGTGACGTGCGCCACCGCCCCCTGACGCCCGTACCGGCCGTCGGGCGGCTCGCACGGCAGGGCCCTGTCGAGTGGCGGGCGATCACGGGATATCTTGATGTCGAGCAATGTTGCAGACGTGGAGAGCGGAGCACCCGGTGACTGACTCGACCATCATTTACACGCACACTGACGAGGCGCCCGCCCTGGCGACGTACTCGTTCCTGCCTGTGATCCAGGCGTACGCATCGACGGCCGGTGTCACCGTGGAGACCCGTGACATCTCGCTCTCGGGACGGATCATCTCGCAGTTCCCCGAGTACCTCGCCGAGGGACAGCGCATCGACGACGCGCTCGCGGAGCTCGGGGCCCTGGCCAAGACGCCCGAGGCGAACATCATCAAGCTGCCGAACATCTCGGCCTCGATCCCGCAGCTGAAGGCTGCCGTCGCCGAGCTCCAGGAGCAGGGCTACGCGCTGCCGGACTACCCGGACGACCCGAAGACCGACGAGGAGCGCGACATCCGCGCCCGTTACGACAAGGTCAAGGGCAGCGCCGTCAACCCGGTCCTGCGTGAGGGCAACTCCGACCGCCGTGCCCCGGCGTCGGTGAAGAACTACGCCAAGGCGCACCCGCACCGCATGGGCGCCTGGACCCCCGAGTCGAAGACGAACGTCGCCACGATGTCCGCCGACGACTTCCGCTCCACCGAGAAGTCCGTGGTGATCGGCGACGCCGGTTCGCTGCGCATCGAGCTCAAGGGTGACGACGGCTCCACCACCGTGCTGCGCGAGTCGGTGCCCGTTCTCCCCGGCGAGGTCGTCGACGCCTCCGTGATGCGCGTCGCCGCCCTGCGCGAGTTCCTCACCGAGCAGGTCGCCCGCGCCAAGGCCGAGGGTGTGCTGTTCTCCGTGCACCTGAAGGCCACGATGATGAAGGTCTCCGACCCGATCATCTTCGGCCACGTGGTCCGCGCCTTCTTCCCGAAGACGTTCGCCCGGTACGGCGAGTCCCTCGCCAAGGCCGGCCTCACACCGAACGACGGCCTCGGCGGCATCTACAAGGGCCTCGAGTCGCTCGCCGACGGCGCCGAGATCAAGGCGTCCTTCGACGCCGAGCTGAACGAGGGCCCGGCCCTCGCCATGGTCGACTCCGACCGCGGCATCACCAACCTGCACGTACCGAGCGACGTCATCGTCGACGCCTCCATGCCGGCGATGATCCGCACCTCCGGACACATGTGGGGCCCGGACGGCCAGGAGGCGGACACCGTCGCCGTCCTGCCGGACAGCAGCTACGCGGGTGTCTACCAGGTCGTCATCGACGACTGCCGTGCCAACGGCGCCTTCGACCCGTCCACCATGGGCTCGGTTCCGAACGTCGGTCTGATGGCGCAGAAGGCCGAGGAGTACGGCAGCCACGACAAGACGTTCGAGATCCCGGTCACCGGCACGGTGCGGGTCGTCGACGCCGCCGGCAACGCCGTGCTGGAGCAGGTCGTCAGCGCCGGCGACATCTTCCGGATGTGCCAGACCAAGGACGCGCCCATCAAGGACTGGGTGAAGCTCGCCGTCACCCGCGCCCGCGCGACCGGCGTCCCGGCCGTGTTCTGGCTCGACGAGAGCCGCGCGCACGACGCCCGGCTGATCGAGAAGGTCCGGACGTACCTGGCCGAGCACGACACCGAGGGCCTTCAGATCGAGATCATGTCGCCGGTGGAGGCGACCGCGTTCTCCCTGGAGCGCATCCGCCGCGGCGAGGACACGATCTCCGTCACCGGCAACGTGCTGCGTGACTACCTGACCGACCTGTTCCCGATCCTGGAGCTCGGCACCAGCGCCAAGATGCTCTCGGTCGTCCCGCTGATGAACGGCGGCGGACTGTTCGAGACGGGCGCCGGCGGCTCCGCCCCGAAGCACGTCCAGCAGCTCGTCAAGGAGAACTACCTGCGCTGGGACAGCCTCGGGGAGTTCCTCGCGCTGGCCGTGAGCTTCGAGCACCTCGCGACGACGACGGGCAACGCCCGCGCCAAGGTCCTCGCCGACACGCTCGACCGCGCCACCGGCACGTTCCTCAACGAGGACAAGTCGCCTAGCCGCAGGCTCGGCGGCATCGACAACCGCGGCAGCCACTTCTACCTGGCCCTGTACTGGGCCCAGGAGCTGGCCCGGCAGACCGACGACGCGCAGCTCGCGGAGGCATTCGCGGGTCTGGCGAAGACGCTCGGTGAGCAGGAGCGGACCATCGTCGACGAGCTGATCGCGGTGCAGGGCTCGCCGGCCGACATCGGCGGTTACTACCGTCCCGATGCGGAGAAGGCCGCGGCGGTCATGCGTCCGTCGAAGACCTTCAACCAGGCTCTGGCGATCCTGGGCTGACACGGCGGCGGGCGAACCGTCCGCCACCCGCGCATCCGCCCCGGCCGGCACTCGTGCCCGGCCGGGGCGGCCTGCGTCCGCACGGAAACACGCGAGGGCGCGTACCCGGGAACACGGCAGCGCCGCAGCGCAGTTGAAGTGAAGGACATGCCGGCCGGGCACGGCCCGGACGGCGGCCGACCGTGGACGCATAAAGGAGTCACCCGTGGCACTCAGCCGTGAGGACCGAGAGAAGTTCCTGGCAGAGCCGCTCGTCGCCGCGCTGGCGGTCGACGCGGGGGAGGACGGCAGGGCGCCCCTGACGGTGCCGATCTGGTACCAGTACGAACCGGGCGGCGACATCTGGGTCATGACCGCCCGCGACTCCCGAAAGGCGAAGGCGATCGAGGCCGCCGGCCGCTTCACCCTCATGGTCGACCGCGTCGAGCCGACGGTCCGCTACGTCTCGGTCGAGGGCCCGGTGGTCGAGAGCGTCCCGGCCACCAAGGAGCAGCTGGTGGAGATCTCGGCCCGCTATCTCGACCCCGCGAAGGTCGACGCCTATGTCGACTTCGCCTGGAAGGAGCACGGCGAGCAATTGGTCATCCGGATGCGCCCGCAGCGCTGGATCAGCTCGGACCTCGGGGAGGCATGACGGGCGGCGAGCGGCGAGGCGTGAGAGGCGAACACGCCGCGGATCAGGGCCGTGACGTGATCGAGGACATGCACGGCCGCTGCGAGGCGTGACGTGAGCCGCCGCTGCGAGGCGGGACATGAAAGGCCGCGGCGGGCGGCGCCCTTCGGCACCGCCCGCCGCGGCCGTTCGCCGTGTGCGTGGTCAGTCGCGCTGGACCATCGGCGGTCCCACGTAGTGGGAGCCCGACAGGCCGAGAGTCGCGTCGTACGCCAGCTTGTAGTCGCCGTTCTCGTCGTGCGCCTGGAGCGCGTCGGAGACGGCGTCGCGCAGGGCCTCGTCGCCCTTGGCCATGCCGATGCCGTACGGCTCCTCCGTGAACGGCTGGCCGACGACCTTCAACTTGCCCGCGTGCTGGGCGGCGTAGCCCTTGAGGATGGCGTCGTCGGTGGTGACGGCGTCGACCTTGCCCTCGAGCAACTGCTTGACGCACTCGGTGTACTTGGGCGTCTCGACCGTCCGGGTGTTGTACTCCGGCTTCTTGATCTCACGGAGCGCGGTCGAGCCCTTGGCCGAGCAGACCGTCTTGCCCTCCAGCGAGAAGGGTCCCGCGATCGTCCGGTCGTTCTCGCGGATCAGGAGGTCGGCGCCCGCCATGTAGTAAGGGCCGGCGAAGGCGACCTTCTTCTTCCGCTCCTCGTTCATCGTGTACGTCCCGACGTACAGATCGACCTCTCCGTTCGAGATCGCCGCCTCGCGGACGCCGGTGTCCACCGTCTTGAACTCGATCATGTCGGCGGAGAAGCCGAGGTCCGCGGCGATCATCTTGGCGATCTCGATGTCGAAGCCGGACCGGTTGCCCTTCTCGTCCTCGAAACCGAGGAAGGGCTGGTCGTTCTTGGCGCCGATGACGAGCTTTCCGGCCTTCTGCGCCTTCTCCAGCGTCGGCGAGTCGATGTCGACACCCGTGGCGACCTTGTAGGTGGGCAGCTTGGGCAGGTCCTCGGCTTTCGCCTGCCGGGTGGGACCGTCACCGGCGCTCCCGGAGTCGCCGCCGCACGCGGTTGCGGTGAGTGCGACCGCGAGCACGGTGATCGCCGCGGCGGCGGACTTGTAGGCCTTCATGGTGCGACATCCTTCACTCGATTTTGCGAGGAGAGTAAGGAGTCGATGGTCCGAGTGTCATTACATCTGAGCTGAACTTGAGCATCACATTCCGGATACGGCCGGGCGTACCAGGCCCGAACCCGCGGCGCGCCCCGGCGATCGTGCCGCGGGGGCGCGCCCGTGGGGCGCGGTTCAGCCGACCGTGAAGGACCGGGTGGCACCGCTGAAACCGGTGATCGTGCCGAACAGGCTCCTGGAGTCACCGAAGTGCACGATGCGGTACGTCCCTTCCGGCGTCCCCGGGGCCACCTTCCAGGTGACGACCGCCTTGGACGTGCCGGTCACGCCGTTCAGCCGCACCCAGCGGTACGTGGTGTCCCAGTCGCCGTCGTCCAGCCGGCGGACCCACCGGCCGTCCACCAGCCGCTGCACCTCGAGGAACGTGCCGCCACGGCGCAGGTTGTTCTTCGGGTGGCCGGTCACGAACTCGGCGGTGACGGTGGCCCCCTGCCCGTACGACTCGGCCGGCTCGGCCAGCACGTCGCCGAACTTCCTGCCCGCCGGCGGGTTGTCCATCACCACGCCGGTCTGCAACGACGTCTGACGGTCCGAATGGTCGGCCGGCGCGGGGCCGCGGCCGACGGTGGTGCCGTCCCTCAGCGAGGCCGCGAGCGAGGCGAACTCCTGCTGGTAGGCGGGCAGCGTGTACCTGCCGTAGAGCGTCGAACCGCCCTCGTACTGCTGGAGGTCGTACTCCTCCGGCGTGGTCACGTACTGGCTGTAGGCGTTCGCGTAGCCCTGCATCAGCACGTTCTCCAGCGGTACGCCCAGCTCCTGGGCGACCGTACGGCGGATGCGCAGACCGGAGACGATCGTGTACTCGGCCGGGCCGGCCACCAGGTAGAACTGGCCGATCTTGACGATCTGCACCGGAAGGACCGTGGGCGTCGTCGGCGTCACCGCGTTGACCAGGCCGGTGGGCACCAGGTTCGCCTTCGGGTACTGGCAGCTCACCAGCCACTCGGGCGGGTCGATGTCGAAGGGCTCCAGCAGCTTCGCCACCGGGCTGTTCATGCCCTCCGTGAAGCCGGGGATCGCGGGCCCGTCCTCCACGCTGCCCGCGAGCGTCGAGGCGCCCACCACGGCCGGACAGGTGCGGTGTTCCTTGCCGTCGGGGGTGTACTTCCCGTCGACGGTCACCTGCTCCATGTTCACGAACCGCATCCGGGAGTCGACACCGCCGCTGAGCGGGACGGCGGCGGCGTCGTAGATCTCCTGCGCCTTGCGGAACTGCCGGTCGCCGATGATCCGGGTGTTCTCGAACTCGTCCTCTGTCGGGCCCGAGCCCGGCTTCAGGTTCAGGTTGGGCGACATGTCACCGGCGTTGGTGTTGGGGAACGCCGCGACGAAGCCCTCCTTGTTCTCCAGGTAGCGCACACCCTGGTCGTCGTGCTCCCACTCGTACGCCGCGTAGCCCTTGTTGTCCGGGCTGAGCAGTGTGTTCTTGTTGGTGAGCGAGGTGTTGTGGGTGGCGAACCAGCTGATGGCGCCGATGTCGCGGTCGCCCTGGCGGAAGCGCAGCACGGTCATCGCCGGGTCGATCGCGCCGGGGAACGCCGCCTTGTCGCCCGCCGGATTCTTCTCGAAGGCCGTCCTCGACCGGTTGACGCTCGCGTCGGTCAACTCGCCCCTGCCGAGCGTGATGGTGCCCGGTGCGAGGTCCTCATGGGCCTCGGCCACCGATTCGACGATCCCGTCGACGATCGCCCGGTAGGTGTCCTTCTGGAAGCCGAGAGAGGCCAGGTTGTACGCGAGGTGGTGCGAGTGGCCGCCCGATCCGGCGTGCGTGTGGGTCGCGGACAGCAGCACGTTCTCTTCGCCGTAGAGCGAGCCGTAGCGCGCTTTCAGTCCGGCGACGACCCCCTGCTGCACGGACTGGAAGATCATGGCCAGATCGGCATTGACGTAGACGACCCGCTTCCCGCTGGTCCGGTCGGCGACCACGAACGCCCGGGAGCGCTGCCGCTGATGGATGCCCGACGCCTTCTGCTCGAAGCTCGAGTAGCCCATCATGCCCACCTCTGCGGCCTCTCCGGTGACATCGGAGATGCCCCGGCCGACCAGGTACGTCGTGGGCTCCGGCGCCGCCGTGCCGGACGCCTGGGCCGCGCCGGCCGGTGCCGCTCCCGGAACGGCCGCCAGGGCCAGGGCGCCGAGCGACCCCGCGAGCAGCAGAGAGAGCGCCTTTGGGCTGGTTGTGGGGAACCGCATGCCTTCTCCCTCGTGCCAGATACCGGAACCGGTGCCGTCGGTGACAGGTGTGACCGACGGTAAGGGCGGTGGGCGGCCGGGGGAGAGGACCCAACCGGCCAGTAACGGGACTTCAGCGGCCACCGGGCCTGTCCTCCCGCGGCCGGAATCCCTACAGTGGCGGCCCGGAGGTGAGCCGATGCCGTCGCACGAACCGGTACCCGCCGAGCACACCCGCCGGCCGTCCGGCGCTCCGCTCACCGCACGACTGGCGGACCCGCGGTACGGGTCCGCCACCATCACGCCCCATCTGCTGCGCTACCTCACCCTCGTGGCGGCGGAACGAGGGCACGACCTCGGCCCTTCCCTGCGCCGTGCGGGCCTGAGCGAGGCCGCCCTCAGCGCGGTCGGCCAGCGGGTGTCCTACCGTCAGGGCAGCTCCGTGATCAGGGAGGCGATGCGGGACCTCGGCGATCCCGCGCTCGGCCTCGCCGTCGGCCGACGCCAAAGGGTGACCGCGTGGGGACTGGTCGGCCTCGGGCTCCAGGCGAGCCCGACCCTCCACGACGCCCTGCGGCTCGGCGTCCGCCACCACGGAGTCACCGGATCCATGCTCGACTACCGCATGGAACCAGTGCCGGACGGCGCCGCCATCCTCGCGACCGCCCGGTACGCCGACTCCGGCCTGCGGGCCTTCCTCCTCGAAGAGGCGTTCGGCAGCATCACCGCCCTGATCAGGGACGCCTGGCACGAGGAGTTCGCGCCGCACTCCCTCGCCGTACGGCATGCCCGCCCGCCGTACGGCGACGAGTACGAACGGTACTTCCGCTGCCCCGTCACCTTCGGCGCGGCCGACGACCGGATCGTCTTCGGGGCGGCGTGTCTGAACAGCCCGCTGCCCGGCGCCGACGCGTACACCCTGGCCCAGGTCGTCGAGCTCCTCGACGCGGCACGCACGCGCCGCCGGCAGCGGCAGGACCTGGTGCAGGGACTGGAGGTGTCCGTCGCCCGCGGCCTGCCGCACGTCCCCCCTCTCGCCCAGCAGGCCCTGGCACGCGGCATGAGCGAGCGGACGCTGCGCAGAAGACTGGCGGAGGACGGCACCAGCTACGAGGCGCTCGTCGACTCCGTCCGGCTCGTACGGGCGGAGGAACTGATGACGACCAGCGACCTCCCGCTGCACCGGATCGCGGCCATGCTCGGCTTCAGCGACGCCCGGACCCTGCGCCGTGCCGTGGCCCGCTGGTTCGGCACCAGCCCCTCCGCGCTGCGGGGATCAGCGGCCCGCCGCCCGTGAACCCGCCCGCTCTGTCCGGTCCGTCCGGCTGCCCGCGGGCACCTCGGCCCCCGGGTCCGGATCGGGCACCGCAAGTCCGGGGGCGCACAGGAGCCACCCACCCCATACTTGATCCAGTGAGGGCAGGGAAGGCGGTGCGGTGAGACATCCGGGATGGGGGCGGCGGACCGGAGGACCGGCGCTGCGCCGCCGGGCGGCCGGTCTTGCTGAGCGGTTCACCATGCACAACCGCCTCGAATGGCTCAGTCACGCCAGTACCGAGATCGGCACCACGCTCGAGCTGGAACGGACAGCGCAGGAACTCGCCGACTTCGTCGTGCCCCGCCTCGCCGACGGCGCCGCCATCGACCTGCTGGAGTCCGCGCTGCGCGGCGAGCACGTCCAGGCCGGCAGCGCCGGGGAGCGGCCCGTCATGCGGGCCATCGCCGTCGCCGCCGTTCCCGAGCTCATGGAGCTCGAGCCCGACCCCGTCGGCGAACTGACCTCGGTCAACAAGGACACGGTCGCGGTCAGTGCCCTGATGCGCCGGCAGCCGATGCTCATGAGCCGGCTCGCCCGGGACGACTTCGCGCGGGTGGCGCCCACCGCACGGGCCGCCGAGAAGATGCGCGCCGCCGGGGTGCACAGCTACATGGTGGTTCCGTTGATCGCCCGCGGGGTGCTGCTGGGTGTCGCCGACTTCGTACGGGCGGGCCGCAGGCCGCCGTTCTCCCGCACGGATCTCGCGCTCGCCCTGCAACTGGCCTCCAGGGCCGCCGTCTTCGTCGACAACGCCCGCCTGTACAAGCGGGAGCGGGAACACGTCGTCAGCCTTCAGCGCAACCTCCTGCCCCGCACCACCCCGCAGACGCCCGGGCTCGACGTGTGCGCCGACTACGCCCCGACCGCCGACGCGAGCGGCGTCGGCGGCGACTGGTACGACGTGATGGCGCTGCCCGGCGGCCGGACCGCCCTCGTCGTCGGCGACGTCATGGGACACGGGCTCGCCGCCGTGGCCACCATGGGCCGGCTGCGCGCCATCGCCCGCACCCTCCTCGCCCTGGACATCGTCCCGGAGCGGGTCCTCGCCCGGATGGACCTCGCCGCCCGTGACCTCGAGGACGACCAGGTCGCCACCTGCCTGTGCGCGGTGTACGACCCCGCCACCGCGGTGTGCACCATCGCCACGGCCGGCCACCCGCCGCCCCTGCTCGTCGACGCGGCGGGCGACGCCGATTACGTCGACGTACCGGTGGGAGCCCCGCTGGGCGCCGGTGTCATCCCCTACGACCCCGTGAAGGTCACCCTGCCCGCAGCGAGCCGGCTGCTGATGTACACCGACGGCCTGATCAAGAGCCGCGCGACCGACATCGACGTGCAGCTCGCACGGCTGCGCAAGGCCGCGTCGAGCGCCGCTCCGGCCGTACTCGAGTCCTGCGGGCTGCTGGCCGGCGACCGGGGACCGGACAAACGCTTCGACGAAGCGGTCATGCTGGTCGCCACGGCGCACGACGCCCGCGCCGGCGAGAACGTGGCCGTCTGGCCGCTGCCCGCCGATGCCACCGCCGCGTCCGCCGCCCGCCGGCTCGTGGTGGAGCAACTGGCCGGATGGGATCTCGACGGCCTCGCCGACACCACCGAACTCGTGGTCAGCGAACTGGTCGGCAACGCACTGCGCTACGGCGGCGGACCGGGACAACTGCGTCTCATGCGCCACGAAAGGCTCGTCGTCGAGGTGTCCGACACCGGCCCCGACCTGCCGCTCATCCAGCACGCGACGCTCAACGACGAAGGCGGCCGCGGGCTGCAGCTCATCAACATGCTCTGCCGGCGCTGGGGTTCCTGCCGGACATCGGAGGGCAAGGTCGTCTGGGCCGAGCAGGACATCGTGCCCCTTGCCTGACCGATTCCCGCCCCTGCTGCCCGTGGTGGAACCAGCGCGGGCCGCGGCTCGTGTTACCCGCAGAGCACACGCCGGGAAGAGGGGAGTCCACCGTGGCCGCGAGCGCCGTACGCGTCGACGGAAACAGTCTGCTGCTGGGCGGGGGAGTAAGGGTCCGGTTCATCAGGACGCTCCGCCTGCCCGAATCGGGGACGCACCGACTGCCGCCCGGGCTCGGTGAGTTCCCCGTACGGCGGGTCGAGGACCACATCGGCACCGTGCCGCCCCAGATGCGCGAGCGGGGCGGCGTGATGCTGCCGGTCCATCTCCGCGAGGCGATGTGGCTCAGCTTCGCGGGCAGCAGCGAGCCCGCCGCCCTCCAGGTCGGCGTCGGCAAGGTGTGCGCCGTCTCCGGCAAGCCGTGGCGCGGCACACTGACACGCAAGCCGCAGAACTACGTGGTGCTGCCCCGCCAGCCGTGGCTGGACGGCATCAACTCGGGCAAGGGCACGGTGCGCCAGTTCGTCGCCGTCCCGCTCGGCCTGGGAGCCACGGTGGAGGGGCAGGTCACCGGCGAGGAGACCTGGGGCGGTGTGCAGCTCCAGGCGTTCGGTCTGTCCGACGCGGCACTGGCGGCCTGGCGCGAGGAGGAGCGGGTCCGCGCGGAACGGGCCGCACGCGCCACTCCGGCGTATCCGGCGGCCGCGTCGCCCGGCGGCGCTCCCGCCTACGGGGCGCTGCCTCCGCCCGCGGCTCCCGCCTTCGGAGGGGCCCCGCACGCCGCGCCCGCCGCTCCCGGCGGTCCGCCCCGGGCCCGCTCCGCCGCGATGGGCCTCGGTGTGGGCGGCTCCATGCGGCAGGAGGTCTACCGCGACGACCGGCGTCTCGCCGACTGGGCGGCCGAGCCCTCCGGCCGGGTGTTCGTCCACCTGGTGACCCCGCCGGAGTGGCGCCGCATCACCGGCGAGGAGCCGCCACCGTCCCCCGTCGACCGCGCGGCCTACACGCGTGCGGGACTGCCCTGGTACGAGTACTACGACGAGAGCGCGGCCGACCTCGCGCCGGCGGACGCCCTGAGCGGGGTGCAGCCGGTCGGCGACTGGCTCGGTGACGACCACGACCCCTGGCAGCCGCCGGCCCCGGGACAGATCGTGCCCCTCGGCGACGCCCCCGCACCGGGAAAGCCGGTCGCGGACGGCGACTGGTGACCGCCGTCCGCGACCTCGCCCGTCAGGAGTGCGTCAGGGCAGCTTGGTGAACGGGGAGAGGAACGCCCTTGCGCCGGGGGCGTCCAGACGGTACGTCACATTGGTGGCGTAGCAGGGCGAGTCGCCCGTAATGGTCGTCGACACGAGGGTCCGCTTGCCCTTCAGCGTGGCGAAGTTCGGGCCGCCGGAGTCGCCGTAGCACGCCCCGCCGTTGCCCTGGGGCGCGGTCATGGCCAGGCGTACCCACGACTTGTTGAGCGCGTCGAAGGTGACGGGGGCCTTCATCCGGACGCCGCCGCCCGGGTGCGTGTGGCCGCCCGGCCCGCGCACGGCCTCCTGCGTCCCGTAACCGGTGACGACGAACGGGGTGTCGTTCAGCCCCTGCGCCCCGAGCGCGTCGAGGGCGCCGGCCTCCGGCAGCGCCGCCGGGGTGAAGGACCAGCGGGCCCGCATCTTCGCGGCCGGCACCTCGACGACCGAGATGTCATGGGTGTCCGCCGCCGGGCCCGGGTAGCCGGGGTGGTTGTGGGCGGTGCCCTGGACGGCCACGGCGTCCGCCACGGCTGCCGGGTCGCCGGGGTGCTGCGCGGCGGCCCGGTCCAGACCCGCCTGCACGTCCTGGTCGAGGGAGACGTAGAACCGCACGTTCTCCGGCCAGTCGGTGGTGCAGTGGGCCGCGGTGAGGAAGGTGTCCGCGTCGATCATCGTGCCGGAGCACACCCAGTCGACCCGGTCCGGCGTCGCCGGGTCGTTGTCGGCGTCCCAGGTGGCGACGAGAGCGCCGACCTCGGTGCGCTCGGGAGCGGGTGTCGCGTTGTACGAGTTGATCGCCGAGGACGGCAGGGCGACGCCGAGGACGATGGCGCAGGCGGCGGCGCTGACGCCGGTCAGGCGTACGGGCAGGGCAGTCAAGGGAAACCCTTCGGGTCAAGGGACGGTTGCTCTCCTGTGGGGTGATCGACAGTGAAGCGTGCCGGACACGGCACGGCAAGGGTCCCGGACACCGCAAACCGGCGGAGCGCGTGCCGTGGCCCCGCAGCGGCGGCACGCGCTCCCTCGGGAGGCCGGTAGGTCAGCCGGTCACAGGCGCTGCCAGAGCGCCGGGACGTTCGGGGGTTCCCAGCCGGCCTGGGCCTGATGGCCCTGAAGGCAGCGGTAGGTCGCGCCGCCGTAGGTGACCTGCGCGCCGGCCTGGTAGACGGTGCCCGCTGCCCAGGTCCCGCCCGGCTCGCCCGGCTCACCGGGCTCACCCGGGCCCGTGGTGGTCTTCAGCGTCAGCCCGTATCCCTGGAGCAGCGGGTTGATCGGCTGGTGGTACGTGGTGCCGCCGCTGCGGCAGTCGCCCGAACCGCCGGAGGTGACCCCCTGCGCCTGGCTTCCGGAGATGTACGAGCCACCGGAGTCACCGGGTTCGGCGCACACCGTCGTCCGCGTGACGCCCGTGATGGTCCCCTCCGGATAGGTGACGCTGGTGTTGTGCTGCGAGATCGTGCCGCAGTGCCAGCCCGTGGTGGAGCCGGAGCGGCAGATCGACGCGCCGACCGGCTGCTGCACCGAACCGGTCACCTGGATGTTCTGCCCGCTCTGGCCCTTGACGTACGGCGTCGAGGTCCAGTTGCTGTTCGTCGCCACCCACGCCGTGTCCCGGCCGGGGAACGTCGAGGCCTGGAAGGTCCCCTGGGCCACCTGGTTGTAGCCGCTGGTGGTGGTGCCGGCCCGGCCGCAGTGGCCCGCCGTGGCGAAGCCCTGTGTGGTGCCCCGGGTGATCGCGAAGCCGACCGAGCAACGGCCGCCGCCGCCCATGTAGTAGGCGTCGCCGCCGCGGATGTCGTAGAGCGGGCGGGGCTGTTCCTCGGTCGGGACGACCCGTATCCGGTCCCGCTCGGCGCCGCTCGCTCCGATCAGGGTCCGCGCCGCGGACTTCTCCACTGCCCGGATGACGACGGCGTTGGCCCGGACGTCGACGTACCAGACGGGCACGTCGGTCGAGGAGTCGCGTGCGGCGGCCCGGTCCAACGCCGCCTTCGTGCGGTCGAGTTCGGCCAGTGTGTGGGTCACGACCCGGGCCTCGGCGCCGCCTGCCCTGATGGCGGCCGCGTCAGCGGCCCGGGTGGTGGCCACGGTCAGGGTGCCGGAGTCGGCCCCCTCGACCCAGGCGCCGGCGAACGCGGCCCCCAACCGCTGCCGGAGAACGGCGGCGGTGGCGCCCGCCTCGGCCTCGTTCACCAGTCGCCGCTCGGCCTGGGCACGGGTGAGCCCGAGGTCACGCTGCATGGCGCGGAGCAGTTCCGGCTGCGCGGCGGACACCGCGAGCGTGTCCGCCGCGGTGCGTGCGGCGGCGCCGGGTGCCGTGCCGGCCGCCTCCGCGGACGCGGAGCCCTGCACGGAGGTCAGGACGAGCGCGGCCGCGGCAGCGGCACCGACACACGCTGCCTTGGCGTGTCTGTGGAGCATGGAAGTCCCCTCGGTCTCGTTGGAGGTGTGCCGAAACCGTAGGGAACGAGAACCTCCGCGCGGCAGCTACCAGTCGGCCCCCTCCACGGCGTTATGGAGGACCGCGCCCCGGGCCGTCAGCCATCGCGCGTAACTGGAACTGCGGGCCACCGCGTCACTGTGCGCGGCACGCACCTGTGCGACGACTTGGGGCGCACGCGTCGCCGCGGGCGCCTCGGGGTGCCAGCCGAGGAGGTGGCGCCAGACGAGGGGCGTGCCGACGAGCGGACGCGTCACCATGCCGGGCGTGTCGGGGAAGGTGGCCCGGCACAGGCCCACGGCCCGCCCCACCTGGACCAGATGGACGCAAGAGGCGGTGTCCGTCTCGTACACGCACGCCGGTGTGAAACCCGCCCGGACACAGGCGGCCGCGAAGCAGTCGGCGAAACAGCCGTCGCCCGGCACGTCCGTCCATGCCTCCGCGGCCAGTTCCGCGAGCTCGATCCCGGGCCGCGCCGCCAGCGGATGGTCCGTGGAGAGCATCACGAACACCGGGTCCCTGGCCACCTCCGTCCAGGCGAGACTCCCCGAGCCGGGCGGTGTGCTCTCCCCGCACGCGCCGATGAGCGCGTAGTCAAGCCGGCCCTCGGCCGCCGACGCGGCGATCTCACGCTCCGACCACGACGTGTGGGTGACCACCGTGACACCGGGGTCCGCGGAGGCGAGCCGGTCGACGAGGCCGCCGAGCAGCGGACCGTGGGTGCCCCCGAGCCGCAGCGGCGTCCGCGGACCGTAGGGAGCTCCGGCCCGCGCGAACCGCACGGCCTCCTGCTGGAGTTCGCGCACGGCGGGCAGCACGACACGCGCGCGGTCCAGGACCAGTTCACCGAGAGCCGTGGCGCGCACACCGGTCCGGCCGCGCTCGAACAGGGTCCCGCCGAGGGAACGCTCGATCCTCCTCAACTGCGCGCTGAGCGCGGGCTGGGCGAGGCCGAGCGCGGTGGCCGCCTTGGTGAGACTGCCGGCGTCGGCGATGGCCCGGATCGTCCTGAGGTGCCGCAACTCCAGTTCCATGCCTGCAGCTTGGCGCGGTGCCATCGCCGCGGCAATAAGCTGGTCCGGACCACAGCGGCGGCCGTGCTCCGCCGGCGCTCTCCCCCGGGCGTACGGGCCGCTACACGGGCGGGCCGCCGTCCGCTCCGCCGGGCAGCGAAGGGAAGTTCTGCTCCGTCCAGACAGTCTTGCCGTCCCGCGAGTGCCGGGTGCCCCAGCGCGCCGTGAGCTGCGCGACGAGAAGCAGCCCCCGCCCACCCTCGTCGGTGCTCCGGGCCCGCCGCAGATGCGGCGAGGTGCTGCTCGTGTCGGAGACCTCGCAGATCAGCCGCTGATGGTGGATGAGGCGCAGCGTCAGCGGTCCGCCGCCCGCGTAGCGGTAGGCGTTGGTGACCAGCTCGCTGACGATCAGCTCAGTGGCGAAGGCCATGGCCTCGAGTCCCCACGCCGCCAGCTGGTCCGCCGTGAGCCGGCGGGCGCGGGCGGGCGCCGTCGGCTCCGCCGGAAGTACCCAGGTGGCCACCGACTCCGGCGCCAGGGTGAGCGTCCGGGCCAGCAGCAGCGCGACATCGTCGGTGGGCCGCACCGGCAGCATCCGCTCGACCACCGCCTGCGCCATCTCCTCCACCGGCCTGCGCGCACCGGACATGACGGCGCAGAACTCGGCCAGCCCGGCATCCACGTCCTGGTACGCGCCCTCCACCAGCCCGTTCGTGTAAAGGGCGAGCACGCTGTTCTCCGGCAGCGTCAGTTCGGCCGACTCGAACGGGAGCCCGCCCAGCCCGAGCGGGGGACCGGCCGGCAGCTCGGCGACGGCGGCCTCTCCCTCCGGCGTCACCACCACCGGCGGCGGATGGCCGGCACGGGCGACGGAGCAGCGCCTGCTCACCGGGTCGTAGACGGCGTACAGACATGTCGCGCCGACCACCTGCTCGCCCGGCGCGCCCTCGATGTCCTGCTCCTGCTCCCCGGCCAGCCTGTTCACCAGGTCGTCGAGATGGGAGAGCACCTCGTCGGGGTCGAGATCGAGGTCGGCCAGGGTGTGCACGGCCGTACGCAGTCGGCCCATGGTGGCCGCGGCGTTGATGCCGTGCCCGACGACGTCGCCCACGACGAGGGCGACCCTGGCACCGGACAGCGGGATGACGTCGAACCAGTCGCCGCCGACCCCCGTGGCGCCGCCCGCCGGCATGTAGCGGTGGGCGACGACGACGGCCGGATGGACGGGCAGTTCACGGGGCAGCAGGCGGCGTTGCAGCGCCAGCGCGGCACGGTGCTGCTGGGTGAAACGGCGGGCGTTGTCGAGGGAGAGCGCGGCCCGTGCGGCCAGCTCGCTCGCGAGGGTGAGGTCGTCCTCCTCGAACGGCTCCGGCAGCTGCGACCGCCACAGACTGACGAAACCGAGGACGAGCCCGCGGGCCTTCAGCGGCACCACCATCAACGAATGTATGCCGCCCGGCGGCACCTCACCCTGCCCGAGAGCCCTGGCGTTGTCGGACACGTCGATGGAGGGCTCGAGCACAGGCAGCCCGGTGGACAGGCACCTGCCCTGCGGCGTGTCCTCGGGGAACGTATTGACCGTCCCCACCCGGAACAGCAGCCGTTCCGTCTCCGCGGTGACGGTCAGGGACGCGGTCCTGCGCAGCGGCCCGACGCCTCCGTCCGCGACGGGTTCCTCACCGCGGCTGACAGATTCGAGAAGGTCGACCGACACACAGTCGGCCAGTTCGGGAACCGCCGCCCGGACGAGCTCCTGCGCGGTCGTCTCCACGTCCAGGGTGGTGCCCACGCTGGCGCCGGTCTCGGTGAGCAGAGCAAGCCGCCGACGCGCCCGGTGGCGGTCGGTGACGTCCTCGACCAGGTCCGTCACGCCCAGCACCCGGCCGGCCGCGTCCTCCACACGGAAGGCGGACACCGAGACGAACCGCTCCTTGCCGGGGTTCACCGCCATGCGGCACGGCTGCTCGGTGAAGATCATCGGGGTGCCGGTCTCCAGCACCTTCCGCAGCCCCGCGTCCACGATCCGGGCGTCCGCCTCGACGAGGAAGTCACCGATCCGGTGACCGCGCGCCTCCTCGGGGGTGACGCCGCCGATGCGTGCGATGGCACGGTTGATCCGCAGGATGTTCAGGTCCGTGTCGTGCACGGCCAGACCGATCGGCGACCTGCGGAACATTCCGTCCATCACGGACCGGTCGATCTCCCACTGCACGACCTCCTCGGCCGGCGCGGCCACGAGGTACCACTCACGGCGGCCTTCCGCCCGGATCACCAGACGGGCCCGGATCCCGAAGCCGAGCCTGCGGCCCTCGCGGGTCCTGACGGGCACGGTCCCGAACCAGCCGCGCTGCCGGACGCAGGCCGCGGTGGCTTCCAGGACCTCCGCGTGGTCGTCGGGGTAGACCAGGACCTCGACCGCCGGACGGCCGAGCACCTCCTCGGCGGACCAGCCGACCAGCGTGCGGGCGCGTTGGCTCCAGCCGATCACCAGGCCGTGGCGGTCCAGCACCACGGAGGCGGCTCGACCGTGCGAGTACGGGTCCTCCGGGCTCTCACTGATCAGGGTCACGGGTCCTGTCATCGCTCCTATCCTCCGCCCGGTCCTACGGGGACGCGAGCGATGAATTCCGGGCGGCGCGGCGGTCGGTAAAGAGACAGTACCGAAGGCACAGTGCGGAACGGACAGTGCGGAACTTCCGCCACGGACCATGTCAGGAGCACCCCATGCCGCGCATCACCCCGAATCTCTGGTTCGACACCCAGGGCAAGGAAGCAGCCGAGTTCTACGTCTCCGTCTTCCCGAATTCGGAGATCAAGCACATCTTGTACTACGGCGAGGCCGGTCCGCGGCCGGCCGGGAGCGTGCTGACCGTGGACTTCTCCCTCGACGGCCAGGACTACACCGCGATCAACGGCGGCCCGGACTTCACCTTCAGCGAGGCGATCTCCCTGCTGATCAACTGCGCGGACCAGGAGGAGGTCGACTACTACTGGGAGAAGCTGGGCGAGGGCGGCCAGGAGGGCCCGTGCGGCTGGCTGAAGGACAAGTACGGTCTGTCCTGGCAGGTCGTCCCGGTCGCTCTGGAGGAGCTCCTCGCGGACGAGGACCAGGCGCGGGCGCAGCGGGCGATGAAGGCCATGCTCGGCATGAAGAAGCTCGACGTGGCGGCGCTGTACGCCGCCGCCGACCAGGCATGACCTCGGGGCGCGGCCGGCCCGGAGCGTCCGGGCCGGCCGCCCCGTGCCGGTGCTCCCGCCGGCGACCGCGTGACGGCGGGCCGCCGCCTAGCGTGCCGGCGCCGACGGGAACGCGTACAGCACCTGCGCCTCGTCCCACTCGACGAAGCTGTCCACCAGGGTGGCGCCCAGCCCCTCGAGCAGCCGCCGCGACCGGTGGTTGGCCTCCTGGGTCAGCGCGACCACACCGGGTGACCCGGGCGGGACGCCGTCCTGGGCCCAGGAGACGGCGGCGGCGACGGCCTCACGGGCGTAACCGCGGCCCCAGTGCTCGGGCAGGAGCTGGTACGACACCTCGGTCCTGCCGTCCCTGGCCCCGGCGGTCACCGACACGAGGCCGACGACCGCCTCGTCCGACTGCCGCGCCACCGCGAAGACGCCGGGCGCGCCGACGCACCTCCGCTCGCGGATGCGTACGACGTTGCTGTCCACCGGCCCGCCGAGGTGGCGGCGGACCTCGGGATCCGTCCACAGGCGGGTGATCACCGGTACGTCCGCCCGCTCGACGGGGCGCAGGGCGAGGCGTGGGGTGGCGAGCGCGACGGGCCAGGTCGCAGGGGCGGATCCGGAAGACATGGAGCCGATCATGGCACGGGCGCGGTGCGCCGGCGGCGGCCCCGGAAAGGGGCGGCGGGGCGGCGGCCTGTCCCGGGTCAAGGCTTGAACGCACAGCACCAATCGCAACGGCGTCTCTTGTCAGGAGTTCGAAACACTCCTACAGTCCAGCGCGATGGGAGCGCTCCCACGGTATGCCCGCACCTGCTGAAGGGACACCATGCGACACCGTTTACGCGCCTTCGCCACCGCACTTCTGCTCACACTCGGAGCCCCCGCCACGCTGCTGTCGGCGGCGCCGGCCGCCCAGGGGGACGCCCGGACCGCCGCCCAGGCCGACGTCGAGATCTGCGAGCAGTACGGCAGCACCACGATCCAGGACCGCTACGTCGTTCAGAACAACCGGTGGGGGACCAGCGCCACCCAGTGCGTCAACGTCACCGGCACGGGTTTCACCCTCACCCGCGCCGACGGCTCCGTGCCCACCAACGGGGCGCCGAAGTCCTACCCGTCGGTCTTCAACGGATGCCACTACACCAACTGCTCGCCCGGCACCCGGCTGCCCAAGCAGATAGCGACCATCGGGTCCGCACCCACCAGCATTTCCTACGGTTACGTCGACAACGCGGTCTACAACGCCTCGTTCGACATCTGGCTCGACCCCCAGCCCAAGACCGACGGTGTCAACCGCACCGAGATCATGATCTGGTTCAACCGCGTGGGCCCGATCCAGCCCATCGGCTCCCGGAACGGTTCCGCGACCGTCGGCGGCCGCACCTGGGAGGTGTGGACCGGCAACAACGGCGGCAACGACGTCATCTCCTTCGTCGCCCCCACCGCGATCCCCAGTTGGTCCTTCGACGTCATGGACTTCGTCGACCAGACCGTGAGCCGTGGCATGGCCGCGCCCAACTGGTACATGACGAGCATCCAGGCGGGCTTCGAGCCCTGGCAGGGAGGTGCCGGCCTGTCGGTGAACTCCTTCTCCTCCACGATCAGCGACGACGACGGCGGCAGCGGCGAGGAGCCTCCTGGCGGACCGACCGGCAGCTGCCAGGTCGGCTACGCCGCCAACGTGTGGCCCGGCGGGTTCACCGCGGAGGTGACCGTCAAGAACGCCGGCACCGCTCCCGTCGACGGCTGGAACCTCGGCTTCACCCTGCCCGCCGGCCAGAGCGTCACCAGTGCCTGGAACGCCTCGCTCACCTCGTCCGGCGGCGCGGTGACCGCGCGTGACATCGGCTTCAACAGCCGCATCCAGGCGGGCGGCACCCAGTCGTTCGGCTTCCAGGGGACGTACACCGGCACCTTCGCAGAACCGGACCGGTTCACGCTGAACGGTGCCGCCTGCACCACCGCCCCCTGACGATTGCCGGACTGACCTTCACAAGGGACGGCACGGCGTGGGCGCGGCTCGGACGGCCGAGCTGCACAAGCCGCACCGGTCCCCCGCACGAGGGGGCGGGGGACCGGTGCTCCCGGCCCGCACGAACGCCTGGCAGGGATGTCAGGACTGGCAGGGCGGGGACCGAGTGGGATCATGGGAAACGGCATGGTGTTCGGCGGGTGGGGACCGTAAGGAGCACGGTGGACCTGGAAAGCACCCTCGACGAGCTCTACGCGCTGCGTCCCCACGAATTCACCGCGGTCCGCAACCAGCGAGCGGCCGAGGCCCGTCGGGCCGGCGACCGTGAACTGGCCGAGCGGATCCGGGCACTGCGCAGGCCGACCGTGTCCGCCTGGGCCGGAAACATGCTCGTCCGCAAGGAGCCGGACAAGGTCCGGCCGCTGATCAGCCTCGGCGAGGGTCTCCGCGAGGCCCACAGGAACCTCGACGGCGAGCAGCTGCGCGAGCTCGGCAGACAGCAGCACCTCCTGGTCGGGGCGCTGGCCAGAGAGGCGCGGCAGCTCGCGGCGGAGGAAGGACAGTCCGTCGGCGAGGCCGCGTTCCACGAGATCGAAGCCACTCTGCACGCGGTGCTGGCCGACCCGGAGGCCGCACGGCAGTGGGCCGCCGGGCATCTCGACCGGCCGCTGAACGCGCCGGTCGGCTTCACCGGGCTGGAGGCGAGCGCGGGGGCGACGGTGCGCCCGGCCTCGCCGGACCGCCCGGAACCCCGGCCGGAGCCCTCGCCGGAGCCGGCGGAGGACGCCGGGGCCCGTCGCCGCCGGGAGAAGCTGGATGACGCCCGGCAAGAGGCGGAGGATGCCGAGCGGCAGGCCCGCGAACGCGAGCAGGCCCACGAGGAGGCGTCGGCGGCGCTCGAACGGTCACAGGCGGCGCTGGACGGGATCAGCGAGCGGGTGGCGGCGCTGGCCCAAGAGCTGGACGAGGCAAGGGAGCGGCAGCGTCGCGCCGAACGGGAGGTCCGGGACGCGCGTGACGAGGCCTCCCGGGCGTCCCGGGCGGCCAGGGACGCGCGGCGCCGTGCGGACAGGGCGGCGACGGTGGCGGAGCGGCTGGGTGGGGGGTCGTGACGGTGGCGGGGCCGCTGTGCGGGGCCGTTTCCCCTACCGGCCCCTTCCCGCTGTACCGATGTGCCGCTCCGCCACGTGGCGGGGCAGGCCCTGACCCCGTACCGCCCTGCGGGCGGCGTACCGTGCTTCGCGCGGTGCCCTCGAACGCCGGGCGGGCTTGGTTTCGCCTCCGTGAAATCAGCATCACCGGCGGCGGGGGCCGTTTCGGCCTCGCCGGCGTTCGAGGCGCGCGGGTGCCGTAGGGGGAGAAGCCCCTGAACACCGCGCGGAGCGGGTGGCGGGTCCGGGCGGCGCCCCCACGCGGCGGAGCCGCAGATCGATACAGCGGGAAGGGGCGGGGTGGGGAACAGCCCCGCGCAGCGGCCCCACACCCGCTGCGCCCCCGCCCCCGGGAATGGCGTCAACCGCCCCCCGTCCTCCCCAGCGCCTTCACGATCTCGTCCGCGTTGCGGTACGTCCCCTCCTCCGGCAGCCCGCGGGCCTGGTCCACGACCGGATCGGGGGCGTGGCGTTCCTCCAGGGCGCGCACGACCGCGGCGCGGTCCGCAGGGAACGTCGTGCGGTCCAGGTGGCGGGCCAGTTCGAGCCGCAGGGCCTCCGCCTCGGTCTCCGCGCGTGCCCGGTCGCGTTCCTCACCGGGCGGCGGGACGGGTCCTGACGTGTCGACCCGGACGTCGTCGTCCGCGGCGGGCTCGGGGTCGTTGGCCTCCTCGACGTGGGTGTGCTGCCCGGACCGGAGGTAGCCCTCCAGCTCGTGCTTCATCGCGTCGTCCTTGCGTGGGCTGACGGGATTGCTGCCTCGCTCGATGTCCCCCATGTCAGGAGCACCTCCTTCGTGCGTCCGTACATCCGTGCAAGTCGCGCCGGACGGTTACCCGCAAGGGGGCGGAATGACACGAAACGGGTACTACTTTTGACCGGCGTGACGCGTGAGCAGCGTGCGGGTCTCCAGCGCGACCCGCTGCCCCTCGCCGGTCGGGACGACCAGCACCGGGACCGTCGCACCGGCCGGGCTGACGACGGTGTCCTCCCGCACGTTCACCGGCCGCAGGCCACCCGTGACGCCGAGTACGCCAAGACCCGCGCAGACCGCCTCGCGCACCTCCGGCTGGTCGCACCCGATCTCGCCGGTGAAGACGAGAGCGTCGAGCCGGTCCAGCGACGCGGCGCAGGCGGCGACGCCGCGCCGGACGCCCAGGGTGAAGACGTCGAGGGCCAGGGCGGCCCGCCGATCGCCGTCCGCCGCCGACCGTACGAGGTCGCGGGTGTCGCCCGAGGTGCCGGACAGGCCCAGCAGGCCGGAACCACGGTTCAAGGTCTCCGTGAGCTCCTCGGGCTCCATTCCGGCCGATGTCTGGAGCCACAGCAGCAGTCCGGGGTCGACGCTGCCGCTGCGTCTGCTCATCACCATGCCTTCGAGCGGGGTGAACCCCATGGTGGTGTCGACGCTGCGGCCTTCGCGCACCGCGCACGCCGAGCAGCCGCCGCCCAGGTGCGTGATCACGATGTGGAGGTCACGGGCAGGCCGGTCCAGCAGGGCAGCGGCACGGTCGAGGGCCCACGCGTACGACAGGCCGTGGAAGCCGTATCTGTGCAGCCCGTACCGGTCCGTCCACTCCTGGGGCAGCCCGTAGGTGCGCGCCGGCTGCGGCAGCCCGGCGTGGAAGGCGGTGTCGAAGCACACCACGTGCGCGGCGTCCGGCAGCAGCCGCCGTGTCGCGTCGAGGGCGGTGAGAGCGGGCGGCACATGGAGGGGGGCCAGTTCCGCGGCCCGGTCGAGCTCCGCCCTCACCGTGTCGTCGACGAGCGTGGGGCCGAGGAGCCGGGGCCCGCCGTGGACGATGCGGTGGCCGGTGGCCGCCACCGGCGGGGCTCGGCGCAGCAGTTCCTCGATCACCTGCCGCGTCCCGCTGCCGGGAGCTTCACTATCGTGCCGTGCGGCCAGTTCCCGTCCTTCGCCGTCGACCACGCTCAGGTGGAGGCTCGAGGACCCGGCGTCGACGACGAGCAGGTTCGAAGCGGTCGCGGTGCCGGCGTCCGTCATGATCCCCACGTCCATTCGGTGATCTCGGCGGGATCGACTCCCGTGCGTCGCAACTCCTCACGGAGCCGGTCCCGGTGGAGTGCGTAGCGGGATGCCAGATCCCCCGTGGCCGCCGGACGGCCGCGCAGATGCCGCAGCGCCGTGATCGCCAGGTCGTGACGGGAGACGCCGTTGCTCGCCAGCAGGTCGTACGGGGTGGTCGTGGTGCCCTCCTCGACGTAGCCGCGCACATGGAACCGGCCGGGGTGGGGACGGCCGTGCAGCAGTTGGTGCACGGCGGAGGGATAGCCGTGGAAGTCGACGACGACAGGGAGTTCCGTGCCGAACAGGGCGTCGAAGTCGGCGTCGTTCATGCCGTGCGGATGCCGGTCCGGCGGTGCGAGCGCGCACAGGTCGACGATGTTCACGACGCGGATGCGCGCCTGTGGCAGGTCGCGTCGCAGCAGTTGGGCCGCGGCGAGGGTCTCGACGGTGGGAATGCCGCCCGCGCACGCCAGGACGAGCTCGGGGTCCTCGCCGTCGTCCGTCGACGCCCACCGCCAGACCGACGCGCCCGCCTCGCAGTGCGCGCGTGCCTCGTCGAGGGCGAGCCACTGCGCCGCCGGCTGCTTGCCCGCGACGACCAGGTTGATCCGGCCGGTGTCGGCGAGCACCCGCTCCATGGTGACCAGCAGGGTGTTCGCGTCGGGCGGCAGAAAGACACCGGTGACGGTGCTCTTCTTCGTGAGCAGGTTGTTGATGAATCCCGGCCCCTGGTGGCTGTAGCCGTTGTGCTCCTGCCGCCAGCCCTCGCTGGTGAGCAGGTAGTTGAGGCTGCTGACCGGTGCCCGCCAGGGCACCTCGCGGGACATCTTCAGCCACTTCGCGTACTGGTTGAGCATGCTGTCGACGATGGACGCGAACGCCTCGTACGTCGGGAACAGCCCGTGCCGCCCGGTCTGCAGATAACCCTGGAGCCAGCCCTGGCAGTTGTGCTCCGAGAGGATTTCCAGCACCCGGCCGTCGGGGGTGAGGTCCTCGGCGTACTCCTCGACGGGCCACACGTATCCGCGGCCGGTCGCCTTCAGCACCCCGTCCAGCTTGTTGGAGGCCAGCTCGTCGGGGGACATGATGCGGAAGTCGCGGGCGGCGGCGGTCCTGCGCATGATCTCCGTCAGCCAGTCCGCCAGCACCTCGTTGGGGCTCGCCTGCGCCGAGCCGGGGCCGTCCGGGACGTCGACGGCGTACGGCCCGAGCGGCGGCAGGTCGAGCGGCCGCCGCAGCCGTCCCCCGTCACCCGCCGCCTGCATACCGATGCGGCGATCGCCGGAGGGGCAGGCATCGAGCACCTCCGCGACCGGCCGGCCCTCCTCGTCGAACAGCTCCTCCGGGCCGTACGACCGCAGCCAGGCCTCCAGTGCGGCGAGCTGCTCCGGGTCGTCGTGGACACCGTCCAGTGGCACCTGGTGCGCGTGGAAGGTCCCCTCGATGCGTTTCCCGCCGACCTCGGCCGGCGCTCCCTGTCCCTTGAGGCTGCGCAGTACGATCATCGGCCACGCCTGACGCTCGAGGATCCGCCCCGTCCGTGCCCGGCCCTGGATGTCCCGGATGCCGGTGTGCGCGGCGCGCACCGCCGCGGCGACCGGTTCGCCGTCCGGATCGTCCGTCACGTCGACGATGCGCGGGTCCCAGCCGTAACCGCGGAACAGGGACGTCAGTTCGTCGTCGGACATGCTCGCGAACACGGTCGGCGAGGAGATCTTGTAGCCGTTGAGATGCAGCACCGGCAGTACGGCGCCGCAGGTCACCGGGTCGAGGTACTTCGACGAGTGCCAGGCGCCGGCCGTCGGGCCGGTCTCCGCCTCGCCGTCCCCGACGATGCACGCCACCAGCCGGTCCGGTGCGTCGAACGCGGCGCCGAACGCGGTGGACAGGGCGTAGCCCAGCTCGCCGCCCTCGTGGAGGGTGCCGGGCACCGAGGGGGAGAGGTGGCTCGGGAAGCCGTCGGGAGCGCAGTAGCGCCGGGCCAGCTCCGTCAGCCCGGCCTCGGTCCTGGCCAGCGAGGGGTCGTAGTGTTCGTGCGTGCCTTCGAGCCAGAGACCGGCGTGGTTGGCGGGTGCGCCGTGTCCCGGACCCGTGACGAGCAGGACGTCGGCGTCCCGCTCGCGGATCAGGGTGTTGAGCGCCGAGTACACCATCGTGATGCCGGGACAGGAGCCCCAGTGGCCGAGGAGCCTGGGCTTCAGGTGCTCGGGCCGCAGCGGCTCACGCAGCAGCACGTTGTCACGCAGGAAGATCAGCGCGGCGGACACGTAGTCCGCCGCCCGCCGGTAGGTCCGTGTCATGGTGTCACTCCGGCGGGGCGCCCAGCGGCATGGCCGCCAGCGCCTTCGCGGTGCCGAAGAGGTTGGCCGCCATCGCCCGGCCGGTCCTGTGCGACCAGTCGCGCCCCCGCTCGTCGTCGAGGTAGTCGGGTCCCGGCCCCGGCCCGAGGTGCCAGTAGGTCCACGCCTGGCCGGGGACGGTGTAGCCGATGTCGGCCGGCGCGCCGGAGATCTCGCTGATCACATGGTGCGCGCCGTCCTCGTTTCCGGTGACCACCACCCCGGCGACCTTGTTGTAGGCGACGGGGCGTCCGTCGTAGTCGGTCTCGGAGAGCATCGCGTCCATGCGCTCCAGCACACGCTGGGCGACGGAGGAAGGACGCCCGAGCCACGTCGGCGACGCGACGACGAGGATGTCCGACTCCATCAGTTTCCCGTGCACCTGCGGCCACTGGTCGCCGGGGCCGACGGCCTCGCTCACCACTCCCGGACGGATGTCCAGGTCCACGGCCCGGACGAACTCCACCTCGGCCCCGTACTTCTCGAGTTGATCCGCGACGACCGTCGCCAGCGCATGGGTGTTGGAGGGCTCGGGAGACGTCTTGAGCGTGCAGTTGATCACCAGTGCCTTCATGGGGACACCGGTACCCGGTCAGCGCACCGGCACGCCGGGCGCCGCGCCGTTCGGGTGAGGGCGCGATGTTTCCGCCGGCGCCCGCACGGTTACCCAGGACAGGCCGGGACAGCGGCGCACACTGCACAGTGAGGAGCGGAACACCGACATGGCCAGTACGAAAGTGTCCGACCACATCCTCCAGCGGCTGCGTGAATGGGACGTCACCCACGTCTTCGCCTATGCGGGCGACGGCATCAACGGGCTCCTTGCCGCGTGGGGACGCGCGGACAACAAGCCGAAGTTCGTGCAGTCCCGCCACGAGGAGATGTCGGCTTTCCAGGCCGTCGGCTACGCCAAGTTCTCCGGGAAGGCCGGCGTCTGCGCTGCCACTTCGGGACCGGGCGCGATCCATCTGCTCAACGGGCTCTACGACGCGAAGCTCGACCACGTCCCCGTGGTGGCGCTCGTCGGGCAGACCAACCGCAGTGCCATGGGCGGGTCGTACCAGCAGGAGGTCGACCTTCAGAACCTCTTCAAGGACGTCGCGTCCGACTTCTGCGAGACCGCGATGGTCCCGGAACAACTGCCCAACCTCATCGACCGGGCGATGCGCACGGCCTACGCCCGGCGCACCGTGACAGCGGTCATCATCCCCGCCGACGTCCAGGAACTGGACTACAGCCCGCCGAAGCACGCCTTCAAGATGGTGCCCTCCAGCATGGGCCTCGGCCGGTACGCGCCCGTGCCCGTCGACGAGGACGTCGAGCGGGCCGCCGAGATCCTCAACGCGGGCGAGAAGGTGGCCGTGCTCGTCGGACAAGGAGCCCGCGGAGCCCGCGCCGAGGTCGAACGGCTGGCCGACGTTCTCGGCGCCGGCGTCGCCAAGGCGCTGCTCGGCAAGGACGTCCTCCCCGACGACCTGCCCTACGTCACCGGCTCGATCGGCCTGCTCGGCACCCGGCCCTCGTACGAGATGATGCAGGACTGCGACACCCTGCTGATGATCGGATCCAGCTTCCCGTACACCCAGTTCATGCCGGAGCTCGACCAGGCGCGGGCCGTGCAGATCGACATCGACCCGCACATGATCGGGCTGCGCTACCCGTTCGAGCTGAACCTCGTCGGCGACGCCCGCGAGACGCTGCGGCGGCTGCTGCCACGGCTGCACCGCAAGGAGAGCCGCGCCTGGCGCGACGGGATCGAGCAGAGCGTCGACCGCTGGTGGGAGGTCATGCAGCGCAGGGCGGCCGTCGACGCCGACCCCGTCAACCCCGAATACGTCGTCCACGCGTTGGACGGACTGCTTCCCGACGACGCGATCGTCACCGCGGACTCCGGCTCCGCCGCGAACTGGTACGCCCGCCATCTGCGGCTCCGCGGCCGGATGCGCGGCTCGCTGTCCGGGACGCTCGCCACGATGGGTCCCGGCGTCCCGTACGCCATCGGCGCCAAGTTCGCCCACCCGGACCGCCCGGCGATCGCCCTGGTCGGCGACGGCGCGATGCAGATGAACGGGATGATGGAGATGCTCACCGCGGCGAAGTACTACCGCGAGTGGTCCGACCCGCGGCTGATCGTGGCCGTGCTGAACAACGGCGACCTCAACCAGGTGACCTGGGAGATGCGCGCCATGTCCGGGGCCCCGCAGTTCGAGGAGTCGCAGTCCATCCCGGACCTGCCCTACGCCGACATCGCCGAACGGATGGGGCTGCACGGCGTCCGCGTCGAGAAGCCCAAGCACGTCGAGTCCGCCTGGAAGCAGGCCCTCGCCGCCGACCGGCCCTTCGTCATCGACTTCCGCACCGACCCGGCCGTGCCGCCGATCCCGCCGCACGCCTCGCTCGACCAGATCGAGGCCGCCGCGTCCGCGATCCTGCGCGGTGACAGCGACCGGGGCTCGATGATCCGGCAGGGCTTCAAGGCCAAGGTGCAGGAGTTCCTTCCCGGCACCCGGCACCGCGGGGACCGGCCCGGTGCGACGAAGGACAGCGCCGACGACGACAGGTGACGGCCCTTCACCGGGTACCGCAGACCCGGGTGTCTCCCGTTCGCGCACCGGCCGTCCCGGGAGGATCGTGGGGAGATGACCACCACCATCGGAGCGGAGGAAGAGTTCTTCCTCGTCCGGGCCGACGACCGGTCCGTCGAACCGGCGGGCAGCCGCGTCGTGGCGCGAGCCCGCCGCACCGTCGGCGACCTGGTGTCCGGCGAGTTCCACGAGGGCCAGCTCGAGGTGCGCACCCCACCCTGCGAGGACTCCGGCGAACTGCACCGGCACCTGGCGGCGGTACGGAAGGCGGCCGGCGCGGCCTGCGGCGAGGAGGGGCTCGGTCTGTGCGCCACCGGCACGCCGGTCATCGGTGGCGCGGGAGCCCGCGTCCTCGGCGACCACCCCCGCTACCGGGCGGGCGTGCGCCAGTTCGGCACCATGCTCGACGACTTCACCGTCTGCTCCGTCCATGTGCACGTGCATGAGCCGGACCGGGAGGTGGCGGTGCTGACGGCGAACCATCTGCGTCCCTGGCTGCCCCTGCTGGTCGCCATGAGCGCCAACTCGCCCTTCTTCGAAGGTCGCGACACCGGATACGCGAGCTGGCGGACCGTCGTCCGCGGCCGTTTCCCCGCGCTCAGCGCCCCTCCGTACGTCGATTCGCTCGCCCACTACCGACGCCTGACCGCGGCCCTGGAGGAGTCGGAGGCGATGCTCGACGCGAACATCCCGTTCTGGGACGTACGGCCCAATCCCCGTGTGCCGACGCTGGAGATCCGGGTCATGGACGTGCCGTCGGACGTGGCGGACACCGCCGCGCTCACCGCCCTCGTCAGAGCGCTGGTCGTGGACTGCGCCGAGCGGGTCCGGCGCGGCGACAAGGGGCCGCGCACCTGCGGCGAACTGCTGCGCGCCGCCTACTGGCGGGCCGCCCGCGACGGCTGGCCGGGCAGCGGCGTCGACGCGCTCACCGAACGGGTGCTGCCGTTCGCCGTCCAGGCGGCGCGGCTGGTGGACCGCGTACGGCCGCGCCTGGAGGAGTACGGCGACGTCGAGCGGGTCACCGCGTTCCTGCGGCGGCTTGACGAACACGGGTGCGGCGCGCAGCGGCAGCGGGCGTCGTGGAGCCGCCGGTCACGGCCGGCCGATGTCGTCGACGACCTCGTCGCCGCCACGGCCGGGAAAGGACCGGTCAGCCCGGCGTGAGGGTCGTCACCAGGACGTCACGGTGGGCCGGGAGGGCGGCGTCGACCGGCCGGATGGGCGACACGCCGTGCAGGGTGCCCCGGTCGTCGGAGACCAGCAGACTCGCCGGCTCGCGCAGCGTGGCCGAAAGGATCTCGTCGCCCTCGGGACTGTAGACGGTGCTTTCGCCGCCGGTGGCGTTGTCGCGGCCGACGAGCAGCGAGGACACCAGTGTGACGCCGTCCCGGTGCCTGCCTTCCGGTGTCGGCTCCCCGCCGCCCTCCGCCGTGGCGACGACCCGGAAGGGATGGACCTTGACACTCCACCACTCGGCCACGTCCAGCGCGCCCGCCACCCTGCCCAGCAGCCCGAGGACCCGGCGCAGCACCGGATCGGCGACGAAGGCGCCGGTCAGCGGATCGAAATGGCGGTCCACCGACTCGTAGAGCGGATTGGTGTTGTCGGGCTGGACGAACACGGTGTGGGGCAGCAGCCGCAGTTCCCCGGTCACCGGCGCGAGGGAGAAGTGTCCGTAGCGCCGCAGTCTGCGGGTGCCGCGCCGGGCCGCGTACTCGTCCTCCGTGAGGTCCTGCCAGTGGGCCGCGAAGTGGGCCCAGGACGAGGCGTCGGCACCCAGGCACGTCAGCACATCGGCCGGGGGCATGAGGTACGCGCCGGTACCGGCCAGTGCGCTGCGGGCCGCCTCCTCGGCGGAACGGGCTGCCGCGTTCGCGTCCGCGGGGTCGAGGAAACCGGTGTCGGTGTCCACGGTCTGCCACCGCCCTTCCTCCGGTGGGGTGAGATCTCGGGCTCAAGCCATCATCGGGCGGGCCCGCACCGGTCGCACGTCCGCACGGTGGGGACGCGGGACCGCGGCCCCGCGGCTCATGATTGGCACCCCCCGGTCCGGGAACCCGGCGAGCTGTACGGTCCGTGCCGGATCCGGCGCCGGGTCCGGCGCAGGCACGAACATCCGGCTCCGACGGTGAGGAAGTGGGCCATGAGCGAGCAGACACCCTCCCAGGCGGAGGGCGAACGGCCGGAGGACGAGCTCCGCGCGAACTTCCCCCGCAGCACGCCGTCCCAGGCGGAGGGCGAGCGGGACGACGAGCCCGAACCTCAGCCGGAGGACACCCCCGCCCAGGACCGGCACGGCCCCAAGACCTGACGGCGGGACCCGTACGGAACGCCGGCCGCGGTCGTTCCCCGGCGTGGCCGGCGAGCTCCGGGCCGGGCCTCGGCGTGACCCAGGGCCTTCGTCAAGCGGACCCGTACGGACCGCCGGTCGTGGCTCTTCCCTGGCCAGGCCCGGCGAGTTCCGGGCCTGGGTTCGGCTGCCCCCTTGACTGCGTCCGACCTTGGCATGGCCTTTCCCGGCGCCGCCGGCGAACTCCGGTGCGGGTCTCGGCTTGGTCCCCGGGCCTGACGGCCAGGACGCGTGCGGACCGACGGCCGCGGCCCTTCCCCGGCATGGCCCGGTGACCTCCGGGCCTGGTCTCGGGTGCCCCGTCCCAGCGGCGGCCGGCGAGCTTCGGGCCCGGCCTTGGCGTGGCCCGTCCCAGGGGTGGCCGGCGAGCTCCGGGCCTGGATCGGCGTGGCCTCCGGCCGTTGGTCAGGCCTCGGTGCCGCTTCCGGGCCGAATGCTCCGCCCCGCTCGCGGCGGCAGGAACGCCGCGAGCCTTCCGCACGGTCGGCCGTGGCCGGCGTCGCGGAAGGCTGGCGTGGGGAGGCTGTGGGCGTCAGCTGTTGGGCGTGGCGGCCGGCTGCCGGCGGCGCAGCAGTACGGACCCGGCGAGGAAGGCGCACGCCCCCGTGCACAGGACCGCGGCCGCTCTGGCCCAGTCGAACGAGTCGCCCAGGCTGCTCTGCAGCAGATTCATGGTCCCGACGCCCGCGAGCGCGTGCAGTGCGGCGACGCCGACCGCCAGGCCGGCGGCGGCCGCCCAGACCAGCGCGGTGTCACGCACCGCGAGCCATACGGCGACGATCAGGCAGAGCACCGTGACGGCGACGGAGAGGGTCTCGGCGTAGCCGCCGGAACGCAGGCCGGCGACGTCGGTGGGCAGATGGATGACGCCGCAGGCGAAGAGAACGACGGCGGCGGGCCAGCGCAGTCCCGAACGCATGGCCGGCGAGACGGTGTGGCCGTCCGGGCCGGCGGCCAGGGCGCCGTTCAGCGCCGCCATGGGCCACGGCGTCTTCGACGGCCGTGTGTCGGCGGCGGTGGCCTGCGGCTCGGCGGGGGCCTCGTGCCGGGCGGTGTCCTCCCCGGGGGGCGGCGAGGGATCGTCACCCGCGGCGGCCTCGTTCGCGGCCGACCGCCATTCGCTGGCGTCGGTGCCGATCATGTTCACCAGCTGCACGACGTCCTCGATGGGCCGGCCGACGGCGGCGGCGCGCAACGTGGTGTCCGCCTCGTGCAGGGGGTGCGGGTACTCGTTGAGCAGGGCGACCAGCTGCCTGACCTCCTCGAGCGGGCGGGAGACCGCCGCGGCACGCAGGGCCAGGTCACCGGGGCTGTCGACCTCTCCGGTCCGCTTCAGCCGGCTCACGAGGGCGGCGACCTCGGCCACCGGACGCTCGGTGGCGGCCGTCCAGAGCAGCGTGTGGATGGGCTGCTCGCTGTCGTTGGGCGCCGGCTCCTCCGTGGGATCGGCGGCCACGGCCCGGGCGGTTTCACCGGCCGGCCGTTCGCCGACGGGCCCGGGCGCCGGGGCGGGGCCCTGGACCGGTGTCTCCTTGCGGAGTGGGCTCGGGTCCTCGATCGCGTCGCGCACAGGCGTCGGTGCCTTGGCGACGGCGACATCGAAGGCGGCATCCTCGGCGACCGGGTCCCTGGCGGCCGCGGGTGCCGGCCTCCAGGCGTAGACGGCGCTGCGGACCGGGCCGGGCTTGTCGACCGGCGTGGCTATCGGCTCCCGCCTGTCGTCCGGGTCGCCGGCCGTTGCCGGGTCGACGGCCGTGTCCGTCCACGGAGCCGGGGCCTCCGCGCCGGCCTGGGGCGCCCGCGGCTTCCCGGCCGGGGTGCGCACGGGGACCGGCTCCTGTCCGGGGGCCGGCCGCGGCCTCTCCGGCCCGCCGGCACCCGTGACCGTGCCGGTGCCCGTGACGGGTCCCGTCCCGCGGAGGGGGGACGGGTCCTCGGGGAGCAGCGGGCGCCCGGGCTCCGGATGGACGGGGTCGAGGGGGCCGGGGGGAACCGCGGCAGCGGGGAAGACCGGCGGGTGGGAAGGGATCGGCGGCAGCGGCGGAACCGCGCGGGCCGGGAACGCCGGGGCGGCGTACCCGGCGCCCGTGGTGCCGTCGGGGGGCCGCGGGCGGTCGTCCTGGTAGTCGGACGGGGAATGGGTGTTGGGGTCGGTGCTCATGGCGCGGGCTCCGTTCGCGGAACATCCGGGTAGGCGTACACCGTGTCGTTCGTCGTGCGCCGCCTGAGCGCGCACACTTTGTTACATCTAACGGGCATAACGTGACATTGCGCCATCCGGGAACGCCGACAGTGGTCCACCAGGCGGAATCCGCCCGCGGGGCCCGCCGTTCAGCCCTCCCCGTCACCGCTGCCGGACCACGGCCGCGCGGGCGCCGTTCCGGCTGCCGTGCCGCCGGCGCCGAGCAGCCCGGTCGGCGACAGGCCGGCCTCGCCCTGGAGGCGACCGAGGTCCCGGCGTGCCCGCAAGGCGACGGGTCCCGGCAGCCAGCCCCGGGCCGCCCGCGCCAGACGGAGCCACGGCTGGCCGTACACGGCGGGCGAGCGCCGCTCGATGCCCCGTACGAGACGGTCGGCCACGGGCTGCACCGGGTAGACCTTCCCGGCCGGCCACGGCAGCGCCGCCCGTAGCTCCCGCATCACCCGGTGCTCGTCCGCGGCCCGGATCATCTCGGTGTCCGCCCAGCTGAGGTAGCCGACTCCCACCCCCACGCCACGGTGGGCCACCTCGGCCCCGAGGGAGTACGCGAACGCCTCCGCACCGGACTTGGCCGCGCAGTAGGCGCTCATCATCGGGGCGGGCGCGATCGCCGCGAGGGAGGCGACCTGGAGGAAATAGCCCCGGGTGCGCAGCAGGCCGGGGAGATGCACCTGGGCCGTGAGACAGGTGCCGAGGAGATCGACCTCGAGGATCCGCCGCCAGGTCGCCGGGTCCGTCTCCAGGAACGGCCCGCCCGCCGCCACACCGGCGTTGGCCACCACCACGGACACGGGCCCGAGGCGTTCCTCCACCAGGGCGGCGGTGCGGGTCATGGCCTGTTCGTCGGTGACGTCGACGGGCCAGTGCGCAGCGCCGGGAAGGCTCGCCGCCACCCGTGCGAGCAGCGGTTCCTCCAGGCCGAGCAGGGCGACCCGGGCGCCGCGCCCGGCGAGGGTCCTTGCCATGGCCGCTCCGAGGCCGCGGGCCGCGCCGGTCACCACTGCCGTACGGCCGAGAAGGGGAAGGTCTTCGGCCATGGTCGCGTCTCCGTCTCCGTCGGCTTCCCTCCCGGTCACCGGTACCGGATACCCCTTTCGGGGGCGTCCATCGATCCGGTGCGGCGCCGCACTCGCCCATCGTGCGGAGGCCGGCGCCTCCCCGGTCGTCCACGGGGTCATAGATCACCGGGTAACGGGCACTCGCAGGTCGACGACGTCCCTTCCAGCCGCTGGAGGACCCATGGCCGTGCACCACCAGCTGATCGGAAAGCCGCCCGCCACCGTGTGGTCGGTGCTCAGCGACCGGGATCGTTACAGCGACTGGGTCGTCGGTACCGACGACAGCCGGCCCGCGTACGGCGACTGGCCGGACGTCGGGGCGGCCCTCGAGTACTCCGTCCGGGTAGGGCCCTGGACCATGCACGGCAGAACGATCGTGCGGCACTGCGAACCGCCGCGGACACTCGAACTCGAGGCGGAGAGCGGTCGGCTGGGCACAGCGCGGATCGCCATCGACATCCGGCCCTGGGGCGAGGACACCCTGGTCGTCCTGGACGAGCATCCGCTGAAGGGGCCCGGAGGCACCTTCCACAACGCGGCTCTGGACGCGTTCCTCCTAGTGCGCCACCGCCGCATGCTCAGCCGCCTGGCCGACGTCGTCGAGAACTCAGGAGAGCGCGATGCCGGACGCAGTGGTGATCGGAGCAGGGCCTAACGGTCTCGTCGGGGCCAACCTCCTCGCGGACGCGGGCTGGAGCGTCGAGGTCCTCGAGGCGCAACCGGAACCGGGCGGCGCGGTTCGCAGCGACCGGGGCGTCCATCCCGACTTCATCAGCGACGTGTGCAGCTCGTTCTACCCGCTGGCAGCCGCCTCCCCGGTGATCTCCGGTCTCGGGCTGCAGCGCGAGGGGCTGCGCTGGGGCCACGCCCCCCACGTACTGGCCCACCCCCTGGCCGACGGCCGGTGCGCCGTCCTGCGGCGCCGCGCCGAGGACACCGCGGCGGGCCTGGAGACCTTCGCACCCGGCGACGGTGCGGCCTGGCGCGACCTGTACGACGTGTGGGAGCGGCTGCGGCCGGACATCCTCGACCTGCTGTTCACCCCCTTCCCGCCGGTGATCCCCTCGATGCGGCTGGCCGCCCGGCTTCGGACCGGCGGTGGACTGCGGCTGGCGCGGACCCTGCTGCTTCCCGTACGCCGCCTGGGGGAGGAGGAGTTCGGCGGCGAGGCGGGCAGACTGCTGCTCGCGGGCAACGCGCTGCACGCGGATCTGGCGCCGGAGGCGGCCGGCAGCGGGGGCTTCGGCTGGCTGATGTCGATGCTGGGCCAGAGCCACGGCTTTCCCGTGCCCGTCGGCGGCGCGGGCATGCTGACCGAGGCACTGGTCCGCAGGCTGGAACGTCGCGGCGGCGCCGTCCGGTGCGGCCGGCGTGCCGTCGAGATCGTGGTCCGCGAGGGCCGCGCGGTGGCCGTACGGACCGCGGACGGCGAGTCGGTCCCGGCGCGCCGGGCCGTGCTCGCGGATGTGTCCGTGCCTTCGCTGTACGGGGAATTGGTCGACGAGCGGCACCTGCCGTCCCGGTTCCTGCGCGATCTGCGCCGTTTCCAATGGGACTTCGCGACGTTCAAGGTCGATTGGGCCCTCAACGGCGCCGTTCCGTGGACCGCGGAGGCGGCGGCCGGCGCCGGGACCGTCCATCTCGCCGACGGCGTCGACGGGTTCACCCGGTTTGCCGCCCAGCTGGCCATGGGGCAGGTGCCCGACCGGCCGTTCCTGCTGTTCGGCCAGATGACCACAGCGGATGCCACCCGCTCCCCGGCGGGCACCGAATCGGCATGGGCGTACACGCACGTGCCCCATCGCACCAAGGGCGACGCGGGCGACGACGGTCTAACCGGCCGCTGGGACCCGCGTGAACGGGAGGCGATGGCCGATCGGATGGAGGAGCAGGTGGAGCGGTACGCGCCCGGCTTCCGTGCCCGGATCATCGCCCGCCGCATCCTCGCCCCGCCGACGCTCGAGGCCGCCGACGCCAACCTCGCGGGCGGTGCCATCAACGGCGGAACGACCGCGCTCCACCAGCAGTTGTTCTTCCGCCCCATGCCCGGCACGGGCCGTCCGGAGACGCCCGTCGAGGGCCTTTACCTGGCCTCCGCGGGGGCGCACCCCGGCGGGGGCGTGCACGGGGCGCCGGGTGCGAACGCGGCGCGGGCCGCACTGCGGTTGCTGTCCCCGGGCCGGCTGCTGAGCCGGACCCAGCGCGTCCTCGCCCGCCGGGGCCGTGGCGGTGAGCCGACGGAACCGGCCGGGCGGGAGACGCGAGGGCGGTGAGGTCAGCTGCCGCCGCTGCCGTACGGCCGGGTGATGACCTCCATGCCATGGCCGGCCGGGTCGTGGAAGTACATGCCGCGACCACCGTCGTTGTGGTTGATCTCGCCGGGCCGTTTTCCGTGCGGATCGGCGAAGTAGGTGATGCCCGCGTCCTGGATGCGCCGGAAGACCTGGTCGAACTCTTCCTCGGAGATCAGGAACGCATAGTGCTGCAACGGGACTTCGTGGTCGACGGTCACGAAGTCCAGTGTGACGTTGTTGCTCAGGGTGAGGGGGACGAACGGTCCCCACTCCGGGCCGGTCTCGAGCCCCAGGATGCGGGCGAGGAATTCGGCGGACTCCCGGTTGTCCCGGGCCAGAACAATGGTGTGGTTCAGCTCTACTGACACTGTGGAATGCCTCCGTAAGGCAAACTCACGGGCACCTCCATGCCTCACCCGGTCGGTGACCGACACGCGATGCCGTGCCGACGATCATAGGACAGAGCATTCTTCGATGTCACATTCGATTCCGGTCGCCGACGGGCGGCCCCCGACGGTGTGGAGTTCAATGAAGGCGCGGGGTCCGTACGCCTGCCGCACCTGCGGTACAGCACAGGGAGCTCGGGAGCGCCATCTGGGAGTGATCGACGCGTGAGCACCAGCGGCCACATCGTGAACACCGGGTCCGGGCGGCCGGAGGACTCGGCCCTGCTCGTACTCGATCACGTCGGCCGGGTGCTCGCCTGCACCGGCGGCGCGGTGGAGTTGACCGGCCTGTCCGCCGGTGAACTTCAGGGCCGCACGATCGAGGAACTGCTGACGGACCCCGGTGTCTGGTCCGCGCTCCGGGACCACGACCCCGCCGACGACTCGCGCTCGGTGCGGACGGCACTGCTGCACGCCGACGGTTCCCGCCGGGTGCAGCTCGACCTGCTTCCGGTGGACGGCCCTCTGGCCGCCCGGTATCTGATCCGGCTCGTGCCCGCCGCCGTCGCCGACCGGCGGGAGGAGAACGACGCGCTGCTCCGGGCACTCTTCTCGCAGAGCGGCATCGGTCTCGCCGTCTACGACAGCGAGCTGCGGCTCATCAGAGGCATCTCATTGCCGAGCGACCCGCGCCCCTCCACCCTGCTCGCCGGCCGCCGACTCGGCGAGCTGCTGGTGCCGGAGGACGCGGCCGCCGTGGAGGAACGCCTGCACCGGGTCGTGGCCACGGGGGAGCCGCTGATCGACTTCGTCACCACGGCCCGGTTGAGCCAGGCCCCCGAACGCGAACGGATCGTCTCCCTGTCGGCCCTGCGCATGGCCGGCCGGGACGGCGTGGCCCGTGGTCTCGCCGTGACGTTCACGGACGTCACCGAGCAGGAACGGGAACGGAGCCGCTCGTCGCTGGTGGCCACCGCGGCCTCCGCGCTGGGCCGCTCCCTGGATGTCGGCCGCAACACGCAGGTGCTCGCCGACCTGCTGGTGCCCGCCTTCGCCGACCTGGCCTGCGTGGACATCACGGAGGCCCTGCTCGTCGGCGAGGAGCCCGGGGAGTTCGTCACCGGTGCTCCGCTGCGCCGGGTCTCCGCCGTCGCGGGTGGCGGCGAATGGCCGGACCAGCTGTATCCGCAGGGCTCCGTCATCCGGGTCAAGGCCTACGAGAGCGACCGGCTGCGCGGGGGTTCCGCCGTCATCGTGCCCGACCTCGACGAACTGCTGCCCAGGATCGCCGGGGACCCGGAACGCCGGAGGCTGGTGCTGGCGCCGGGCGCCGCCTCGTACATGGTCGTGCCGCTGCAGGCACGCGGCCACGTCCTCGGCGCGGTGTCGGTGTGGCGTTCGCGCGAGCGGGCGTCGTTCGACGCGCGGGACGCCGCGGTCGCCGAGGACATCTGCTCCCGCGCGGCCCTCGCCATCGACAACGCCCGCCGCTACACCCGCGAGCGCCGTACGGCGGAGAGCCTCCAGCGCAGTCTGCTGCCGCGTCCGGTGCTCAAAGTGACCGCGGCGGAGACCGCCGGCGTCTATGTGCCCGGCAGGACACTGGCCGGCACGGGCGGCAGCTGGTTCGACGTCATCACCCTGTCCTCGAGCCGGGTGGCGTTCGTGGTCGGGAACCTGCGGGGTCGCGGGCTCAACGCCGCTGCCGCGATGGGCAGTCTGCGCACGGCGGTGCGCACCCTCGCCGACCTGGACCCGCCGCCCGACGAACTCCTCACTCATCTGGACGACCTGGTGGTACGGCTCGCCGACGACGAGCAGCCGGGCGAGCCCGAGGGGACCGTCCGTGGCGCCACCTGCCTGTACGCCGTCTACGACCCGGTCACCGCCCGCGCACTGATGGCCAGCGCGGGACACGCGGCGCCGGTGCTGGCCCGGTCGTCCGGGGAGACCGGCCCCGTCGACATGCTTCCCGGTCCGGCGCTCGGGCTCGAGGGCGCGCCCTTCGAACCGGTGGAGGTGGCGCTCTCCCCCGGCGATCTGCTGGCCTTCACCGCCGGATCGCTCTCCGACGCGCCCGGGTCCGGCGCCGGACACGTGATCGACCACCTGCGGGAGGTCCGGGGCACGGGCGGCGCGGCCGCCGTGCCCGAGATCGCGCGGGACATGCTGGTCCCCTTCCTGGCGCACCCCCCGGACGACGACGCGGCGCTGCTGCTCGCGCGGGTGTCCGTGTCGCCCGAAGGGTCCGTCGTCGCCTGGGAGTTCCCGGCCGACGTGCGGATCGTGTCCGACGCGCGGGCGCTGGTGACCGAGCGGCTCACCGTATGGGGGCTCGACGAGCTGGTGTTCACCACCGAGCTGATCGTCAGCGAACTCCTGACCAACGCGATCCGCTACGCCGGCGGCCCGGTGAGGGTGCGGCTCATCAGGGACCAGCGGCTGGTGTGCGAGGTCTCCGATCCGAGCGAGACCCAGCCTCATCTTCGCCGGGCACGGCTGACCGACGAGGGCGGACGCGGGCTTTTCCTGATCGCCCAACTGGCGCACCGGTGGGGGAGCAGGAACACGGCCGCAGGCAAGACCATCTGGACGGAGCAGCTGCTGCCCTGAGCGGAACCGGCGCCGCGGGACTGTCCGCGCGCCGCCTGACGTGGTCCACTTGACCCACGGGGAGCGTGGCCGATGAACGCGAGACGCAGACGGGGACGCAAGGACGACGGCCGTGGCCGGCCGGTACGGAGACGCGCCGTGGCCGCCACGCTGACCGCTGTCGCCCTCACCGTGTCGCTCTACGGATGCACCGGCCCGGAGCCCGGCCCGGAGGAGACCTCCACCTCGTCCGCCGCGCGCGGGACGTCGTACTTCACCGGGCTGCCGGCCAAGCAGGGACCGGTGCTCGCCGTGAAGATCGACAACGTCCGGCCGGCCCGCCCGCACACGGGGCTCGGGGCTGCCGACATCGTCTACGTCGAGCAGGTCGAGTCGGGACTCAGCCGGATACTGGCCGTCTTCTCCTCCACCCTGCCGCCGCGGATCGGCCCGGTGCGCAGCGCGCGGGAGTCCGACCTGGAGCTGCTGCGGCAGTTCGGCAGGCCCGCGCTCGTGTACTCCGGCGCCCAGTCGGCGCTGCGGCCGCTGATCGAGTCCGCACCCGTCGCCGCGCTGCCGCAGGGGGAGGCGCCCGACGCTTTCGTCCGTTCCGGCGACCGCCCCGCGCCGCACAACCTCTATGTGCGGCCCGAACGCGCCCTCGCCGCCGCCCGCGACGTGAGTGACGCGTCGGACATCGGCATGCGCTTCGGCGCCGCTCCCGGCGGCGGCCGACCGCTCGAGGAGCACACCGTGCGCTATCCAGCGGCCCGGTACACCTTCAGCTGGTCACCGGAGCGGAAGCGGTGGCTGGTGGCGATGGACGGGTCCGCCGCGCGGACCACGGACGGGGGACGGCTCGAACCCTCGACGGTCGTCGTGCAGCACACGGAGGTCCGGCCCTCCAAGTTCCGCGACCGTGGCGGCAGCGTGTCGCCGTACACCGAGACGGTCGGCTCGGGCACGGCGCTGGTGCTGCGCGACGGACGCGCCTACGACGCCCGCTGGCAGCGGGCGAGTGCGGACGGGGACACCGTCTTCACCGACGCGTCCGGTGAGCGGCTCGACTTCGCCCCCGGCCAGGTGTGGGTGCTGCTCACCGCCCGCTGAGCCCCGCCCCCGCCGTGCCGTGTGCCGCACGTGTCAGGCGCGGCCGGCCGTCGCCCCGCCCGCGGTGATCAGGCGGTGCAGGCGGTCCGCCGCGGCCCGGCCGAATGCCGGGCTGTTGATGTCCGTGTCGTACTCGACCACTTCGACGGCGCTGCCGGACAGACCGTCGCGCAGGGCGGCGAACAGCGCCTCGTCCAGGGCCGGATCGTGGTACGGGCCGCCCGGCGCGCCGAGCGTCGACAGGCCCCGCAGCGGTACGCACACCTCGGCCGGACCGGTCGCCTCCCGCAGCTTGGCGGCGACGCGGCGGCCGAGCTCGGCACACTCCTCCGCCGTCGTGCGGACCACGGTGATCGACGGGTTGTGCACCTGCACATCGCGTCCGCGCAGATGTCGGGGGACGGTGTCGGGCGGACCGAACTTCACCATGTCGAGGGCGCCCAGGCTCACCACCTGGGGCGTGCCCCGGCGTCCGGCGGCGGTCAGTCGGTCCGGTCCGGCGGTGAGGATCCCGCCGACGAGGTCGTCGGCGAGCTCGCTGAGGGTCAGGTCCAGTACGCCCGCGAACAGACCCTGCCCGGCCAGCGACTCCAGCGTCCGGCCGCCGGCTCCGCTGACGTGGAACACCAGCACCTCGTAGCCCAGTCCGGTCAGCCGTTCGCGGGCGGCGTCGACGCCCGCGGTCGTCACCCCCGCCATGCTCGCGGCTATGAGTGGCCTGCCGCCCGCGGCGAGCTCCGTGGGGAGCAGCGCCTTTCGGTGTGCTTCGAAACCTTTCGCCATGCCGGCCGCCGCGTGCGCGGCGTTCGCCAGCACCGGGGCCAGGACGCTGTTCACGCCGGCGATGTCCACGATGCTGTACATCATGGTGATGTCGGACGCCCCGACATAGGGCGACACATCACCGGCGGCCATCGAGGAGACCATCAACTTCGGTACTCCCAGCGGCAGTTCCCTCATCGCCGTGGTCGCGATCGACGTTCCGCCGCTGCCGCCCACCGCGAGGACGGCGTGCAGCCGGCCCTCGTCGTACAGGCGCAGCACGCTCGCGGCGGCCCCGCGGGCCATGGCCGTCACGGCCGTGCCGCGGTCCGCGGCCGCCCGTAGTCCGGCCAGGTCGGCGCCGGCCGCGCGGGCCACTTCGGAACGCGGCACGTCGGCCTCGATCCGCGGCTCGCCCACCACGCCGGCGTCGACCACCAGCACCTCGACCCCGGCGGCCAGCAGTCGTTCACGCAGCCAGCCGTACTCCACACCCTTGGTGTCCAGCGTGCCCACCAGTACAACTGTCGCCATGACACGTACTGTTCGCGGAAATCCGGCGGTCGACAAGAGTGCCTGACCGGTCGTCCCCGGTCAGGCGGCGGGCGGAGCGGTGCTGTTGCGAACCACCAGGCTGGTCGCCAGGTCGATCCGGGTCGCGGCCGGCCGCCGGCCGCGACCGAGGTCCAGCACGAGCCGTGCGGCGGCCTCGGCCATCTCCGTCAGCGGCTGCCGCACGGTGGTGAGCGGCGGGCCCACCCAGCGCGCCAGCGGCAGATCGTCGAAGCCCACGATGCTCAGGTCTTCCGGGATCCGGACCCCGAGCTCCCGGGCGGCCTCGTAGAGACCGAGGGCCTGAAGGTCGTTGCCGGTGAACACGGCGGTCGGCGGCTGCGGCAGCCGCAGCAGTTCGAGACCGGCGGCGTGGCCGGCCTCGTGGTGGAAGTCGCCCTCCCGTACCAGCTCGGCGTCGACCGGCACGCCGGCGCTCTCCAGCGCCGAGCGGTAGCCGTCGATGCGGGCGCGGCTGCACATCATCCGCGAGGGGCCGCCGATCACGCCGATCCGGCGGTGGCCGAGCTCGAGCAGATGCCGGGTGGCGGCGAGGCCGCCCTGCCAGTTGGTGGCGCCGACCGAGGGCACCTCGTCACCAGGGTCGCCGGCCGGGTCCACCACGACGAACGGGATGTCGCGGCTGGTCAGCTGGGCGCGCTGGGCCGGGTCGAGGTCGGAGAGGACCAGGATCACCCCGGCGGGGCGACGGGCGAGGACACCGTCCACCCACGTCTGGCCGGGCATGAGCCGCCCGGCGCTCTCCGAGAGGACCAGGGACAGGCCCTCTTCCCGCGCCACGTTCTCCACCCCTCGGATGACCTCCATGGCCCAGGAGCTCTCCAGCTCGTGGAAGACGAGGTCGATCATCCGGGACTGCTGCGAGGCGCCGCGCCGCCGGCGGTAGCCGTGGCGGCGCAGCAGCTCCTCCACCCGGGTGCGGGTGGCGGCGGCGACATCGGCTCGCCCGTTCAGGACTTTCGAAACTGTCGGAGCCGACACGCCGGCCGCGCGGGCGATCTCGGCCAGTGTGGCACCGCCCTCGACAGTTTCGTCCGAGGACGGATCCTCCGGTCGGGACTGGACGTCTGCGGGTCTCATGCAGGGATCGTAGCCCGCCGCACGCTGTGCACAAGCTCTGACCGCTGATCGCGGAAAGCTTTCGCGGGACCTCTTGACGCGCCGGAAACGCACTCGTACCGTTCCGGCAACATTCGCCAAGCAATTCGAAACATTCGATGAGGGGCAGTTATGGGGTCGGGCTTTCTCCGCAGAGGTACGGGTACGGCCAGATGGACCGCGGCGCTCGCCGCGACGGCGATGGCCGCGGTCCTCGCCGGCTGCGGCTCCGGCAGCGGCACCGGGGCCGCGAACAGCACCATCACCGCCTACGTCTACGGCGACGACGCGGTGAAGGTTCAGCAGGCGGCGGTCGACGAGTTCAACAAGACGTCGGACGTCAAGGTCAAGCTGGTCTCGGTCCCCGGCGCCGAGTACGTCAACAAGCTCCGCACCGCCATGGGCTCGCCCAACGCCCCGGACGTCTTCTTCAACTGGGGCGGCGGCTCCATCAAGCCGTACGTGGAAGCCGGCCAGCTCGTCGACCTCTCCGCGCACTTCCAGAAGGACGAGACCCTGCGGAGCGGGTTCCTGCCGTCCATCGTCGAAGCGGGCAGCCTCGACGGCAAGGTCTACGGCGTACCCATGCGCGGCATGCAGCCGGTGATGCTCTTCTACAACAAGACCCTGTTCGCCGAGAACAACCTCCAGCCGCCGAAGACCTGGGACGACCTGCAGAAGGCCATCAACACCTTCAAGGCGAAGAAGATCACGCCGTTCGCGCTCGGCGGCACCGACGCCTGGACCCAGCTCATGTGGCTCGAGTACCTGCTCGACCGCATCGGCGGCCCCGAGGTCTTCAAGAAGATCCAGAACGGTGACTCCTCCGCCTGGGGCGACCCTGCGGTCCTCAAGGCCGCGCAGACGACCCGGCAGCTGATCGACGACGGCGCCTTCGGCAAGAACTTCAACTCGGTCTCCTACTCCAACGGCGGCGCCCCCGCGCTCTTCGCCCAGGGCAAGGCCGCGATGCACCTGATGGGCTCGTGGGAGTACTCCACCCAGCTTGGCAAGGCCCCCGACTTCGCCAAGAAGGACCTCGGCTGGACCGCGTTCCCGACCGTGGCCGGCGGCACCGGTGACCCGGGCAACGTCGTGGGCAACCCCACCAACTACTGGTCGGTCAACGCCCGCACCAAGCACAAGGACGCCGCCATCGACTTCCTGAAGACGATGGCCTCCAAGGAGTACTCGAAGGCCCTCGTCGACAACGGCGACATCCCCACCACCGCCAACGCCTCGCAGATGCTCCAGACTTCGCCCAACCCCGGGTTCGCCGAGTTCCAGTACAAGATGGTCCAGCTGGCCCCGAGCTTCACGCTCTCCTGGGACCAGGCGCTGGAGGCGAGCAAGGCCACCCCGATGCTCACCGAGATCAACAAGCTGTTCGCAGGCAAGTCCACGCCGGAGCAGTTCGTCGAGGCCCTGAAGGCGCTCAAGTAACATGACAGAAGTTTCCACACCGCTCGAGAAGCAGCGGAGCAGAGCGGCGGCCGCCACGAAGCGCGGCCGCCGCACTGCGGCGGGCCAGGGCTTCGGCCGTCCCTCCGTCACCTGGGCACTGCCCGGCATCCTCTTCTTCGGGCTCTTCGCAATCGTGCCGATGGCGCTGGCCGTCTATCTGTCCTTCTGCTCCTGGGACGGACTAACCGCACCGACGCCCGTCGGACTCGACAACTGGACGCGGCTGTTCAAGGATCCGGAATTCCGCCAGGCCGGCTGGCTCAGCCTGCTGCTGACCGTCATCAGCTGGGCCTTCCAGACGCCCATCGCGCTGATGCTGGGCGTATGGGCGGCAGGCAGGCAGCGCAACCGCGCAGTGCTCTCCGCGATCTTCTTCGTCCCCCTGCTGCTGTCCACCACGGCGATCGCGGTGCTCTTCCACACGCTCCTCGACCCCAACTTCGGTGTGATCAAGGAGATCGGGCCCTGGTTCGGGATCGACCCCAACATCCTGGGCTCGTCCACCGGAGCGCTGCTCACCGTGGCCTTCGTCGGCGGCTGGCAGTTCATGCCGTTCCACACCCTGATCTACCAGGGCGGCACCCGGCAGATCCCGCAGGTGCTCTACCAGGCGGCCTCGATCGACGGGGCGGGACCGGTCCGGCAGTTCTTCTCGATCACCCTGCCCCAGCTGCGCAACACCATCACCACGTCGTCGGTGCTGATGATCGTCGGATCGCTGACGTACTTCGACACCGTGCTCATCATGACCAAGGGCGGACCCGGCACCGACACCACGATCGTGCCCTATCTGATGTACCGCACCGGTTTCCAGAGCTACGACCTCGGCTATGCCAGCGCCATCGCCACGGCGCTCGTCGTGGTGGCGACCGCCCTGTCCCTGCTGATGGTGAAGTTCAGCGGATTCGGGTCCATGCGCTCCACCAGGGAAGGAATGTGACCGGCGTGTCCGCACAGCTGAACACCGCAAGGACCGTGCGCAGGACCCGCCGCCGGCCGAAGGGCAACCCGCTCGTCGGCCTGGGAGCACTGGCCTGGCTCGTCATCGTGCTCGTGCCGCTCTACACCTTGCTCTCCTCCTCACTGACCCGGCAGGACCAGGCGCTCAGCGGCAACCCGCTGGCCCTCCCGACCGATCCCACGCTCGAGAACTACAACACCGTGCTCAGCAGCGGCTTCTTCACCCTGCTGGCCAACACCGCCGTCGTGGCCGTCGCCACGGTCGCCATCGTGCTGGCGCTCTCCGTCCCGCTCGCCTACGTGGCCGTGCGCACCAGGAGCAGGCTGTCTTCGATGGCCTTCCGGACCTTCCTGCTCGGCGTGGCCATCCCGGCCCAGGCCGTCGTCGTGCCGCTGTACCTCCTCATCGCAGAGATGGGCCTGTACGACTCGCTGGCAGCGGTGATCCTGCCGACCGCCGCGTTCTCGATGCCGGTCGCCGTGCTGGTGCTCACCTCGACCCTCCGTGACATCTCGGAGGAGCTGTACGAGGCGATGGGGCTGGACGGCGCCACGCCGCTGCGCATGCTGTGGCAGCTCGCGGTGCCCATGTCGCGGGCCGGTATCAGCACCGTCGCGATCTTCTCGGCACTGCAGGCGTGGAACGGCTTCCTGTTCCCGCTGATCCTCACCCAGTCCGAGGAACAGCGTGTGCTGACCCTCGGCCTGTTCAACTTCATGGGCCAGTTCGGGCTCAACGTCCCCGCCCTGCTCGCGGCCGTCGTGCTCTCCGTGATCCCCATCTTCACGGTTTATCTCTTCGCCAGGCGCGCCCTTGTCAACGGCCTGATGGGCGTCGGCGGCAAGTAACCCGCCACCCAGCCCGCACATTTGCCACCACCGAGAGGAACCCCTGCCCGATGGCAATTCCGCATGCCCCGGACGCGCCCACCGCGCTCCCCGACGCCGAAGGCCCCTGGCGCGACCCCTCGCTCAGTGACGCAGAACGGGTCGACGACCTCATGGGCAGAATGACCCTCGAGGAGAAGACGGCCCAGCTCTACGGCGTGTGGGTGGGCGCCGACGGCGACGGCGACGGTGTGGCCCCCCACCAGAACGACATGGTCGACCCGGTCGACTGGGACAGCCTCATCAGCCGCGGCCTCGGCCAGCTCACCCGGCCCTTCGGCACCGCTCCCGTCGACCCGGCGACCGGCGCGGTGGCACTGGCCCGCGCGCAGCGGGAGATCGCCGACGCGAACCGCTTCGGCATCCCGGCGCTCACCCACGAGGAGTGCCTGGCCGGCTTCACCGCCTGGTCCGCCACCGCCTACCCCGTACCGCTGGCCTGGGGCGCCACCTTCGACCCCGACCTGGTCGCCGGGATGGCGCGCCGCATCGGCGAGGACATGCGCGCCGTGGGCGTGCACCAGGGACTCGCCCCCGTCCTCGACGTCGTCCGCGACCTGCGCTGGGGCCGGGTGGAGGAGACGATCGGCGAGGACCCGTACCTCGTCGCGACCCTCGGCACCGCCTACGTGCAGGGGCTCCAGTCCACCGGGATCATCGCCACCCTCAAGCACTTCGCCGGCTACTCGGCATCCGCCGGCGCCCGCAACCTCGCCCCCGTCCGCGCCGGCGCGCGCGAACTCGCGGACGTCATCCTCCCGCCGTTCGAGATGGCCCTGCGGGAGGGCGGCGCCCGCTCCGTGATGCACTCCTACGCCGAGATCGACGGAGTGCCCGCCGCGGCGGACGCCCGGCTGCTGACCGAACTCCTCCGGGAGACCTGGGGCTTCGACGGCACGGTCGTCGCGGACTACTTCGGCATCGGCTTCCTCGAGACCCTCCACAAGGTCGCCGCCGGGCGCGGCGACGCCGCACGGCTCGCGCTGACCGCCGGTGTCGACGTCGAACTGCCGACCGTCCGCGCCTACGGCGACGCGCTCGTCGAAGCGGTGAGGGACGGGCTGGTGCCGGAGGCGCTCGTCGACCGCGCGCTGCGCCGGGTCCTGCTCCAGAAGTGCGAACTGGGCCTGCTCGACCCCGACTGGTCCCCGCTGCCCCCGGTGCTCCAGGGATCGGACGGCGTGCTGCGGGGATCGGACGGCGAAGCGGAGACCTTGCGCGGCACCGTCGACCTCGACCCGCCCGGCAACCGGGAGACCGCCCGTCTCGTCGCCGAGCAGTCCTGCGTGCTGCTCGCCAACGACGCCGGCGTACTGCCGCTCCGCGACACCGCGCGGATCGCGGTCGTCGGACCCCGTGCCGACGACCCGCTGGCCATGCTCGGCTGCTACTCCTTCCCAAGCCACGTCGGCGTCTCGCACCCCGGGATTCCCCTCGGCGTGGACATCCCGACCGTGCTGGCGTCGCTGACCGACGAGTTCCCCGGTGCCGCGGTCCGCCACGCCGCCGGCTGCGACGTCGACGGGCCCGACACCTCCGGCATCGCCGAGGCGGTGCGTCTCGCCCAGGACGCCGACGTATGCGTGGCCGTGCTGGGCGACCGCGCCGGACTCTTCGGCCGCGGCACCTCCGGCGAGGGCTGCGACGCCGCGGACCTCTCCCTGCCCGGCGTCCAGGCCGAGCTGCTGGACGCCCTGGTGGCCACCGGCGTCCCCGTGGTGGCCGTGCTGGTGACGGGCCGTCCGTACGCGCTCGGCCGCTGGGCGGACCGGCTCGCGGCCGTGGTGCAGGCCTTCTTCCCCGGCGAGGAGGGCGGACCCGCCCTGGCCGGGGTGCTTTCCGGGCGCGTCAACCCGTCCGGCCGGCTGCCGGTCGGGGTGCCGTACGGGCCTGGCGGCCAGCCCTGGACGTACCTCCAGCCGCCGCTCGGACTGGCGGGCGGGGTGAGCAACCTCGACCCCACACCGCTGTTCCCGTTCGGGCACGGACTCTCCTACACGACCTTCCAGTGGGAGGCCGGGCCGCCCGCTCCCGCGGAACTCCCCACCGACGGGTCGGCCGACATCGGCGTGGTGGTGCGCAACACCGGCGACCGCGACGGCGCCGAGGTCGTCCAGCTCTATCTGCACGACCCGGTCGCCCAGACCACCCGGCCGCAGGTCCGGCTGATCGGCTACGCCAGGGTGGAGCTCGCGGCGGGGCGGGCGGCGCAGGTCCGTTTCCGCTTCCACGCCGACCTGGCGTCCTTCACGGGCGTCGCCGGGCGCCGGATCGTCGAACCGGGCGACCTCGAGCTGCGGTTCGCGACGTCCAGCGCGCCCGGCGACGCCCGGCACACGATGCGGCTGCGCCTGACCGGCCCGGAGCGCACAGTGGGCCACGACCGCGTGCTGCACCCCGACACCGTCGTCGAACCGGTCGACGGCTGACCCCGAGCACCGCACACGAGATCCCCGGGAGCGGACCGCTCCCGGGGATCTCCTGTTCCTCAGCGCAGCCGCATGCTCTCCGGCGGCCCGAGATAGCTGGGCCGCAGACCGCCGGTGTCGACGACCAGCTTCTGCAGCACCACCGTCGGGTCGACCATCCAGAACCGGAGCACATGCCGGCCCGCACGGCCGATCCGGTGCTCGGTGCCGGTGAGGTTGACGTTGTCGGAAGTGGTGCGCGCCCACCGGCGGTTCATCGTGCCGTCGTCGGACCCGGTGGCCTTCGTGATGTTCACCGTCCGCGGCCGGTCGTCGTCGAAGGACACCGCGTACTTCAGCCCGTCCGTCGCCAGCACGTTGTTGCGGGGCGAGAGGTACGCCCACACGGTGACCCGGCCGGTGGTGAACAGGGTCAGCTCGTACTGGAGATGAGGACCGTCACCCGGGGTGCGGCGCGCCGCCGTCACCGGGAACGGCTCCATGCCGCCGCCGGTGCGGCCGATGCCCGGGATGCGCTGCCAGGTCACAGAACTGCTGCCCACGGCCTTCGCGTAGTGCTCGGCCTCGATGGAGACGTAGCCGTTCGCCTCGATGAAGCCGGACAGCCGCGCACGGGACACGCGCGGATTGTCGATCACCGCTTCGACACGCACCGTGCGGCCGTCCGGGCCGCGGACGTCCACCGGCAGCCGGGTGGTGCCCTTGGGCGCCCTGGACCAGTCGACGCGCAGGGTCACCCGCTGCTGTGTCCCGACCCGGCCGCGCGGCCGGTCGGCGCTGAGCCACGGGGCGCCGGTGCGGACCTCGTAGTTGAAGGACCCGCCACCCCGGTTGAAGACCTCGATGTACTGGGCCGGCTGGCTCTGGTACGGGCTGAAGACCGGCAGTGTGGCCGGCGTCCGCTCCTCGTTCGGCCACCATGCCGCGCTGCCGTCGACCGCCACGCCCATCTCCGGACGCTCGGGCAGCTCGATGCGCTTGACGGCGGGGAAGATCTCGTCGGGCAGCGCGACGTGGTTCAGCTCCGGCTGCTGCCACGGCGCGTTGGGCCCGTAGCGTGCGACATCGCCGTAGCCGATGTGCGGCTGGGTCTGGAAGCCGCGCCACTTGCCGCCCGCGACCTCGTTGTTGAACCGGTCGGAGAGCGCGAAGTCGTCGGCGAGCCGGGCCTCCGCCCGGGCCGCCAGTTCGTTGGTGAGAGCCCGGCCCTGGGCCGCGTAGTGGAGGTTGGTGAACTCGGCCTCGCGCAGCGCGTACACGTTGGCGGTGGCCTCGACCTCGTAGCCGACGAGCTGGTACCAGGCGTCCTGGCCGGCGGCCGGTATCCGGCGGCCGATCTCCCGTGCCTCCCGGGCCAGCTGCCGCCAGTCCTCCGTGGCCCGCTCCAGCTCCCGGTAGTCGGTGAGGCTGAAGGGGGTGGCCTCGTCGTCGTGGACGACGGCGCTGTCGTCCGTCGTGAGGTCCTTGGCCGGGTCCAGGGTGATCCTGCGGTTGAGCAGTTCGGGCTTGCGCCGGGACTGGAGCCGGGCGTAGCGGTCCAGCACGGCGGCGATCGCGGCGGCCTCCCGTTCGCCGAAGTTCTGCCGGGCGTAGCCCAGTTCCCACTCGGGGAGCCGGTCCAGCTCCCAGCGGCGCGGGTTCCACGCGTAGTCCATGAAGAACTGCGTGGGCAGTTCGTTGCCCTTCAGATCGCCGACGTTGGTGACCCACAGCCGGTCGTTGCCGTACGCGAAGGACTGGCTGAGCTGATCCCACATGTTGGGCAGCGTGGTGGTGTCGACCCACTTGTAGTTGCGGCCAACGCCCACATAGTCGAAGTGGTAGTAGAGGCCGTAGCCGCCGTCGCGGGCGTCGGTGGAGAGCGAGGGCACCTTGCGGACGTTGCCCCAGTTGTCGTCCGTGAGCACGACTGTCACGTCGTCGGGGACCCGGAGCCCGCGGTCCCAGTAGCGCTGCACCTCCTTGTAAAGCGTCCACACCTGCGGCAGTGCCGCCGGGTCCTTGCCGGTGATCTCGGTGATGATGGTGCGCTGGGTGGCGATGATCTCGCTCATCAGGTCGATGGCGTCGCCGTCGGGCAGGCTGGTGTCACCGTTGCCCCGCATACCGAGGGTGATGACGCCCTCGAAGTCCTCGTCCTTCATCCGGCGGACCCCGTCGGCCCAGTACGCCTTGACGGCCTCCTTGTTGCGCCGGAAGGACCACTCGCCGGTGCCGCCGTAGGGGTCGTGACCGGGTGTGGTGATGTTGCCGTCCTGGTCGCGCACCGCGGGGACGGCGTGCCGGTTCCACTCCTCGATGCCGCGCATCATCGGCGCCTCGTGCGAGGTGCCCATCACGATGCCGTACGCCTTGGCCGTGGCGTGGTTCAGCGGGTCGTCCTCGGCGAACGCCCGGCCCCAGACGGCCGGCCACAGGTAGTTGGCCTTGAGCCGGAGCATCACCTCGAAGACCTTGGCGTAGAAGGCCGCGTTGAAACCGCCCTCGAAACCGGGGGCCTTGCCCGGGCCGAAGAAGGCGGGCGCCCAGGTGCCCAGCGCCGGGTTCTCGTCGTTGATGAAGATGCCCCGGTACTTCACCGCCGGGGTGCCCTGGGTGTGCCTGCCGCGCCGCACGTACAGCGCGTCGCGGTGGCGCGGCGCGACGTCGTCCCACCAGTACCAGGGGGAGACCCCGATGCCGCGGGAGACGTCGTACGCGCCGAAGATCGTGCCCCGCTGGTCGCTGCCCGCGATCACGAAGGCGCGGTCGACGCCGGGCATCGGTTGTTCGACGACCGTCTGCAGCGACGTCTCCCACTTGCCTTCGACGCCGCGCACATCGAGCTTTCCGGCCGCGATCAGCCCGTCGATCAACGGACTGCGGCCGATGGTGCCGACGATCGTGACCTCCCGCTGCCGCGGGACGCCGTCCTGGAGCAGCGCCGGCCGCACACCGGTGACCCGTTCGATGTCGTCCCGCAGATCGCCCACGACGCGGACGACGCCTTCGTGGTCGGCGGAGCTCACCACGACGGGAACCGCTCTGCCCGCCCGGACCAGCGGGAAGCCGCCCGGTTCCGGTGCGAAGGAGATGTACGAGCCGGGGTCCGTCGCCCGGCTCGTGCCGCCGCCCGGCGCGGCCCATGCCGCGCCGGGGGCCAGCAGGGCCGAGCCGAGGGGAGTGGCCAGGGCGGTCAGTCCGAGGCCGAGTCCCAGTACCGTTCTGCGGCTCGCGCCGCCCGGAGAATGCCGTTCCATGCTGCCCTTTCCTTGGCGAATGTCTTCTCGTACCGGGTTCTCAGCGACGGCGGCCGGCGAGGGTCAGGTCCTGGCGGAGGGCGTCGAGCGCCGGCTTCGCCGCGTAGTTCTCGTCGAGGACGTTGGCCGCGCCCTCGCCCTCGAAGGTGCTGGGCACCCACGAGTACTTGTCGGTGAAGCCCCAGACCGTGAAGTCGGTGCAGCGCCGGGTGACGAGGCAGGCGCCCAGCAGCACGCTGTAACCGCGCGCCTGCGCCTGGAGCTTGATGTTGTCGGCGGGCATCGGCATCCGGACGTCGGCCTCGGTGATCGCGCTCTCCATGCCGAGGTCGTCGAACCGCTTCAGGTTGGCCGCGACGTCCCCGGGGAAGCCGTACTGGACGGCGAAGTGGCCCTGGAGGCCGACGCCGTGGACCGGCACGCCCTCCCGGCGCAGCTGCTTCACCAGCTCGTACAGGGCGGTGCTCTTCGCGTTGACGCCCTCGATGTTGTAGTCGTTGATGTAGAGCTTCGCGCCCGGGTCGGCCCGGTGGGCCCAGCGGAAGGCGTCGGCGATGTAGCCGGGGCCCAGGTTGCGCAGCCAGATGCTGTCGCGCAGTGTCCCGTCGTCGTTGAACGCCTCGTTGACGACGTCCCACTGCCAGATCCGGCCCTTGAAGTGGCGTACCTCCTCGGTGACGTGGCGGCGCAGGATCTCCCTGAGTTCCTCGGGCGTGAAGGAGCCCTCGGTCACCCAGGCGGGGAGCTGGTTGTGCCAGACGAGCGTGTGGCCGCGCACCAGTTGCTTGTGGGAGCGGGCGAAGTCGACGAGCCCGTCCGCGGCGGCCCAGTCGTGCTTGCCGCGCTCGGGTTCGGTGAGCTGCCACTTCATCACGTTCTCCGCGGTGACCGACGAGAACTCGCGGGCCACCGTCTCGCGGTAGGTGCTGTCTTCGGCGAGGGCGGAGGTGTCGACGGCCGTGCCGATCCGCAGTCCGGCCCTTTTGCCGAGGGCGCCGAGGGTCGGGTCGCCCGCGGAGCCCTTCGAGGGCGCCACGGTCTCCTCGCCGGCGCCCGCGGCGCCGGCCGCGGCGCCGGCCGCGGCGGCCGCGGAGGCGGCGGGCAGCGTGAAGGTGGCGAGAAGTCCTGCCGTTGCGGCGCTGATCGCCAGGGCACGGGTCACCTTGAGCACGGATGTTCCCCTTCGGTGGGGCGGAGCCTTCCGGAGAGCCCGGGAGGGCGTTTTCGAAACTTTCGAAAGTAGCTCCGCAATTTTCTGTGGAACCTAGGGCCTGGCAAATCGGTGGGTCAATCCCCCTGCACGGAAGTCGCACCGACGGGTGTGTGAGCCCCGGCAAGATCAGCGGGAGATGCGATGCTCGGAAGCGACGCATCCGAACGCCGTAGGCGCAGGGAGGCCTGACCCCATGTCACAGAACAGGTCGCAGGAGAGCTCGCGGCAGCGGACCCGGCAGAGGCCGCCGGACGGCGGCTGGGTCAATCCGCTGAGGGACCCGCTGGACAGGCGGCTGCCCCGTATCGCAGGCCCCTCCGGACTGGTCATCTTCGGCGTGACCGGGGACCTGTCGCGCAGAAAGCTGATGCCGGCGATCTACGACCTGGCCAACCGCGGGCTGCTGCCTCCGGGCTTCTCGCTCGTCGGCTTCGCCCGCCGGGAATGGCAGGACCAGGACTTCGCCGAGGTGGTGCACCAGGCCGTCAGGGACCACGCCCGTACGCCGTTCCGCGAGGAGGTGTGGCGGCAGCTTTCGGAGGGAATGCGGTTCGTCCAGGGCGACTTCGGCGACGACGCCGCATTCGAGCACCTCAGGTCGACCGTCGACGACCTCGACAGGGCCCAGGGCACCGGCGGCAACTTCGCCTTCTACCTCTCCGTGCCGCCGAAGTTCTTCCCCGAGGTCGTCCAGCAGCTCAAGGACCACGGCCTGTCCGACGCACCCGAGGGCTCCTGGCGGCGTGCGGTCATCGAGAAGCCGTTCGGCCACGATCTGGCGAGCGCCTGCGAACTCAACGAGATCGTGCACGAGGTGTTCGCACCCGACGAGGTCTTCCGCATCGACCACTATCTGGGCAAGGAGACCGTTCAGAACATCCTGGCGCTGCGGTTCGCCAACTCCCTTTTCGAGCCGATCTGGAACCGGTCGTACGTCGACCATGTGCAGATCACGATGGCCGAGGACATCGGCATCGGCGGCCGGGCCGGCTACTACGACGGCATCGGCGCCGCCCGTGACGTGATCCAGAACCACCTCCTCCAGCTGCTGGCGCTGACCGCGATGGAGGAGCCCGCCTCCTTCGACGCCGCGTCCCTCGTCACCGAGAAGCTCAAGGTCTTCAAGGCCGTCAAGCTCCCGGCGGACCTGGCCCGGTCGACCGTGCGCGCGCAGTACGCGGCGGGCTGGCAGGGCGGCGAGAAGGTCGTCGGCTACCTCCAGGAGGAGGGCATCGCCCCCGACTCCAGGACCGACACGTACGCCGCGATCAAGCTGGAGATCGACAACCGCAGGTGGGCGGGCGTCCCCTTCTATCTGCGCACCGGCAAGCGGCTCGGCCGGCGCGTCACCGAGATCGCGGTCGTCTTCCAGCGTGCCCCGCACTCGCCGTTCGACTCCATGGCGACCGAGGAGCTCGGCCAGAACGCCCTGGTCATCCGCGTCCAGCCGGACGAGGGCGTGACCGTGCGGTTCGGCTCCAAGGTGCCGGGTACATCGATGGAGCTGCGCGACGTGACGATGGACTTCGCCTACGGAGAGTCGTTCACCGAGTCCAGCCCCGAGGCGTACGAGCGCCTCATCCTCGACGTGCTGCTGGGGGACGCCAACCTCTTCCCGCGCACGGAGGAGGTGGAGGAGTCCTGGCGGATCCTCGACCCCGTCGAGGAGTTCTGGGACCGCAGCGGAAAGCCGGCGCAGTACCCGGCCGGCACCTGGGGGCCCGCCGAAGCGGACGACATGCTCGCACGAGACGGACGGAGCTGGCGAAGGCCATGAAGATCGACCTCACCGACACCACGGCCGGCAAGATCAACAAGGCGCTCGTCCGGGGCCGCCGCGCCATCGGCACCCCCGCCGTCGGCATGGTGCTCACCCTGGTCATCGTCACCGACGAGGAGAACGCCTACGACGCCATCAAGGCGGCGGGCGACGCCTCCCGCGAACACCCCTCCCGCACCCTCGTCGTCATCAAGCGCCACGCCCGCTCGCCGCGCGACCGCCACGACACCCGCCTCGACGCCGAGGTGCGCCTCGGCAGCGACGCCGGAGCCGGCGAGACGGTGCTGCTGCGGCTGCACGGCGAACTCACCCATCGAGCGGACTCGGTGGTGCTGCCGCTGCTGCTGCCCGACGCGCCCGTCGTCGTCTGGTGGCCGGTGGACGCCCCGCCGGTCCCCGCCAAGGACCCGCTGGGCGCCCTCGCGCAGCGGCGCATCACCGACGCGTACGCCGTGGAGCGCCCGATCGAGGAGCTCGACGCCCGCGCGTCCGGATACGAGCCGGGTGACACCGACCTCGCCTGGACCAGGCTCACCCCGTGGCGTTCCATGCTCGCTGCCGCGCTGGACCAGGCCCGTGCCGAGGTCGTCTCCGCGGTGGTCGAGAGCGAGGCCGACAACCCCAGCGCCGAGCTGCTCGCCCGCTGGTTCGCCGACCGGCTGAAGGTGCCGGTCGAGCAGGTCGTCACCGACGGGCCGGTCGTCACCGCGGTCCGGCTCCGCACCGCCGACGGAGAGATCCACATCGACCGCCCGGAGGGGCCCGTCGCCCGGCTCAGCATCCCGGGGCAGCCCTCCCGTGTCCTCGCGCTGAAAGTACGCAGCACCGCGGAGCTCGTCGCGGAGGAACTGCGCCGGCTCGATCCGGACGAGGCCTATGCCGCGGCGCTGCACGCGCAAATCACCGCCCCTGCGCCCAAATCGGCGCCGGACAGCGCCTGAACAACACCCGGCGCAACTCTCCGCAATTACGCGGTAACTCGATCGCGGGGTGGGGCCTCCCGCTGTTCTGCGGCCCCGCCCCGCCTCGGTGTGAAGGCATTGTGAGGTGCCGTCAAAAAACCTCCTCCTTCAATGAATCTGCACACCGAATGCTCAGGCGGCACACCGTCTCCCGATTCCGGTCCCTCGTCCTGCCTCCGTCCTGACCTGCGACTATCTGTGTCTGTGCGGGAATGTCCAGTTCTCTGCGGGATGACCGGCCGAGTACCCGGCGCGCGAATCTGGCGATCTCGTGAAGGAGATGGCGTCAATTCATGTAGGGACGTCCACGCGGCGGTAATTAGGTGCCGTTCTCGCTGGCAATCCGCTTGGCGTGATTGGCTGCTCAACGGCCTTACGTGCTTTGATCCTTCGCACCGCGGGATTCGAAGAAGGGTTCCCGGATCCGGGAATCCCCCCACGCCCGCCAGGCGGCCGGTACCGCTCTTTTTCGTGCCGGGCGCTGCAATATCGAAATATCCATCCGAAGGGAACTTCTCATGAGCTTCGTCCCCACCCAGGAGATCGCCGACTCCGAGCTGGACAACATCGCCGGCGGTCTCCACAGCGCCACGGTGAGCAACGCCACCGCCGCCCTTGACAGCATCGCCCCGGTCTCCGGCACCGTCGCCACCGTGACGGGCGTCGTCGAGGGTGCCACCGGCATCAACACCGCGGCCATCACCGGCCCGGTCACCGGTCTCGTCGCCGGCCTGTAAGACCCGCGGCTCGTCGGCACCCCTCTGCCGGCATTGCCGAGCCGTGTGCCCCGGAGCCGGCCAGGTTCCGGGGCGCACGGCCGCGCGTGGTTCCGGCGCCACCGCCCCCCGCGCGGGCCCGCCCACCGCACAAAGTGCGGCCGGACGGCGCCCAGTTCCCCCGTAACCCCAGGCAGTTGAGGGAAGAGCATCGTGCAGTTCCGCCAACAGGCCCTTTCCAAACTGCAGTCACCGGAAGAGATCGACCTTCCGGTCCGCTTCGCCCGGCCGCAGGGGCTGCTCGTTCTCACCGTCACCGTCGTCGTCATGATCGCGGCAAGTATGTGGGCGGTGATGGGCAAGGTGTCCTCCACGGTCGACGCGCCGGGCATCCTCACCCACGCCCAAGGCAGTTACGTGCTGCAGAGCCCGGTCGCGGGCCAGGTCACGGAGGTCCTCGCCCAGGAGGGTGACAGGCTCCGCGCCGACGCGCCCCTGCTGAAGGTCAGCACCCCGCAGGGCGTCACCGTCGTGCGCGCCATCGCCGCCGGCCGGCTGACCACCCTCGTCACCGCGATCGGCTCCGTCGTCACCCCCGGCGCGGACGTCGCGGCCGTCGAACGGATCGAGAAACCGGACGACCCCCTGATGGCCGTGCTGTACCTGCCCGCGGAGAACGCCTCCACCGTGCCCGTCGGCGCCAAGGTCGACCTGAGCGTCCAGTCCGTGGCCACGCAGAAGTACGGCGTGCTGCGCGGCCGCGTCAAGACGGTCGGCAGGACCGCCCAGAGCAGCCAGCGGATCACCGCGTTCCTCGGCAGCAGTCAGCTGGGCGAGCAGTTCTCCCGCGCCGGTCAGCCCGTCTCCGTACTGGTCGAACTGGACACCGCCCCGGGCACGGAGTCCGGATACCGGTGGTCGTCGTCCGACGGGCCGCCGTACGCGCTCGAATCCATGACCCTGACCGGCGGCGCCGTCCACCTTGCCGAGCAGCGCCCGATCGATTGGCTGCTGCCGTGACCCGGACCGAGAACAACGCACACCGGCCCCAGCAGCAGTTGCCGCCGGCAGTCGGCCGCGGCAGGCACCGGCCCGAGGCGCCCGCGCAGGGCGGACGCCGCGGGACGCGCCGCGCCGCGCCGCCGCCCCGCCGTAAGCAGCAGCGGCGCGGCAGCAGGCCCCGATCCGTGCGCACCCCCACCGTGCTCCAGATGGAGGCCGTGGAGTGCGGGGCGGCCGCCCTCGCGATGGTGCTCTCCCACTACGGCCGCCATGTGCCGCTGGAGGAGCTCCGCATCGCCTGCGGCGTCTCCCGCGACGGCTCACGGGCCAGCAACGTCCTGAAGGCGGCGCGCAGTTACGGCCTCGCCGCAAAGGGCATGCAGATGGAGGCCACCGCGCTCGCCGAGGTGCAGCCGCCCGCCATCCTGTTCTGGGAGTTCAACCACTACGTCGTCTACGAGGGCACGGGCCGCAGGTTCGGCCGCCGCGGGGTGCACATCAACGACCCCGACAAGGGACGCCGTTTCGTCCCCGCGGAGGACTTCGACACCAGCTTCACCGGGGTGGCCCTGGTCTTCGAGCCGGACCGGAACTTCCGTAAGGGCGGCCGCAAGCCGGGCATCTTGGCGGCGGTCCCCGCCAGGCTGCGCGGCACCGCGGGCACCCTCCTCGCCGCCTTCCTCGCGAGTCTCCTCCTCGTCGCGGTGGGCGCGGCCGTGCCGGCGCTCAGCCGCACCTACATCGACATGTTCCTGATCGGCCGGCAGACCTCGCTGCTCGGGACCCTGTTCGCCGCCATGGCGGCGACGGTGGCGCTGACGGCCGTGCTCACCGGACTCCAACAGGCGAACCTGCTGCGCGGGCGGATCATCTCCTCCACCCTGAGCAGCGCCCGCTTCCTGCGCCATCTCCTGCGGCTGCCCGTCACGTTCTTCGCCCAGCGCAGCCCGGCCGACCTGGTGCAGCGACTGCAGTCCAACGACGCGGTGGCGGAGACCCTCGCGCGGGACCTCGCGGCGGCCGCCGTCGACGGCGTGGTGGTGATCCTCTACGCCGCGCTCCTGTGGAGCTACGACCCCCAGCTCACCGTCGTGGGCGTGCTGATCGCCCTGCTCAACGTCGTGGCGATGCGCATCGTCATCAGACTGCGCGCCACCCACACCCAGAAGCTGCGCGCCGACAGCGCCCGGCTCACCAACACCTCGTACACCGGTCTGCAGCTGATCGAGACCATGAAGGCGACCGGCGGGGAGAACGGCTTCTTCCGCCGGTGGGCCGGCCAGCACGCCACGACCCTCGACGTCCAGCAGCGCCTCGGCGTCCCCAGTGCGGTCCTGGCCGTCGTCGCCCCGACCCTCGCCACGCTCAACAGCGCCCTCATCCTGTGGATCGGCGGTCTGCGGGCCGTGGAAGGCCATATATCGATCGGTCTCCTTGTCGCCTTCCAGGCGCTGGTGGCCCGCTTCACCGCCCCGATCACCCGGCTGAACGGAGTGGCCGGCCGGATCCAGGACTTCGCCGCGGACGTCGCCAGGCTCAAGGACGTCGAGAGCTTCCCCGTCGACCCCCTCTACTCCCGCGAGGAACCGGACCCGAGCAGCCGCCGGCTCAAGGGGCATGTGACGCTCGAGAACATCACCTTCGGCTACAGCCCGCTCGACGCGCCGCTGCTGAGCGGCTTCTCGCTGACCGTCGGACCGGGCCGGCAGGTCGCCCTCGTCGGCGGCTCCGGGAGCGGCAAGTCCACCGTCTCCCGGCTGATATCGGGTCTCTACACGCCGTGGGAGGGCACCATCCGGATCGACGGCCGGCTGCTGGCGGACATCCCCCGCGGGGCGCTCGCCGCCTCCGTCTCCTTCGTCGACCAGGACATCTTCCTCTTCGAGGGCACCGTCCGCGACAACGTGACCCTGTGGGACCCCTCCATCCCCGACGAGGCCGTGGAGAACGCACTGCGGGACGCGGCCGTGCACGACGTGATCATGCGCCGTCCCGACGGCATCCACAGCCGCGTCGAACAGGACGGCCGCAACTTCTCCGGCGGACAGCGCCAGCGCCTCGAGATCGCCCGCGCCCTGGTGCGCCGGCCCAGCATCCTGGTGCTCGACGAGGTCACCAGCGCCCTGGACGCGGAGACCGAGCGCCTCATCATCGACAACCTGCGCCGCCGGGGCTGCGCGTGCGTGGTCATCGCCCACCGGCTGAGCACCGTGCGCGACAGCGACGAGATCGTGGTGCTGGACCACGGCTCCGTCGTCGAACGGGGCCGCCACGAGGAACTGGTGGCCGCCCAGGGACCGTACGCCGAACTCGTCAAGGAGCACTGACGTGTCATCCGTACCCCCGGCGGCCACCGCTTTCCACCAGGCCCACGAGCAGTCCGACGCGGTGCTCCACGCACTCGGCGGCCTCGGCGCGCCCGTCGACACCACCGGCCTGCGCAGCCTGCACCTGGAGGGGCCGCAGGTGATGTGGCTCGTCGTGGGCGGCGCCCTGGACCTGTTCGCCGTGGACGCCGCGGAAGAGGGCCACTGGCACTTCCTCGGCCGGCTCGAACCGGGCACGCTGCTCCTCGGCCCGGTCGAGGGCCCCCGGCACACCCTGACGGGCCGGCCCTCGCAGGACTGCGTGCTGCGCCGGATCCCGCTGCGGGAGCTGTACGTACCGGACCAGGCGTACCCGCCCGCCTATCAGGACCCGTACGGCCGGACGGCGGCCACCCAGCTCGAGTACGCCTTCGGGCTCGGCGTGGGCCGTGGTCTGGGGGTGCTCTTCGAGGCGCCGCTCGAGGGCCGCCCGGCCGGCGAGGAGGCGATGGCCGACGACGACGTCCTGTGGATGCAGGTCGAGCCGGGCAGCGTGCAGTACGGGGCCTCCTACAGCGCGGAGGCGGCAGGCGACCTGCTGGTCGAGGGCTCCATGTGGCAGAGCATGGTGAACCAGCAGTACCGGCTGCTGTCCGCGGTCGACGGCTGGATCGAAGCGCTGGAGCGCGCGCACGAGGACCGGACGGCCGCAGGCATCAAGGCGGGCGCCGATGTGCGCGCCCGGGCCGACGAGGCGCTGCTCGCCTCCATCGGCAGGCCGGACCGTGCCACCCGCGGCGCCGGCGGCGCGGACGGCGACGACACGCTGCTGGCGGTGTGCCGGCACGTCGCGGACGCCGCCGGGATCGCGCTCACCGAACCCCCGAGGGGTGGCCCGGCGGACGACCGCGTCGGCCCCGTCGAACGCATCGCCGTGGCCTCCCGTGTCCGTACCCGGCCCGTGCGTCTCCAGGGCCGCTGGTGGCGCACCGACGCCGGCCCGCTGGTGGGCCACCGGGCCGCCTCCGGCGCCCCCGTCGCACTGATCTGGCGCCGTGGACGCTACGAAGCGGTCAACCCGATCACCGGCTCCCGCACCCGGGTCGGCAGCGACAACGCGGACGACTTCGAGGAACGCGCCGTCATGCTCTACCGGCCGCTGCCCGAGCGGCCCGCCAGCATCTGGCGGCTGGCCCGCTTCAGCCTCCGCGGCAGCCGCAAGGACCTGCGGAACCTGGCCGTCGCCGGCCTCGTCACCGTCGGCCTCGGCGCGCTGGTGCCGATCGCGACCGGACAGATCCTGGGCGTGTACGTGCCCAAGGCGGAGAGCGGCCTGATCGTGCAGGTCTCGCTCGCCCTCATGGTCACGAGCATCGTCTCAGCCGCGTTCATGCTGTTGCAGAACCTCACCGTCCTGCGGATGGAGGGCCGGATCGAGAGCACCCTCCAACCCGCCGTCTGGGACCGGCTGCTGCGGCTGCCGACCAAGTTCTTCGCCGAACGGTCGACCGGAGAGCTGGCGAGCGCGGCCATGGGCATCAGCTCGATGCGCCGCGTGCTGTCCGGCATCGGCCCGGTGGCCCTGCAGTCCACCACGGTCGGTGCGATGAACGTCGTGCTGCTCCTCTGGTACAGCGTCCCGCTGGCGCTCGCGGCCATCGGCATGCTGCTCGTCATCGGCGCGGTGTTCCTCGGCATGGGGCTGTGGCAGGTCCGCTGGCAGCGCAAGCTGGTGGAACTCTCCAACAAGCTCAACAACCAGGCGTTCCAGACCCTGCGCGGCCTGCCCAAGCTGCGGGTCGCCGCGGCGGAGAGCTTCGCGTACGCGGCGTGGGCGCGGCAGTTCGCCCGCTCCCGCGAACTCCAGCAGCGGGTCGGCCGGATCAAGAACCTGACCACCGTGCTGGACGCGGTCTATCTGCCGCTCTGCTCGCTCATCATGTTCATGCTGCTCGCAGGACCGGCACGCGGGTCCATGTCGGCGGCGGAGTTCCTCACCTTCAGCACCGCCGTCACCATGCTGCTGACGTCCGTCACCCAGCTCACCGGCGTGCTGGTGTCGGCGGCCGCCGCACTGCCCATGTTCGAGCAGGTGCGCCCCATCCTCGACGAGGCCCCCGAAGTGCGCGGTGCGAGCGCGCAGCCGGGCACCCTGTCCGGCGCTGTCGAGGCCAGGAAGCTCACCTTCCGGTACGCCGAAGACGGCCCGCCGGTCCTCGACGACGTGTCGCTCCAGGTGCGGCAGGGCGAGTTCGTGGCGATCGTCGGCCCGAGCGGGTGCGGCAAGTCGACGCTGCTGCGGCTGCTCATCGGCTTCGACCGGCCCCTCTCCGGCACGGTCCTCTACGACGGCCAGGACCTGGCCGCGCTGGACCCCGCCGCCGTGCGCCGGCAGTGCGGTGTCGTGCTCCAGAACGCCCAGCCGCTCACCGGCTCGATCCTCGACTGCATCTGCGGCGCGGAGACGTTCTCGCAGGACGAGGTCTGGGAGGCCGCGGAGATGGCGGGCCTGGCGGAGGACATCAAGCGGATGCCGATGGGCCTGCACACCCTGATCTCCTCCGGCGGCGCGATCTCCGGCGGTCAGCGGCAGCGGCTGATGATCGCCCAGGCCCTGGTGCGCCGCCCGCGCATCCTCTTCTTCGACGAGGCCACCAGCGCGCTCGACAACGAGACGCAGCGCGTGGTCATCGAGAGCACCCGCCGGCTGGACGCCACCAGGGTCGTGATCGCCCACCGGCTGTCCACCGTGATGGACGCGGACCGGGTGATCGTGATGGAGGAGGGCCGGGTCGTCGAGGAGGGCCGGCCCGCAGAGCTGCTCGCCGACGCGGGCGGCCGGCTCCACGGACTGGTACGGCGGCAGCTGGCGTGAGCGGGGGACAGCGGGCCGGCGTGGCGCGGGCTACCGCCTGCGGTGCGTGCCGCCGCCGCCCGTGAGGAGGGCGTCGCCGACGAGCCTCACCCCGCGCGCCAGCCGCCCGAGCTGCTCGAGCTCGACCGCGTACAACCGGATCGTGTTCTCGATGACGCTCTCCGCCACGCCCAGCGGAGGCAGTTCGCACCGGGAGGTCTGCAGGGCTGTCCGTACCGCGCGCATCTCGTGCTGTATCTGGAGCTGTGCGTGCCGGGCGAGCAGGACGGGGTGCCTGTTGAGGGTCGAGTAGCCGGCGTAGCGGGCGGGCAGCAGATCGCGCAGCCAGCGCGCGGCGGTCCGCTCCCAGTCATGGCTGCCGGGTGCCTTGACCTGGCAGGGCCAGTCCGGATCGACCGGGGAGAGGGTTCGGGACATTCGACGTCGCTCCGGGTGGTGCCGATGAACTCTGATCGAGAGAGGTGCGGCGGTCCCGGCCCAGGGGTTGACCGGGACCGCCGAGGGCGTCCGCGGCGGAATGCGGAGCCCGGATTGAACACCGGAGGACGGCGCGAGGAGGGAGCGCCGTACCCGGGTGTTCGGTTGGTGAGGGCTCGGGTGCGGCCCTCATGGCTACGGAGGACACCGGCGCCAGAAGCAGTAAATATATATACCGTCGAGTACGCAAGGGTATGAAAAATTTCATGCACCGCTGGGCATGAAAAATACCGGTAAGAGACCGGTTCGAGCACCGAAAGCCAGGCGGTTCAGTCGTCCAGGAAGAAGTCGTGCTGATCCGCCACCTGCTCGTAGCCCTCCAGCCGCACCTGCGTCCGCTCCGGATCGGCGTCCGCCATGGCCTGCAGCACGGCGGCGGACAGCACCCCGGGAGCGGCGTACGAGTCGAACACCAGCCGCGACCCCGTCCCCGCGGTCAGCGTCACATCGGCCTCGTCCACCAGCGGCCCCAGCGTCAGATCGGTGATCAGCGCGACCCGCAGACCGGTGCGGCGGGCCGCCCGCAGCGCCGCGAGCGTCTCGTTGGCGTGCCGGGGCATCGCGAAGGCCAGCACCCACGTGCCGCCCGCCTCCCGGGACTGCAGCAGCGCGTCGTAGGCGACGCTGCCGCCGCGGGTCACCAGCCGCACATCCGGATGGATACGGCGCGCCGCGTACGCGAAGTACTCCGCGAGCGAGACGGAGATCCGCAGCCCGAGAACCGTCAGCGGCATCGAGAAGGCCAGCTCCCGGCCGATGCCGAGCACCCGGTCGGTGTCCGCCAGTACCCGCCGCAGGTTCTCCAGGTTCTGGATCTCGGCGTCGACGGCCGCCTGCAACTCGTTCCGGCGGATCTCCGCACGTGTCTCCGGCGAACCGGCCACCGCGCTCAGCGCGATCGGCTGCAACGCCTCCCGCAGCGCCGGGTAGCCGCTGTAGCCGAGGGACGTCGCGAACCGGGTCACCGACGGCTGGCTGACCCCGACCCGCTCCGCGAGGTCGGTGATCGACAGGAACGCGGCCTCGGTCAGGTGGTCGATGATGTACTGCGCGATGCGCCGCTGACCAGGGGAGAGGCGGTGGCCGCCGAGCAGTGCGAGCACCCGCTCCGCGGGAGCGGGCTGCTGCTCCTCGGGCGGTCCGCCCGGGGTGATCGCGGCGGCCTGCGCACGTTCCTGCTGCCCTGATGGCACCGGTGTGCCCCCTTCTATGTGCAACTCCTGCTCAACATAGCCCACCGGCCGCGCCGGTCAGGGTGATCGTCCACGCGAGCGCCGGCCCACCGCGGCCCGCGTCGAGGAGATGCGCCGCCCGTACGGCCGGGAGCATGCTGGCAGGGTGACCCGGTACGGCGACGACGTGCCAGGGGCCCCCGCCCAGGAAGGCCCGGACCCCGTACACAGGCACGGCGAAGACCCGCAGGCGGACGAGCTCGCCATGGTCCTCGCCCAGGCCGAGGTCAGCGCCATCGAGGCGGTCGGCGGCTTCGCGGGCGGCCTGTACCTCCGGTCCGCCGCACCGGAGCTGCTGCGCCTGGCGGTGATCGCCGGACTGCCGTCGAAGCTGTTCCGGCACTGGTGGGGCATGCACGTGAACCGCCCCTTCCCGCACTCGGACGTCTACCGCACCGGTCAGCCCGTCTACCTCGGCGACGCCGAGGAGGCCATGCGCCGCTACCCCCAGCTCATGGCCGGCCTGCCGTTCCCCTTCGGATCCCTGTACGTGCCGATCTCCCACGACCGTGAATGCTTCGGCGTCCTCGGCGTGCTGCGTCCGGCCACCCCCGGTCAGCCGGTCTCCGAGGCCGACCGGCGGCGCATCCACGAAGTGGGTGACCGGCTCGGCGCCACGCTGGCCGCCATGGCGCCTGACCGGCCGCGCATCGAGTGGGACGCCGAACCGCTGGCCGTGACCCTCCAGGCGCTGACCGCCCCGCCCCTGCGCTTCGGCGCGTTCGACTGGAACCTGGAGGCGGGCACGGTGACCGGCGACGAGGGCTGGTGCGCCATCCTCGGCACCGACCCCTCGAAACTGCCGCTCACCGCGGAGGCGGTGGCCGCCCGCATCGAACCGGAGGACGCCTACGGGCTGTGGGCCCTGGCCCGCCGCTCCGCCGAGTCGGACCGACCGGTCACCCGCCGACTCCGCCTCCAGGGCGCCGACGGCCGGCCTCACCTGCTCGAACTCACCGGCCGCCGCAGACGCCCCACGGACGAGACGACGGCCACCCACCTGACCGGGTACCTGGTCGACCTCGGGGCCGGACCGGTCGTCCCCGAGGCCGCCGACCGGCTCCCGGTGGGCATCTGCTCCGTCGACCGCCTCGGACGCATCTCGTACATGAACGAGCACGCGGAGAGGCTCCTCGGCCAGCCCCGCGCCGATCTGATCGGACGCGTCCTGTGGGAGGCCGTCGAAGCGTTCGGGCAGGCCGCCCACGAGGACCACTACCGGGCGGCACTGCTCTCGCCCGACCCCGTCCACTTCCTGCTCAGGGGAACCGGCGAATGGCTGTCCGTCATCCTCTACTCGAGCCTCGACGGTCTCACCGTCACCCTCGACGCGGGCGAACAGCCCACCTACGCCCCGGGATCGGTGTCCTCGCCCGGCGCCGGTCTCGGCTCGCCGGCGGACCGGGCCGTGGCCCTGTACCGCCCGGTCGCCCTCGCCATCGCGCTCACCGAGGCGGTCACGGCGCGGCAGGTCTCCGCGGTGGTCACCGAGGAACTGCTGCCCGCGTTCGGCGGCCGCCAGCTGGCGATCTATCTCCTCAGCAACCGTCATCTGTACCTGGCCTGGGAGACAGGGTTCCCCAGGGGCTTCCTCAACCGCTTCGACGGAGTGGGCCTCGACACGAAACTGCCCGGCGTCGAGACGCTCACCTCCGGCCGGCCCCTGTTCTTCGAGTCGATGCAGAACCTCGCCGCCGCCTACCCCGGCATCCCCATGGACGCGCACGTCGGCGCCCGGGCCTTCCTGCCGCTGATCGCCTCGGGCCGCCCCGTCGGATCCTGCATCCTCGGCTTCGACCAGCCCCGCGGGTTCAGCCCAGAGGAGCGCACCGTCCTCACGGCGCTCGCCGGACTCATCGCCCAGGCCCTCGAGCGGGCCCGCAGGTACGACTCGGAGGCGGCGCTCGCCCGTGGCCTCCAGGACGCCCTGCTGCCGCACCGGCTCCCCGCCGTCGAGGGGCTCGACACGGTGGCCCGGCACCTGCCGGGCACCCAGGGCATGGAGGTCGGCGGCGACTGGTACGACGTGATCGACACCGGCCGGGGGATGGCGCTCATCATCGGGGACGTCCAGGGCCACGGCGTCCAGGCGGCCGCCACCATGGGACAACTGCGCAGCGCCGTACGGGCCCTCGCCGTCAGCGGTCACACTCCCGTGGAAGTGATGACCGGCACCAACCGGCTGCTCATCGACCTCGACCCGGGCCTCTTCGCCAGCTGCTGCTACATCGTGCTCGACCCGGCCACCGGCCGCGCCGACGCCGTCCGCGCCGGCCATCTCCAGCCCCTGCTGCGGCACCCGGACGGCCGCACGGACGTCCTCGCCCTGCCGGGCGGAGTGGTCCTGGGTGTGGACGCCCGCGCCGTGTACCCCGTCACGGAACTGGTCCTGGAGCCCGGCGCGGTGCTCGCCCTGTTCACCGACGGCCTCGTCGAACAGCCCGGCACCGACATCGACCTCGGGATCGAAAGGCTGCGGCACACGTTCTCCGAACTGGGATACGCCCCGCTGTCGGACACCGCCGACCGGCTCATCAACGAGGCCCGCCAGACCCCGGACCGCCCCGACGACATCGCCCTGCTGCTCGCCGCGCGGTGGTCACAGACCACCGGACCGCCCGTCGGCCCCACCCCGTGACCTTTGCGGGCCGCACACCCCGCCGGACCGCGCTCACCCCCCGGCCTCCCCACCGCCCCGACTAACGTGGCCGAATGGACAGGCACGACACGACCGGCCCACGGACCGAAGATCCCGGCTTTCCGGCGCTGACCGCGCCCCTGTGCGGCGGACTTGGCGAACTGGACGAGGCCGTCAGCCACTGCCGCGCCTGCCCGAGACTCGTCGCCTGGCGGGAGCAGGTGGCCACGGACCGGCGTGCGGCCTTCTCCGGCTGGGAGTACTGGGGCCGGCCGGTGCCGGGCTTCGGCCCCGCCGACGCGTCGCTCGCCGTCGTCGGCCTCGCCCCCGCCGCCCACGGCGGGAACCGGACCGGCCGCATGTTCACCGGTGACGACTCCGGCGACCTGCTGTTCGCCGCGCTCCACGCCGTCGGCCTCGCCTCACAGCCCACGTCCACGCACCGCGGCGACGGCCTGGTCCTGCACGGTGTGCGCGTCACCGCGCCCGTCCACTGCGCCCCGCCGCAGAACAGGCCGACGACCACCGAGCGGGACACCTGCCGTCCCTGGCTGGCGACCGAGCTGTCACTGCTGACGAACCTGAAGGCGATCGTCGTCCTCGGCGGTTTCGGGTGGCAGGCCCTGCTGCCCGTCCTCGAGGCCACCGGACGCCGGCTGCCCAGGCCGCGCCCCGCGTTCGGGCACGGCGCCCATGTCGTGCTGCCGGGCGACGGCGAACGGTCGGAGCTGCATCTGCTGGGGAGCTACCACCCCAGCAGGCGCAACGTCTCCACCCGGCTGATGACCTTCCGGATGCTCGTCGACGTGCTCCGCGACGCCGCGGGCGTCAGCGGCTCCGCCCGTTGAGAGCCGGCGAGCCCTCCAGCGCGTGCAGCATCTTGTCGGGGGTGAGAGGCAGCTCCCTCAGCCGGACGCCCGTCGCGTGGTGCACCGCGTTCGCCACCGCCGCCGCCGTGCCGACGATGCCGATCTCACCGATGCCCTTGCTGCCCATCGGGTTGAGGTACGGGTCGTCCTCCTCGATCCACTGCGCCTCGACGGAATGCACGTCGGCGCAGACGGGCACGTGGTACGAGGCGAGATCGCACTCCGCATAGTCCCCGAAGCGCTCGTCCATGGTGCTGCCCTCCATCAGCGCCATCCCGATGCCCATCGTCATCCCGCCGATGAACTGGGACCGCGCGGTACGGGCGTTGAGGATGCGGCCCGCGGCGAACACTCCGAGCATCCGGCGCACCGCCACCTCGCCCGTCACCGTGTCCACCTGCGTCTCGCAGAAGACGGCGCCGAAGGCGTGCCGCGCGTGGGCCGGCTCCTTGCCCGTCTCCTCCCTGGTGTCGGCCGACACGGTCACGCCCTCCGCGGGCAGCGGCTCGCGCAGGTCCGCGAGGCGCTTGGCCAAGAGGGTGCAGGCCTTGTGGACGGCCCAGCCCCAGGAGGCCGTTCCGCACGATCCTCCGGCCAGCGGCGCCGCCGGCAGGTCCGAGCTGCCGATCTCGACGGTCACCGTCTCCAGCGGCGTGTTCAACGCCTCCGCGGCGATCTGCGCGAGCACGGTCCTGGCGCCGGTGCCGATGTCGGTGGCGTTGACCCGGATCCGGTGGACGCCGTCGTGCCCCAGGTGGGCGCTGGCCCTCGAGGGAGCGATCAGCACGGGGTAGGTGCTCGCAGCGACGCCGGTGCCGAGCAGCAGATCGCCTTCCCGGGTGACGCCAGGACGCGGATCACGGTCCTGCCAGCCGAAGACCTCGGCGCCACGGCGGAGGCAGGCGGTGAGGTTCCTGCTGCTGAACGGGAGCCCCGAATCGGGCTCGGTCGCCGGTTCGTTGCGCAGCCGCAGCTCGACCGGGTCCAGCCCGGTGGCGACGGCGAGTTCGTCCATCGCGGACTCGAGGGCGTACATCCCGGGCGCCTCACCGGGGGCGCGCATCCACGACGGGGTCGGCACGTCGAGGGCCACCACCCGGTGCACGGTCCGGCTGTTGGGGGAGACGTACATGACCCGTGCCGGGACGGCGGCCTGCTCCACGAACTCCCTCACCCGCGAGGTCTGGGTGACCACTTCGTGGGCGAGAGCCGTGATCCGTCCGTCGGCGCCCGCGCCCAGGCGGACATGGTGCAGCGTCGGCGCCCGGTGGCCCACGACGGCGGGCAGTTGACGGCGGGGCAGGGCCACCTTCACCGGGCGACCGGTGTGACGTGCGGCCATCGCGGCCAGCACCACCGGCGGGCGGGGCGTCCCCTTCGACCCGAAGCCGCCGCCGACGTGCTCGGACACCGCGGTGACCTGCTTCCTGTCCAGCCCGAACAGCTGGGCCAGTGCGTCCCTGACCGGGCCGGCACCCTGGCTCGAGTCCCGGACCGTCAGCCGGCCGTCGTGCCAGTGGGCGGTGGCCGCGTGCGGCTCCATCGGATGGTTGTGCAGAGCGGTGAGCCGGTACGAGGCGTCGACGCGGACGTCGGCCGCCGCGTACGCGCCCTCGAAGTCGCCCCTCTCGCGCACCGCGGGATGGCCCCCGTTGGCCTCCTCGGGCGTGTAGATGTCGGGACGGTCGTCGGTGAGCCGTACGTCGTGTTCCTCGGTCTCGTAGCCGACGCGCAGGGCGGCGGCGCCGGCGCGTGCGTTCTCGAGGGTGTCGGCCACGACCAGGGCGACGTACCAGCCCCTGTGCGGAACGCGGTCGTCCTGGAGGAGACGGAGCGTCGGGTCGTCCGGCTGCCCGAGGCGGGGGGCGTTCTCGTGGCTGAGCACCGCCAGCACACCGGGCATGTCCAGTACCTCCGCCGTGCCGAGCGACGTGACACGGCCACGGGGGACCGCGGCGGGCACCGGCCAGCCGTACAGGCAGCCCGACGGGGTGTGTTCGGCGGCGTAGCGTGCCGCGCCGGCGACCTTCTCGCGCGCCTCCCGCCGGACGGCGGGCGCACCCAGCACGGTGGTCGGCCTGCTCATGACCGCTCCTCGCCGAGGTCGTCGCCGTCCGCGAGCCCGGCGAGGACGTCGACGGCGAGGTTGCGCGCGAGCCGCACCTTGAACGCGTTGTCCCGCAGCGGCACCGCGGCAGCGAGCTCCGCCTCGGCCGCGGCGGCGAACGCCTCGCGGGCGGCCGGCCCTCCGGCGAGCAGTTCCTCCGCCCTTCGGGCCCGCCACGGCCGGTGGGCGAGGCCGCCGAACGCCAGCCCCACGTGCCGGACCCGGCCGTCCTCGACGGCGAGGACCGCGGCGACGGAGACCAGGGCGAAGGCGTACGAGGCACGGTCGCGGGCCTTGCGGTACGCGGACCGCGCCCCGGTGGGCACGGGCGGCAGCTCCACGCCCGTGATCAGCTCGCCGGCCCGCAGCTCGGTGTCCACGTCGGGGCGGTCAGCGGGCAGCCGGTGGAAGTCGCTGACCGCCAGCGACCGGTCCCCGTCGGTGGAGTGCAGATGGACCGTGGCGTCGAACGCGGCGAGGGCGACCGCCATGTCGGAGGGGTGAGTGGCGACGCAGTGCTCCGAGTGCCCCAGCACGGCGAGGTCGCGGTGGACGCCCTCCCGTGCGGGGCAGCCGGTGCCCGGCGCGCGCTTGTTGCAGGGCTTGGAGATGTCCTGGAAGTAGGTGCAGCGGGTGCGCTGGAGCAGGTTCCCGCCGGTGGTCGCCGCGTTCCGCAACTGCCCGGAGGCCCCGGAGAGAAGCGCCTGCGACAGCGCGAAGTAGCGCGTCCGGACGGCCGGATGGGCCGCGAGGTCGCTGTTGCGCACTGCGGCGCCGATGAGGAGCCCGCCCCCCGGCACGCCCTCCACCGTGCCGAGCGGCAGCCGGCTGACGTCGATGAGCACGTCGGGCGTCGCGACGCCCAGCTTCATCAGGTCGACGAGGTTGGTGCCGCCGGCGAGGTACTGCGCTCCGGTGTGAGCGGCGTACGCGGCGACGGCCTCGGCGGCCGTGCCTGGTCGGACATAGGCGAAGGGTTTCACGGTGTCACGTCCTCGATGGCCGCCACGATGTTGGGGTAGGCGCCGCAGCGGCACAGATTGCCGCTCATGCGTTCACGGATCTCACCGGGCGTGAGGGTGACGGGTCCGTCCGCCCCCTCCCGCCGCCCGGTCACCAGCGACGGACGGCCGTCGGCCGCCTCCGCCAGCATCGCCACCGCCGAGCAGACCTGCCCAGGGGTGCAGTAGCCGCACTGGAGGGCGTCCCTGGCCACGAACGCCTCCTGCACGGGATGCAGTTCGCCGCCGGGGGCGAGGCCCTCGGCGGTGGTGATGTGCGCCCCGTCGTGGGACACGGCCGGCATCAGGCAGCTGTTCACCCGCCGCCCGTCGGCGATGACGGTGCAGGAACCGCACTGGCCGTGGTCGCATCCCTTCTTCGGACCGGTCAGGTCCAGGTGCTCGCGCAGGGTGTCCAGGACGGTGGTGCGGTGGTCGAGCGTCAGCGTGTGACTGACGCCGTTGACGTGCAGGGTGACCGCGGAGCGATGGGCGTCCGCGACGGTCGTGGCGCCCGCGGTCCCCGGTCGGCTGGTCGGTTCCACGCCGCAACCCTCTCCCGTCGGATGATGACATGTTTCGCTCTATTTCCTACCAGCCTGCGGGGCAATGCGCGGTTCGGCCGCTCATGAGCCCTCCGGCCCGTCCACGTTCCGCCGTTCGAGCGGCCGCAGTGCCGGGCCCTCCAGTACGGAGCCGTCGACACCGAACCGGGAGCCGTGGCAGGGACAGTCCCAGCTTCGCTCCGCCTCGTTGAACGCCACCAGGCAGCCCAGGTGGGTGCAGCGGGCCGACACCGCGTGGCACACCCCTTCGTCGTCGCGGTACACGGCGCAGCGCTGCCCGTGCAGACGTACGACCGCGCCCGTGCCCGGTTCGATGTCGGAGGCAGAGTCCACATGGGTGGTGCGCAGCCGGTCCCCGACGAAGTGCTTGCCGATCTCGGCCTGCTGGGAGAGCAGGGTGGGGACCTCCCGCAGGGTGCTCCGGATCCGCCGGGGATCGTAGAGGCCGGCCCACGGGGCCTTGACGGCGCAGATCAGGCCCGCCAGCAGCCGCCCCGCCAGCACGCCGCTGCTCATGCCCCAGCCGCCGAAACCCGTGGCGACATAGGTGTGCTCGGCACCCGGATGGAAGAGCCCGATCAGCGGCACGGTGTCGCTCGAGTCGTTGTCCTGCGCCGCCCAGCGGTACATGGTCTCCTCCACCGGGAAGTGCGTGTGCATCCACTCGTCGAGGCGTTCGATCCGCTCGGGGACGTCCACCGTGCCGGGGGTGAAGGTCTCCCCGGTCACGATCAGCAGCCGGCGGCCGTCGCCGAGCGGGGCCGTGCGCACCGACCGTTTGGCGCCTTCCTCGCAGATGTACATCCCGGCCGGGTCACGGTCGGCCGGCAGCGCCGCGGCCACCACCAGCTCGCGTCGTGGCGACATCCGGGCGAACAGCAGCGCCCGGTCGAACACGGGGAAGTGCGTGGCGATCACGACATCGCGCGCGGTCACCGTCCGGCCGCTTTCCGTGGTGAGCCGGCAGGGCGAGCCCTCGTGCAGTCCGGTGACCCGGGTCCGCTCGTAGATCCTGTTGCCGTAGGCGGTGAGGTCCCGTGCCAGACCGAGGAGGTACTTGCGCGGATGGAACTGTGCCTGCTCCTCCATCCGTACCGCTCCGGCGACGTCGAAGGGCAGCCCGGTGTCCTCGACGTACGAGGCATCCAGGCCCGCCTCCGCGGCGGCCTCGGCCTCCGCCCTGAGGGCGGAGCGCTGAGCGTCGTCCCGTGAGTAGACGTACGCGGGGCCGCGCTCGAACTCGCACGCGATGCCGAGCGCGGAGGAGACCTCGGCGACGCGTTCCACGGCCGCCTGCTGGGAGCGGGCGTAGAGCCGGGCCCCCTCGGGACCCCTGGTCCGGCGCAGCCGGTCGTAGATCAGGCCGTGCTGTGCCGTCACCTTCGCCGTGGTGAACCCCGTGACACCCGTCGCGATGCGGTCGGCCTCCAGCACCGCCACGGAGCGTCCGCCTTCCCGCGTCAGTTCCCACGCCGTGCTGAGCCCGGCGATGCCGCCGCCCACCACGGCCACGTCGACGGTGATGTCGTCGGTGAGCGGAGGGTGGTCGGTGGCCTCGGTGGTGCGGATCCAGTGCGAATCGGTCGTGCGCGGGTGCGTGGCCCCGGCCGTGCGCGGGGCAGGAGATTCGTTCGACATGCGGTCCGGGTGCCCGGCAACGGGCCGGCGAAGCCTGTCCGCCCCTCGTCGGGCGGGGGTGACTGACCGGAGGCGGAGGGGGTACCCGGGAGAGCAGAAATCCGGCGCCACAAATCCTGCCGGTACCGAACGGACAAGGAGGTGTCAGCCGTGGACACGCGGGCCGACACCGCAAGAACCACCGGTCGCATCCCGGAGAAGGAACGGATACGCACCTGCAGGCCCGCGGTCCTGCCCGGACGCGAATCCGACCGACAGGGGGAGAGCAACCCGGAAGCGAACATCTTCCGGGGCGAGGACTGAACCGACGGTCTGACAGCGTACGGAGGCGCCAGCCATGGACGGATCCGGACTCTCCGAACCGGAAAGGCTGATCCTCGCGGAGATCGAACAGGACCTGCGGGCCGACGAGTTCCTGGACCGGCGGCTGCGGACCATGAGTCCCGGACCGCCGCTCGCGCGGATGACCCACCGGTTCCGGTCGCACCTGCTCGCCGCCGGCGTGGGCGTGCTGGCGGCCCTGACGTTCGTCCTGTTCGCGATGGCGGCATCCACCTCGAAGCCCGTCCTGATCTGGGCGTTCGCCGCCACCTGGGCCCTGACCCTGGTCGGGCTGCTCACGCTCGTCTGCCGTTGGTCCAAGCGGCTGGCGCGGCGCGGCCGTGCCCGGGGCCGCCGGCGCGCGGGGCCGCCGTGATCGGTGACCGGCCATGGGGATAGCGAGGACCGGTCCCGGCAAGCGCCGGGAGACACCTCAACAACGACTGGACCGGCTGTGGGGCGAACTTCTCCGTGAGGTGAGGGTCGCCCTCGCCGGTGTCCAACTGCTGTTCGTCTTTCTGCTCGCCGTCGCCTTCACTCCGCTCTTCCCGCGTCTCGGCGAGGGCGACAGGCTCATGTACGTGGTGTGCCTGCTCCTCGGGGCGGCCGCCACCGGCCTGCTCACGGCGCCGGTGAGCATCCACCGTGTGGTCACCGGCCGCGGGATGAAGTACGAGGCGGTCAAGTGGGCCTCCCGGTTCACCATCGCGGGGCTGGCGATCCTGCTGTGCATGGTGGCCCTCGGTCTGCTGCTCGTGCTGCGCAACGTCACCGCGCTGAGCGACAGGACCGCTCTGATCCTGGACGTGACCGTCGTCGGCGGTCTCACTCTGTGCTGGCTGGTGCCGGCTGTCCTGATGCGTCGCGGGAGCCCCGCCTCGCCGGCGGGGCAGCGCGGGCAGGACGCCTCGGAGCCGAGCGGGCACGCGCCGCGGGAGGCGCGCCCGGGCAGCGACGAGTTCCACCGGCCCTGACGACGAGTACCGCCGACCCCGACGGGGCCGGCGGTACTCGTCGCTGGTGGGCCTCAGCCCCCGTGACCGCCACTGCCGAACGCGCCGCCGCTCTCGTCGGAGTCACGGGGCGGCTTGCTCTCGGGTGCGGGCCGGGAGCCCATGTTGCCGTAGCCGTGGAGCTCGTGAGGTGTCAGTCGCCCCGGCACCTCGTGTCCCTCGGAGAGATCGAACTCGTCGGGCTCCAGGCGGCTCTCGTAATGGGTCTGGTGATCGGGCCGCACCGGCTGCTCCTCGGGCCCCGGCGGGGCGTCGCGCCGCCGTCGCGCGCCGACCTGCCAGACCACGTAGACGAGCAGTACGAGAAGACCGACCACGATCAGTCCGAACACGATGACCGCGGGTGCTCCCTCTCCGGCCGCGAGGACAGTGGCGACGTCCCCCGCCGGCTCGTTGAAAGTGACCATGTCTACCGGGTACCCAATCTCGTCGGTATCACCGCCGGTGGGCGGCCGGACCCCCGAATGGACCCCCTGCTCAGGCGGCGGCCCGGCCCGCTCCGGTGAGGGCCTGAAGCAGTTCGTCCCGGCTCATCGAGGACCGGCCGGGGATGCCGAGGTCGGTGGCGCGGGCGTAGAGGTCCTTCTTGCTGAGCGCGGCCAGGTCCTCCTTCTTGCCGGCGCCCTTGCGGCGGCCGGTCCCGGCGCTTTTGGCCGCTCGGCGCCCTTGCTGCCCTTGGCGCCCTTCGTTTTGGTGCCCTTTGCGCGCCTGCCCTTCGCGGCTCCGCTGCGTGATCCGCCGCCCCGTCCCTCTCCGGAGCGCGCCCGCTCGACGCTGCGGTGCAGTGCCTCCATGAGGTCGACGACGTTGGTCGCTTCGGGAGGCCCGGCCTCCGCGACCACCTCGCGGCCCTCGAGCTTCGAGGCCACCAGCTCGCGCACCCGGTCCTCGTAGGTGTCGTGGTAGTCCTCGGGCTTCCACTCGACGCTGAGCGCCTCGATGAGTTTCTCGGCGGTGCTGAGCTCGCCGGGGCTGATCTTCTCGCGCCGGGGCAGGTCGAACTCCTGCCGCGGGTCCCTGATCTCGTCGGCGTAGTGCATGGTGTGCAGGACGAGCACCGACTCCTGCGCGCGCACCGCGGTCAGGTACTCCTTGCCGCGCATCGTGAGCGTCGCGATGCCGGCCTTCCGGGAACGGTCGAGGGCGCTGCGGAGCAGCTCGTAGACCTTGAAGTACTCCTTGCCGCGCGGGGCGAGATAGTACGTACGGTCGAAGTGGACGGGCTCGATGTCGGCCAGGTCCACGAATCCGCTGATGTCGACGACCTTGGAACGGCCGGGGGAGATGTCGTCGAGTTCGTCCGGTTCGACGACGACGTACTGGCCGTCGCCCATGTCGTAACCCTTGACGACGTCCTCGCTCTTGACCTCGCGGCCGGTGCGTTCGTTCACGCGCTTGTTGCGGATGCGGTCGCCGGTGCCGCGCTGGAGCTGGTGGAAGTGGACGGTGTGGTCGTCCGTCGCGGTGAAGAGACCCACGGGGAGGGTGACCAGTCCGAAGCTGAGCACCCCTGTCCACATCGCTCTGGCCATCGCCCTTCACCTCCGTGTCGCCACGCGGCCGCGAGGCCCCGGATCCAGTGTCCTCGTGCCACGGCCGAAGCCCCACCTGTGGCACACGGATGCGAATGTGTGTTCGAGGTCGCGATGTCGGCTGCGCCGGGGCGTGCCGGGTCGCGGGGCGCCGAGGATCAGCGGCCGCGCGGGGTGACCAGACCGGACTCGTAGGCGAGGACCACGAGTTGGGCGCGGTCACGGGCGTGGAGCTTGGCCATGGCCCGGTTGATGTGCGTCTTCGCGGTGAGCGGGCTGATCACCATGCGATCGGCGATCTGGTCGTTGGACAGACCCTGCGCCACCAGGGCGACGGCCTCGCGTTCGCGGTTGGTCAGCTCCTCCATCCCCGTGGCGGCGCCCGTGCCGGTGCCCGTGTGGAGCGGCTGGTCGACGTACCGGTTGATCAGCTTGCGGGTGATCGACGGTGCGAGCAGGGCGTCGCCGCGGGCCGCGACCCGTACGGCGTGGAGGAAGTCCTCCGGCACGATGTCCTTGACGAGGAATCCGGCCGCGCCGGCGCGCAGCGCCTCGAAGACGTACTCGTCGAAGCCGTAGTTGGTCAGGATGACGACGTGCACGCCGGCCAGGGCGGGGTCCGCGGCGATGCGCCGGGTCGCCTCGATGCCGTCGACGCCCGGCATCTGGATGTCGATGAGCGCGATGTCCGGCAGGTGCTCCCTGGCCAGAGCCACGCCCTCCAGCCCGTCGCCGGCCTCGCCGACCACCTCGATGTCGTCCTCGAGGTCGAGCAGGGCGCGGAAGCCGCTGCGCAGGAGCCGCTGGTCGTCGACCAGCAGGACACGGATCATGACGTCTGCTCCACGGGGAGTTCGGCCTGGACGGTGAAGCCGCCTTCGCCGCGCGGTCCGGCGCGCAGCCTGCCGCCGAGGGCGGTGACCCGTTCGCGCATGCCGAGCAGTCCGACGCCCGCGCCCGGTGCGGCGCCCGGTGCGGCCTTGCCGTCGTCGTCGATGCGTATCGCCAGGGCGTCCGGACGGCAGTCGATCCGGACGGACGCCGTGTCGGCGGCGGCATGCCGGGCGATGTTGGTGAGCGACTCCTGAACGATCCGGTAGACGGTCCGGCCCACCGCCACGGGCACGTCGGGCCGTTGTCCCTCGATCGTCAGCGTCGCGTCCAGGCCGGTGGAACGGGCCCGTTCCACCAGTTCCGTGACGTGGTCGAGCCCCCGTGGCGGGGTCGTGTCGTCGTCCCGCAGGGCCTCCAGGGTCGCGCGGAGCTCCCGGGTCGCCTCACGTCCGGCCTCCTGGATCGCGAGCAGGGCCTCCGGGACCTGCTCGCCGCGCTTGCGGGCCACGTGGACGGCGACCTCTGCCTGCACCTTGATGATCGAGATCTGGTGGGTGAGTGAATCGTGCAGCTCCCGCGCGATGTGCAGGCGCTCCTCGTCGGCACGGCGCCGGGCGGTCTCCTCCCGCGTGCGCTCGGCCTCGTCCGCCCGGCGCTCGGCCTGCCGCAGCGCCTCACCAGCGGCGCCGGCGGCGACCAGCCAGGCGATCTCGAGGGCGCCCCGGGCCTGCGCGAAGGCCTCGCCCGCGGGCAGGCCGGAGGCCAGGGCCGCGAGGGGGAGGCAGGTCAGCACGGCCACGCTCGCCACCACCGTGAGGGTGCGGTTTCCCGCCCGTACGGCCGCGTACACCGCGAACAGGTACGCGACGGCCGGGACGTCGAAGCCGACCGCCTGGTGGCCCACCGCGCACAGTCCGGTGACGGCCAGGACGGGGACCGGAGCCCGGCGGCGCGCGGCCAGCGCCAGACCCCCGGCCGTCAGCAGCGCGTATCCGAGGGGGGCGAGGTCCGAGGCGGAGTGCTGTCCGGACAACCCGGTGACCAGAAGCGCCGCCGCCACGCCGACGGCGATCGCCCAGTCTGTGACACCGGCCCGGGCGCCGGGCCGCACTGTAATCATGCGCGCACCTTAGCGGGGTGGAGCCGCGGTGCGAGTCCCCCTTGCGGACCAGCGGCCGGCTACCGCGCGCGCAGTACCCGCGCGGCGCCTACGGCGTCCGCGGCAGCCGGCCGCTCGGCCGCGTTTCCGCCGTGGCTACCAGCGGCCGTGCACCTGGGCGCGGATCCGCCGGTCGTACAGATCGCGGACCGCGTCCAGCGTGCTTCCCGGCAGCGGCGGCTCGTCCGCCGCCGCGGCGTTGGCGCGGGCCTGTCCGGCGGAGCGCGCTCCGGGAATCACGCTCGTCACGCCCGGCTGCTGGATGATCCAGCGCAGCGCCGTGCGTGCCGGTGTGCTGTCCGGCCCGGCGAGCGCCGCGAACTCGGCGGCGGCCTCGACGCCGGTCGCGAAGTCGACACCGGAGAAGGTCTCGCCCTGGTCGAACGCCTCGCCGTGCCGGTTGTACGTGCGGTGGTCGTCGTCCGCGAAGACGGTGTCCTTGGTGTACCTGCCCGACAGCAGCCCGGACGCGAGTGGCACCCGCGCGATGATGCCCACGCCCGCCTCGGCCGCCGCGTGCAGGACCTCTTCGAGCGGCTTCAGCCGGAACGGGTTGAGGATGATCTGGACGCTCGCCGTGCCGGGCCTGGCGATCGCCGTGAGCGCCTCCGCGCAGGTCTCCACGCTCACGCCGTACGCGGCGATCCGCTGTTCGGCGACGAGAGTGTCCAGGGCGTCGAAGACCTCGTCGGAGGAGTGGACGGCGGTGGGCGGGCAGTGCAGCTGGACCAGGTCGAGCGTGTCCACGCCCAGGTTCTTACGTGAACGGTCGTTCCAGGCGCGGAAGTTGTCCAGTACGTAGTTCTCCGGGAGCTGTTCGACGCGCCGGCCCATCTTGGTCGCCACGAACACGCCGGCGTCCGGACGCTCGCTCAGATACCGGCCGATGAGCTGCTCGCTGCGCCCGTCGCCGTACACATCGGCCGTGTCGAAGAAGGTGACGCCCGACTCGACGGCCGCGTCGAGGACGGCGATCGCGTCCTCGTCCGCGACGTCGCCCCAGTCGGCGCCCAGTTGCCAGGTGCCGAGTCCCACCACGGAGACGTTCCTGCCGGTCCTGCCCAATACCCGCTGTTCCATGCGCCGCATCCTATGCGGCGCGCCGCCGGGTCACCGGGGCGCCGCGGTGCTCTCCCGCTCGATCAGCTCCGGCAGCGGCACGTGGACGGAGCGGGCCGCGCCGCCGTCCAGCAGGGCGGTCAGCTCCTGAGCGGCGATCCGCCCGAAGGTCACCGGGTCGCGGGAGAGTGCGGTGAGGAAGGGATGGACCATGCGGCACAGCACCGAGTCCTCCCACGACACGACCGACACATCGCCGGGGACCGAGAGGCCGAGGCCGGTGACGACCGCCGCACCGGCGGCCGCCATCACGTCGTTGTCGTACACCAGCGCCGTCGGCCGGCTGCCCGAGGTGAGCACCCGGCGGGTCACGGCCGCGCCCTCGGTGTCGGAGTAGTCGGTGGGCACCGAGCGGACCTCGGCCAGACCACGGCGCTCGGCCTCCGCGCGCAGTGAGCGGATACGCCGGTCGGTGTGGGCGAGCGAGGACAGGCCGGCGATGTGCACGATCCGGCGGTGGCCGAGCTCGTGCAGCCGGCCCACCACGTGGGCCATGGCCCCGGTGTCGTCGGCCCGCACCTGCGACAGGTTCGGATGTTCCTCCGGGAGACCGCCGATGACGACGCCGGGCAGGCCGAGCTCGTCCAGCAGCGCCGGCCTCGGATCCTCGGTGCGGGGGTCGACGACGAGAACGCCGTCGACCCGGTGCTCCGCCCACCAGCGCCGGTAGACGGTGCACTCGGCGTCCACGTCCTCCACCACTTGGAACAGCAGGCCGAGTTGGCGCTCCGAGAGGACCTCCTGGATTCCGGAGACGAGCTGGAGGAAGAACGAGTCCACGCCCAGGGTGGTGGCGGGCCGCGCGAGGACCAGCCCCACCGTCGCCGCGCCCTCCCCGGACAGCGCGCGGGCGGCGGTGCTCGGTCGCCAGCCCAGCTGCTCGGCGACCCGGCGGACCCGGTCCCGGGTGATCTCGGAGACGCCGGGGCGGTCGTTGAGCGCGAACGAGACAGCGCTCTCCGAGACCCCGGCGCGCCGGGCGATGTCCTTCATCGTCGGCCGCCGCGCGGGTGCGCGTCTGCTCGGCGGAGTGTCCTTGGCGGACGGGGTGCTGGCAGTCACCCGGACCCCCTTCCCGTGGTCCCCCGGCCCGTCGGCGAACCGGGCCGTGCGCATCTTATGGCCTGCGGCGGGCAAGGTCGAACGATCGCCGCCCATGACTAATGCGCTTGAGTCGTACGAGCCTAAAGCGCATTAGTCGATCAATGCAAGATGGCCGATTGAGGCGGCTGACCTGGGGTGACTCGCATTTGAAGGGATTTCGTCGGCGAATCTGTTGACTTTCTCCGGCGGTGCAATGCAAGGTCTGCTGGGCAAACGGCCGCCGCCTCGCTTCCGCGGCGCCGGCCGCCGTTGCCCGTCACGCGTCTGGTCCGAGCAAAGGAGCCGTTCACCGTGCGCATCAACCGCAGGGCAGTCGCCGCTGCCGCCGTCATCGCCGTCGTCCTGCCGCTCAGTGCGTGCGGGGGTTCGGAGGCGGGCTCCACCGACGCCTCCGGCAAGGTGGAAGGCAGGATCACCTTCCAGACCTGGAACCTCCAGGCCAACTTCAAGGACTACTTCAACGGCCTCATCGCCGACTTCGAGAAGCAGCACCCGGGCACCGATGTGAAGTGGGTCGACCGGCCGGCCGAGGGCTACGCGGACAAGATCAGCGCCGACGCCGCCGGCGGCACCCTGCCCGACGTCGTGAACGTCTCGCCGGACCTGGTCGCGCCGCTGGCCAAGGCCGGCCTGGCGCTCGACCTGGACAAGGCCGCCCCGCAGTACAAGAAGGAGTACCTTCCGGGCGCCTGGGACGCGCACCGCATACCGGGCGCGGAGGGCACCTACGCCTTCCCCTGGTACCTCAACACCGGCCCCCTGTTCTACAACAAGCGTCTTCTGAAGGATGCCGGTCTCGACCCCGAGAAGCCGCCCACGACGTACGACGAGGTCTTCGACGCGGGACTGAAGATGGCGCGGCAGAGCAAGGGCAAGGTCGCCGCTCTCGCCAACGTGCCCACGATCGAGGACTTCGGCCGCTACGGTGTCCCGCTCATGAACGAGGAAGGCACCGCCTTCTCCTTCAACGACCCCAAGGGTGTCGAACTGCTCACCCGTTACAAGGAGTTGTACGACGCCAAGGCGCTCGACCCGCAGGCGCTCACCGCCACTCCGGAGTCCTCGGGGCACAAGTTCCTCACCGAGTCCGTGGCCATGAACCCGGGCAGCGCGCTCGACCTCGCCAACTTCAAGAAGCAGGCCCCGAGCCTCTACAAGAACATCGGCATCACCGACCAGATCACGAGCACCGGCAAGGCCAACATGTACGTCATGGGGGTCATGGTGAACGCGCAGAGCAAGCAGAAGCCCGCCGCCGTGGCCTTCGCCCACTTCGTCACCGACGCCACCCGCCAGATGGAGTTCGCCAAGAAGGTGGCCATCTTCCCCAGCACCGCGGGCTCCCTCGACGACCCCTACTTCACCGAGGAGGACGGCACCGACGAGACCAGGGTCAGGGTCGCGGCCGCCGAGTCCCTGAAGACGTCCGTCAATTACACGCCCGTGCTGTTCAGCGAGCAGATGAAGACCGAGCTGCGCAACGCCGTGGCCCGGGCTCTGCAAGGGAAGCAGAGCCCCCAGGAAGCGCTTGACAACGCTGTCAAGGCCTGCGACCGGCTGCTCCGGCAGAGCTGATCGGCACCTGCCATGAAGACTTCCACCGCCTCCGGCACGATCACCTCCGACGCCGCCCCCGCGGGCCCGCCCGTCCACGGCCCCGGGCCGGGCTCCGCGGGGCGCCGCCCGCACCGCGGCATCCGGCGCCATCTGCCGTACAGCCCCTGGCTGTTCGCGGCACCCGGACTGCTCGTCGTCGGCGCGTTCAGCCTGTACCCGTTCCTGAGCACCCTCGTCAACGCGTTCACCGACCGCCGCACGCTCGTCCCCGGCGAGTTCGTGGGCCTGGCGAACTTCCGTGAGCTGCTCGACGACGAGATGTTCTGGATCGGCCTGCGCAACAGCACCCTGTACGTGCTCGGAGTCGTCCCCGCCCTGGTGATCCTGCCGCTGCTGCTGGCCATGCTCGTCCAGCGCCACATCCCCGGCATCACCTTCTTCCGCTCCGCCTTCTACACCCCGGTCGTCGCCTCGATCGTCGTGGTGGGGCTGATCTGGGTCTGGATGCTCGACGACCGGGGACTGGTCAACTCGGTGCTGGAGGCGGTGGGGGTCGGCCGCGTCGGATTCCTGAGCGACCAGTGGCTCCTGCTGCTGAGCGCGATGGGCGTCACGGTGTGGAAGGGCCTCGGCTACTACATGATCATCTATCTGGCGGCGCTGGCGAACGTCCCGCGCGAACTGCACGAGGCCGCCGCCGTCGACGGCGCCGGGCCCGTACGCCGGTTCTTCACCGTCACCGTCCCCGCCGTCCGCTCCACGATGGTCCTCGTCGGAGCCCTGTCCTCGGTCGCCGCGTTCAAGGTGTTCTCCGAGGTCTATCTGATGGCAGGTCCCTCCGGCGGCCCGGCCGGCGAGGACACCACGCTGGTGATGCTCGTCCAGCGTGTCGGCACCGGCCTCTCGGGCCGCGTCGGCTACGCCTCCGCCATCTCCGTCGTCGTCTTCGTCGTCACCGTCGCGCTGATGCTGCTCGTGCTGCGCGCCGACCGCAAGGAGGACGCGTGAGCGTCATCAACGTCACCGACGCCGACGGCAAGCGGATCCCCGCCACCCAGCTCGTACTGCGCTACGTGCTGCTGCTGGCCGTGCTGGCGCTGACCGTCGGCCCGTTCCTGTGGCAGCTGTCCACCTCGCTGAAGGGCCCGCACGAGGACATCTTCAGCTCCCCGCCGAAGTTCCTCCCCGGCGAGCCGACCCTCGACAACTACACACGCGTCGCGCAGACCATCCCCGTCTGGGACTACGCCCTCAACTCGCTGAAGGTCGCCACCGCCAACGTCGTCACCAACTGCGTGGGAGCCGCCCTCGCCGGCTACGCGCTGGCCCGGATGCGCTACCGGGGCCGCAGGGCCGCCACGCTGGCCTTCATCCTCGCCATGCTCGTCCCCGTCGAGGGCATCATCATCGCCCAGTTCACCACCATGCGGGACCTCGGCCTCAACAACACGCTCCTCGGGGTGCTGCTGCCCGGCTCCATCGGGGCCATGAACGTCCTGCTGATGCGCAACGCCTTCCTGAACCTGCCCGACGAGGTCGAGGAGGCGGCGTACGTGGACGGGGCGAACGTCTGGCAGCGGTTCCTGCGGATCGCCCTGCCGTCGGTCAAAGGCACCCTCGCCGTCGTCGCGATCTTCGCGTTCATGGGCGCCTGGGACGACTTCCTGTGGCCGCTGATCGTGCTGAGCGACCCGGAGAACTTCACCCTCACCATCGGCCTCAACTACCTCCACGGCACCTTCGCCAACGACGAACGCCTGGTCGCCGCAGGCACGATCATCGCCGTGCTCCCGCTGATCGTCCTCTTTGCCTGCCTCCAGCGGTTCTTCTTCCGAGGCGTCGGCGAAGGCGCCGTCAAGGGCTGACAACGGGGCCGCGCGGACCTGCCCCCAGGCGCAGCGCGCGGCCGCGCAGCCACCCGACCGACACCCCACGAGACTTTGGACGTCGCCGCCTCATGAGCTCCGCCCCGCCGCGCTTCGGCGCCAACTACACGCCCAGCCAAGGCTGGTTCCACCACTGGCTGGACTTCGACCTCGACGACGTGCGCGCCGACCTCGACTCGATCGCCGGCCTCGGACTCGACCACATCCGGGTCTTCCCGCTCTGGCCGCTGTTCCAGCCCAACCGCGCCCTCGTCCGCCCCCGTGCCGTCGAACAGCTCGTGCAGCTCGCCGACGCCGCGGCCGAGCGGGGCCTGGACGTCAACGTCGACGGCCTCCAGGGCCATCTGTCCAGTTTCGACTTCCTGCCCGCCTGGACGCGGACCTGGCACCGGCGGAACATCTTCACCGATCCCGACGTGGTCGCCGGACAGGCCGAGTACCTCAGGACACTGGCCGCCGCCCTCGCCGACCGGCCCAACTTCATCGGCATGACCATCGGCAACGAGATCGCACAGTTCGCCGCGGCACCGCACCCGGATCCCGACCGCATCACCCCCGCACAGGCAGGCAGCTGGCTCGACCGCCTGCTGGCCGCCTGCGAGGAGGGCGCGCCGGGACGGATGCACCTGCACGCCGAGTACGACGCCTCCTGGTACCAGGACGACCAGCCCTTCACCCCTGCCCACGCCGCCCGGACCGGCGCGGTCACCGCCGTGCACTCCTGGGTGTTCAACGGCACCGCGCAGCGGCACGGCGCCACCGCCACGGCCACCGAGCACCACGCCGCCTACCTCGTCGAACTGTCGAAGGCCTGGGCGCTGGAGCCGCACCGCCCGGTGTGGCTCCAGGAGGTCGGTGCGCCCGCGCCGCACATCCCGCCCGAGCACGCCGCCACGTTCACCGACGCCACCGTCGCCAACGCCCTCGACTGCCCGGACCTGTGGGGCGTCACCTGGTGGTGCTCCCACGACGTGTCCCGCTCGCTCGCCGACTTCCCCGAACTCGAGTACACCCTCGGCCTGCTGACCAACGACCGCCGCGTCAAACCCGCCGGACGGGCCGTCGCCCGGATCGCCGAGGAGTGGCGCCGCCGCGAACACCGGCCCGCCCCGCGCAGCTGTGCCCTCGTCGTCGACGCCGGTGACGACGAGCGGGCGCCCCGGCGCTCGGTCTGCGCCCCCGGCGGCCCCGTCTTCGAGGCCTTCGCCCGGCTCACCGCCGACGGCGCCCGCCCCACCACGGTCCTCGCGAGCCGCGCCGACGACCCGGACCACCTCGCCGCCCGCGGCATCACCGAGGTCGTCACCCCCGAACAGGCCGGTCTCCCCGGGGGACCGGCCGCCCGCACCGCACCGTAAGCCGTCCACGACCGATACGGAGCACACGACATGGCCCCCCACCCCAGCAGACGAGCCGTCCTCAGGGCATCCGCCGCGGCGGCCCTCGTCCCCGTCCTCGCACCGGGCACGGCCGCCGCCGCGAAGCGGAACGCGCTCGGCGCGCCGTACGCCTCCTACTGGTACCCGGACTCGCTGCCTTCCGGCAGCCCCGGCGAGGGCATCACCTGGCGCAGCCTCAGGACCTGGCGCGCACAGGACGACGCCGACCTTCCGTTCAACAGGGCGGCGGTCCCGCTCGCGCGCCGGTTCACCCCGACCCCGGCCAATGCCACAGCCCGCGCCGGCCAGGCCCGGATCCAGTCCCTCGTCTCGTTCGCGCCCACGGCCTCGAACCCGTCCCAGGGCGCACCGACCGCCGACTACTACGCCACCACCCACTGGGGCTACGTCGACGAACTGGTCTTCTGGGGCGGCTCGTCCGGCGAGGGCCTGATCCTCGCCCCCAACGCCCCCGTCGTCGACGCCGCCCACCGCCACGGTGTGCCGGTGCTCGGCAATGTCTTCCTGCCGCCCGTGGCCTACGGCGGCGATCTGCGCTGGACCCGTGATCTCGTACAGAAGGACTCCTTCGGCCGCTTCCCGCTCGCCGCGCAACTCGTCGCCGTCGCCGTCGCGTACGGCTTCGACGGCTGGTTCGTCAACGCGGAGACCGGCGGCGGCGACAGCGCGCTGGCCGCCGACATGCGCGGCTTCCTCGCGGAACTGAAGCGTCTCGGCACGGCGAAGGACCTACGTGTCACCTGGTACGACTCGATGACCGTGAGCGGCTCCGTGACCTGGCAGGGTGCGCTGAACGAGCGCAACCGTCCCTTCTTCGAGGCTGCCGACTCCATGTTCGTCGACTTCCGCTGGTCCCGCTCCACCCTCGCCTCCTCCGGGCAGCTCGCCGACCGACTCGGGCGCAGCCGGTACGAGTTGTGGGCCGGGGTCGACGTGGAGGCGAGCGGCTGGAACAAGTCCGTCGACTGGGACGCCATCATCCCCGGGAGCGGCGACGACATCGTCTCGCTCGGCCTCTACCGCCCGGAATGGACCCGCAACCACCTGCCCGCCGGCCGCACGCCGGAGCAGTTCCACGCGGCCGACGACCGCTTCTGGAGCGGCCGGTCGCTCGACCCGTCGCGGCCGGACACCGCCGACGCCTGGCGTGCCCCGGCGCTCGCCGTGGCCGACCGCTCCACCGTCGCCGGCCTGCCCTTCGCGACCGTGTTCAACACCGGTCACGGGCTGCGCTGGTACGAGGAGGGCAAGGCGGTCTCCGACGCCGGTTGGAACCACCTCGGGCTCCAGGACCGGATGCCCTCACGCCAGTGGGTCGTACGGACCGAAGGCACCCGGCCCAGGGTCGCCTTCGACTTCGGCGACGCCTGGCACGGCGGCAGCAGCCTTCTCGTCGACGGTTCCCCCGACGCCCCCGTCACCGTCGACCTGTACGCCACCCGTCTGCCGCTCGGACCGGACACGGTCGTCGAGTTCACCCACCGGGCCGACGCGGGCCGGGTCACCGTCGAACTCGCCCTCGCCACGGCGGAACCCGCCGCACCCGGCGAACCCCACCCGTACACGTATGTCCCCGTCGGGGCGGCCGAGGGCGGCTGGACCACCCGGACCGTACGGCTGAGCGGCCTGTCCGGGACCGTGCACGCCCTCGGCGTCCGGCTCACCGGTGCCGGCGGCCCCGTGCGCTGGCGCCTCGGCGCGCTCGCCGTGCACGACGGCGGCGAGCGGACCCCGGCCGCCCCCGGCGCACTGCGGATCACCGACGCGACGGACGAGGGCATGCGCTTCGTCTGGCAGGCGGCGCCCGACGCCGTCGACGAAGCAGCGGCGGCCGTACGCCACTACACCCTGCACCGGCTGCTGCCCGACGGCACACGGCGCTTCCTCGGCGCCACCTGCCAGCGCGCCTTCTTCGCCCGTGACCTGCGGCCCGAACCGGGCGAGCGATCGGCCCGGTTCGAAGTGCGCGCGGTGGGGGAGCTCTACACCACGTCCGCTCCCGCGACCGTCGTCCGTCCCTGGTAACACGCCCCACCCCCGACACCCCCGGAGCACCCTTCATGCATGACGACCGCACCCTCGTCGAAGCCCGCCTCAGGCGTGTCCTCGACGAACGCATCCGCCCCGCCGTGTACCCCGAGTCCGTGCCGCTCGACGTCTTGGTGTGGAACGCGCCGGGCGAGCCCGTCCCGGTCGAGGAAGGTCTCGCCGCCACGCCGGAGCCGGTCGCGGTGGGCGACATGTGGGGTGCTCCGTGGGGCACCAGCTGGTTCACCGTCACCGGCACGGTCCCGGGCCGGTGGGCGGGCCGGACCGTCGAGGCGCTCCTCGACCTCGGCTTCGACGAGAACATGCCCGGCTTCCAGTGCGAAGGCCTCGTCTACCGCCCCGACGGCACCCCGGTGAAGGGCCTCAACCCGCGCAACCAGTGGGTCCGCGTCGCGGCGCCGGCCGAGGGCGGGGAAGAGGTCCGCCTGCACATCGAGGCCGCTTCGAACCCCGTCATCCTCGACTACCACCCCTTCCTTCCGACGCGGCTCGGCGACAAGGAGACCGCGGGCAGCACCCCGCAGTACCGGCTCGCCCGCATGGACCTCGCCGTCTTCGACGAGACCGTGTGGCAGCTCGTCCTCGACCTCGAGGTGCTCGGCGAGCTGATGCACGAACTGCCCGCGGACGGCGCCCGCCGCCACGACATCCTGCGCGCCGTCGGCCGCGCCCTCGACCGTGTCGACCTCCAGGACGTGGGCGGCAGCGCTGCCGCCGCCCGCGCCGAGCTCGCCGGCGTCCTCGCCACGCCCGCCCGGCCCTCGGCCCACCGCATCAGCGCCGTCGGCCACGCCCACATCGACTCCGCCTGGCTGTGGCCGCTGCGGGAGACCGTGCGCAAGGTCGCCCGTACGACGGCCAACATGACGGCCCTGCTGGAGGACGAGCCGGACTTCGTCTTCGCCATGTCCCAGGCGCAGCAGTTCGCCTGGATCAAGGAACACCGCCCGGAGGTCTACGCCAAGGTCAAGAAGGCGGTCACCGACGGCAGGTTCGTCCCCGCCGGCGGGATGTGGGTCGAGTCCGACACCAACATGCCCGGGTCCGAGGCGATGGCCCGTCAGTTCGTGCACGGGAAGCGGTTCTTCCTCGACGAGTTCGGCATCGAGAACGACGAGGCCTGGCTGCCCGACACGTTCGGCTTCGCCGCCGGGCTGCCGCAGATCATCAAGGCGGCGGGCTCCAAATGGCTGCTGACTCAGAAGATCTCCTGGTCGCAGACGAACAAGTTCCCGCACCACACCTTCCAGTGGGAGGGCATCGACGGCACGCGGATCTTCACCCACTTCCCGCCCGTCGACACCTACAACTGCTCCATGAAGGGCAGCGAGATCGCCCACGCCGAGAAGAACTTCAAGGACAAGGGGATGGCCAGGCACTCGCTCGCGCCGACCGGCTGGGGCGACGGAGGCGGCGGCACCACCCGTGAGATGGTCGCCAAGGCGGCCCGCCTGCGCGACCTCGAGGGCTCGGCGACGGTGACGTGGGAGACACCCGCGGAGTTCTTCACCAAGGCGGAGGCCGAGTACGCCCACCCGCCGGTGTGGGTCGGCGAGCTGTACCTCGAACTGCACCGCGCCACCCTCACCAGCCAGGCGAAGACCAAGCAGGGCAACCGTCGCAGCGAGCATCTGCTGCGCGAGGCCGAGCTGTGGGCGGCGACCGCCGCCGTCCGTACCGGATTCGGCTACCCGTACGAGCAGTTGGACCGGATCTGGAAGACGGTGCTGCTGCACCAGTTCCACGACATCCTGCCGGGCTCTTCCATCGCCTGGGTGCACCGGGAGGCGGAGAAGACGTACGCGGCCGTCGCGGCCGAGCTGAACGACATCATCGGCACGGCCCAGCGTGCCCTCGCCGGTGATGCGACCGCCGGCGGGGAGCTGGTGTTCAACGCCGCCCCGCACGAGCGGCACGGCGTCGCCGCCGGCGGCGCGGCCCGCGCCGCGGAAGGCGGCACCGCGCAGCTCTCCGAGCGCGACGGCGGCGGTTTCGTGCTCGACAACGGTCTCCTCCAGGTCGAGATCGACGGCCGCGGCCTGGTGGTCTCCGTCTACGACATCGGAGCCGAGCGGGAGACCGTGGCACCGGGCAGTGCCGCGAACCTGCTCCAGGTCCATCCCGACTTCCCCAACATGTGGGACGCCTGGGACGTCGACGCCTTCTACCGCAACACCGTCACCGACCTCACGGACGCCGACGAGGTCACCGCCGCCGGCTCGGGACCGGCCGCTGCGGTCCGCGTCGTCCGCTCCTTCGGCGACTCGAAGGTCACCCAGCTGATCGCCCTCGCGGCGGGCGCCAAGCGCCTCGACATCCACACGGAGGTCGACTGGCACGAGACCGAGAAGTTCCTCAAGGCGTCCTTCCCCCTCGACGTCCACGCCGAGCGGTACGCCTCCGAGACCCAGTTCGGCCACTTCCACCGGGCCACACACACCAACACCAGCTGGGAGGCCGCCAAGTTCGAGGCCTGCAACCACCGCTTCGTCCACATGGAGGAGCCGGGCTGGGGTGTCGCCCTCGTCAACGACTCGACGTACGGGCACGACGTCACGCGCACCGTCCGCGCCTTGGACGCCGGGACCACGACCACCCTGCGCGTGTCCCTGCTGCGCGCCCCGCGTTTCCCCGACCCGGAGACCGACCAGGGCGTGCACCGCTTCCGCCACGCCCTCGTGCCCGGCGCCTCCATCGGCGACGCCGTACGGGAGGGCTACCGCATCAACCTTCCCGAGCGCCGCGTTCCCGGTGACGCCGAAGTCGCGCCGCTGGTCACCGTCGACAACGACGCGGTCGTCGTCAGCGCGGTCAAGCTCGCCGACGACGGCAGCGGCGACGTGGTGGTGCGGCTGTACGAGGCGACGGGCGGGCGGGCCCGGACGCGGGTGACGCCCGGCTTCCCGGCCGCAGGGGTCTCGGCCACGGACCTGCTGGAGCGGACCCTCGCAGACGTACCCGCCCCCGAACTGGTCGACGGCGGCGTGCCGTTGAGTCTGCGGCCGTTCGAGCTGGTCACGCTGCGGCTGGTCCGCGCCTGACCGTTCGGCGGGCAAGCCACGCGCGACGGCCCGCCGGTCCCCCTCCTCGGGCGGACCGGCGGGCCGTCGGGCCTGCCGGGAGCAGCCTCAGCGGCGGCCGAGAGAACAGTCGGTCAGCGGATCGCGGCCGGCACCGGGCATGGCCACGGTGTGACCGGCGGCCGGCTCCCTGCCCTGCCCGATCCACTCCTCCATCGCCGTGAACGCCGCGCGGTGACAGGGCGTCAGCGGGCGCAGCCGGTCGGGGAACACGTCGTACAGGGAGTCGACGTGGGTGCCGCCCTCGACGCGGTAGTAGCGGAAGAGGCTGTCACGGCCTGCCTCGCGCACCATGCGCGCGTACACGTCGGACCCCTCACCGATGGGCAGCAGCACGTCCAGCGTGCCGTGCAAGGTGATGAGCGGCTTCCCGATCCGGCCCGTCAGCGCGATCCGGTCCACGGCCCTGTGCACCTCGGGCGGCCGGGAGGCGTAGTCGTAGTCTGCGTCGCACGCCGGTGTCCCCGGAGCGCAGAACGGCGTCCCGGCCTCCGTGGCACCGTCGAAGGCGGGGTCCAGTTCCTCGCGGTAGATCCGCTGCGTCAGGTCCCAGTAGTACTGGTGGTGGTAGGGCCACAGGAACTCCGAGCCCGCGGGGTACCCGGCCGCCACCATCTCCCGGTGCGCCTGCGCGGCGCCGGCTCCGCCGGCCGCGTACACCGGATAGCTGCGCAGCGCGGGCGGCAGGAACGTCAGCAGGTTCGGGCCCTCCGTGCGCCACAGGGTGCCCTCCCAGTCCACCCCGCCGTCGTACAGCTCGGGGTGGTTCTCCAGCTGCCAGCGCACCAGATAGCCGCCGTTGGACATGCCGGTGGCCAGGGTGCGCCGCGGTGGCCGGTGGTAGCGCTGGGCCACGACCGCACGGGCGGCCCTGGTCAGTTGGGTGACCCGTTCGTTCCACTCGGCGACGGCCTCTCCGGGCCGCCGGCCGTCCCGGTGGAACGCCGCCCCGGTGTTGCCCTTGTCGGTCGCGGCGAAGGCGTAGCCGCGGGACAGCACCCAGTCGGAGACGGCCCGGTCGTTGGCGTACTGCTCGCGTACCCCGGGGGAACCTGCGACGACCAGGCCGCCGTTCCACCGGTCGGGGAGCCGGATGACGAACTGGGAGTCGTGGTTCCAGCCGTGGTTGGTGTTGCCCGCCGAGTCGTCGGGGAAGTAGCCGTCGATCTGGATGCCCGGCACACCGCTGGGCGTGGCGAGCCCGGCCGGGGTGAGCCCCGCCCAGTCCGCCTGGTCGGTGTGCCCGGACGCGATCGTCCCCGCCGTCGTCAACTCCGCCAGGCAGGAGAGCTCCTGGTGTCCGGCGCCGGGCACCCGCAGCGTCTGCTGCCGTGCGCAGTGGCCCGGCTCACGGGCCTCCGCGGCGGGGACGGCGGTCAGGCCGAGCAGCAGCGCGGCCCCTGCGACCACCCGTACGGCACGGCCGAGTCGGCCGGACCGTCCGCGGTGCTCGGGTGAGATGCCTGGCGGCAGGACGAACGGCACGGAAGGGCCTCCTGAGATGAAGTGGCGGGCGGGGCGGACGTCCGGGGCACACGTGTGCCGGGACGGTCGAAACGAAGGAGCTCAGGGGCAGTTGCCGTCGGCGATGACGTAGTGCCCGGCCGGTGACTCCTTGAGCGTGTGGGTGACGAAGGTGTTGTAGAGGCCCATGTTCTGGCCGGAACCCTTGGCGTACGTATAGCCGCCGGCGGTCGTCGCCCGGCCCGCCCGGACATGCGCGTAGTTGCTGTCCGTCCAGCAGACCGCCGCCGCCCCCGTGGTGGACGCGGTGATCTGGGCCGAGCGGGCGCCCTCCGCCCCGGCCGCGTCACGGGCGGCGACCCGGTAGGTGTGCGTGGAGCCCGCGGCGAGAGAGGTGTCCGTGAACGAGATGCCCCGCGGGGTGGCGACCCGGGAGCCGTCGCGGTACACGGCGTAGTCCGCGGCGCCGTCCACCGCCTGCCAGGCCAGGGCGATCGACGTGTCGTCGGCGCCGGTCACCACGAGCCCGGCCGGGGCGGGCAGACCGCCGGGATCCGGGTCGCCGCCGCCCGCCAGTCCGAAGAACCCGGTCACCCAGTGGCTGGAGCAGATCGAGTCGATGAAGTGCGCGGTGCCCGTACGGCCGCACTGCTCGGGGCCGCTGCCCGGGTCGACCGGCGTCCCGTGTCCGATCGCGGGCACCCGGTCGACCTCGACGGCCACCTGCCCGTTCCCGTCCAGATACTGCTCCCTTCGGGTGCCGTTGGCGCCGATCGTCGACGTTCTGTCGGGGGTCTGGCCGATCCCGTGCACGGCGGTCCACTGGTCCCTCAGCTCGGCCGCGTTCATCGGGGCGACCGTGGAGTCGTTGTCGCCGTGCCACACGGCCACCCGCGGCCACGGTCCCGTGTACGACGGGTAGGCGTCCCGGACCCGCTGCGCCCACACGGCCGGCGTACGGTCCGTGCCCGGGTTCATGCAGACGAACGGGCCGGTGTCCCGGGTGCAGTCGTACGGCATGCCGGCGATCACCGCACCCGCCTCGAAGACGTCCGGATAGGCGGCGAGCATGACCGACGTCATCGCGCCCCCCGCGGAGAGACCGGTGACGAAGGTGCGACCCGCGTCGGCGCCGTACGCGGACTCCGCGTGGGCGACCATCTGCCGCACGGAGGCTGCCTCGCCCTGTCCGCGCCGGTTGTCGGACGTCTGGAACCAGTTGAAGCAGCTGTTCGCGTTGTTGGCGGACGTGGTGCCCGCGAAGACCACCAGGAAGCCGTGCCGGTCGGCGAAGGTCGTCAGGCCCGAGTTGTCGGCATACACCTGCGCGCTCTGCGTGCAGCCGTGCAGGGCCACCACGACGGCCGGTTCCGGCGCGAGCGACGCCGGCCGGTACACGTACATGTTCAGATTGCCCGGGTCGGCACCGAAGTCGGCCACGTGTTCGAGGGCGACGGCGGCGTGCGCGGCGGGAGCGGGGGAGACAAGCAGTCCGCCCGCGACGACGGCGAGCGCCGCGCCGAGCCGCCCGGCGGCCCGGCGCAGCCGGCGGACGGTCCGTACGCGCATCGGTTCGGGCGTGCTTCCACACGGCGGCATCCGGACCTCCCACAGGTGACGAGACGATTCCGGTCACAGTAGGAACGGTCCGTGCGCCGAGGAATGGTGACGCCACCCATAGCCGCGCCCGCCGACGGCGGTGCGCGCCCCCTTGTGCCGCCGGGCCCCCGGCTGCTAAGTCCAGTCCGCCGGGACAGGGCCTAGATGAGCACCGATCCGAGGACGACCGGCGCGCGTGCCGGGTCCGCCGGGCCGGGAGCGAGGCCGTTCGTGCCGCCGGGCTGCTCCGGAGCCGGCTCCTCCGGCCCTTCGGGAGCCGGTCCGTCCGGGGAGTCGGCGCCCGACTCGGGCGCCGGTTCCACGGGGGGTTCCTGCGGCTCCGACGGGGGCTCTTCGGGTGGCGGTTCCGACTCGGGCGGCGGCGCCGGCGGCGACTCCTGCGACGGCGGCTCCGGCGGGGGCGGGGCCTTGGGCGTCTCCGCCGGTGGCCTGCCGCCGTCCGTCGGGGAGGCGTCATGGGAGGGGGAGGGCTCGCGGGAAGGCGGCTCGGTCTCCTTGTCGCGTGTGCCCGTGTCGCCGGCCGGCCGCTTGATCCACTTGTCACCGTCGCGGAGCACGAAGTCCTTGACGGGCTTGTCCGCCGGAGCGACGACGACGACCTTCGAGGGCCGGTAGCCGGGCCAGGCGTCGCCGACGGCACGGGGAATGTCCTTCTGCGCGACGGGCGGGAGCAGCGGATTGCCGCAGGCGCAGCGGACCCTCGGCACACCGCGGTCGTCGACCAGCACCGCGGTGCCCGCCTGCAGCACGGCCTGATAGGCCCTCGGCCCACCGTCCTTGTAGCCGTGGTTCGTCACCCGGGTGTCCATCCGCAGCTGCACCGGGGTGAGCGAGCGCAGATAGTCCGGGACGCGCGACGGTTCGATCCGGTGCACCTGCGCGAAGGCCCGGTTCTTGGCCGGGTCCGCGCCGAGGGCGGTGATCTGCTTCTCGACGTCGCAACTGGCCGCCTTGCGGCTGCCCCCGTACAGCCCCGGCGCCGACCCCTCGACGCTGCGGGTGACATTGGGCGACGCGGTCATGGCTCCGTCCGGCTCGGCGGCCGGCGTCGACGCGGGCGGCGAGCTCTCCTTCGCCGTCGACTCGGTGAACGGATCGGGCCCGGTCGCTCCGGCGGCCTGGAGGAAGACCTCGCTTCCGCCGCCGGACGCGCCGGACCCGCCCGACCCGCTCGGGCGGGTCAGCACGACGGCGAGCACCACTGCGGCCACCAGCGCGACGGCGACCGTCGCGATGCGGGGGACGGACCGCCACCAGGGCCGGCCCGGTCCCCCGTCCCCTGGCCCGGGACCGCCGGGACCGCCCGGTCCGCTCGGCGGACCCGCGGCGCCGCCCGAATGGCTGCTGCCCGCGGGACCACCGGGTGGAGGCGGCGGTGTGGGACCGCCCGGCCGCGAGGGGCCGGAGAGTGGTCCCGGAGGTGGGCCTGTCGGACGGCCTGGGGATGGCGGTTCGGCACTCACAAGTCTCTTCTTCCCGGGCGTAGGAAGGCGGAAGAGATGATTCGTCTGTTCTGTCACTCGATGTGCCCATTGTCTGCCCGGTACCCGTGCGAGCCGCAAGCCGACGCGGTCGGCCCCGCCCGGGAAGCGCGCCGCGGCCGCCGTGCATAGCGTGGCAGCGTGAGTCAGCAGGCATCGAGCAGCCCCGGCGGCGCGACCCGGCCGCCCCACGGCTGGGTCCATGCGCTCGCCGCGGTACTCGCCGGCCTCGTCGTCATGGCCGTCACCGCGGCCCTGGGCCTGTGGGCGGCGGGCGCGAGGGACCTGCCCGACGGCGGCTTCCTGCCGGTCGTCGCGGCCGTCGTCGTGATGGCGGCCGGCGGCACCGTGGAGGTCGCCGGGGAAGCCGGTGTGATCGCGGAGACAAGGGCCGGACTCACGGCCCTGCCCCTCTCTGTGGCACTGGCCGGAGCGCTCACGGTGGCAGCAGGCTTTCTCCGGCCGCTGCGCCACAGGGCCGTCGCCTCCGCCGGCGAACTGGCGGGCTGGGCCGCCCGGCTGGCCTTCCTCTGGCTGCTCGCCCTCATCGGTCTCGGCGCGCTAGCCCGCCACACCTTCACCATCCCCATCGAGGATCCCACCGGCGGATTCCTCGAGGAATTCCTGGACGCCACCCCCCGCGTGGGATTCCGCACCGACGTCCCGCTCACCCTCCTGTTCGGCCTGCTCTGGCTGGCCGGTGTCCTGGCCCTCGCGGTGGCCGTGTCGCGCGGCAGCCCGCTCCCCGCCCGGCTGCTGCGCTTCCAGGAGTCGGTGCGGCCCGCCGCGTACGCCATGGTCGCCATGCTGCTCACGCACGTGGCGGTCGGCGTGGTCATCGCCGTCGTCGTGGCACTGACCCGTGACAGCACCGCCGACACCTTCGCCGTGATCTTCCTCGGGCTGCCCAACCTCGTCTGGCTGGCCTTCACCCTCGGCCTCGGGGCCTCGTGGGAGGGCAAGGTCGAGGGCCCCTTCGGCCTGCCGATGCCGAAGCTGCTCGACGAGGTGCTGCGCACCGGCGACATGACGACACTCGACCTTTCGGCGCTCGTCGAACGCGACGGCCGTGCCTGGTGGCTGCTGGTGGCCGCCATCGTGCTCGTGCCGGCGGCGGCCTTCCTGATGGCCGTCCGCTCACCGGCCGGCATGCGGCTCTGGCAGCACGCCGTCCACATGGCCGTCGCCCTCGTGCTGACCGTGCTGACCGTCTGTCTCCTCGTCAGGCTCTACGCGCACTACGGCCTCTCCCTGCTCGGCATCGGCGACCTCGGCGGCGACCTCGCCGGTGAGGTGGCGCTGCGTCCGAACCTTTGGCCCGCCCTCGGTCTCGCCGCCGCGTGGGGACTGGTCACCGGCGTGATCGGCGGACTTCTGGCGTCGCACGTCCACCGCCGCGGCCAGGTCGAGGTCCCACGTCACTGACGACCGGACCCGCCCGTGGCAGGGAAGACCGGCAGCGCCCACCGCGGCGGGTCCGGCGGGGGAGCGGTCCTTCCCGGCGCGAGCGTGCCGCGCCCGGCCACCGCCGTCGCCGGGTGGCGGCCCTCGCCCGGTCCCGTGGACGCCGCGGCCGTCGCCGCACGCAAGGCCGCCACGAACTCGCCGCACGAGCCGTAGCGGTCGTCCGGACTCTTGGCGAGCGCCCGCGCCATGACGTCGTCGACGGCTCCGGGCAGATCGGGCCGCTTCCCGGTCAGCGGCGGTGCCGGATCGAACTGGTGCGCCCAGAGCAGGGCCATGTCGTCGTCACGCTGGAACGGCGGGCCGCCGGCCAGCGTCTCGAACACGACGCAGCCGAGGCTGTAGACGTCGCACCGCCCGTCGACCGGCCGACCGGAGATCTGCTCCGGAGCCACGTAGTCGAGCGTGCCCACGAACTGACCGACGGTCGTGAACCCGGTCAGCGACAGGGACTTCTTCGTCAGACCGAAGTCGGTCAGATAGACGTGCTCCGGATGGTCGCTGTCCGTGCCCTCGGCGACCAGGATGTTGCCGGGTTTGACGTCCCTGTGCACCAGGTCGTGGGCGTGCGCAGCGTCCAGTGCGGACGCCACCTGCGCGGCGATGCGCCCCGCCGCGACGGCGGGCAGCGGGCCCATGCGGTCGAGGAGCACCCGCAGGTCCTGCCCGGCGACGTAGCGCATGGCGATGTAGAGCAGGCCGTCCGTCTCGCCCGCCTCGAAGACCGGCACGATGTGCGGATGGTCGATCGACGCGGCGACGCGCGACTCGTGCGTGAACCGCTTGCGGAAGGTGTCGTTACGGGCCAGTTCGGGAGCGAGCAGCTTCAGGGCGACGGTGCGGTCCAGGCGCAGATCCCGCGCCCGGTAGACCACCGCCATACCGCCCCGGCCGATCTCCCGCTCCACGAGATAGCCGGCCACCTTCTTGCCGACCAGCTCGGACGGCCTGCCGCCGGGCATCCCGGGAAGCGGCGGCATCAGCGCTCACCACCACGGGCGGACGGCCCTTCAGGGTGGTCCACGACGCGGGTGGCGTCGGGGTCTTCGGGATGGTCGACGACGCGGGTGGCGTCGGGGTCTTCGGGTCGGTCGACGACGCGGGTGGGGTCGGGTGGGTCTTCGGGCCGGTCGACGACGCGCGTGGCGTCGTGCGCTTCGGGGTGGGCGACGACCTGGGTGGCATCCGTGCCCGGCGTGTCCGTCGCCAGCACCTGCTTCGGATCCGGCGGGGGCGGGCCGGATCCGGACGCGCCGTCGGCGTCCGCGTTCGCGCCGGTGTCCGCGGGCGGCTCCGGCTCCGCGTGCGACGCCGGGCCCGACGAGGTCGCGAACGTGCTGAGCCCGAGCCCGTCGCAGTAGACCCACCGCTCGTGCTCCGCGTCGTACAGCCACACCGACTCGCCGTCCACGACGAGGCCCGCCCGCAGCCCTCTGGTACGTCCACGGAAGGTCTCACCGTCGGACAGCCCGTCGGCCAGGTCGTCGGCGGCACGCCGGTAGCGGGCCAGGGTCTCGGCGACCCGGGCCAGCTGCGGCCGGGGGTCCGCGGTCCGGGCCAGGGGCCGGTCGACGGCCGGGGGTTCCTGCGGCACGGCGACCAGCAGACGTCCGTCGACCCACGCGGACCAGCCGTTCGCGCACACGATCTGCCCCCAGTCGCCGCGCCGCTCGGCGAGCTGGACCGGCAGCAGTGGGTCGAGCGGTGTCGTGGGCCGGGACACGTCCGGCGCCTCCCACGCGGGCATGCCCCACGGCGGCACGACATGTGTGGCGCGGAACTCCCAGGCTGCCATGGCGGGCCCGGCCTACTTCCGCATGACGGCGGGCTCGTGCCGCCGCAGCAGGCGGGCGACCAGGCAACCGAAGAGCACCGACAGCACCACCAGCATCCCCATGTCGAGCAGCCACACCCCTGCCGAGTGCTCGAAGAGCGGATCGGCCGTCAACTCGCCGGGGACGTTGCGGCCGAGGTCGATCGTTCCCGCCATCGCGCCGAGGGCCCACCGGGACGGGACCAGCCACGCCAACTGCTCGATCACCGCCACGCCGTCGAGCTTCAGGAGCGCGCCGCAGAAGACGACCTGCACGATCGCGAGGAGCACCAGCAGCGGCATGGTGACCTCTTCCTTGCGCACCAGGGCGGAGATCAGCAGCCCCAGCATCATCGCGGTGAACGACAGCAGCGCCACGGCCAGGGTGATCTCCGGCAGAGGTGGCAGCAGCACTCCTTCGCCGCCCGGCGAGCCGAGGTCGACCCCGGCCAGGGCGACGAGGGTCAGCACGATCGCCTGGAGCACCGTGACCGTCCCGAGGACCACCACCTTGGACATCAGATACGCGGACCTGGACAGTCCGACGGCCCGTTCCCGCTGATAGATCGGCCGCTCCTTGACGAGCTCCCGCACCGCGTTCGCCGCGCCCGTCAGTACGGCACCGACGCAGAGAATGAGGAGGGCGTTCAGTGCCGTCTCCCGGTCGAGTCGGCTGCCGGCCAGGGCGCGGGCCATCGCACCCATGACGAACGGCAGCGCGATCATGATGACGAGGAACGTGCGGTCCGCGCTCAGCGCGGCCGTGTACCGCCGCACCAGCGTCAGCAGCTGGGCGCTCCAGCTCTGCGTCTTGGGCGGCGGGGGCACGGGCCCCGGGGCCGGCCCGGCGGGCAGGCGCGGCTGTGCGGTGGCGCCGACGATGTACTGCGCGTTGAAGCGGGACTCGCGGTACATCTCCGCCCAGTCCCTGCCGCGGTCTCTCTCGAAGGCCTCGAACGCCTCGGGCCATTCGGCGAAGCCGAAGAAGCCGAGAGCCTGCCCCGGCGGCCCGTAGTAGGCGATCCTGCCGCCGGGCGCGAGGACGAGCAGCCGGTCGCACACGTCCAGGCTGAGCACGCTGTGGGTCACCACGACGACCGTGCGCCCGTCATCGGCCAGGCCGCGGAGCATGTGCATCACGGAGCGGTCCATGCCGGGGTCGAGCCCGGACGTCGGCTCGTCGAGGAAGAGCAGGGACGGCTTGGTCAGCAGTTCGAGCGCCACGCTGACACGCTTGCGCTGGCCGCCGGACAGCGAGTGGATCGGCTGGCCGGCCCGCTGCTCGAGCCCGAGCTCGCGGATCACCTCCGTGACCCGGGCCTCCCGCTCCGACCGATCGGTGTCCTGGGGGAACCGCAGTTCGGCGGCGTAGGAGAGGGCGCGGCGTACGGTCAGCTGGGCGTGCAGGATGTCGTCCTGCGGCACGAGCCCGATGCGCCGGCGCAGCTCCGCGTAGTCGTGGTAGAGGTCGCGCCCGTCGTACAGGACGGTGCCCCGCTGCGCGGGGCGCAGCCCGGTGAGGGCGTTCAGCAGCGTGGACTTTCCCGCGCCGCTCGGCCCGACCACGGCGAGCAGGCACTTCTCACCGACCGGGAAGGAGACATGGTCCAGGAGGGTCTTGCGGCCCTCGTCCACGGTGACCGTCAGGTCCTGGACGTCGAGGGACACCTCGCCGGTGTCGACGAACTCCTGGAGTTCGTCGCCGACCAGCACGAACGCGGAATGCCCCACGCCCACGATGTCGCCGGCCCGTACCGGGGCCCGGTCCACGGGCAGGCCGTTGAGGTAGGTGCCGTTGTGGCTGCCGAGGTCGACGATCTCGTACGTGCCGTCGGGCCGTGTGCGCAGTTCCGCGTGCCGGCGGGAGACCACGAGGTCGTCGACGACGAGCTCGCTGTCGGGCGACCTGCCGATGCGCACGGCGCGGGCGGGCAGCGGCCGCACGCTGGTCGGGCTGCGGAAGGTCCCGGTCGCGGCGGGCACGGGCACGACGGGCGGCGGTCCCGGTTCGGCGGCCGGTCGCCGGCCGGCCGACGGGTCGACGGCCGGTGGTGCGAGGTCGGCGAGTACGGCCCGCGGGCCGTCGGCGGCGCTGCCGAAGCGGATGACACTGCCGGGGCCGACTTCCCGCACGTGGATCCGACGGCCCTCGGTGTACGTGCCGTTGGTGCTGTTCTCGTCCGCCACCGTCCAGTGCCCGTCGTCGGCCCGCAGCACGGCGTGGTGCCAGGAGACGCGTGGGTCGTCGATGACGATGTCGCTCAGGGGATCACGCCCGACGTGGTACGCCCGGGTCGGATCCATCACCGTGGAGCCGGTATCGGTCTCCATGACGAGTGCGGGCGCAGTCGGCGTGCCAGGCCGCTCTGCCATGTTCGGATTCTAGCGATATGTGCGGTTCTGCGCCCCTGCGGCCGCCTCCGGGCCGGCGGGGGCGCAGAGAGTCCTGGGCCCCCAACGGGCCGTTGGTGTCGCGTGTTGCGGTGAACGGGTGGCCGGTGCACTCTGATGGTTACCCAGAAGCGACACAGGCTCACTCTTCGTACTCGGGGGCCACATACGAATGACGGGCCGTCGCGGTGAGGAGCCACGGTCATGAACGTTCCGGTTGCCTGCCAGTACAGAATCGAAGTACCGGCTTCCCCAGAGCGCATTCCTCAGATCCGGCGCATACTCGCAGCGCATCTGAAGTACTGGGGCCTCGACGCCCATGTCATGCCGGTCTGCAGCGCCGTCGACGAACTCGTCGGCAATGTCGTCCAGCATGTCGAGGGCGACAAGACATGTGTGGTGGAGCTGCGTTGGGCCGGGCGCCATCTCACCACGTCCGTCTCGGACCGAGACAGCACCCTTCCGCGGCTGCACACGTCGTCCCCCGCCAAGGGCGGACTCGCCAGGGTGGCGATGCTCAGCGACAGCTGGGGCACCTGTGCCACCGAACACGGCAAGGTGATCTGGTTCAGCCGCCGCGTCAAGGAGCCGCAGCGCGTGAAGTCCGGTCCGCACGTGCCCCAGCCGCCGGTCCGGGAGTTCCGGCCGCTGCCGCTGGAGGCGGTGCCCGCCGAACCGTTCGAGGCGCCCTCCCTCGCCGTCCCCGCGGGGCGGTGACGCGCGGATGTTCCGTACGGCTCGGACGCCGCCGGACGCCCTTGGGTGTCCGGCGCGGCACAGCCGCCGGCGACCGTCGCTGCCGTGCGAACGGTCCGTGTGTGTGCCGGACCTGCCCCGCGCAGTGCCTCACGGCCATGGGTCCTGCCCATGAAGGGGGCCCTGCCCATGACGGCAGGGGTCCCGGCGTACCGGATGTGTCCGTACCGCGGGCCGTCCCCGGCCGGCGCTGACGGCGGGGAGCACAGGCCGCCGGTCCGGACTCCGCAGCGACTTCGAGGTCCTTGAAGCAGCCGGTCGTCTCGAGCGGCCGGTCGTGCCGGGCGCGGCCCGTACTTCGCCACGGGAGCTGCTGTGCCGGCGGACCGGCCTCGGACCCGGCGCCGGTGCACCGGGAAAAGGCCCCCGCCCGGGTCCGACCCGGGCGGGGGCCGTCGCCGTTCACGCGGCCCTCCTGCCCTCCCGTTCCGCGGGATGCAGCGTCGCGAGCAGCCGGAAGAAGTCCGCCTCGTTGCCCGCGAGGCCGACCGCGCGCAGGGCGTCGTCGGCCTCCGCCATCGGGACCGTCAGCAGCGGGACCGCGAGCGGCGCCTGCTGCGGGTCGGCGAGCACGGCCCTGGTGGTCTGGAGCAGGCGTACGTACGCCTGCGCGGCGGCGATCTCGGAATCGTTCATCTCGCGGTTCCCCTCCTTGAGGTGTCGGACCGTCAAGCATCCACCGAGCCACTGACAACGACGGAGGCCGGCGGTCCGCCCAGGGGTGGCGGACCGCCGGCCGAAGGCCGTGGGGGAAAGGCCTAGAAGACGCTCACGCCGTACGCGCTCAGCGCCTCGGTGACGGGCTGGAAGAACGTGGTGCCGCCCGAGGAGCAGTTGCCGCTGCCGCCGGACGTCAGGCCCAGAGCCGTGCTGCCCGAGAACAGGGCGCCGCCGCTGTCGCCGGGCTCGGCGCAGACGTTGGTCTGGATCATGCCGTACACGACGTCGCCGTTGCCGTAGTTGACGGTCGCGTTGAGGCCGGTGACCCGGCCGCTGCGCAGACCGGTGGTGCTGCCGCTGCGCTGGACGGTCTGGCCGACGGAGGCGTTGCCGGCGCCGGTGATGTCGCGGTAGCTGCCGTTGTAGAGGTAGACACGGCCGTCCGCCGCCGAGGCGTTGGAGTGGCGGATGATGCCGTAGTCGTTGTTCGGGAAGCTGGAACCGGTCCGCGTGCCGAGCACCGTGGTGTTTGCGGAGTTGGTGTACCAGGTGGAGCCGATGTTGGTGCAGTGACCGGCCGTCAGGGCGTAGTAGGTGCTGCCGCTGCGGACGTTGAAGCCGAGGGAGCAGCGTCCGCCGCCCGCGTAGATGGCCTGGCCGCCCGCGATGAGCTTGCTGAAGGTGCCGGGGGTGCGCTTGATCTCGAGGACGCCGGCGCGCTCGCCCGCCGCCTTCTTGATCTTGGCGATCTCGGCGGCGGAGACGGTGGAGTCCGCCGTGACGACGACCTTGCCGGTCTCCTTGTCGGTGTACCAGGCGGTGCCGGGCACGTCGGCGCCGAGCACCGCGTCGTCGGCCTGGGCGAGCTGGGCCGTGGTGGCCCGCGCGGAGTCGGCCGGGTCGGCCAGCGCGGACGGGGCCGCAAGCGCGGAGGCGGCCACGAGTGCGGCGGCGACGGCGGTCAGCCGTGCGGCTCTCGAGACGCCGGTGAGGGGGGCGAAGCGCTTGATCTTCACTGCATCCTCCGGTGGGGGATTCCGGGGCCCGCTGGGTGGGCGGGCCCGTCCAACGCCGGCTGCCGGACCGTGACGGAACGTTCAACGTCATGATCCTGACAACCGCCGCGGAAGGAATCCTGCGGCTCCCGGCAGTTGCGCGGCAAGATCGCCTTTCGGCCGCTCTACGCGCGTCCGGCCGTCGTGCCGACGGCGCCGTCCGCGCCGGCGCCCGGCGGGGCCACCGGCCCCGCCGCCGGGCGGCCCGGGGCGGAACGGGAGGCGGTGCCGCGTCCGGCGGCAGAGCAAATGCTGCGAACATTTGCTGACCGGCCGTCAGGAGTGGAGGGTGTCCGGCCGGAGCAGTCACGCGGCGGGGGAGCGCTCCCGCGCAATAAGCGGAATGGCGCACGCCATTTTGGCTGCTCAGTGTCGATGGGGCGTGATCCCCGGGTGACGTGCCAGGACGTCCGCGGCCCGCTCTTGCCCACTGCAACGTTTCAGTCCGGCCGTGGAAGCGTTGCAGTGGCTCCCGCACATCCCGGCCGCCCGCGCGCCCCGCATCCGCAGCCGGTGCGCAGCGCCCACCGGCGGCGCGCCGGGACGCCGGCCCAGGACGGCGGGCGCACCGCCGCAGCGGCGGAGCTGAGAGGCCGTCACTCCTTTATGCCTCAATCAATCCTGTTCGCCCAGCGCCCTTGGGTGTCCGGATCCCGACCGTCGCTGTGGATCCTCGGGTACGGGTGGCTGCCATGTGCGCACGGAGGCGACCACCGCCCTCGCGTACCGGGCGGGACGAACGCGGCGGCCGCCCCCCTCGTGCTCTTCGCCCGGGTGCTACGAGGCCGGGGGGCCGGGCCGCTGCCCGGTCCGTACCGCCGGCCCGGGTGCCGGCAGGACGGTGGCGCCCGCCCGGCGGTCCGGGACGTCCCCGCCGGAGGCCAGCAGCACCGGCCGCTTCGTGCTGTCGCGCGACGGCAGGAACGCGGCCAGCACCAGGCCGGCGAGCACCGCAGCGGTGGCGATCAGGAACGCGATGCGGAACCCCTGCATGGAGGGCACCTCCACCGCGCCGTGGCGCACCGAGGTGTGGGCGAGCACCATGCCGATCACCGCGCTCGACACCGACGTGCCGATCGAACGCATCAGCGTGTTCAGTCCGTTGGCCGCACCCGTCTCCGACGGGTCGACGGCGCCCATGATGAGCGTGGGAAGCGAGGAGTAGGCCAGTCCTATGCCCGCGCCCACCACCACGGAGACGACGACCGTCTGCCACGCCGCGCTCATCATCCAGATTCCGGCGCCGTAACCGGCGGCGATGACCAGGAGGCCCAGCATCAGCGAGACCTTCGGGCCCCGCCGGGCGGAGATCCTCGCGTACAGGGGGGCCACGAACATCATGGTGACTCCCAGCGGGGCGACGCACAGGCCGGCCACGACCATCGACATCCCCAGACCGTGGCCCGTCGAGCGAGGCAGCTGCAGCAACTGGGGGAGTACCAAGGTGATGGCGTAGAACGCGACCCCCACCATGATCGAGGCGAGGTTGGTGAGCAGCACCTCACGCCTGGCCGTGGTCCGCAGGTCGACCAGCGGCGCGGGGCTGCGCAGCTCCCACACGCCCCACAGACCCAGCACGAGCACCGCCCCGCCGAACAGGCCGAGCGTCGTGGCGGACGCCCACCCCCAGTCGCCGCCCTTGGTGACGGGCAGCAGAAGGAGGACCAGACCGGCGGTCAGCCCCAGCGCCCCGAGCCGGTCGAAACGCCCCGGCGCGCGCAGCGGCGACTCCGGTACGACGAGCACGGTCAGCAGCATGGACAGCGCGCCCATGCCGGCCGCGGTGAAGAACAGGGCGTGCCAGTCGGCGTGCTGGGCGATCAGCGCCGCCGCGGGGAGCGCGAGGCCGCCGCCGACGCCGATCGAGGAGCTCATCAGGCCCATCGCGGAACCGAGCCGCCGCGGGGGCAGCAGGTCGCGCATGATGCCGATGCCGAGCGGTATCGCGCCCATGCCGAACCCCTGGAGCGCCCGCCCGACGATCATGACCACCAGGTCGTCGGTGAAGCCGCAGAGCAGCGAGCCGGCCACCATCACCGCCAGGCTCGCCAGCAGCATCCTGCGCTTGCCGTACAGATCGCCGAGGCGGCCCATGATCGGCGTCGCCACCGCGCCCGCCAGCAGCGTGGCCGTCAGCACCCAGGTCGCGTCGGCGGCCGAGGTGGTGAGCAGCGCCGGCAGGTCCTTGATCACCGGGACCAGCAGGGTCTGCATCACCGCGACCGCGATGCCCGCGAACGCCAGGACCGGCACGATCCCCCTGGTTCTCGGCTCCGGGTCGTCCAGGGAATCACCCAGGGGCTGGTCGGCTGTCGACTGCGGCATACCTGCGGCCTCCGGGCGGCGGTCGTGGCGGAGCGCCGGGGTCCGTCCCGGCGCTCCGTTCGCTGACGACGGCGGGACAGGGTGCCCGCCGCCAAGTGTGTGCACAGTGAACCTTCTCACCGGTCCCCGGTATTCCGTGCCTGAGGCTCCGATGTTCCGGCCGGCGGCACCGGGGTACCCGGCGTCGCGCACGGCCCCGTACGCCGGAAGGGGCATCCGGCCCAGGTCCGGTCGCACCCGCCGGGCCCCGGGGTCACGCTGGAGAAGGACCCGGCCGGGTCCGGGCGCCATGACGGCGGCGCGCCGGAGGCAGAGCGAAGGGCGTCCGGACCGCCCGCCGCCTAGGCCGTCCCCGCCGCCGCGCGGACCGTCGGGTGCGCCGGCAGGGGGCGACGAGTGCCCGGCGGCGCGCCGGGAAGCAGGAGCAGCACGCACGGGGGACACGTCCCGACAGACAGGAACCACGGTGAACAGTGCACAGGAATCCGCGACATCCGTCGTGGTGACGCTCACTGGCTGCTCGCGGGAGGACGCCGACGCGGTCTTCCGGGCCCTGAGCAGGTCCTTCGAGTCGGACCGCGCGGCCGACGACACGCCCCAGTACGTCTCGGAGGGCCACGCGACCGTGTGGACCACGACCTTCGACGTGGCCAGCACACGCAATCCCGCCGAGCCGGTCCGGCTCGCCGCACCCGTCACGGCCGAGCTCCAGGGCGGCTACTGGGCAGTGGACCAGATGCAGGTGACGCTCGCCGCCGCCTTCGACCTGGTGGAGCAGGGCATGGCGGCCGGCGACCAGGAGAAGGACGTCCAGCTGCTCCTCAACAGCGGCGTCCACCAGGAAGAGATCTGACAGCGGCGTCCCGCCGCACGAGACCTTGAGGAGGAGGCCTTCATGCCCATCGCCACGGTCAACCCCGCGACCGGCGAGACACTCGAGACGTTCGACGCGCTGGGCCCCGAGGAGATCGAGCGCAGGCTCGACCTCGCCCGCGCCGCCTTCGGCCGGTACCGCACCCGGTCCTTCGGCGAGCGTGCCGCCCTGCTCAACCGGGCCGCGGACCTGCTGGAGGGGGAACAGCACGACATCGCCCGGGTGATGACCACGGAGATGGGCAAGCCGATCGGGGCCGCCCGCGCGGAGGCGGCCAAGTGCGCCAAGGCCATGCGGTGGTACGCGGCCCGCGCGGAGGAACTGCTGGCCGACGAGCACCCGGCGGCCGGTGACGTCGAGGACTCCGGAGCCGTCAGGGCCACGGTCCGGTACCGGCCGCTCGGCGTCGTCCTCGCGGTCATGCCGTGGAACTTCCCGCTCTGGCAGGTCGTCCGCTTCGCCGCCCCCGCCCTGATGGCGGGCAACGTCGGACTGCTCAAGCACGCGTCCAACGTGCCCCGGACCGCGCTGTACCTGGAGGACCTCTTCACCCGCGCCGGATTCCCGGAAGGATGCTTCCAGACGCTGCTCGTCGGCTCCGACGCGATCGAGTCCGTCCTGCGGGACAGCCGCGTGGCGGCGGCGACGCTGACCGGCAGCGAGGGCGCCGGCCGGGCCGTCGCCTCCGTCGCCGGCGACGAGGTCAAGAAGACCGTGCTGGAACTCGGCGGCAGCGACGCGTACATCGTCATGCCGTCGGCCGACCTCGGCCGCGCCGTCGGCACCGCCGTCACGGCCCGCGTCCAGAACAACGGCCAGTCCTGCATCGCCGCCAAGCGCTTCATCGTGCACGCGGACGTGTACGACGAGTTCTGCGACCGGTTCACGGCCGCCATGAAGGACCTCACCGTCGGCGACCCCATGGACGAGTCCACCGACGTCGGGCCGCTGGCGAGCGAGCGGGGCCGCGCCGATCTGGAGGAACTCGTCGACGACGCCGTGAGCCACGGAGCCACGGCACGCTGCGGAGGCCGCCGTCCGTCCCACCTCGACCGCGGCTGGTACTACGAGCCCACCGTCCTGACCGAGGTGTCCGACCGGATGCGCATCCACCGGGAGGAGGCGTTCGGACCGGTGGCCTCCGTCTACCGGGTGGCCGACGCGAAGGAGGCGCTGGCCGTCGCCAACGACAGCCCCTTCGGCCTCAGTTCCAACGCCTGGACGCGCGACGAGTCGGAGGTGGAGCTCTTCTCCCGGGACCTCGAGGCGGGCGGCGTGTTCTTCAACGGCATGACCGCCTCCCACCCGGCGCTGCCGTTCGGCGGCGTCAAACGGTCCGGCTACGGACGCGAGCTGTCCGGGCACGGCATCCGGGAGTTCTGCAACGTCACGACCCTGTGGCACGGCGAGGAGACGGAGAAGTAGACCATGGTGCAGTTCGGGTACACGATGATGACCGAGCAGGCCGGACCGCGTGAACTGGTCGGCCATGTGGTCGGCGCGGAGGAGGCCGGATTCGACTTCTCCGTCATCTCCGACCACTACTTTCCCTGGCTGGCCTCGCAGGGCCACGCCCCGTACGCCTGGAGCGTCCTGGGAGCCGCGGCCCAGGCCACCTCGCGGATGCCGCTGATGACGTACGTGACGTGCCCGACCACCCGCTACCACCCGGCCGTCGTGGCGCAGAAGGCCGCGACGGTGCAACTGCTGTCCGAAGGACGCTTCCGCCTCGGACTGGGCTCCGGCGAGAACCTCAACGAGCATGTCGTGGGCGGCGACTGGCCCGCCGCGCACGTACGCCTGGACATGCTGGAGGAGGCGGCCGGGATCATCCGCCGACTCCTCGACGGCGAGCATGTCACCCACCACGGCGCCCATTTCGACGTCGTCGACGCCAAGCTGTGGGACGTACCCGCCGAGCGTGTGCCGATCGGTGTCGCCGTCTCCGGCGACAAGTCCTGCGCCGTGGCCGGCCGGACCGCCGACCTGGTCATCGCCACCGAGCCGAAGAAGGAGCTCCTCGACGCCTTCGACCGCCACGGCGGCACGGGCAGGCCCCGCGTCGGCCAGCTGCCCGTCTGCTACGACACCGACCGGGACGCCGCGGTGAAACGGGCGCACGACCAGTTCCGCTGGGCCGTCGGCGGCTGGCGGGTCAACGCGGAACTCCCCGGCCCCAAGTCCTTCGAGCAGGCCACCGAACTGGTCACGGAGGACGACGTCGCACAGACCGTCCCGTGCGGCGACGACGTCGGCACCTTCGTCGACGCGGTCCGCGCGTACGTCGACGCGGGCTTCACCGAGGTCGCCCTCGTCCAGGTCGGCGGCGACCAGCAGGAGCCGTTCCTCGAATGGGCGCGGAGCACACTGCTGCCCGCGCTGCGCGAACTGTGAGGGTGACGCCGTATGAACGATTCCGCACACACCGGATCCCACACCCCCTCCGACGAGGAAGTGGCGATGCGACTCGTACCCGTCTGGCTGGCGGAGGCCACCCGTAACGACGCCGGCGCCGCGGAGCGGGCCGTGGGTGAATGGGAGCGGCGCGCCCTGTCCGCGGAGTCCGCGCGCGAACTGGCCGACTGGGTCACCGCCCGGGTCACCGACACGGCCTTCAACACGGACAAGGGCCCCGCTCCGGACGCCCCCGCACGGGTCAGCGTCTCCGACAAGGCGGCCGTCCACCGGTGGCTCGCCGCCCACGGGCACCACGTGTGACCCGGGTGCTCGCAGATTTCCGAACGGCGGACGGCCCCGTGCCTCGAGGCACGGGGCCGTCCACGTGCCCGCGCGGACGCGCCGGTCAGACGTTGGGGACCTTGAGCTTGTCCCAGCTCGTCCTGCCCGGAATGCCGTCCGCGTCGCTGCCCGAATAGCCGAGCTTGCGCTGCCATGCCGCGTACGACTTGCGGTCCGCCTCCGACCAATCGGGGCCCGGGCCCACCTCGTAGCGGCCGCAGCCCTCCGCGACCAGACGTCTGCCCATCGCCGTGATGATGGCGCTGCGTCTGCCCACCTGGAAGAACGCCGCCCCGGGGAACGGCTCGTAGGTCGGCGCGGGCGGCGTCGTCGGCCCCGACGGTTTGCCGCCGAGCCGTTCCTTGATGCGGCTGCGCATCGCGTCCATGGTGAAGCCGCGCGGGTCGACCTTTCCCGGCTGCCACTCCTTGTGCCCGATGACCGAGCGCTGCGACCAGCCGTGGGCACGGCAGATCGCGGCCGCGGCCTTCTCGATCGCCTCCAGCTGCGCCGCCGGCCACGGGTCCTTGCCGTCACCGAGGTTGACGCATTCGAAGCCGTAGAAGTAGCGGTTGCCGTCGGTGTTGGCCTCGTTGTCGGCGGGCAGCGTCGCCGACTCGTTGATCACGGCGCGCAGCACGTCGTCGTCGCCGAGGCCGGCGTGGTTGGCCCGGCCGTTGCCGACCAGATACACCGTCCCGTCCTTGGCGATCACACCGTGGCACAGCGGGCCCGGCAGACTGGAGTGGCCGTTGTAGCAGAGCTCGACGGAACTCGAGGTGCCGGAGGTCACGGTGTGATGGATCATCACACCGTTCACCGGTCCCCAGGGACCCTTGTGGTTGCGGTTGTGCGTGCGCCAGCTTCGGTGCTCGACGACACGCAGTCCTTCGTTGCGTAAGGCTCTGAGCAGTTTGTCGGCGGACAGCGGGGTTGCCATCGTGGTGCTCCTTCCCGGCGGACCGTCAGTTCTCGGACCGTCCCTGATCGTTTTGCCCGTTGGCGGGTCCCGTCGAACCGCCCGACGCGGCACGCTCCGCGGCGACGGCCTCCTGCTCGGCGCTCTCCTCCGCGGCGAGCGCCTCCGCGTCGGCGGCGGGCAGCGGAGCGGCCAACGGCCCGAAGGCCAGCCGGAGATCGGCCACCGAGCCCTCGCCGAGGACCCAGGCGAGCGGGGCGCGGTGCACCCGCACCCCGTGCGGGGAGCGCAGCAGCGGACGCCGGGCGGCGTCCACCGGCCACTCGACCGAGCCCGTCGCCGTGCGCGCCGGCACCGTCCAGAAGTCACCGGAGCGGTAGGTCCTGCCCGCTTCGAAGTACACGAACACCCCGTCCTCCAGGGGCAGCCAGACTCCCTCCTCGATGCGCAGCGCGCCGCCGCGGGACTTCGACGCGGCCGTCCTCGAGCGGCCGGAGCCCGCCGGGCGGGAACCGGGACGGTGGTCCCAGCGCCGCAGATACGGGGCGAGTTCGGGACGCCTGCCCACCGACGGGTCCGGTTCGCCGGACAGCCGCACCCGGCGGCCCGGCAGGTCGAGCTCCTCGACCCGCAGCAGCGGCAGCGGTTCCCGGCGGCTCGTGTAGGCGGTGTCGACGAACTCGACCCAGTCGCCCACGTTCAGGCCGAGCTTGTCGTCGCTGCCGAGCGAGCCGAGCTCCACCCATGTGCCGTCGAGTTCGTCGACCGGGAGGGTCACCGACCCGTTCTCCCTGGACCACTTGAACGTCGCCTCACCGGCCGGGCCGCCCCCATGGACCTCCACCCGGTAGAGCTGGTTCTCCGGTCCCCGGTAGCGGGCGTCCGGACGCACCAGGCACGGGTCCTCGTCCGCCCGGTCCGGGCGTTCGCTGCGCGCCGCCATCCGCGCCGTCGGCGCCTGTGCCGCCTCCCACTTGGCGAAGGCCTCGCGGACCTGGTCCTTGGTGGCCCCGTCCTCGAGCTCCAGCTCCGAGCCCGGCACCGGGACGACCTGCCACACCACCTTCCGGCGGGCCGCGGTGTCCGGCATCGCCGTCCCGAGCGCGACCTCGCGCAGCAGCGGGTCCTCCGCCGCCGTGACCGTCCGCTCCCACACCTGGAGGCAGGCCAGGTACGGGAACCGGGTCGGCAGCCGGTCGCCGGGGCGCTCCGGGTCGCGGTGGCCGTCCGGCTGGTCCCAGTAGGTCCAGGTGGCCGGCGGGGCGGGCGGCTCCGTCGCAGCGTCGCCGGTCTCGTCCTCGTCCGGCACGGGTACGCCGGGAGCGGGCCGGGTGGCATCGACGAGGATGCCGTCGACGTAGTAGCGGCCCCCGCCGATGGACAGGTCGTCGAGCTCCCGGCTGCCGCCGAGGAAACGCACCTCGAAACCGGTCGCGCCCTGCGGCCCGCCGTGTGTGCCGATCAGGTCGGACAGAGCGGTCCGGGCCTGGTGGAGCTGGATCGCCGCCTGCTCGTTGGCGTCGGCGTCCAGCTGTACGCGGCCCTGCTGCGCGATCACCGCCGAGTAGTGCCGCTCCGGCCGGAAGGTGTCGCGCGAGATGTCAGCGTGCATGGGTTCGGTGTCCCCCTCGGGTAGTTCGGAAGAAGTCGTCTCAGGTGACGGGGATGATCCCGGCGTCCGTCCCGGCCGGGGTGTACTCGGCGAGCCGGGCCCGCAGGCTGTCCTCGCGCTGCGGTTCGTACAGATCGTGGAAGACGCCCATCTCGGAGCCGTCGTCGGCGCCCCGGCGGATCTCGGGCGGGCACGCGTCGGACAGCCGGCCGTAGGCGGGTGTGCCGTACCGCTCACTCGTGAACAGCGGCCGCAGCGGCTCGCCGCCCGCAAGGTCGGGTTGGCAGCGGTGCCGGCGTGGAGTGCGGGAGCCCGGCGGCACGTACGAGTACCGCAGGCAGCCGACACCGCGCCGGGCCACCCGCATCTGCCCGGTGAAGACGCTGTTCTCGCCGATCTCGACCGCGTGCGTGTGCACCTCCCCGATCACCGTCGTGCGATGGGCGTGCAGCACGGCGTGCGCCAGGCGGCAGTCCGGCGCGGACAGCGCCTCGCGGTCGTGGCCGGTGGCGTCGAGGACGCTGTCCCGGATGTGGATGGGCAGCGGATCGTGGTTCACCTCGTCGCCGATCACCTCGATGGTGCCGAGGATGCTCCGCTCGATCTGCACACAGGCGGTGGTCCGCTCCAGGACCAGGCTCGGCTCCTCGGGCGAGTGCGGATCGCACTCCGGCTGCAGCGACCAGCCGGGCACCAGCGTGCAGTGCCGCAGCACCACAGTGCCGACCGGGCCGCTCACGTTCAGCCCGCGCCCGGTGATCAGCAGCCCGTCGAGGACGATCCGCGGCGCGTCCCGTCCCGGCGGGCAGTCGTCCTGGGCGCGGATGTTGAGCGCGTCGGGACGGTTGCTGTACCAGTCGAGCAGCCGGATCACCGGACGGCAGCCCTCGGCGGCCCGCAGCTCCAGCCTGTCGCCGCGCTCCAGGTCGAAGTCCAGCTGCTCCTGGTAGGCGCCGCTGTGGGTGATCTCGATGACGCCCTCGGGGCCGCAACGGCCGGCCCGCCGGTCGCCGCGCCACTCCTCGTACGCGTCCATGATCTTCTGGAAACGCTGCCCGGGGCCCACCCGGTAGAACTCCGCCGCCGGCGAGGTGTCGCGCTCGCGCGGGTACTCGCCGCCGCCGGTGTCGTCCCCGAACGCGTAGTGGTAGGTGACCCACACGCCCTGCCGCGGCGCCGAACGCGACCCGAAGGCGATCCGCCCGAGCTCCGGGTCGACCGCCACCTGGCCACGCCGCGGCCGGTACCGCCACTGCGAGAGGTCCGCCACGACGATGTCCGACATCGGAACCGGCTCGTCCTGGCCGTCCCGCCAGATCGTGAAGCTCTTGCCCGGACCGTAGTGGTCCGCGAGCCGGTCGGCGAGCTGCCGGCGCCGGATGTACGCGGGCACGTTGTCGACCGTCGCGATGTGCGTCGCGGACGGCTCGGGCACCGGCTTCGTCACCAGCGGGCTGTCGTTGCCGAGGATCGAGAACGTGTACAGACTGCGCGCCCGGTCGATGCAGTACGCCGGCGCCCGCGTCACGTGATACGGCTTCAGCCGCCACACGAACAGCCCCACACCGGCCGGGGACAGACCGCCCTGCCGCCGTTCCGAGGCCGCCCTGCGCACATCCACGGACCGGGCCGTGGACGTGAACGGGGTACCGGCCAGGTCGAGTTGCGCTCCCTCGCGCACGTCGGCCAGCCGGCCGCGCTCCAGCCGGCCGCGCTCCAGCCGGCGGGAATCGGCCGCGGACGACCCCGACCCGTACAGCCGCACCGGCTGGTGGTGCGAGACCAGCCGGGAGAACTCGACGGCCCTGGCGGGCCATCCCGCGATCCCCTGCGCCATCTCCTCCAGCAGGTGCAGCGTGCCCTTGCGGCGCCGGTGGGCGACGGTGGCGGCCACGTCACGGCGCGGGGCGAGCGCCTCGGCGAGCCGCCGACGCGACTCCTCCTCCCCGCCGGCGCCGCCCAGGCCGCCGGTCGGAACCCGCTCGTACCCGGGCAGCGGCGCATAGCCCACCAGGTCGCCGAGATACGGCAGCACCCAGGGCGCCGCCGTCTCCACGAACAGGTCCTCGTACCCCTGCTCGACGCCGTCCCGCACCAGATCGACCTGCTCGGCGATGACGGCGAGCAGCGCACGCAGCGGCTCCCCGCGCTCGGCGTCGCGCAGCCGGTGCCACTGCGGCAGCAGCTCCGCGAGACCGTCCGGTTCCCTGCTCATGCGGTGACCTCCGTCAGAATCAGCGTGTCGGGCACCTGCGGTGTGAGCAGGGCGAGTTGAGCCGGCCGGACACCGCGGAAGACGAACACCCGCCGCCCCTTCTCCAGCCGCCGGGTGTCGGTGATGTCCGGGTTCAGACGCAGCAGTTCGGCGAGCGGGATGCCGTGGCGGCCCGCGACCGAGGTCAGGGTCTCGCCGCCGTCGGCGGTGACGCGGTGCACGACCTCGTCGTACTCGGCGTGCCGGGCCGGGACCGTGGCCGCCGGCCCGCCGAGGCGCTGCGCCAGGCCGGCCAGTCCTTCCGGAGTGGCGGAGGCCGGGACGCCGCCGAACACGTCGACGTCGACGTGTTCCACGCCCGGCACCCGGTGGGCCGTCGCCATCACCTGCGACAGCCGCGCCGGCCGGCCGAGTTCCCGGCTCTCCGGGCCGAACGTGCGCAGCAGGGCCTGCCGGAGCCTCGGCTCCACGACCGTCCAGGTGTGGTCGGGCGCGACCTTCACCTTCGCCGCGAGGAGCAGCAGCACCAGCTCGCGGACGTCGACCCGCACCGGCAGCCGTCCGTCGCCGTACCGGGCCAGCGAGGACCGCAGGGCCCGAAGGACGTCGGAGTCACCGGCGACCGGGATGTCGTCGACGCCGGCCACCGTCACGTGCAGCACCTGGCGCCGGCCGTCGAAGACCTCCCGGGCGACGGCCCGGCCGATGCCGGCCCGCGAGCGGGCGAAGTCCTCGTAGTCCTTCACCGACACCAGCCGGTCGAGCGCCGACACGGCCAGCGGGACCGTGCGCCGGGTCAGGCCCGGCCCGTCGGCGTCCGCACCGCCCGTCGCGGCCTGCGGGTTGGTCACTCCGGTGACGCCGAGCGGGCGGGTGACCGCCTGGGTGATGCGGTTCGCCCGCACGTTCGCCGCCCGGCCGGTGCCGAAGCGGTAGCGGGCCCGCACGTTCTCGCTCCCGGTCGGCAGCCGGGCGCCGTGCACCCCGTCGCCGAAGGTCACCGTGGTACGGCCGTCGGCCGTGGTGCCCGTGACGTACACACGGTCGCGCGGTCCGCGCCCGGCGAGGCTGTCCACCTCGTGCCACAGCAGCCCGTCGACGCGGATCTCCAGCTCCGGTGTCGCGCCCAGGGGATTGCCGGCGGGCAGCCAGGTCAACGGGGACTGCCACAGGGCGAACGTCTGGTTCGGCCGGTCCGTGTTCCCGCTGCCGATCGGCTCGTCGCGGCTCTCGCCGTGCGTCGCCGCCACCACGTTGCCCAGCACGCGCACCGTGTCACGGCGGTAGCGGTACGCCAGCTTCGAGGTGAGCCGCAACCGGGTGTGCACATGGTCGCCCGGCAGCCGCGGATCGATCACCTGCTCCACCCCCGCGACCACCACCAGCTCCGTGCCCGCGACTCCCGAAGCGCCCGGGGAGCCGGGCAGCACGTCCGTCCGCTCCCCGGAGACGATCAGATGCCGTCCGGGCCGCAACCCGTCGTACAGCTCGGCGAGTTCGATCTCGTCGCCGTGCACGTCCTCGCCGAGGGGCTCGTCGGCGGGGCGCAGCGGCTGCCCGTCGGCGTGCACCGTGGTGTCGCGGATGTTGGACAGCAGCACATCGTGCTCGTCCAGCCACGGATCGGCGAGTGTCAGCTCCGTACCGCGGCCCGTGATGCCGTAGTTGGTGTACACCGCCGTGCGGACCGCGGTGACCCGTGTCGTGACGAACCTCAGCTTCTCGTCGCCCGGGATCCCGTCCGGGCCTTCCGCGCCCTTGCGGGGACGCTCGATCGCGACCCAGCTGCCGACCGTGATCGAGTCCCGGACCGAGTCGAGGGGCAGGACATGGCGGTTCGCGGGCTCCGGCACCGTCGCGATGCCGATGACGACGTTCGCGGGCTCGCTGCCGACCGTGTAGGACACCGTCAGCTCGAAGTCACCGTGGCGGATCTGGTGGTGCTCACCGGGGGCCAGGTGCCAGGCCTTCGTGTCACCGTTGTTCACCGCCACATGGACCCGCCCGTCCTCACCCGGACGCGACACGAACAGCGTCCGGTCCGGCAGACCGTCGTGCAGCTGCGCGGTGACCCCGGGCTCCTGCGAGTCCGCGGGCCTTCGGCTCAGCCAGCTCAGATCATGGTCCTGAGCCGCCCGCGTACGCAGTGTGATCCGGCCGGGACCGAGGTCGAACGACTTCTCCGACGGCAGGTTCTCCGACACCTGCACCGACGAACCTGTCTCGGTGTGCTGGAACTCGGCGCGCACCGGCACCCGTCCCGCGGGGTCGTACACCACCCGCATGGTGGTGAGCGCCGCACCCGTCAGCGGCCAGTCCGCCTGCCGGATCACCCGGCCGCGCTCGTCCTGCACCGGCCGCAGCGGAGCGGTCGCACCGAACGGCGCCCCCGTGAAACGCATCGCCTGGAGCTCGCGCAGCAGCGCGGGCTCCGTCGGGGACGTCTGCCGCCATGCCGCGTACATTCCGTCCGCCACCCGCGGATCGAGCGCCCCGAGCAGCTGCGCGCCCAGCTCCGAGCCGGCGACCGGCAGCCGGCCCGCCGCCCGACGGATGCCGGCACCGGGCCGTACATCGCGGGTGCGCAGGGCCGGCAGCACCGCGCCCAGCGCCCGGAGCGCCGACGCTCCCTCCGACGGGCGCGTCCCGTCGGGCGGGGCCGGACGGGACGGCTCCAGGGCGGCCGCCCGCTCCCGCAGCTCGCCGACCATCGCCTCCAACTGCTCGAACCAGGCCGCCACGTCCTCGTGGGCGGCGGCCACCACCTGAGCCTCCGCCAGCCGGTCGTGCGGCTCCGCGAGACGCGCGGCGAACGCGGCGGGCGTGCCGATCGCGTCCAGATCGGCCCGCAGAGGCGCCAGGACCTGGGCGTCGAACTCCGCGATGTACCTGCTGACAGGACGTGGATTGGGGTTGGCCGGCGTCGGTTCCCCGTCCTCGACCTCCCGCTCGTCCTCCGTGATCCATTCGCGCAGCTCGTCGACCAGCTCGGCCAGCATCGGCGGCGCCGACTGCGGCAGCCCGATCGCCGTCACGTCGTCCTCGCGGTCGGTGCGGATCCGGGCCACCGGCAGCAGCAGCCGCCGTCCCTCCGGCCCGCCCTCCTCGCCCGCGAAGACGAACAGCAGCCGGTCGCCCGCCGTCAGCACGGTGGACGTTCCCGACACGAAGATCTCCGAACGCCGTGTCAGGTCCTCCGGCGTCAGCAGCGACGGCCGCCGCCTGCGCACCGACAGCGTGTTCCACGACGCCCGCGCCGTCAGGTCCTCGCTCGTCTCGAAGACCTGCGAGTCCTCGCCGGACGTCGTCGGCACGCTGTTGCTGCGGGCGCCCCGCGGAATCACCACGGAGACGTCCGGGTCCCGCGGATCGCGGTCGAGGGAGTACGCGAGGTGGGTGTCGGCGGCGATCCCCGGCCGCGGCCGGTGCCCCACCAGCCGGCCCAGCAGAACCAGCGAACGGTGTTCGTCGGCGGTCCGCAGATACGCCTCGTCGGCGATCCGCTCCGAGTGGAAGGTGAGCAGATCACCGACCACCGCCCACGAGTCGAGCAGGCCGATGGCAGGATCGTCGGGCGTACGGGCGGTCAGGCCGCGCAGCGCCGGATAGGCGGGCGAGGCCAGCCGGTCCAGCATGGCCGCCAGGAACGAGCCGTACTCGCCCACCCGGTAGTCCAGGGCGCTGCGGCCCGGAGGGTTGTACAGCGCCCTCGGCGCGTGACGCTCGTCGTGGCCGCCGCAGCCGCAGCCGCACGCGCCGGTCATCGCGCACCTCCGCCGAGCTCGATGGACAGCCGCCCGTTCTCGGGCCGGTCGGGGTCGTTGTCGCAACGCGCGATCTCCAGCGGGCCGAGCCGCAGCACGCCTGCCTCCAGTGCCGTGTGGTCGATGTGGTCCGGATACGAAGCGGTCGGTTCGAAGAGCCTCTGGAGCCGGGTCACCCGCACGCTCTCCACTCCCTGTACGGCGGCCGCCGCGGCCACCAGGCGGCTCAGCCGCACCGGTTCGCCGAACGTCAGCGCGTCCGGGTGGAAGAAGCCGAGCCGCCCGCCGGGAAGGCGCCGGCTTCCCAGCAGCCGGTACAGCTCGGCCAGGATCCGACCGTGCTGATGACCGGGCGCCGCGCACACCTCGATCGCGACGTCCAGCGGCACACTGCGCGCCGGACCCACCACCAGGTCGTGCCCGATACGCCGGCAGCCCTCCAGGGCGTGCGCCACCGCGTCCAGCAGCTGCGGGCCGGCGTCCCCGGCCGCCGCCGCGTCGACGGCCACATGCGCCTCCTGCACACTGCCGGTCCAGCGGATCTCCGCCGCCGCCCGCTGCACACCGGGCACGGCCGAGGCCAGCGCGGCATAGTCCTCGGCGGTGACCGCACGCAGCCGGGAACGCTTGAGACCGAGCGGCGCCAGCTGCCGCACCTGCTCCAGCGGCTCCGGCTCCGTGCCGCCCACCGCCGGCAGCGGGTTGCGCACACCGGCGACAGGCATCGCCCCGCCCGCGTCCGACGCGTCCGGATCACGGCACAGCACCAGATGGTTCACGGCCTCCGCGCCGACATTGCCGGCCGTACCGCCGCCGAGCCGGTAGTGCAGCTTCAGACGGGCTCCCGGCCGCGGCCGCGCCCCGTGCCGGCCGTCGCCGAACCGCAGCGCGATCCGGCCGTCGTCCTCCAGCTCGCCGACGAAGTGCCGCTCCCGCGGCCCACTGCCCAGCAGGTCCCGCCGCGGCGACCACACATCGTCCCCCTCGACGACCCTGACCGCCGGCAGGGCCTCCCGCGGATCCTGCCGCAGCGCGGCGGCCGGGCCCCGCAGCTCCGGCTCGTCCGGATGGAGACCCGCCGCGTACGCCGGGCCCCAGGTGTGCGCGACCTCCCAGGCGATGCCGCCGTCCAGCACCGCGCCCGCACGGGCCCGCGCCGTCAGCACCTCCAGCCGGCGCAGCTTCCCGGCCAGCAACCGCTCACTGCGGTGCAGCAACTCCCGCAGCGCCGCCACCGGATGACGCCGCAGCTCGAAACGCTCCAGCACCTTCAGCCCGAACAGCACCGTCAGCTCGCCGATCTCCGCCTCCGTGAGACCGTCGCAGTCACGGGCGCTGCGCCACAGTTCCACCAGCCGGTCCCGCACCCGCCCCGGGACGGCGGCGAGCCGGTCCGCCTGACCGGCGGACACATGCGCGGACAACGGGAACGGCACGGCCTGCACGACGGGGGAGCGGTGCAGCACCGGACGGAACCGTCGCCGGATGCCCGGATACACCAGCTGCGCCAGCAGCGTCTCGAGTGCCTCCGCCTGCTCGTACGCCGTACCCGGCACCACCTTCTCCCGCCGGCGGCCCGCGAGTTCGAGACCGAGTCCCGCCCGGAGCGTCTCCTCCTCGCCGGCGACCTCGAACAGCTCACGTATCTGACCGGCGGTCAGCAGCCCTCCCCGCCGCGCCCGGTCCAGGCGGGCGCCGATCAGATCAGCGACCGCGTTGCCCGCGTCCTCGTCCCGGCAGCCGAAGCCGGACGGGTCGCACGAACCGAGCACGGCCGGTTCCGCGGGCACCGTCACCGTCTCCGGGGTGCCGCCGCAGAAGGTGAGGGAACGGCCGTGGTCGACCAGCGTCACATTGCCGCGTGCCACGCTCACGTCGGCGACCGGTTCGCAGTTCCTGCCGCCGCGGGTGGACAGGCACACGGGGAATGTGAGCGCGTCCTCCTGCGCCCAGGTCACCTCCAGCACCGGCTGATCGCACAGCGTGTCCACGACAGGGGTCACGGAGGTGAGCCGAACGGCCTGCCGGTGCGCCGGATCGGCGTCGCCGGGCGTTCCCGAACGCGGTCCGCGCACCTCCTCGATCAGCAGCAGGTCGCCCGGCGCCAGCCGCAATGCCCGGCGTGTGCACTCCTCGTCGGCCCAGTCGTCGCGCAGCGTCGCCGACGTCGCCCCCTTGGGCAGCGAGCACACCTCCTCGCCCCAGGTCCAGAACCGGACCGTGTTGTGCGCGGGGCGCAGCACCAGCGGCTCGCCGGCCACGACCGGTTCGAACACCTCGACGGAACCGCGCTCGTCGAGGACCGCCAGCTCCCGGTCGTCGATCACCGTGCCGATCTCCGGCCGGTCCCGCGGGCCGAGCCCACGGACGTCGACGGCCGCGAACCGGAACGTGCCCGGCAGCAGCGTCAGTTCCCGCGCCACCTCCACCGTCACGAACGTGCGCGCGTTGCAGCCGTCGTGCATCGGGTAGTCGATCAGCCGTACGTGCCGGCGCACCGACACCCGCCGCCGGGCGGTGTCCAGGTACGCCTCCGTCGCCACCGCGTCCTGCTGGTAGCTGATCCGGTCGCCGGTGTGCGCCAGCAGCTCCACCAGCGTCATCCCCAGATCCGCCGGGTTGCGCTCCACCCAGTCGGGAGTGGTCAGCGCCAGGCGGTCGAGGATCAGCTGCCGGATCGAGTCGTAGTCGCGGGCGGTGTAGTCGATGACCGGCGCGGCGACCGCCACCGGCGCGTCCCCGACGCCGGGCGGGCAGTCGCCCGGCTCGTCCTTGCAGTCGAACGGGGTGGGACAGTCGACGCGGAACGAGAACCCCGCGGAGAAGTACCGCTGGTCGAAACCGGGGAACGGCTCGGTGCCCGGCCGCCCGTACGGGTCCGTGTCCACCACGGAGAGCCGGTAGCGGCCGGTGTCGCCGGTCCGGTCGAGCGTCACCAGCAGCCGGTCGTCCAGCTCCGGGTCCTCCTCCCGCTCGACCGAGACGTCGACCGCCCGGATCCCCGTGATCCGACGCCCGCCGTCGATGCGGATGTTCTCCGGGCACAGCCCGTGCGGGGCCTTCCCGAGGAACGTCACCGTGAGGGTGAGACCGTCGTCGCCCACCTCCACCGCGTCCACGCCGCCGAGCCGCGCCGCGCGCACCTTGCCCCGCCTGCCGTCGGTGCGGCAGACCAATTCCTCGCTCACGCCGCTCATGCGGGCCCGCTCCCCTCGAACACGTCGTCACGCCGGCTCCCCGTGGAGCGCACCGTGTAGGACAGATGGACCCGCACCACGTTCTCCTCGCTGACCACGTCCAGGGCCTCCACCTCGATCACCTCGCCCAGTACGCGCTGGAGCGACGCCTGCACCGACAGCTCCAGCGCGGAAGCCAGCTCGGGACTGTTCGGCGTGAAGACCAGATCCAGCAGCCCGCAGCCGAAGTCGGGCCGCATCACCCGCTCGCCCGGGCTGGTGAACAGCAACTGCTCGATGAGATCCCGCACATGCTCGTCGTACGCGGCGTGCGCGGTACGACCGCGCCGGTCGCTGCGGAACGGGAACGCGATGTCACCGCGTCGTCGGACCGTCATCCGCACATCACCCCCCGGCGGTCCCCGGAGACGACCGCCGGCCCCTGTGGCACGAGCGCGGCGTCGAAGCACTGCGCCGCCGTGGTGTCCAGGAGCACAGCCACCCCGTCGACCAGCACACCGCGCTCCGGCGGACTGAAACGGACGCTGGTGCACGGGCGCGGAACACCGTTCACGGTGTGCGCGCAGCCGGCCACGGCGAACACGTCGGACGCCGTGCGGACGGGCTGCCCGTCGACGAGCACGTCATTGGCCGCGCCCGCGGCGAACGCCCGGCCGCCGTGCGGACAGTGCAGCACGGAGGCCGCGCTGACGCAGGTTCCTGAGGCCCCGGAGTTCCCCGAGGTCCGTGAGTATCCGGACAAGACTCTTCTCTCCCCGTTGTCGGTCACTGCTTGCCCGGCACGATCAGCCGGCCGTCGTTGACGTTGACCTCTGCGCCGCTGAGCACGATCGAGGCGCCCTGGCCGTTGGCGATCGTCACGCCCTTCTCGTCGACCTGGATGTACGCGCCGCTCTCCGCCTGGAGCCTGATGCCGTGGCCGCCCGGGACGTCGCCCATCACCAGCTTGTGCTTGTCGGACGTCTGGATCACCACGTTCTGGTGCGCCGGACCGCCCGTGAGCGCGTCCGGCGGCAACTCCGCACTGTCCCCGTACCAACAACCCGTCCAGATCGGGTAGCTGGGGTCGCCCTGCTCGAACTCCACCCACACCCCCGCCCCGCTCGCGGGCACGACGTACTGCCCCGAGCCCGGCCCCGTGAACGGCAGACACGGCAGCGCCCAGGTGGAGGTCTCGTTGCCGAGAACGTCCGGCACCTGCACCGTGACGCGGCCGATCTTCAGCGGATCGTCGTTGCTCACCACCCGCCCCCGGAACTTGCCGAGAAACCGGTTGTTCGGTCCTGCAGCCATGCGTGGTTACTCCTGGTCCCCTGGTCCTTGGTGCGCGCCTACGGCCGCACGGTGCCGCTTCGGGCGATGAGCCCCTCGCGCGAGAGCGTGAAGTTCTGCTGGTACGAGCCGGGCCTGATGTTGTGCGTCACGGACTTCACGTAGTAGTCGCCGTCGTACGTCACCCCGGCGCCGCGGACGCCGACGAGCTCGCGCGGCCGCAGGATGTACCCGTGCCGGTTGACGTCCAGCGAGCCGGAGCCGGAGATCGCGTCGGCGGACAGCGCGGCACGCGCCAGCAGTTCGGCCTGTGCCTGCTCCGACTCCATCTTCGCCGTGCCCGACAGCCGCCGACGCCGGAGCGCGGGTGTCGCCCGGCGCCCCAGCGGCGGACGCAACGGCCCGATGTCGGGCTGCGGGAGCAGCAGGCTGTCCCGGGTGGTCATGTTCTGCACCCGTGCCTGCGGCTCCTCGCGGGCCGTCCCGTCGTACGCGAACGTCAACTGGTCCACCGTGGAGTTGGCGTCCATGTTCACGTTCAGGGCGTGCTGACGGTCCCCGATCCGGCGCTCCGGGCCCCACACCGCCGTGGAGACGCCCGGGCGCGGGCCGGGCTCCAGATAGAAGATGTAGCCGTTGGCCCGGGCCAGTTCGGTGATGTACCCCAGGTCGGTCCCCGTCTGGTACTCGACCCGCAGCCGCTCGCGCGGCGGCTGCTCGATCTTCTCCTGGTAGACCCGCGGCTCGATCCCGTAGTCGGCGTACTTGGCGAGGATCCGGCCGACCCGCTGCGACGGCCGCATGTTCGGGTACCGGTCGGTGTACTCCTCGAGGTCCATCAGGATCGACAGGTCCTCGCCGGTCACCGTCAGCGTCGAATGCCCAGGCTGATTGCTGGCGCCGACCTCCTGACGCACGATCAGCCCGTCGAGCAGCACCTCCGGGGTGCCCTTCACGCTCACCGACAGGATCACCCGGGTCTTCGGGTCGAAGAACCCCTCCGGCAGCAGCCGCCGGGACAGCGCACCCGTCTTGGTGAGGTCGAACGCGAGCTGGAAACCGCTGCGTTCGCCGGCCGTCGCCGTGATCTGCGCGGACAGCAGCGCCTCGACGACCTCCGGCGGCACGGGCCGGGTCAGCCGGGGCCCCGTCTGCAGGGTGATGTGAACGGGCCCCTGCCCGACCGGCTGCTCAGACATACCGGTCCCCGTGGACGGGGAAGCCGCCGGCGTGCGGGATCCGGATGTCCCGGCCCGCCTCGCCGGTCAGCTCCTGGGGGTCCAGCACCGGATTGGCGTCCGCGATCTGCCACCACTGGCCCGGGTCCCCGAAGTAGCGCTGCGCCAGCAGGTCAGGACGCTCGCCGCTGCTGACGGTGTGCGTCGCGGACTCGTCGTCGGCGCGCTCGTCCCCGAGCGGGGGCAGCAAGCGGCGCTTGGTGTAGCGCACTTCGGTGCCGTCGGGGGTGCGGTGCACCCCGATCTCGGCGTCGTGGTAGCGGCTGGAGCGGGGGTAGGGGTGGGCGCCGGGTATCGCGTCCATGGCGCTCTCGTACGGCTCGATCTCTGCCATGTCCTTCAGGCCCTCCCCGTGATGCCGCTGATCCCGTTGCGCCCGGCCAGCCCCAGCGCGGCGAGCCCGCCGCTGCGGGCGGCCCGGGCGAGCTGCTCCTTCTGCGCGAGATGCGCCATGTACAGGTCCGCGCCGCGGTGGCCGGCCGGCAGATCGCTGACGCTGAGCACCTTCATGCCGATGCTGAGGCTCGCCCGGATCGGATTCAGGTTCACGTCGAACGCGGACTCGTTGATGGACAGCTCGGTGAGCCGCACGGGCATGACGCGCTTGGCCCCCCACGTGAAGAGGGTGAGCGGCATCTCGATCGGGCTGATCTCGATGGTCCCCTTCTTGGTGAGCCGGGACGCCTCGCGCAACTGCGCGGTCGTCGGATGCACGAGCATCTCGAGGGTCGCGAGCTCGGGGTGGATCCCGTCGGGAGCGGCGACCTCGAACTGATCGGTGGCGTCGATCTCGGCGGTGAACTTCCACGTCTCCTGCGCGGGGCCCTTCAGCCGCAGGGCCTCGTTCCGGTCCCCGGACCCACTGCCCCCGCCGCCGGCATCACCGGACCCTCCGGCGGCCTGTGGCGAGAGACTGCGCTCGAGGGTGTCCGGGTTGAACTGGAGCACGATGATGCGCTGCGGCGTCCCGCGCTCGGGGTCGACGACGACGATGCCGGAGCGGATGGGCTTGGGGATGTCGGCGTAGCGGGTCACAGGCGCTCCCGGAGGCGGGCCTTGAGGTCCGCGTAGTCGTGATCGGGGAAGAGTCGTGGGAAGACCTCGAGCATTTCCTTGAGGCCCTCGGCGACGGGCGTGAAGCCTTCATCACCGAAACCTGCGTCACAGAACAGGTACTGCCAGCCGATGGTTCCCTTGGTCACCATCAGCGTGTCCAGGTACGTTCCGTAGTCGAGTTCCATCTCCATGGCGCCCTGTCGCATGTCGAAGAACCAGATCTCGGGATCCGTGGTGCCGGGCGTGGCACGCAGCCCGGCCATGCGTCCGCTTCCCGTCTGAGGCGTGTTGTCGAAGATCCGCAGCTCTTTGTAGAGCGCGCGCTCCCAGTCGTCGGTTCCCTCCCAGGTGTGCGACATGAGCCTTCTGCTGTACACGTGATTCAGCTGGAATTCGCCGACCAGCTCAGAGCCCTGGTCTGCCGATTGCCAATATGCTGCAATTTTTTCGAATCGGAAGAAATTTCGCCGAACCTCTGGACCGAACGGCAAGTTATAGTCCTCGGCAAGACTTCCGAAGACGTACTCAGGGTCGTCCAAATACTCCGGCACCTCACCGAATTTGGCCTCCCATACCGTCAGTGCGGAGGAAATTTGAATCTCCTCGAAAGCTTTTGCGCAGAGCGCTTCGAACGGAAAAGGTTGATTCTTGCCGTCGGGATTCATAATTCCTCACACCGTCAGTTTGACCTTATCCTGCGCGATCAGGTCATCAAGCTTGTCGAGCATGTCCGGCAAGCCGGGCATGAAGTCGGCCCCCCGCCTTCCCTTCCAGGTCCGGAGAACCGGCCCGATTCCAAGTAGGGTCTTGAACTTCCCTGCGTCTTCACGTGCGTCAATGACGTGCCCGGCGAGCCTCTCGGAGCATTCGAGCATGCCGGCGATGGTCGTCGCACCAGCCATGTTGATGAAGAGGGTCCCCCCTTCGTCCTTGTCAGGGGGCTCAACGTGCCGGGCATACTGTTTCTCCGTGCCTTTCCGGGTCCAATCGCTCCGCTTCTTCCCGGTACCGCGAACCTTCTCGTATCCGCCGTACGCGGCATGGATATAGCTGGGGAAGTCGGCGAAGTCCTTGGTACGCGAGTACCCGAACCGGGCCTCCGTCTTGTACCAGATGATCTTCTGCTGCTTGGGGATGGCGCCGTAGGCCTGATCCTCGATGTTCTGCCGGAACGGGATATTGGTCTGCGGACCGCGTGCGGGCACGAGGTTGTTGCCGGTGGCCTTGCCGCCGAGCCGCTCCGGCAGGAGATGCATCCTCACCCAGGCGGAATTCTCACTCAGACCGTTCTTCGTGATGTAGTCCCAACCCGGCGGCTGCCCCTTCTTCGCCATGGAGGCATCCTGGCCCGGTCCACCGAACACCGTCTTCGCCGAGGTCCCGAGGTACTCGGAGAAGTGTCCCGCACTCCCGCGACCAGGCTTGGCGACATCGAAGTCCGGCCATTTGGGGTCGGGGATGTCGTTGTACTCCCGCAGCCTCGCCGCGTTGGCCAGCTTCACCATCTGCTTCCTCAGGGCCCGACGGCGGGACTTGTACTTGTCCCGGTCCGCCTTCTTCACCTTCGCCGGAATTCCCTTCTGAATTCTCGTGGCGCGGTTGTACTTACTCACGGCGGCCTTGAGATACAGCTCTTGGTTGTCCCGCTCGGTCGACGGCTCCTGCTTCGCGATGTCCTCTCGCCATTCGGCAATGAATTTGGTGACCTCTTCCGGAATGCTGTGAACGTAAAGACCTGCGTCCGTGCCGCGACCGTGGAACCTCAGCACGTGCCGCTCCCCGTCGTCGGCGTCCGCGAACGGCACGTCCGGCAGGTCGACCGACTCGGTCCCGTCGTCCCGCCTGTCCCGGCGGTTCCTGCCCGGGGTGCGCGAGCGGTCGTCGTCCCGCCTCCGGTCCCGCCGGCGCCGCCACAGGTCCTTGAGGCGGCGCAGCCGGTCGTTCAGGCGGTTGCCGAGCTTGCGGCGGGCCTTGCCGCGGAGCCTGTCCGCCGCGCGACGCGCCCTGCTGCGGGCCGACTTGACGGTCTGGCGGGCGCGCCGGGCGCGGCGGCGGTCCTTGTCCCGCTTCCTGTCCCTGTCGCGGTCCTTGTCCCGCTTCCTGTCCTTGTCGCGGTCACCGTCGCGGTCCCTGTCGCGGTCCTTGTCCGGGTCACGGGGGCGGTCGTCGTCCTTGCGGCGGTCGGGGCGGAGGGTGTCGCGGGCCGGGCCGCGGCGCGAAGGGCTGTCGTCCTTGTCGTCACGGGTGGAGCGCCGCTCCCCGTCCCGTATCCGCTTTCGAGCCGCGTTGACCTCGCGCCCCTCCTCACGCCGCTCGTCGTCGTCCCGACGCCTCTTCGGCCGGGTCGTGTGCGAGGGCTTCTTCTCCGGTGACGAACGCTTGCCGGGGCGCGGCCGGGCCGGCGGGCGGGACGTCTTGTCCGGCGGTGGCTTGCGCGTCGTCGGGGTGTCCGTGTCCTTGTCGCCCGGCTTGTCGGAGGACTTGTCGGGCGTGGTGCGGTCGTCACCCTTGGACTCGTCGTCCTTCGGCTTGCTCGGCGCGTCCGGCGGCGGGGCGTCGGAACCGTCCGGCTTGTCCTTCTTCTTGCGGATGTTCTTCAGCATGTCACCGAGCTTCTCGGCCACCTTGCCCATGAACTTCCCGACGCCTTCGATCAGGAACTCGTAGATCAACTCCAGCAGCGCGACCACACCCGCGGCCACCGCCTTCGCGAAGGGCTGGGCACCATTGCCGCTCTTGACCGACTTCAGGAAGTCCATGAACAGGCCGAAGGCAGCGAGGATCTCGCTGAGCGCGCCCCACGCGGTCTTCAGGGCGTCGATGATCGCCATGACCCACCCGGCACCGGGAATCAGCTTCGCGACGACCTTCTCCACCACGAGCACACCGATGATGACCGGGAGTTGGGGCAGCGCCTCGTCCCACGCCATCTGAGCCATCTGTTCGACGGTCACTCCGCCGGAGATCAGTTCCTGGAACTGGTCCATCGGGATACCGATGATCTCTTGGACCTTCTGGTTGAACCATGCCTTGACCGCGCTCGTTACCTCGTTGAAGAGGTGGTCCCTGGCACCGGAGTTCGCGGCGGCCCCCGCCTTGCTGATCCAGTCGCCCGGGTCGGAGACGATGTCGTTGAAGATGGCCGCCCACTCGCCCAGGCCCTCCACCACGGCGGCACCGAACTCCAGCGCCCCGACGGCAGCGGTCTCGGCGACCTCGACGGCTGCCAGCATGCCCGTCTCCAGGACATCGAGCCCGGCCAGTAGCGCCCCGCACAGGCCGTCGAGCAGTTTCCCCGCGACTTCCTTCAGCCCGTCCGCGAACTGGTTGACCTTCTCGACGGCCCAGTCGCGCGCACCATCGATGGTGTTGCGCCACTTGTCGCGCATCGCCGGGTAGTCGGCGAGAAGTTCGTCACCCAGAGCGATCAACACATCGGCGAATTTGTTGATCTTGTCGATCACCCAATTGCGCGCGTCGTCGATGAGTTTGAAGACCTGCTGCTTGAACTTGTCGATGAGGTCGGTGACGATCTGCCGCGCCTTCTCGAAGACGCTCTTGATGGCGTTCTTGAGATCCTCGAAGAACTGTTTCAGCTTCTCGATGGCGTCTTCGAGCCAGTTGTCGGCGTCGTCCTTGCCCTCCTCCTGCTTCTTCTCCGCTTCCTTTTCGGCGTTGGACTGCTCGTCCGCGATCTTCTTGTTGTCGTCCTCGGTGCGCTTGTCGACGTCCTTGTCGGTCTCTTCTTCCTTGCCCTTGATGTCCTTGCGGACCTCGTCGTACTTCTTGCCCTTCTTTCCGTCGATCTCCGAGGTCTTGTCGTCCTGCTCCTTGCGCCACTTGTCGCGCGAGTCGGAGATGTCGGAGCGACCCTTGTCACGGGCCTCGGCTTGCTTCTCGCTGCTGGCGTCGACCTCACGCTTCAGGTCCTGGTCGTGCTTCTGCCGGTCGTCCCGCGCCTTGTCGTCCTTGTTCTTGCGCTCCTGCGACATCTTCTGGCGGCCCTCGCCGAAGCCGGCCTGAATCTGCGGTCCGCGGTCGTGCTCGGCCACCGCTGAGGCGGACTCGATCGGCACCCCGCCGCCGGACATCGTGCGACCGGCACCCTTGGCGTTTCTGCCGTTGCCGCCAGGCACCTTGCCGGTCAGCGTCTCCTGGGGCACATCCGGATAGATCTGGTCCTCGCCCATCGGGCGAGCCGCGTCCGCCCGACCGGATCGGTGCAGTTCCGTCTTTCGCTCGTCCAGCTTCTGGGCCTGCTCGTCGGTGCGTTGAGGGTCCGAGTCGTTCTCGAGCGGGAGCCTGGGAGCGTCGCCCACCTTGGCGTTCTGCAGACCCTCGTCCTTCGTCGGGAGCCCGAGGATCGAGTCGATCAGGTCGTCGAGCGGCAGGATCTCCTTCAGGAGCTTGCCGAACAGCTGGGCGCCGATCGTGACGGCGATGTCCCACCAGCTCGGCTCAGGCACGTTCGCGCCCGGAACGTCACCTTCCGGCTTCTGCTCACCGGAGATCTCGGGTGTACTGCCCGGAGCGGCTTCGGTCCGCGCCACCTTGGCGTTGGTGTACGTTCCCGGCGCCGACGCCGTCGGGCCACCCGGCACCGTTCGCGGGGAGCCGGACGGGCGCTGCTCCTTCGGCGGCGCCTTGCGCAGGGCAGTGCGCTCCTTGTCGACGGACCGGCCGACCGCGCTGTTCACTCCCCTGAGCGTGTCCAGCATCTGATGTGGCTTCAAGCCCGCTGCCGTGGCGAGTCCCGCCTCGGGCGTGGCGTTGGAGACATCAGGTGCGGCGGCTTGCTTCTTGGCCTTCGCCGGCGCGGACGCGCCTGCCCGGGCACCGCCACCCCGTGCCGGGGCGGCGGACGAGCGACCGCCGCCTCCACGGGCTTCTGTTCGCCGCGCGTTCCGCGCGACCTGCCGCGCAGCCTGCCGCTTGCCGCGTGACGGCTTGGACCGGGCGGCGTTCACCGTGCCCGAGCCCGAACCTCCTTGGGCATTGGGTGAGTTGGTCTTCGCTTCCGTGGCGGACATGGGTGAGGGGCCGTTGCCCGATGCCAGTTGCGGAGCAGGACCGGACCCGGAGCCGGACCCTGGTGTAGAGACCTTGTCCGGTCCGCTCTCCGGTCCCGGCGATGTGGCGTTGCCGTTGCCCTCGGTGACGCCCCGGTGGTCGGGAACGGGGGCCGGCTTGACCTCGGGGGTGCCGGCGCCGGTGCCGCTGTCGCCGGCCCCCGTTGTGTCCTCGCCCATGGCGGCGGGCTTTCCGCCCCCCTTGTCCGATCCGGCGCTCGGCTCCGTCTCGCTCTTCGCCGGGGCTCCGGCGGGCTGAGAACCCTGCTTCGCGGTGCCCACGGCCTGGCCGCCACTGTCCACCTTCTTGCCGGACGTCTGGGCCGAACCGGCGTCCTGGGTCCGGGCGTCCTCGTCCGCCTTGGCCAGGCGCTCGGGACCGACCGGTCCGCCGGCCGTCGGGGGAGCGGTTTCCGCACCGTCGGCGTTGCGAGCCTCCTCGTCCCACCGAAGAGCCTCGGCGTCCTCCGAACGCTGCTCCGCCTGTTGCTTCTCGGCGTCCCCTTCCACGGCTTCCGACGAGGTGAGCCCCGGCAGCGGCCCGCTGTCACCCGGCCCGCCCGTTCCCTCGGGGCCGAGGTCCTGCTCGGCCGGCATGACGTCCGACAGCTCCTGGGCGGTCCGGCTCTCGGAGTCCGCCTCGTCCGTGCGATCGGGGGCGCTCCCGGAGCCGTCGGGCTCCGCCGCTTCCTCGACGGGCTCCGGCTCCGAATCACTCTCGGTGGACGAGATCCCGGGCACCCGGCCCGCGCCCCTCTTGCGCCGCTGGAACAGCCGCGGGTCGTCGGAGGTCTCCGGGCCCGTCGGGCCGGCGCCGGTGTCCGCCGCACCAGAGCCCTCCGCCGCCCCGGCGTCCGGTTCTTCTGCCGCGTCCTGCTCGGATTCGGCCTCCAGCCCCAACGGTTCGTCGTCGACGTCCTGTTCGTTGTCCGGATCGCCCGTGGTCCGGACCGGCCGGGCATCACCGGTACGGGACCTCTCGCCGGGCTCGGCGCCGCTCTTGTCGACGGGCGACGGGGCGGCAGCCAGGTTCCCGGCGACCGCTGCCGCCTCGTCCTCACCTGCCGGCTGCTCTCCCGCCTGCTGCTCCGGCTCCTGCGGCGCCTCCTCCTGGCCTCCGGCCTCCTCCCGCTCCTCTTCGGCGGCCCGGTCGTCCTGCCTCGCCTTGTCCTTCTGCGCGCCGTCATCCTGGGCCTTCTGCTGCTGCTCCTGGGCGGAGGCGTTGTTGTCCTCGCGGACGGAGGCGTCCTTGTCCACCTGCTGGGACCGGGACCGGTCCTGCTGCCGCGCCCCGGCCTCCTCCTGGTCCTGCGAAGCGGCCTCTTCCGGCGGAGTGCTGCCCTTCCCGTCGCCGGCCGCTCCCTCCTTGCCAGCGGTCCCGGGCCGCCCATCGTCGCCCGCGCCGGGCTCGTCCTGCCGACCCTCAGGACCGCCTCCGGCGCCCTCCCGCCGTTCGCGGGCATCCGGCCGCTCATCGGCGGACCGGTCGCGCAGGCGCTCCTCCGCGATCTCCTCTCCCGCCCCGGGCAGAGCCACCGGCGCCACTGCGGCATCCAGCGGCAAGGGCCCAGCCGCCTCGGTCTCCTCGACGAGGTCCAGCACCCGGTCGAGGGCGGGTGCCGACAGCCGTATCTCCAGTCGGTCGAGGACCAGCTCCTGCAGCTGGGGTGCCAGGCGCGCCAGTTGCAGCCGGACCCGGCCCGATCGGTCTTCCGGGTCGCCGCGCAGGGATCGCAGGACGCCGTTCGCGACGCGGTCGATCAGGGTCGCGGGGTCCAGCTCCTCCATCCGGCGGCGATCGGCGTCCACGGTCGCGTAGCGCAGCCAGCCGGGCGTCGCCCGGCCGGTCCGGACGTCGGCTTCCTCCGGCCGTACGGCCTTCTCGCCCGATGTGGCTGCCGCCTCCCCTACGAGGCTCTGCGCCGCCGACTCCGCCTCGCGCTCCATCGCCTGTTGCGGCAGGCTCACCGCGCCCAGGTCGCGCCCGGCCCGCAGGGTGCCGAGACCGTGCGGGTTCTGCACCGTGTGCAGCAACTCGTGGGCGAGCAGGCGCTGTCCGTCGACCGTGCCGGGCCGGTAGGCGCCTTCGCGGAAGAAGATGTCCTGGCCGACGGCGACCGCGTCGGCGCCCAGCATCTCGGTGAGCGCGCCCGCGTCCCGGTCGGTGTGCAGCCGTACCCGCCCGAAGTCGTGGCCGAGCTGCTCCTCCAACTCCCTGCGCACGCTCACGTCGAGCGGCTGGCCCGCACCGCTGACGATGTTCTTCGGCTCCACAGTGCCCGACTTGGCGCGGTCCTTGCGCTTGCGCCGCTTGCCCGCCTGGTCCGGCCGTGACTCCTGCGAGTGGGAGGTGCTCATGACGTCACCTCGCCACGGCCCGACAGGCCGGCGTGCACCGCGCGCGCCAGCTCCTGGCCCAGACGGCGGGCGGACGCGGTCGCGGGCAGCGGCGGCAGCCCCGCGAGCCCGTCCAGCGCACGGCCGCCGTCAGCCGCGAGCGGCACGCCCCGTTCCCGTACGAGCCGGGTCAGTTCGGCCTGGAACGCCGCGGTGACACGCTCGGCGTCGACGCCCCGGCCGAATCCGTCGAGCGCCAGCTCGCCGATGTCCACCCGCACGGTCGCCTCGTTCAGACCCATCCGTGGACCTCCGAAGGTGTCAAGGAGCGGTCCAGCTTGAGATATTCGGTGCGCGCGGCCTCCAGCATGTGGCGCATCCGGAGCCGGTCGCCCTCCTCCGCCGCGAGGAACGCGCCGGACAGTGCGATGTTGCGGATGGAACCGCCGGCCACGGTCAGCCGGGCCAGCAGTTCGGGGTCGATGTCCTTCATCGGGGCTTGCGCGGGCAGCACCCGCCGCCAGATCTCGGCCCGCTCGCTCTCCCCCGGGAAGGGGAAGTCGACCACGAACCGGATGCGGCGCATGAACGCCGTGTCCAGTGCCTGCTTCATGTTCGTGGTCAGGATCGCGAGACCCCGGTACGCCTCCATCCGCATCAGCAGATAGCTCACCTCGAGGTTGGCGTACCGGTCGTGGCTGTCCTTGACCTCGCTGCGCTTTCCGAACAGCGCGTCGGCCTCGTCGAACAGCAGCAGCGCGCCGCCCCGTTCGGCGGCGTCGAAAACCTTTCGCAGGTTCTTCTCGGTCTCGCCGATGTATTTGCTGACCACCTGGGACAGATCGATGATGAACAGGTCCAGGCCCAGTTCCTTCGCCATCACCTCGGCGGCCAGGGTCTTGCCGGTGCCGGAGCCGCCGGCGAACAGGGCGGTGACGCCGAGACCCCGCCGCAGGGTGTGGGCGAAGCCCCACTCCTGGTACACGGTGGGGCGCCGGCGCACATGCGCCACGATCTCCCGCAGGATCTTCAACTGCCGCTCCGACAGGACGAGATCGCCCCACCCGGCCTTGGGTTCGATGCGCCGGCCGAGCTCGTCCATGCCCATCCGGGCCTCGGTGAGACCGGCACGCCAGGCGAGCCCCGTCGCGTCCAGCTCGTCCTCACCGGGCAGGTCGCGCGCGACGGCCGCACCGGCCGAACGCACAAGGTGCGGCGGCAGCGAGAACTGGGCCACGAGGTCACGGAGGGCGGCCTCCGGCACCTCGGGCACCGACGCGAACGCGTCGGTCCACACGCCGAGCTGCTCGTCGGCGTCGAGCGGGGGCACGGAGACGCGTTCGCCCCTCGGACGGTCCGTCGCCCGCGGTTCGAGGCTGGAGACGACGAGCGGGACGGCGGCGCTCTCGATGAACACGTCGGCGGCGGCCGCCTGTTCGCGATCCAGGTCGCCGAACTCCACCAGCAGGGCGGCGGGCAGCAGGATCGCCTCGCGCTGCCACAGCCGGGCCAGCCGGTCCCGGTCGGCCGGCGCGGCCGGGACGTCGGCCGCCGACATCTCGTACAGGCCGAGCCCGGAACGTCGGGCGGCCGCAGCCGCGATGTCCGCGCGGCTGCGCAGGTCCCCGCCGACCAGTTCCACCCGCAGCGGCGCCCCCGGGGCCGCGCCCGCCCAGCCGGCCGCGACCCGGCTCGCCGCCAGGTCGTACGAGGCGGGGAGGGAGTCCGGGACGGAGGTGCGGCGCAGCAGCCCGTGCAGCCGGGAGTCCAGGTAGGGGGAGCCCGCGAGGAAGTGCAGGATGCGCTCGTCGAGGCGGAGCCGGGAGGTGGTGAGCCGGGTCTCGTCGTCGAGCTCGACGATCCGCCACCGACGCAGCGGTGCGACGGGGGTCAGCGCGCTCCAGTGCGGCGCGTCGAGTGCCGCGAGCGCCAAGGAGAACGTGGGGTGGGCCCGCTCGGGATCCCCGCATGCCGCCGCGCACCGGGCACCGGTGGTGGGATCGAGTTCGGCCGCGGCGGCGAGCAGCACGATGTCGCGTTCGAAGGAACTGAGCCCGAAGCAGGCCACGAGCGCGTCGAGCGCGGTGGGCCCGTCGGCGGTTGACGCGTCGCCACGGTGATCCTCGCGCCGCGCGAGATCGTCGCCGGGGCCGTCGAGCGCCTCTGCCGCTCCGCTCGCCGGGTCCATGTCCGCGTCCGCACGGGAGGGTTCAACGCCTTGGGCGCCGCCCGCCGGGGGCGCCTCCGCCCGGGTGGCCGGGGCCTTGCCCGCGTGGCGCGGACGGACCGTGTCTGCTCCGTCCGGCGCGGCCTCGTCGTTCTGGGCGCCGCCCGCCGGGACCGTGTCCGCCCCGTCCGGTGCGGGCCTGCCGGCTCGATCCCGGCCGGGCACGGCCGCGGACGTGTCCGGCCGCGCGGCGCCGCCGCCCGTGTGCCCCGCCCGCGCCGCGTGCGCGTCGACACGAGCCAGGACCGCCCGGATCGCCGACGTCAGCGCGCGGCCCTGGGCCGCCGCCCCGGCGGGGCCGCCGCCCTCCTTGTACGTGCCCATGTCCTCACCCGCCCCCGTCCGCGACACCCCGGCTCAGCTCTTTCCGTCCTGCTGCGGCTGTGGCTCGTCGGGTCCGCCCGCCTTACGGGAACGGCCCGACGCCGCCGCCCGCTTGACCGCCTGCTTCGCCGGCGTGCGTCCGCCGGCCGGCTGCTCCTTTCGGGCGCGTGCCGGTACGGACCGCTTGGCCGCCGCCTCTACGCCCGCTCCGGCCCGAGACGTCTCCACCGGCCCGGCGGTCCCGTCGGGCGCCTCCCCGGTCTCTTCGGAGGGTGTGCCGGAGCCCGACGGCACCGGCGCGCCGGGCGCGCCGAACGGCAGTACCCGTACGGTCCGTTCCGTCACCGGCTTCGCCGGCACCGGCCGCTCACGGCCCTCGATCAGCACCAGCGACGCCTGGTACGCCACCGACAGGGCGTACGGGGTCTGGTGCAGCATCCCCCACAGCTTCGACGTCTCGTCGATGTCCATCACCGTCGGCGTGAAGCGGACCTTCTGCGTCGACTCGGCCAGATCGGAGCCCGCGAGGTACGGCGCCTGGGCCGCCAGTTCGATGACGTCCTTCGGCAGCACGGGGATCTCGTGGAGCGTGCGGATCACGCAACCGATGAGCCGCTGGCCGACGAGCGTGGCCTCTTCCCCGTAGGCGCTGATCAGATAGTGCAGGTCCAGTGCGGCGGCGGGGCGCTTGCGCAGGGTGCCGTCCGGGCCGCGGGTGGGCAGGTCGACATGGCGCATGGCCGGGTTGGGCGTCACCTGGTAGAGGAACACCGTGATGGTCGGGTCGGTGGGCGGCTCGTTCGGCGGCTTGCGCGTCTCGACGTTGACGGCGAGGTCCATCTCGGGGGCCAGATTGTCCGCGATGAGCAGGCTCAGTGCCTGGGTGACCGTCGCGACGGCGAGTGCGTTGCTCATGTCGTCAGTCCCTCTTCCCGCCGCGTGAGGCGCGTGACAGATAGTCGTCCAACGTCAGTGCCGGCGCGGCCCGGCCGGCGGGGGCCGCCGGCCGCCGGTCCTGGCCGGGCGGCGGAGCGGCGCTGACCTCCAGCCGGCCGATCTGCACATGCACGACCCGCTCGGCCGGCTTCGGCGCACGGCGGCCGACGGAGGCACGGGCCGCGCCGCGGGCGGCCGCCGTGTCGGACCCGCGCGGCACGGGCGTGGCAGCCGCGGGAGCGGGCCCGGCGGCGGACGGCTGCCGGCCGGCGGCTGCCGTGGTGGGCGGCGGAGTGCCCGGGGCGTCGGCGGTGCGGCCGCGCCGACCGGCGCGAGCCGGCGGCTGCTGCGGAACCGGCCGTACGGGGGTCCGTTCCGTGGCGGCGGGCCGCGGTTGCGGTTCCGGCGCCGTGCGCCCCGTCCGCGCGGAGTCGTCCGGCCGGATCCGCTCGGTACGCACCACCGTGTGACGCTCGGTGCGCACCTCGTGCTCGCGGCGCACGGTCGTGGACGGTGCGGCCGGTGCCGCCGGGGCAGACGGGATCAGCGCAGCGGGCTCGTCCGGGTCCGGCGGACCGTACCGGAGCGCCTCGACGCGCTCGAACGGTCCGGGCAGGCGCGGCCGCACACGCGCCGGCGCCGGCTCGGCCGCACCCAGCGGCGTGTACCGGGCGAGCAGCCGGTCGAAGTGGTCAGACATCTGCGCACAGCTCCAGGTAGTAGCGACGCCGCAGCGGGCTGAGCGCCAGGATCTCCGGCTCGCTCCACCCGTAGGCGGTGGCGAGCAGGTGGACGTCGAGCATCAGGTCCCGCGCCCAGGTGTCGAGTTCGGTCCACAGGTAGGAGGTGATGTCCAGCTCGGCCGGGGTGGCGTCGCCGCATTCGGGGCAGGCGACGGTGAGCCGCACGTCCGCCGTAGGGTCGGCCTCCGCCGCCGCCTCCGCGATCCGCCGCTCCACCCGCTCGGGCAGCAGCCCGGGCAGGTCGTCGGCGTCGACCGGTTCCCCGTGCCGCAGCGCCCGTACCGTGCAGCTCCGCACGAGCCGGCCGCGGGCCTGTGCCGGGCCGGACGCCGTCGCGGCCTCCGTGAGATCGGCGACGGTGGGCAGCCGGAAGTCGACCACCCACTCGCCCTCCGTCACCCGCAGCGGTTCCCGCGGCAGTTCGGCCCCGGCGCCCAGCACCCGGGTGTCGAGGTCGAACTCCATCTCCTCGCCGCACGCGCCGCACTCGACGCGCACCTGCATGCGCTCGCCGAACAGCGCACGGCGCAGCGCGAGCAGGTCCGCCTCCCGCTGCCCGACCGGTACCGACAGCAGCTCGTCGGTACCGGCCCCGGGCCTCGCGGCCCGGTGCAGCAGCAGTGAGCGGTCGGACGGGTGCTGTGCCAGCCCGGTCTCCCAGACGGCCAGCAGCTCGGCCGGCCCCGCGGCCGACGCCCCGATGGGACCGTTCATCGTTCGCCCCTCCGCGCGCGGACGGCGGTCAGGCCGGGTGCGTGAAGGACGGTTCGACCGGCTCCGGCACCTCGTAGTCCCGCTCCCAGCCCTCGCATTCGAGCTTGACGCTCTGGATGGCGACGGCGTTCGCGTTCGCGTCGAGCTCACCGAGGACCTGGTACTCGCTCACCCAGGCCCGGTAGAGCTTGTGCGAGACGGCCACCTGCCCGGCCTCGTTGAGGACCTGGATGATGATGTCCTTGCGGAAGTCGCGCAGGGACACCTCGGAGCCGAGCCCCGCACCGACCTGCCACACCTTGTTGGCCCATCGGTCGAACTCGGGATCGTGGGTGACACCGCGCTCCAGGGTGACGCCCTCGAACTCGGAGCGGCCCGGGGACTTCCGCGGCGAACTGGGATCGCCGCCGTGCCGGTGCTTGACCACCTCTGTGGTGCGCTTGAGCGGACTGATCTTGCTGATGCCCGCGACCGTCCGACCGTCCCACAGGACCAGGAACTTGAAATTCTTGTAGGGGTCAAAACGATGGGCGTTTACCTGGAACTCAGCCATCGGTTTCCTTTGTGTTCCTTTTCCTCGGGCCTGGAGACTATGAGAGGTCGAACTGGCCGGCCATCTGCTGGATCTTGACGATCACGAACTCGGCGGGCCTGACCGGCGCGATACCGATCACGACATTCACGACGCCCCGCTCGATATCGGCGTCCGTGGTGGTGTCCTTGTCGCATTTCACGAAGTACGCCTCACGGGGGGTGCCGCCCTTGAACGCGCCCAGGCGGAACAGATCGTTCAGATACGCCGACGCCTTGAGCCGGATCTGCTGCCACAACTGCTCGTCGTTCGGCTCGAACACGACCCACTGCAGCCCGCGGTACAGGCTCTCCTCGACATGGAGCGCGAGCCGGCGCACCGGCACGTACTTCCACTCGCTGTCCAGCGCGTCCGCGCCCTTGAGCGTCCGGGCGCCCCACACCAGCGGGCCCACGACGGGGAAGGTGCGCAGGCAGTTGACGCCCAGCGGGTTCAGCAGACCGTTCTCACGGTCGGTGAGCCTGACGGTGAGCGAACGGACGCCCGCCAGACGCGCCTCGGTGCCCGCGGGCGCCTTCCACACACCGCGTTCGCCGTCCGTGCGGGCGATGACACCGGCGACCGCGCCGGACGGCGGGAAGGCCCGGAGCCGGCCGGTGAGCGGGTCGGTGAGCTGCAGATGCGGGAAGTACAGGCCCGCGTGGTCGCTGCGTACGGAGTCGAACGCGCCGATCCCCGCCCGCGCCGAATTCACGCTGCCCCAGGTCGACGGCGAGTCGACCAGCAGGAAGATCCGCCGCTCCCGGCACAGTTGCTCCGCCGCGGAGATCACGGTGACCATGTCCTCCGTGGACGCGTAGGCCGCGAGTTCCGGAAGCGCCAGCAGGTTGACGTCGTCGACGTCGCGCAGCGCCTGTACGCCCGTCTTGTCCGCCGCGCTGCCGATGAGGTCGCGCGGCCCGGGCGGGTCACCGTCCTTGCCGCCCTCCAGCGCGAAGACCGGCGGGTTCACCGACGCCTCCAGGCCGAGGTCGTTGGCGCACTCGCCGACGAAACGGACGACGTCGTCGGGGTCCACCGAGCCGGCGACGACCTGGAGTCGGCGGCCGAAGGCGGTGACCTCGGCCCCCGCGTAGGCGTGCTTGCCCGGGGCGTCGGGCAGGGCCCGCAGCTTGCGCTCGAGCAGCAGGGCCAGTTCGGTGACGTCCGTCGGCGGTTCGCCGTCGCGGTCGGGCTCGTAGAACGTGAACTCCCGCTCCACGTCACCGATCTTGACCTTCACCTCGACGTTCAGGTTCGGCAGGTCGGCGGCGAACGGCTTGGACACGGTGCCCGACGGGTCGGGCCGGTCCTCGTCCAGGACCTTCACCCGCACCAGCGACGAGCCCGCGTTCACGACGGTCTCCGCGAAGCGGCCGTGGCCGGCGTGCATGGACAGGCCGGTGAAGGTCTCCCGCGCGTCGCCCCGCGCGTCCAGGACGTGCAGGTTGAACGTCTTGTCCGGCGTGGAGGTGTCGTGGTCCACTGCCACCCGCAGGCCGGAACCCCACACTCCGGGTTCCTTCGCGTGCACCTCGAGCACGGGGCACTCGCTGCGCCCCTCGGTGGATTCGAGCGTGACGCAGGCCTCTTCGCCGGTGCCGGCCTTGGCCACACGGACGACGACGGCCACCGTGCCGCCGTTGCCGAAGAACTGGTGCACCGCGTAGCCGACGGCGCTCTGGGCGGTGAGGCCGCCGAAGCGCCTCTCGAAGTCCGCGAAACTCGTGATGCGCACCGGTTGGTTGAGCGGGCCCCGGCGGGTGTGCCCCACGAACGCGGTCACCGATGTGGTGACCGAGGCGATGGTACGGACGCTGCTGGGAAGTTCCTCGATGTATACGCCGGGATAGCCCATGTGCGTCGGCATTCCCCCTCCATTCCCTTCCGCGCACCAAGAGATGGGAAGAGGGGGTCAAGAATTGGTCGCATGCGTAGAACGCATGCGACATCTTCGCTGTTTTCCCCCGCCGCACACCCCGTGCGATATCGGTCTCGCAGGGCCATTCGCAGGCGCATGCGCCTGTGGCTCCTGATGCATGAGTGCCACTGCGAGTCTCGTTCGTCGCTCGAGTGCGGGTCAAGAGACCGATTCGGTCAGTGGTGCGGATGGCGCATGTGAATGTCCGTCGGTCGGCAATCGCATGGTCAGCGGCGCGCGAGGGGTCGAATATGGAGACGAATTCACGATCACTTCACATGAATGGGACGTGTGAGGAGTGATTCAGGCCGATCGGGAACCGCCTTCGGCGCGCCGTCTTGCGTTCGTTGGCCGGGTACGGGTCCCTCGCTTCACTCGATCGTGAGCAAGTTCGACCGTGCCGTTCGAGTCGTTGCATGTGCGGTCCGGGACGGACGGGTGCGGGCGTACCTCGTGGTGGCCTGGCGGGTGCGTGCGGTGAGCCGCCTGCCCGCCCTCGGGTGTGATGACACATGGCCCGCTGATGAGGCTCCGGCCCGCTGCTCGTGCGTACCCGCATCGCCCGACGGCGTGCGTGTCCGGGTGGAGTCACGATGCGGCGGCGCCGAAGTGGCGGACGCTGACGTGAACGCGCACAGCGGGCGGCGGCCTGTCCGGCCGCCGCCCGCTGTGCCGTGCCCGAACCGCTCAGATGCCCTGCCAGTCAGGCTTGGCCGCGTAGGTGGCGCGGAAGTAGTCGGCGAGCTTCAGACCGGCCGCCGCCGCCTCGTCGACGACGACGGTGGCGTGCGGGTGCAACTGCAGTGCGGAGGCGGGCACCAATGCCGAGAGCGGGCCCTCGACGGCGAGCGCCACGGCGTCCGCCTTGGCCTCTCCGGTGGCGAGCAGCACCAGGTGGCGGGCCTCCAGGATGGTGCCGATGCCCTGGGTGATGACGTGGTGGGGGACCTGCTCGATGTCGCCGTCGAAGAAGCGGGCGTTGTCCACCCGGGTCTGCTGTGTGAGCGTCTTGATGCGGGTGCGGGAGGCCAGCGAGGAGCAGGGCTCGTTGAACCCGATGTGGCCGTCCGTGCCGATGCCCAGCAGCTGGAGGTCCACGCCGCCGGCCTCGGCGAGCGCCCGGTCGTACGCCAGGCAGGCCGCGGCGACGTCCTCCGCCGAGCCGTCGGGTCCCATGAAGGAGTCCTGGTCCAGCCCGAGCGGTTCGACGACCTCGCGCAGCACCACCGAGCGGTAGGACTCCGGGTGCCCGGCCGGGAGGCCGACGTATTCGTCGAGCTGGCAGACACGGGCGCGGGAGGCGTCCACCTCCTTGTTCGCGACCTTGGCCGCGAGGGCCTGGTAGATCGGGAGCGGGGTCGACCCCGTGGCGACGCCGAGAAGGGCGTCGGGCTTGCGTCGCAGCAGGTCGGCCATGGCTTCGGCGATGAGCTCGCCGCCCGCGGCGGAATCCGGAACGATGACAACTTCCACGAAGATCCCTGTCTCTGAAGCGCTCAGTGGTGTAGACCAATCTACCTGCTGAGGGGGCGTCCTGTCCTGTCCTGACAGCATGTGGACACGGCGAGGCGTCCGCGACGGGGCGGGATCGCCGCCGTCGCCGCGACCGTCGTTGCCGTATGTATGGGGCGGAGGCGCTCGCCGATCCGTGGCGGCCGCTTCGGGACGCGGAGCGCTCACCGGTCCCTGGGCCCGGGGTGCTCACGGTCCGTCGTCGTTGCGGCGCGTGGCGCGGGTCGCTCATCCGTCCGTGGTGGCCGGCGGGGACTGCTTGTGGCGGGCGTAGTGGCGGGAGGCCTTCGCCCGGTTGCCGCAGCCGGCCATGGAGCACCATCGGCGCTTGCCGTTCTTCGAGATGTCGTAGAAGTGCAGTACGCACTCGGGGTTGGCGCACTTGCGGATCCGGTCGGGGTGTTCGTCGAGGAGGCGCAGGTACGACTCCGCCGCCGTCCAGGCCGCCAGCCAGGCGGGGGAGTCGGTCTCGACGACGGAGAGGGGGCCCGTCCCGCCCAGCCGGCGCCGGATCCGGCCGTGGCGGAGGATCTCGTTCAACTCGTCGGCGGCCTGCTCCGCGTCGGCGCTCCCGTCCAGTAGCGCGGTCACTGCGCGGCGGGTCGCCAGGAGTGCGTCGAGGGTCTCCTGGTCGGGCGGGACGGTGTCGGCGAAGCCGGCGGACCGCAGCCAGACGGACAGTCCGCCGGGCCGCTCCAGCAGGTCGTGGCGGACCCCTTCGTCGATCCAGACGGTGTTGACCAGGTCCAGTGGCAGGGGTTCGCCGGTGAGGGGGCGGGGATCCGCCGCCGGTCCGCGGCCCGGTTCAGTGCTCATGGAGGACTTCCCTTTCGTGTCGTCGGGTCCATGCGATCACATCGACGGTGTTCTAACCCCTGAAAGCCATTTCAACGGTTGACCAAGTTGTGAGTCAACCGTTAACGTTCGTATCACCGGTTAGGCCGGGAAGTCGCCCGGCCGCCCACCGACGGAGGCCCTCATGACGCAGTCCATTGCCGACCAGCCCGTGCAGCACCTGCGGAACCTCGAGACCGGACACGTCGGTCTCAACGTCACCGACCTCGACAGGTCGCTCCCCTTCTACCGCCGCGTCCTCGGCTTGGAGATCCTCGCCGAGGGCAAGGACGACAACCGCCGATGGGCCTTCCTCGCCCGTGACGGCCGGCTCGTCCTGACGCTCTGGGAGCAGAGCGGCACCCCCTTCTCCACCAGCTCCGCCGGCCTGCACCACCTCTCCTTCCAGGTCGACACGATCGAGGACGTCGAAGCCGCCCGGGCCGTCCTGCGGGAGCTCGGCGCCGACTTCACCCACGACGGCGTCGTCTCCCACGGCGAGGGCGCCGGATCCGGCGGCATCTTCTTCACCGACCCCGACGGCATCCGCCTCGAGATCTACGCCCCCACCGGCGCCGAAGACGCTCCGGCCCCGACCGGATCCGCCCCGACCTGCGGCTTCTTCTAGAACGCCGGGCGCGGGCCACCGCGACCGGCGGCCCGCCCACCACCACAGAGGACGGAACCCGGCCATGGGCGTCTACCACCACGGAGAGCGCACCGTGCAGCAGCGAGCCGGCCTGAACGACCATGCGGGCTTCACCGCCGCCGCCATCAGGAACGAAATCCCCGACGTCGCTGCCGAGTTCCTCTCCCGGCAGCCCATGCTCGTCGTCGGCGCCGCCGACACCGACGGCGCCATCTGGGCATCGCTGCTCACCGGCGCCCCCGGCTTCGTCACCGCCACAGGGCCCACCGGCCTGACGATCGACGCCGTGCCACCCGACGGCGATCCGCTCCATGACGTACTCGCACGGCCCGCGCACGTCGGCATGATCGCCGTCGAGCCTGCCACCCGCCGCCGTATGCGGATGAACGGCAAGGCCCGCCCGGTCGCCGGCGGCCTGCACGTAGACCTCGACCAGGTCTTCGCCAACTGCCCCAAGTACATCCAGCAGCGCCGGCCGACGCCCGCACCGTCCGTGCACGGACCCGCCGCCCCGCCCTGGCAGGGCACGGAGCTGACACCCACTCAACTCGCCCTCGTCGAAGCCGCCGACACCTTCTTCATCGCCACCGCCGACCGGGCGGGCAACGCCGACGCCTCGCACCGCGGTGGCAGTCCCGGCTTCCTGCAGGCCCTCACCCCGACCCGCCTGTGCTGGCCCGACTACGTCGGCAACGCCATGTTCGCCACCCTCGGCAACATCGAGGTCGACCCCCGCGCCGGACTGCTCCTGCCCGACTGGGACACGGGCGCCGTACTCCAGCTCACCGGCACCGCCGCCGTCGACTGGGACCCCGGCCGTGCCGCCGCCGTCCCCGGCGCGCAGCGCATCGTCGACTTCACCATCGACCGCATCGTGCAGATCGACCGTGCTTCCCCGCTGCGCTGGACCGCCCCCGCGTACTCGCGCTTCAACCCGCCCGCGCCCACCGGAAGAGAAGAAGAACGACCATGAAGATCACCGTCGACATGAACCTCTGCGAGAGCCACGGGCAGTGCGTCTTCGTCGCCCCCGAGGTGTTCGCCTTCGACGATGACGACCGTCTCGTCCACGACGCGGAACCGGACGACGCCCTGCGCGGGAAGGCCGTCGAGGCCGCGGCCGTCTGCCCCGTCCGCGCCATCCGCGTCGAGGGCTAGGCATGCCCGGCCCCCGGAACTCGCCCGGCTCCCGCAGCATCGTGATCGTCGGGGCGTCCCTCGCCGGCCTCCGCGCGGCGGAAGCCCTCCGCGCCGCCGGCCACCACGGTCCCGTCACCCTCGTCGGCGCCGAGCGCCATCCGCCCTACGACCGGCCGCCGCTCTCCAAGGAGTTCCTCACCGGTGAGCGGACACCGGAGAGCATCTCCCTCGGCCGTACCGCCCACCTCCGTCTGACCGAACGCTACGGACACCCCGCGGTCCACCTCGACACGGCCGGCCGCGAGGTCCACCTCGACGACGGATCCGTCCTCGCCTACAACGGACTGATCATCGCCACGGGGGCGGGCCCACGCCCCTGGCCCGGCCCGCTGCCCGAGACCGGTGTCCACACCGTGCGCACCCTGGAGGACGCCCGAGCCCTGAAGGACGACCTCACCGGTACCCGCAGGCACCTCCTCGTCGCCGGCGCCGGATTCCTCGGCTGCGAGGTTGCCTCCGTGGCCCGCGGACTCGGCCACGATGTCACCCTCGTCTCCCGCGACCCGCTCCCGCTGGGTGGCGCGACAGGCGATCAGGCCGCAGGCTTCGTCACCCGGCTCCACCACGACGCCGGCGTCGAGATACTTACGCGGAGCACCGTCACCGCCGTCCACGGCCGTGCCCGTGTCACCGGCGTCACCGTCGACAGCGCCGCGGTAATCACCACCGACACCATGCTGCTCGGACTCGGCGCCCGCCCCCACACCGACTGGCTCGCCGGCTCCGGCCTGCGACTCGAACACGGCCTGCTCACCGACGAGTACACCCGCGTCCTGGACGCCCACGGCCGTCCGCATCCCGACATCGTCGCCGCCGGTGACATCGCCCGCTTCCCCCACCCGCACACCCCCGGCCCCATCTCCCTGGGCCACTGGAGCAACGCCGTCGAACAGGCCAGGTGCGCCGCGCACAATCTCCTCCACCCCGGACGGCCCGCGCCGTACCGCCCCGTCGCCTCCTTCTGGTCCACCCAGTACGGCGTCCGCCTCCGAGCCGTGGGCCTGCCGCGCTACGCCGACCACGCGGAAGTCCGCGAACTCGACCACGAGAAACGCCGGCTCGAGGTCGCGTACTACCGCCGCGGGCAGCTCGTCGGAGCCCTCACCGCCGGCCGTGCGGCCCGCATCACGGCGTACCGGGCGGAGTTGGCCCGGTCCCTCGCGGGCGCCGCGTCGCTGCCGACGGCATCCTGACCTGGGCGCCGGAAGTCCCCTGGAACGCCGGCCGGCTGGGCGTACGTCGCGTGCGCACCCTGTGGCCGGCCCGGCCCCCATCTCCGACGCACCCAATTGACGTGCTCACCAAGAATCTGCACACCGGGTGGAAAGACACGCTCTACAAGCCCCGGCGGCGCCCCTCCCGCCCCGGCGGGCCGACCATCCGGATCTCCGGGACCACGGGGTTCGGGCGGTTGAAGATCCGCCATGCGCGTCGTTGAGACTCCGTCCGGGAGGGTGTCACCCTCGCGGCTGACCGCCGGGCACCGGCACACCCGTGGTGCTCCGCGTGCCGGCGTTCGGCGGCGAGGCGCTGACACTTGCGGACGGGCTTGCGGGAGGACTTGCGGACGGACTGACGGGAGGACTTGCGGGAGGGGTCGCCGTGGGGGAGGACGCCGACTGGCTGGGGCGGGCGGTGGAAGGGCGGGGTGCCGGCCTGGCCTTCACGGGGGGCGGCGGGCTGGTAGCAGCGGGAGCCTGCGGAGCCGGTGATTCCGGGGGAGTGGCCGTCGCGCGAGGGCGCGGGGTCCCGGCAGGGCCCCGCTCCCTGACGCCTCCTCCTCTCGCCGGGCGCGTGGCCGGACGTTCCGGTGATCGGGAGACCGTCGGGGATCCGGCGACGTCGACATCGGCCTCGTCGGGAGAGGGCTGTTCCGGGCTCGGCAGTGCTCGTGGCGGGTCGGTGGAGTCCTGGGGCAGCAGTGACGCGGCGGCCAGGCCGCCGAGCATGGCGAACGTGGCCGCGGCAAGGGTCCGACCCCCGTACTTCTTCAGGCGTGCCGGTGGGCGGCGCCGGGCTGCTGGCACATCAGCAGAGGAGGTGGGGGACCAGGCAGCGTCGGGGGACTCCAAGCAGCCAGGTCCCTCGCTGAAGAGGACGTCCCACACCGCCGTATCGGCTGCCGGAGCGCCTACGCTCCGGTCGCTCGACGGTGCCGTGTCGGACTCGTACGCCCCGCACTCCGGGCACGTGACGGTGCCGTTGAGGGTGCGGCGACAGGGAAGGCAGTAGTCCATGCGCTCGACCGATCAGTGCGTGGATCGCTGGAAGGAACCGTGCGCCGCCGGGCGGGGTCGGCGGCAGTCACCGACGGCGGGAAGGCGACGCGCGTCTTTCGTCCTTGGCATGTGCGAACCTCACTCACTCACCGGTCTTCAGGTGGGTCACCGGTTACCGAGGAAAACGGGGCCGGGTGAGTCGCCGTTCAAGCATTGACTGAAACGTGGGATACGTAACTCCCTTGAGGTTGTGGCTGGTCACGCCGGTGCACCGCTCGATGTGCGGGCACGCAGCCACGGGCCGACAGGGCCGGATGCGTCATTTCCCGCACGCGCGGCACGGCACGGTGCCCGAGTGGTCCCCCCCACGGACCCCGGGAGGCGCGGCCTTCGCACCATTCCGCCGGGGCAGCCCCCGACGGTACTTTTCTGTTCACTCGGCTCAGGTGGCGGATCTGACCGACGGGGGTCCGGGGGATGCGGTCCGCTCTCCCGAGAGAGAGGTCTGCATGCGGTTGTTGGTGGCGGTACTCGCGGCCCTCGTCGGCGTCGGACTCGCGGCCTTCGGCCTCGGTTTCGTGCTGGTGGGTCTTCTGGAACAGCGCAGCGCCGGCGACATGTACCAGGTCGCGTTCCAGCGGGTCGGCAACGCGTGCAGGGGTGGGCACGAGTTGCACCTCGACATAGAGAACGGCGAACCACTGGACTGCGTGCCCAGCTACGTCATCGGCGGGTCCCCGAGAGTCGACCTGCCCGGCTTCACCGATGCGCAGAACGACGAGGTCGCCGCGCTGGGCGGACAACTCGGCAGCGGCGGGCTGTCGGACGCCGAACAGCGCCAGATCCAGGACCGGGTGGACAAGATCGCGGCCACAGTCCCGGCCGCCGACCGGCCCCGCCCCGACTCGGCCACCGTGTGGCTCGCCGACGCAGGCGTGTGGGGTGCTCGCCGGGCGTGGCTCGGGGGTGGATTGGTCGCGGTCGGCGTCGTGAGCACCGTCGCCGCCATGCGGATGGCGCGCTGAGCGGGGGCGGGTGGGGTGAGCGCATCCGGGGTCACGGCAGGGTGAGGATGCGGGGCCCGTCCTGAGTGATGGCGATGGTGTGTTCGATGTGGGCGGCGCGGCTGCCGTCGATCGTGCGCAGGGTCCAGCCGTCGGCGTCGGTGTAGTAGTCGTTGTGTCCTCCGGCCATGAGCATGGGTTCGATGGCGAGAGTGAGGCCGTGGCGCAGGGGGAAGCCGCGGCCGGGTCGTCCGTGGTTGGGGACGTGGGGGTCCTCGTGCATCTGGCGGCCGATGCCGTGGCCGCCGAAGTCGGCAGGCATGCCGCAGGCGGCCTTGCGGGCAACCGTGCTGATGGCGTGGGAGATGTCTCCGATGCGGTGGCCGACGGTGGCGGCGGCGATGCCGGCGTCCAGGGCCTGCTGGGTGGCGGCGATGAGTTCGACGTCGGCGGGGCGAGGCGTGCCGACGGTGAAGCTGATCGCGGCGTCGCCGGTCCAGCCGTCGAGTTCGGCCCCGCAGTCGATGCTGACCAGGTCGCCGTCGCGCAGGCGGTAGCCGTCCGGGATGCCGTGCGCGACGGCGTCGTTGACGGACGCGCAGATCACGGCGGGGAAGGGGACGGGGGCGAAGGACGGCTGGTAGCCGAGGAACGGAGAGCGCGCTCCGGCCTCGGTGAGAACAGCGCGGGCGGCTTCGTCGAGCTCGCGCATGCGAACTCCCACGGCTGCCGCTTCGCGGGCGGCCGCGAGAGCGTGCGCCACCACGCGTCCCGCTTCTCGCATCGCCTTCAGTGCCGTGTCGGTCTTGATCTCCACCATGTGACGTGACTCCCTGGGATACGCCGTTGTCCAATACTTATACCGGTATTAGTATCACGGGCATGGTGAGAGTTCCTTTGAGTCCGCAAGAGCGGCAACGCGGAGAGCGCTTCGGGATCCTGCTCCGCCAGGCCCGCGGTGACCGCAGCATGGTCGACGTGGCAGCCGCCGCCGGAGTGTCCGCCGAAACCCTCCGCAAGATCGAGACGGGGCGAGCCCCGACCCCCGCCTTCTTCACCGTGGCGGCCTTGGCCCACGCCCTGCATCTGTCGCTCGACGACCTGGCCGCCGCCTGCGCGGAGGACACCGAAGGCGGCGAGCCCGCCCTGTCGGCGTGACCTGACACGCGCCGGCCGAGGAATACTCGGTGGAGGCGGAACGGCCCGGCCGGCAGGACGGGTGGCGACCGTTGACGAGCGGGGAGGTGGGAGTGGGCCGGGGGTCTGATCCATCTCTCGGGCGGCGGCCGCCTCACGCCGTCGGCCCCGGCCCGTCCAGCATGCCGGGCGCGGGGGCCGGCTCAGCCGATGCTTCGGCGCATGGCCACGCGTGGCCACCGGTCGAGGCCGTGTTCCGCTTCCCGTTCGCGGATGGTGCGAAGCTTCGGACCGAGTGTGCTTTCCGGCAGGGGCAGGAAGCCGCAGCGCATGTAGTACGGCGCGTTCCACGGGACGTCCGAGAACGTGGTCAAGGTCAGCGCGGGGATGCCCTCGGTCGCGGCCCGGGCCGCGAGATGGTCCAGCAGGGAGCGGCCGACTCCTCGGCGTGAGGCGTCCGGGTGCACACCTGCTCGACGTGGAGGTTGCCGTCGACGTGGTCGGCGATCAGGTACGCGACCGGGACATCGGTCCCGTTCACTGCCGCCCATGCCCTACCGGCGCGCTGGTAGCGGGCGAGCTCCGGGACCGTCAGGGGCGGGTCGTCGGCGATGTCGGGCATGCCGATGTCGCGGAAGCACTGTCCCGCGGCTCGTTCGATGTCCTGGAGTACGGACAGTTCCCCGGTGCGGACTGCTCGGATGCGCATGGAGCCATTGTTCCCGCGGACCTGCCGCGGCTCCTCACTCATGTGTGCGTGGTGAGCCGTGCACCGTGAGCCGCGCGGCGGAGGACCGGCCAGGCCCCCGGTCCCCCGCCCGCCCGCGGCGGCCGCCCCGTCAGCGGGCGAAGGCCATCGCCGCCCACCGCACCGGTCCGCGGACCTCGACGTGGAGGTCGTGCACACCGGCGATCCGGATGTCCGAGCGAAGCGTGACGTAGTCGTGGACGCCTCCCGTCGCGGTGACGTCGACCGTGGCGAGGGCCGTGCCGTCCGGTGTCCGCAGGGTGAGCGTTCCGGGGCCGGTCGCCGCGACATCGAGCGAGACGGCGGTGGCGCCGTCGCCGAAGTCGCAGCGCCGGTAGACAAGTTCGCCTCCCTCGGCGCCCGCCGCCGTCACCGCGTCCCCCGAGACTCTGGTCCGGTCCACGATCACGGTGCCGCGCTGTTCGTCGTAGTCGACCGCGTCGAGCGGTGTCTCCAGCACCGCGCGCGGAGCGGGGGCGTCGCCGTCGACGTCGAGGACGGCCCGCTGCCGGATGTCGGTGCTGGAGGCGCCCGCCAGGACCTCGTACCGGCCCGGTCCGACCGTCCAGCGTCCGTGTGCGACGTCCCAGAAGCCCAGGTCGGTGACGGGGAACGAGAAGTCGAGGCACCGGCCTTCGCCCGCGGCGAGCCGGACCCGGCGGTGCGCGGCGAGCTGCCGTGAGGGCAGCGGCAAGGTGGGGTCCACGGCGCGGGTGTAGAGCTGTACGACCTCGTCGGCGGCGAGCGCGCCCGTGTTGGTGACGGTCAGCGAGACGGTGACGTGCTCGCCGTCGTGGCAGGCGGTGAGATCGTCGTAGGCGAAGGACGTGTAGGACAGGCCGTGGCCGAACGGGTAGAGCGGCGTGCCCTCGAAGTAGAGGTACGTCTGTCGGCTGCCGATGATGTCGTAGTCGAACAGGTCGGGCAGATCGGCGTCGGCCGCGTACCAGGTCTGCGGCAGCCGGCCCGCGGGGGAGACGTCGCCCGCGAGGACGCGCGCCAGTGCGGTGCCCGCGGCCTGGCCGCCGTGTGCCGTCCACAGCAGGGCGTGCAGCGCGGCGTGCGCGTCGCCGACTGCGTACGGGTACGAGGACACGAGAGCCAGCGCCGTACGGGGGTTGGCCGCGCGGGCGGAGCGCCACAGCCGCGTCTGGTGCTCGGGGAGGGCGAGCGTGCCGCGGTCCTCGGTCTCGCGCCCGTTGATGTGGGGGTCGTTCCCGGCCACGACGACGACGGCGTCGGCGGCCGCGGCGGCCGCGGCCACCGCGTCCTCGCCGCGTTCGGTGACGACGACCTCGAAAGGATCACCCTCTTCGGCAACCTTCAGGCCGTCGGCGGCGACAGAGACATACCGGCCCGTTCCCACATGCGCAAGGAGGTGGCCCTCGCCGTGCTCCTCCAGCCGGAAGGTCTCCTGGACGACCCAGCCGCCGGGCTGGTCGGCCGAAGCGCGCACATATCCGTCGTCCGCGACGGACAGGTAACCGCCGCCGGGCGCGCGGAGGGTGACCAGACCCTCGCCCCAGTCGGCCATCGCCAGTTCGGTCGGCTCCTCGCCGCAGGTCAGCGGAGGCAGGTCGGTGCGGCCGGCGAGCAGCGCAGGGTCCAGCGCGCCGTCGGCGCCGCGTACTTCGGCGGTCGCCGGGGAGTCGGGCACCCGCACCCAGCCGCTCGCGGTCCGCAGCCGTACTCGGTCGACGCCCTCGACGAAGGACACGTTGCCGGCCCCGAACCGCGTGCGGAGCCCGTCCAGCGGGGTGACACGGTGGATCAGCGTGCCGCTGTACCAGTCGAGTTTGCACTCGTCGGCGAGCAGTCCGACCACCGCGATACGCGTCCCCTCGGCCAGCGGCAGCAGTCCGTCGTTCTTGAGCAGGACGACGGCCTGTTCCGCGGCCTCCTGGGCGAGGGCGCGGTGCTCGGGGGTGTCGAAGGCCTTCTCGTCGGCGTACGGGTCGAGGTGCGGGTCGAACTCGCCCAGTGTGAAACGCATGGTGAGGAGCCGGCGTACGGCGTCGTCGATGTCCTTCTCGTCGATGAGTCCCTGTTCGAGGGCGCCGCGTACCCGGCCGGTGATGACGGACGAGTCCTGGCCGTGGTCGGTGAAGCTGTCGACGCCGGCGCGCAGGGCCGCGGCCGTCGCCTCCTCGTGAGTGTCGTAGTAGTGCTCGGAGTCGACGAGGTTGGACGGCGCGCCGGCGTCCGAACACACCACAAGGGACCTGTCCGTCCAGCCGCGCAGCTGCTCCCGCAGCAGGGGCGAGAGGTGGTTGGGCCGCCCGTTGACGAGGTTGTAAGAGGGCATCACACCGGCGGCGGCGCCCGCCCGCACGGCCGCGCGGAAGGCGAGCAGATCGTACTCGTGCAGCACGCGCGGCCGGACCGAGGAGGAGCAGGTGTCGCGGTCGGTCTCGTTGTTGTGCGCGAGCCAGTGCTTGAGCACCGGTGCGGTGCGCCAGTAGACAGGGTGTTCGCCGCGCAGGCCGCGGGTGTAGGCCACGGCGACGGCGGAGGTGAGCCGGGGATCCTCGGAGTAGCCCTCCTCGTTGCGGCCCCACAGCGGGTGGCGCAGCAGGTTCACCGTGGGGGCCCAGACGTTGAGCCCGACGCGGGGATCGTTCGCCCGCATCGCGCGCGCCTCGGCCCCGACGGCTTCGCCGATCCGGCGTACGAGGTCCTCGTTCCAGGTGGCGCCCATGCCCACGGCCTGCGGGAAGACGGTGGCGGGGCCCATCCAGGCCACGCCGTGGAGGGCCTCCTGGCCGGTGCGGAAGGCCCCGACGCCCAGCCGTTCGACGGCAGGCGCGAACTGATGGAGCATCGCGATCCGTTCGTCGGCGGTGAGCCGTGCGAGCAGGTCGTCGACGCGTTCACCGAGGGGCAGCCTGGGGTCGCGGAAGGGCGGGCGGGTCTCGGTCACGTGGGTCCCCTCGAGGGCGGTGGTTCCGGTTTGCTCGACTGTCTTCGAAGCGCTTCGATGCTGGGCTGCCCCGGCCGGTGTGTCAAGACGTCATCCGGGCGCGGGCCTTCCGTCGGTCCGGAGTCCAGGCCGGTGCGCCAGGCTGCAAAGTGCTGCGGTGAATTTCGCATCGACTCTTGAACGGCCCGGCATCGTCACTTAACCTCGCTGCAACATCGAAGCGCTTCGACAGATCGTCGCAGGGAGCGTGCGCTCCGACAGCGTCCCGCTTCAGCTCAGCCACATAAGCCGACACACATGCGCGAAGCCGATCCATGCCCGCCGGCTGCCCGCGTGAGGAAAGGGTTGACGCCATGCCCAACGCCCAGGCCCCCAGCCGGAGATCGTTCCTCGCCTCGACCGCGGTCGCCGCGGTCGCCGTCGCCGGCGGCGTGCCGCTGCTCGGCGCGTGCAGCGGCTCCTCCGGCGGCGACCGTACCGAAGGCGCCACCACCGGCAAGAAGCTCCAGGACATCCTGCCGACCTTCGTGGGCTCCGACGTCGTGCAGCCCGACGTGCCGAGCAAGAACGGTTCCGCGCTGGGCTTCACCACCGCACTGCCGGCCTCGCAACTCGCCGTCTCGGTCCCGCAGAAGCTCGGCAAGGGCAGCACGGTCTCGGTCATGGCTCCCCTGTGGGGCACGCCGCCCAAGTCCGGCAACCCGTACTGGACCGCGATGGACGAAGCCATCGGCGTCAAGGTGAACTGGCAGAACCAGGACGGCAACACCTACGGACAGAAGCTCGGCGCCGTCCTCGCCTCCAGCTCCATACCGGACGCGGTCGTCGTCCCCGCGTGGGAGCTCGGCGGCAAGATACCGAGCGCCATCAACAACAAGTTCGCCGACCTCGGCCCCTACCTGTCGGGCGACAAGGTCAAGGACTACCCCAACCTGGCGGCGATCCCCACCGGCGCCTGGCAGCGGGCCGTCTTCGGTGGCAAGCTGCGCGGCCTGCCCATGCCGGCCAGCGACATCCCCAACATCGCGCCGTTCTACCGGGTCGACCTCTTCAAGGAGAAGGGGTACGAGGCGCCCACCACCACCCAGGAGTTCTTCGACCTCGCCAAGGAGGTCACCTCGGCCAGGAACAAGGTCTGGGGCTGCGGCGACATGACCTGGGCCGCCTACAAGTTCTTCGGCGTGCTCGACGAGAAGCCCACCTGCTGGAAACTCGTCGGCGACAAGCTGGTCCACCGGATCGAGACCGACGAGTACCTCGAAGCCCTCGAATGGTCCCGCTCCCTGTACTCGGCCGGGCTCGTCCACCCCGACGCCAAGGCGGAGACCGGCGACCTGGGCAACCTCTTCGCGGCCGGCAAGGTGTGGATGTACAACGCGGACATCTCCGACTGGTACGGCAAGACCGTGGTCCAGCGCGGCGACAACCCCGACTTCTCCATGGCCGCCATGGACTACTTCCACCACGACGGAGGCAAGCCCCGCCTCTACGCCGGCTCGCCGTCCAACATCTGGGCGTTCATCAACAAGAACGCCGACGAGAAGACCATCCGCGACATCCTCGCGATCGCCAACTTCACCGCCGCCCCCTACGGCACCAAGGAGCAGCGACTGAAGGCCTACGGGGTCGAAGGCGTCCACCACACCGTCAAGGGTGACGAGATCACCAAGACGGAGACCGGCAACAACCAGGTCTTCGCCACCTACGAATACATCGCGAGCCCCCAGCAGTTCTTCGCCTACCCCAACCACCCGGACGTCGCCGAAGGCATGGTCGGCTGGCAGCAGCGCATGGGCGCCTTCCTCACCAAGCCCCTCTTCTACGGGATGCAGGTCCAGGAGCCGAACCGCTGGGCCGAGCTGAGCAGCCAGTTCGAGGACCTCGAGAAGGACATCGTCCGCGGCCGCAAGAAGATCGCCGACATGCAGCAGGCCGTCTCCGACTGGCGTTCACGCGGCGGCGACCAGCTGCGCGACTGGTACCGGAAGCTGCTCGACGAGTCCGGCGGCCAGGCGTCCTGAGCGGCCGCCCGGCGGACGGGGAGCGAGGAGAGAGAACGTGTCGCAGAGCAAGGTGGCGGGCCCCGCCCGTACCACCGACGACAGCACGGAAGAACCGTCGGAGGACGGCGGTCCGGCGTCGGCGGGACCGCCGGAGGCGGTGCCACCGGGCCGCGCCGCCGGCGGGGGCGGGATCACCTGGCGGATCCGGCTGCGGCGCGACCGCACGCTGATCCTGATGACGCTGCCCGCCGTGCTGCTGGTGCTGGTCTTCAACTACATACCGCTGCTCGGCAATGTCGTCGCCTTCCAGGACTACGACCCCTATGTCGGCGACAACGCGTGGCAGGCCATTGCCCGCAGCCCCTGGGTCGGGGTGGAGCACTTCGCGCGGATGGTGGAGGACCGGCTGTTCTGGCAGGCGCTGGGCAACACCCTGGCGATCTTCCTGGTGCAGCTCACACTGTTCTTCCCCGTGCCGATCCTGCTGGCACTCCTCATCAACAGCTTCGTCCGGCCACGGGTGCGTGCCGTCGCCCAGGCGATCCTGTACCTGCCGCACTTCTTCTCCTGGGTGCTGGTCGTCACGGTCTTCCAGCAGATGTTCGGCGGTGCCGGCATGCTCGCGCAGACGCTGCGCGAACACGGCCACGAGGGCATCGACCTCATGACGAACCCGGGGCTGTTCAAATTCCTCGTCACGTTCGAGATGGTCTGGAAGGACGCCGGCTGGGGCGTCATCGTCTTCCTCGCCGCGCTGTCCGCGGTCAGCCCCGACCTGTACGAGGCCGCCGCGATGGACGGCGCCTCCCGATGGCGGCGCATGTGGCACGTGACGCTGCCCGCGCTGCGCCCGGTCGTGGCCCTGCTGCTCGTTCTCCAGGTCGGCAACGCCCTGACCGTGGGCTTCGAGCAGATCCTCCTCCAGCGCACCGCCGTCGGCCCCACCGCCGCGGAGGTCCTCGACACCTACGTCTGGAACGTCGGCATCCAGTTCGGCGACTTCAGCTACGCGGCCGCCGTCGGCATCGTCAAGGGAATCTTCGGCCTCTGCCTGGTGCTGGCGGCCAACAAGGTCGCTCACATGATGGGCGAACAGGGGGTGTACAAGCGATGAGCCACGTTCTGGGCGTCAATCGGCGCGAGGGGACCCGCGGCCGGCTGCGCCCGGCCTGGGAGGAGGAGCCGCGCCCCGCGGGGCTCGCCGCGAAGGGCCTCGTCCTCGCACTGGCCTGCGCCGCCGTCCTCTTCCCGCTGTGGATCGTCGTCGTGACCAGCGTGTCGTCCGTGAAGACCATCACGGAGGCGGGCGGCCTCGTCGTCGTGCCCCGCGGCATCACGTTCGTCGCCTACCAGGAACTGCTCGGCGGCGGCCAGGTCACCAGGGCGGCACTCGTGAGCCTCGGTGTCACGCTCGCCGGCACGCTGTTCAGCATGACGGTGTCGGTCCTGTGCGCCTACGGGCTCTCCCGCAGCGGCTCCGTACTGCACCGGCCGCTGCTGATGATCCTGCTCGCCACCATGTTCTTCGGCGCGGGCCTCATCCCCACCTATCTCCTGGTGCAAGGACTCGGACTGACCGACACCTACCTGTCGCTGATCCTCCCCAGCGCGGTGAACGTCTTCAACATCCTCGTTCTGCGCTCGTTCTTCATGAGCGTGGCGCCCGAACTCATCGACAGCGCGCGGATCGACGGCGCCGGCGACGCCCGGATCCTGTGGCAGATCGTCATGCCGCTGTCCCGCGCGGTGCTCGCCGTCATCTCCCTGTTCTACGCGGTCGGTTACTGGAGCGCGTGGTTCAACGCCTCCATCTATCTGAGCGACCAGGACATGATGCCGCTGCAGAACGTGATGATGCAGCTGGTCCTCAAGCAGGAACGGCCGACGGGACTGGCGCAGGCCATCAACACCGGCCAGCTCTCGCCGCTGTCCATCCAGATGGCCGTCATGGTGCTCGCCCTGCTTCCGGTCGCCGTGCTGTCGCCGTTCGTCCAGCGGCACTTCAAGAAGGGCATGCTCACCGGCGCGGTCAAGGGCTGACGCCGGCAGTCGCCCGCCGCCGCGCGGCGGACGCGGGCCCGTGCGCCTCCTCGACGCACGTCCCCACAGCCGCCGCCGTGTCCGGCCGTACCTGACCACGGCCGGACACGGCGGCCTCCACCAACCCCCGCTCGCCCCCCCACGGATCGAGGTACCAGCCATGTCCCTGCCATCGAGCCACCCCGGCAGGCGCACCGTCCTCACCGCCGGCGCCGCCGCCGGCCTCACTGCCCTGCCCCTCCCGCACGGCGTGGCCACGGCCGCCGACCGCACGACCGCAGCGCCGGACCCCGGCCCCGCGGCGCGGGCAACCCAGGCGCACCGCTGGCGCAACGTCGTCATCGGCGGCACCGGATTCGTCACGGGCATCCTGTTCCACCCTCGCGTCAAGGGCCTCGCCTACGCCCGCACCGACATCGGCGGCGCCTACCGCTGGGACGCGCGCAAGCGGTCCTGGACGCCGCTCAACGACGGCCTCGGCTGGGACGACCACAACCTGCTCGGGGTCGAGGCGATGGCCGTCGACCCGCACCACCCCGACCGGCTCTACCTCGCCGTCGGCACCTACACCCAGAGCTGGGCGGGCAACGGCGCCGTGCTGCGCTCCGACGACCGGGGAGCCACCTGGTCGCGTACCGACCTGCCGGTCAAGCTCGGCGCCAACGAGGACGGCCGCGGTGCCGGGGAACGGCTGATCGTCGACCCGCGGGACCGCGACACGCTGTGGCTCGGCAGCCGCCACGACGGGCTGTGGCGCTCCACCGACCGCGGCGCGACCTGGTCACGGGCCGACTTCCCCGCCCAGCCGTCCCCGACCGGGCAGGGCATCACGTTCCTCGTCGCCGCCGGACGGGTGCTGTACGCGTCCTGGGCCGACGGCGGCCCCACCCTGCGCCGCACCCGCGACGGCGTCAGCTGGGAGGACGTCCCCGGCCTGCCGGGCGGGGCGGCGGCCCGTGTGCCGATCCGCGCGGCGTACGACGAGGCCGGCCGCGCCCTCTACGTCACCTTCGCGGACGCACCCGGCCCTAACGGCCAGAGCGACGGCGGCGTGCACCGGCTCGACACCGCCACCGGCTCCTGGACCGACGTCACCCCCGTCCGCCCCGGCGGAACCGCCGACGACGGCTCGCGCGACACCTTCGCCTACGGCGGTGTGGCCGTCGACGCCCGTCGGCCGGGCACCGTGGTGGTGACGACCAACAACCGCTGGGCACAGGTCGACACCGTCTTCCGGTCCACCGACGGCGGGCGCAGCTGGACCTCCCTGAAGGACACCGCCGTCCTGGACGTCTCCGAGACGCCGTACCTCCGCTGGGGCGAGCAGCGGCCCAAGTTCGGCTGGTGGATCCAGGCGGTCGCCGTCGACCCCTTCGACTCGCGGCACATCGTCTACGGCACCGGAGCCACGATCTACGGTACGCGGGACCTCGTCCACTGGGCGCCCGAGATCCGGGGCCTGGAGGAGAGCTCCGTACGGCAGCTGATCTCACCGGCCGCCGGCAGCGCCAGACTCATCAGCGGTCTCGCCGACATCGGCGTCATGTACCACGACTCCCTCACGGCCTCGCCCTCCCGCGGCATGGCGGAGAACCCCGTCTTCGGCACCGCCACCGGCCTCGCCGCGGCCGCCGGCAAGCCCTCGTACGTGGTGCGGACCGGCTGGGCATCCGGCGGCAACGGCGCGTACTCCCGCGACGGCGGCAGGACCTGGCGGCCCTTCAGGAGCCAGCCGGAGATCGCGGCCACCGCCCCCGGGCCCATCGCGGTCAGCGCCGACGGCCGGGTCCTGCTGTGGTCCTTCGTCCACTGGGACGGCTCCACGCACGCGACGCACCGCTCCACCGACAACGGGGACACCTGGACGGAGGTGTCCACGTTCCCGAAGGGGGCGACCCCGGTCGCCGACCCGGTCGACGCCGGTTGTTTCTACGCCTACGACACCACCTCCGGGACGGTGTACCGATCGGCCGACGGCGGGCTCACGTTCACCGCCGGCGTGGGCGGACTGGCCGCCGGCGACAGCCAGTTCCGCATCGCCGCCGCGCCCGGCCACCGTGGCGACCTGTGGCTCTCGGCCAAATGGAACGGGCTTTTCCGCTCCACCGACGGCGGCCTGACCTTCACCAAGGTCACCAGCTGCTGGGCCTCCTACTGCCTCGGCTTCGGCAAGGCCGCCGACGGCACCGGCTACCCGGCGGTCTTCCAGGTCGGCGCAACCGAGGACATCACCGCCGTCTTCCGGTCCGACGACGAAGGCGCCTCCTGGACCCGGATCAACGACGACGCCCACCAGTGGGGGTGGGTCGGGGAGACCATCACCGGCGATCCGCGCCTCCACGGTCGCGTCTACCTGGGCACCAACGGCCGCGGCATCCAGTACGCCGACCCCGTCTGACGCCCTTCCCCCAGCCACTTCGTGACGAAGCGAGTTCTCCCATGCCCTCCCTGTACGACGCCACCGGCCGCCGTGTGCTCTTCGGCGGCGACTACAACCCCGAGCAGTGGCCGGAAGAGACCTGGCTCGAGGACGTACGGCTGATGAAGGAGGCCGGGGTCAACTCCGTCACCCTCGGCGTGTTCTCCTGGGCGACGATCGAACCCCGCCCAGGGGCCCGCGAGTTCGGATGGCTCGACCGGCTGACGGACCTGATGCACGGCAACGGCATCGGGGTCGTCCTCGCCACGCCGACCGCCTCACCGCCGCCGTGGATGGGCTCGCGCCATCCCGAGACACTGCCGCGCGGCGAGGACGGGTCGGTGATCTGGTACGGCTCCCGCCAGCACTTCTGCCCGAGCTCGCCGGTCTACCGGGAGTACGCGGCGGCGATCACCGAGGACCTCGCGGCACGCTACGGCGACCACCCGGCGCTGCGGATGTGGCACATCAACAACGAGTACTGCACCTTCTGCTGGTGCGACGGCACCGCCCGCCACTTCCGCCGCTGGCTGAGGCACAGGTACACGACCCTCGACGCGCTCAACGAGGCCTGGGGGACCGCGTTCTGGAGCCAGCGCTACGACGACTGGGAGGAGATCATCCCGCCCCGCAAGGCCCAGTACCTGCGCAACCCGGCCTGCGCGCTGGACTTCCGGCGGTTCACCTCCGACGCGCTCCTCGAGTGCTACGTCGCCGAGCGGGACATCGTCGCCGCGCACTCCCCGTGGTTCCCGGTGACGACCAACTTCATGCCCTTCTGGACCGGGCAGGACGCCTGGCGGTGGGCCCAGGAGGAGGACGTCGTCTCCGTCGACATCTACCCCGACCCCCGCGATCCGCTGGGCGGACAGTACGGGGCGATGATCCAGGACATGACCCGTTCGCAGGCCCGCGGTCCGTGGATGCTGATGGAGCAGGCGGCGGGGCCGGTGAACTTCCGGGGCGTGAACCATCCGAAGCCCCGCGGTCTGAACCGCCTCTGGTCGCTCCAGGCCGTGGCACGCGGCGCGGACGCCGTCTGCTACTTCCAGTGGCGGCAGTCCCGGCAGGGCGCCGAGAAGTTCCACTCGGCGATGGTCACCCACGCCGGCGAACAGGGCCGCACCTACCAGGAGATCAAACGGATCGGCGCGGACCTCGCCGGGATCGGCGAGCACGTCGCAGGCGCCGGCGTCCCCGCCGACGTGGCGATCCTGCACGACTGGAACTCCTGGTGGGCGGGCGGCCAGGAGGGCCGGCTGTCCACAGGACTCGACTACCCGGCCGTCGTCCGGGCCTGGCACCGCGCCCTGTGGGAGAACGGCCTCACCACCGACTTCGCCCACCCCGAGCACGACCTGAGCGCCTACCGCCTCGTCGTCGTCCCGCATCTGTACCTGCTGACCGACGCCGCCGTCGACAACCTCGTCGGGCATGTACGCGGCGGCGGCACGCTCGTGTCCGGCTTCCTGACCGGCACCGCCGACGGCGACGACCGAATCCGGCCCGGCGGCATGGATGAGCGGCTGCGGGAACTCTTCGGCATCGCGACCGTGCACGAATGGTGGCCGCTCGAGGCCGACGAGACGGTGGCCTGCGAGACGGTGGCCTGCGACGGACCCGGCGCGTTCCAGGGCACCGTGTGGTCGGAGGAACTGGAGGTCTCCACCGCCGATACGGTCGGCGTCTACAGCAGCGGCGAACTCGCCGGACTGCCCGCCGTCCTGCGCCTGGGCAGCGCCTGGTACGTCTCGACGCTCCCCGACCCCCGGAAGCTGCGCGACCTGCTCGCACAGGCCGCCGAAGAGGCCGGGGTCCGTCCCGTGCTGCCGGACCGGCCGGACGGGCTGGAGGCCGTACGCAGGGGAGACCTGCTCTTCCTGCTCAACCACGCTCCCGGCGCCGTCACCGTCACCGTGCCGGGACACCACCGGGACCTGCTCACCGGTTCTCCGGTCCGCGGCCCGCTCCGTCTCGACCGCCACGGCGCGGCCGTACTGAAGGCAGAACAGCCGTGAGGCACGGGACGTGGGAGCCGCGCCCCGCCGCGCGGTGGGAGGACGCTTTCCTCAGCGGCAACGGCCGGCACGGCGCCATGGTGTACGGCGACACCGGCGACGAGCGTGTCGTCGTCAACCACCACACCCTGGTGTGCCCCAACGGCAGCGAGACGGCCGGCCCCCCGGAGCTCGCGGCCGGGCTGCGGGAACTCCAGGACGCCCTGCTCGCCGGTGACACGACGGCGGCCGAACGCTTCGGGGCCGGACATCCGCACCTGTGGGTGCAGCCGTTCCACCCCGCCTTCCAGGTACGCGTCCGGCGGACCCCCGAGGTCGCGGCCGGAGCAGGGACCTACCGCAGGGAGGTGGACTTCACCTCCGGCGTCGTGACCGCCGCGCGCGGCGCCCGGCGCAGCGAGGTGTTCGTCTCCCGCGCCGACGACGTGATCGTCCACCGGACCCGGACGGAACCGGGGGGCCTGAGCGCGGACATCACCCTCGACGAGCAACTGCCCGGGCTCCCGGCCGGACTCCGGTTCACCCGCACCAGCACCCTTGAGCACGAAGGGCCCGGCACCGCCCTGCTGAGCCTGCGCACCGACTACCCGAACGGGCGGACATCCTTCACCGGAACCACCCTTGTCACCGTCACCGGCGGAAGCACGACACGGATCCGCGACGGTCTGCGGGTGACCGACGCCTCCGCGGTGCTGCTGCTGACCCGGGTGGAGCGGCACCCGGCGGAACAAGATCCCGCGGCCGCCCAGGTCGCCGCTCTCCAGACACTCGTGACGCCGGCCGCCGGGCACACCGACGCGGCGTACACACGGCTCCTCGGGCGTCATCTCCCACCGCATCGCGACGCCTACGAGCGGGCCGGGCTGTCTCTTGACGCCGACCCCCAGGAGCGGGAGCTGCCGGGCAGTGAACTGCTCCACGGGCCCGCCGGCCCCGCCCTGCTGGAACGGCTCTTCGCGGCGGGCCGCTACCACCTGCTGTCCTCCAGCGGCATGCTGCCGCCCCGTCTGGTCGGCCTGTGGACCGGCGACTGGAACACCGCATGGTCCGGCGCCTTCACCACGAACGCCAACCTCAATCTGCAGATCGCCTCCGCCGCCGTCGCCGCGCTCCCCGAAGCCTCCGCCGCCCACGCCGAACTGGTCCACCGCCAGTTCGACGACTGGCGCGACAACGCCCGTGCCCTCTTCGGCGCGCGCGGCGTCGTGGCGCCCTCCCATACGGACGGGGAATCCGGCCACACCCGGCACTTCGAACGCGCCTACCCGCTCCACCTCTGGACCGCGGGCGCCGACTGGCTGCTGCTGCCGCTGCTCGACGAAGCCCTGTCCTGCGGCGCCCCGGACCCCCGGCTGGCACCCGCCCTCGCCGAAGTCGCCACGTTCTACGAGGACTTCCTCGTCCCCGTCGGTCCCGGCGGCCGGGTCACCGTCGTGCCCTCGTACTCGCCGGAGAACCGGCCGGCCAACGCGAGTTGGGGCACCGTAGACGCGACCATGGACATCGCCGCCGCCCGGCACGCCCTCACCACCGCGGCCGCCCACAACCCCGGCCATCCACGCGCCCCGCACTGGCGGGACCTCGCCGCCCGGCTGCCCGCCTACCGCGTCAACGACGACGGCGCGCTGGCCGAATGGGTCCCGGCCGGCCTGAACGACAACTACGACCACCGGCACATCAGCCACCTCTACCCGGTCTGGCCGCTCGACGAGATCAACCCCTACGACACACCGGACCTCGCGGCAGCCGCCCACCGCGCGCTCGAACTGCGCGGCGCCGAGAACGACTCGGCGCACGGTCATCTGCACACCGCCCTCGTCGCCGCCCGGCTCCGCGACGGGGACCGGGCCGGACGGGCCCTCGGGCAGGTGCTGGGCGGTGACTTCTTCCACGACTCGCTGATGAGCGCGCACTACCCCGGCCGCGACGTCTACAACGCGGACGCCGCGCACACGCTCCCCGCCGTACTGCTCGAATGCCTGGTCCAGTCGACCCCGAACCGTCTCGTGCTGCTCCCCGCGCCCCTGCCCGGCTGCACGGCGGGCACCCTGCGAGGCGTCCGCACCCGCTTCGGCGCCAGGCTCGACCTCAGCTGGCACGACGGGTCCGTCACCGCCGTGCTGCGGTCACCGGCCGACCGGACCGTCGAAGTGGTCGCCGGCACGGACCGCTTCCCCATGGCTCTCGTCGCCGACGAGAAGCACGTCCTCTCACTACCCCGGAGGACGTGATCCCCCCACCCATGGAAAGGACTCCATGGCACACCCCACACAGGGCGCAGGCCGCGCACTCCGGCGCGCGGCGCTCGCTCCGCTCCTCGCGCTGCTCGCCGTCGTCGGACTCGCGTCCGCCCCGGCGCACGCGGCCGTCTGGTACTCCTCCGACCGCTGGGGCACCTGGAACAGCGGCGGCTACACCCTCTACAACAACATCTGGGGCTCCGGAGCCGGACCCCAGACCATCTGGGCCGACTCGGCCACCGACTGGGGCGTCTGGGCCGACCACCCCGGAACCGGCGGGATCAAGTCCTATCCCAACGCCAAGAAGGTCGTGAACAAGAAGATCGGCGCCATCTCCACACTCACCAGCCACTACAACGTCTCGGTCCCCGCAGCCGGCGCGTACAACACCGCGTACGACATCTGGGACAGCGACTACGACCACGAGATCATGCTCTGGGTCAACCACCACGGCCCCGTCGGGCCGCTGGGCACCGGCCAGGGAAGGGTGAGCCTCGGCGGTCACACCTGGGACGTGTACCGGGGCGACAACGGCGCCAACGCCGTCTACTCGTTCCTGCGCACCAGCGACTCCACCTCCGGCACCGTCGACCTCAAGGCCGTGCTCGCCTGGCTGAAGAACACCAAGGGATGGATCGGTGACGTGACCGTCGGCGACGTCCAGTTCGGCTACGAGATCACCTCGTCGCCGGGCGGACGGGACTTCGTGACCCACGACTTCGGCGTACGGACGAGCTGACGTCACAGCAGAACGCCGCGGTGCGGCCGGCTCACCGCCGGACGCACCGCGGTCCCGTGTCACCCGGTGATCGGCAGTTCGGCGTCGTCCCTCAGGAACAGCGGGATCCGCTCCAGCGGAGCGTTCACCGTCACCGTGCGCCCGCCCTCGTACTCCTCGCCCGTCCAGGCATCCGTCCAGCGGGCACCGGCCGGCAGGTGGACCGCACGACCGGTCGCCCCCGCCTCCAGCACCGGCGCGACCAGCAGGTCCGGACCGAACAGATAGGCGTCGGCGACGTCCCACGCCCTCTCGTCGTCCGGGAACTCCAGGAACAGCGGACGCATCGGCGGCAGGCCCTCCTCGTGGGCGGCGCGCATCTGCTCCAGCACATACGGCTTGAGGCGCTCCCGCAGCCCCAGGTACCAGGACAGGACCTCCTCGGCCCGCTTCCCGTACGACCACACCTCGTTGGGGCCGCCCGTCATCGAAGGACCGAGCGGCATACCGGGGTCACGGAAGCCGTGCAGCCGCATCAGCGGGGACAGCGCCCCGAACTGGAACCAGCGGATCATCACCTCGCGGTACGCCTCGTCGTCCGGGTCGCCGCCGTGGAAGCCGCCGATGTCGGTGTTCCACCAAGGGATGCCGGACAGCGCCGTGTTGAGCCCCGCCGCGATCTGGTGCCGCAGAGTGGTGAAGTCGGTGCCGATGTCACCGGACCACAGGGCGGCCCCGTAGCGCTGACTGCCCGCCCACGCCGAGCGGTTGAGGGTGACGACCTCCTCCTCGCCGGCGGCCAGCATCCCCTCGTAGAAGGTGCGGGCGTTCTCGCGCGGATACAGGTTGCCGACCTCGAGGCCCGGTCCCGCGTGGTAGCGCAGGTTCGCGGAGAAGCCCGGCTTGAGCTCCGGCTCGCAGGCGTCCAGCCAGAACGAGCGGATCCCGTACGGCTCGAGGTAGTTCTCCCGCACCCGCGACCACACGAAGTCACGGGCCGCCGGGTTCGTCGCGTCGTAGAACGCGACCTGGACGGGCTCCGCGACCTCCTTGTCCGGCCAGTCGGCGTGTGCCGTCGGACCGTACTCGGTGCCGATGAAGAACCCGCGCTGCTCCATCGGCCGGTGGTTCTCGCTCAGCGGTGACACCGACGGCCACACCGAGACGACGAGCCTGATGCCGAGCTCCTCCAACTCCCGGACCATGGCGGCCGGGTCGGGCCACTCGGCCGGGTCGAACTTCCACTCCCCGAGGTGCGTCCAGTGGAAGAAGTCGCAGACGATCACGTCGATCGGCAGGCCGCGCCGCTTGTACTCGCGGGCCACGGACAGCAGTTCCTCCTGGGTGCGGTACCGCAGCTTGCACTGCCAGAACCCCGCCGCCCACTCCGGCAGCATCGGCGTCCGGCCGGTCACCGCCGAGTAGCGCTGCTGCGCCGCGGCCGGTGCGCCCGCGGTGATCCAGTAGTCGATCTGCCGCGCGCTGTCGGCGACCCAGCGGGTGCCGGTCCGCGCGAGCTCCACCCGGCCGATCGCCGGGTTGTTCCACAGCAGGGTGTAGCCCCGGCTGGAGGTGAGCACCGGAATGCCGACCTCGGCGTTGCGCTGGACCAGGTCGACGACCGCACCCTTCTGGTCGAAGAGGCCGTGCTGGTGCTGGCCGAGGCCGTACAGCTTCTCGTCGTCGTAGGCGGCGAAGCGCTGCTCCAGGCGGTGGTAGCCGTTGCCGTTCGGGGTGTAGAGCCGGGAGCCGGGCCACCAGAAGTGGGCGCGCTCCTCGGCGAGGAGTTCACGTCCGTCCTCGGTCGCCGTGAACCGCAGCAGCCCCTCGGCGTCGATCTCGGCGGTGATCGCCCCGTTGACCAGCACGCCGGCGCCCTGCTCCGTCTTGACGGCGGAGGAACTGCCGGGCGGGCCGTCGCTCAGGGCGCCCGGCAGACCGTCGAGCAGCGGCCCTCCGATCCTGGCGCGGACCCGGACGGCGTCCGGGCCCCACGGCTCGATGCGCACGGTCTCCTGACGTCCGCTCCACTCCAGAGCGCCGTCGCACTCGCGGACGGTACCCACGGTGGGGGAGGACTGGGCAAGGCTGGGTGACTGGTCCACGTAGGACTCCTGGGCGTCAGAGGGGCACTCTCGGGGTGCACCGCGGTGCGTTGCGGTGTGCTGGGAAGGGCTGGGACGCGAGGTTCAGGCGGAGGGAGCGGGCGCCGGACCGCTGCTGGCGCGCACGGTGAGTTCGGGCTCGAGAAGGACGACCTCGTCGCCGGCCCGCCCCTCGATCTTGGCGACGACCTGTTCGACGGCGTGCCGCGCCATGTCGCGCGCCGGGATGGCGACGGAGGTGAGCCGTACGGATCCGTGGACGGCGACCTGCTCCGGGCAGATCGCGACCACCGAGATGTCTTCCGGCACGGCCCGCCGTTGCTGGCGCAGCAGACCGAGCAGGGGCTCCACGGCGGACTCGTTCTGGACGACGAAGCCCGTGACGTCCGGGCGTTCGGAGAAGATCTGGGCGAGGGCGCCGGCCATGGCCGCGTAATTGCCCTCGCAGGGGCGGTGCAGCACCTGGAGCCCGAGGGCCCGTGCCCGGGCGCGCAGTCCGTCGATGGTCCGCTCGGCGAAACCGGTGCGCCGCTCGTAGACGGCGGGTGCCTCTCCGATGACGGCGATCTCACGGTGACCGAGCGCCGCCAGATGCTCGGCGCACAGCGCGCCGGTGGCGGTGAAGTCGAGGTCCACGCACGTCAGTCCGGTGGTCGTGGCGGGCAGCCCGATGAGTACGGCCGGCCGGCCGCTCTCGCGGAGCAACGGGAGCCGCGCGTCGTCCAGTTCCACGTCCATGAGGATGATGGCGTCGGCCAGCCCGCTGCCCACCACCCGGTGGACCGCCTCGGGTCCCTCCTCGCTGGTGAGCATCAGCACGTCGAACCCGTAACCGCGGGCATGGGTGGCGATCCCGATGGCGATCTCCGTCATCACCGGCAGATACATGTCCATGCGCAGCGGCATCATCAAGGCGATGATGTTCGACCTGTTGCTCGCCAGCGCACGGGCCCCGGCGTTGGGGTGGTAACCGAGCTCCGTGATGCTGCGCTCGACCCGTTCCCGGGTGAGCGCGGAGATGGTCCGCTTCCCGCTCAGGACGTAGCTGACGGTGCTGGCCGAGACTCCGGCGTGCTGCGCTACGTCGGCGAGTGTGACCATCGGATCTCCAGATGATGAAGCGCTTCGACAATGCGCTCCGCGTCGGTGACTTCGGATGTGGATAGACAGTAATCCGACGGGTTCGGCACTGTCCAGACCTCTTGTCGAAGCGCTTCAATAGATGCGACGGGTCGATCCGGCGGCTCTTTCAGGCAGCGCTGTGCGCGAGTTCAGGACGCGAGCCTTTACTCGTCGCGGAGCGGGGGAGGGGGCGCGCCGGCGCACCGAGGTGCCCGGAGCCGGTCCGCGCGGGGCGCCCGGACAAGGCAGGGGATCAAGCTGTCACGGCCACCCCGCTGCCGGTACGCCGACTTCTGTCGTGAGGACCTGGCCGGTTCCCGCCGGCACCGGTTCCGGTCCGTCGCTCCATTCGGCCGCGACCACGAACAGTGTCGTGCCGTCGGGGCCGCCGAGCGTGCAGGCGAAGCCGCCTCGGTCCAGCTCCACCGCCTGCAGGACCTGCCCGCCCTCCGCGACCCGTACGCACCGCTTGCCGGGCACGTCGGCGTACCAGACGGCGCCCGCGGCATCGAGGCAGATCCCGTCCGGTGTGCCGTCGCCGAGATGGGCCCACACCCGTCGGCCGGAGAGCCCGCCGCCGGCGTCGATGTCGAAGGCCGCGAGGCAGTGGCCGTAGGACTCGGCGACGACGAGGGTCGAGTTGTCGGCGGTCACCGCCATGCCGTTGGGGAAGGCCAGGCCGTCGGCCACCTGCCGAACCGTTCCGTCCGGCGTGACCAGGGCGACGAAGCCCGGCTCGTACGGCGCGCCGGCCATCATGTCGAAGCCGATGCTGTTGACGTACGCGTTGCCCCGGCCGTCCACGACGATGTCGTTCCAGCCCGGCCGCCCGCCCAGCTCGGCATACCTGACCAGCGCCCCGTCCCGCTCCCGGCGCAGCAGGAGTCCGTCGGAAGACGAGACGAGCAGCATCCGCCCGTCCGGGAGGAAGGCGGTGCACAGTGGCAGCGACGTCACGCGTGCGATCGTCTCGCTCCGGCCGGCGAGGTCCACGGCGATCACCTCGCCTGCGGACCAGTCGGAGAAGTACAGCCGGTCACCCCGCCATCGTGGCGACTCCACGAGGCCGTGTCCGGTCAGCAGTGTTCGCAGAGCCACTTGTGCCTCCGTCGTCGGCCGTGTACTGGTTCCGACCGCCGGCCGGCGCGGAACTCATCGCCCGTGCCCGGCCGAGCCGTCACTACGGACCAGCATCGGCGCCGCACGAGCGCCCTGCACGTCTTCGGGCGTGCCCCGAGGCCCACCCGCCCCGCAGGGTTCGGCGATTTCACGAACCCTGCTGCTCACGACCCATCCGTTCGAACGAAAGTGACACCGCTGTGCGACCTCGCCTCTTCACCGTCGATCTGCCCGGCCCCGGGCGGCTGAGCACCATGGCCAGGCCCCGGGGCGGCGACTGGCTCGAGGACGAGATGAGTGCCCTGCGCGCCGCCGGCGCCGACGTGCTCGTCTGCGGACTCACACCGGCCGAACTCGACGAACTCGGTCTCGCCCGTGAGGCAGGGGCGGACGCGGGACTGCGGTTCGTTGCTGTTCCCGTACCCGACCGCACCGTTCCCGACCTTGCCACGGTTCTGCCGGCGCTGCGGGACCTCGCGGAGAGCCTTCGCGAGGGGGCGCACGTCGTCACCCACTGCCGCTTCGGCACAGGACGCGCTTCTCTCCTCGCCGCAGCCCTCCTGGTCCTCAACGGCGTCGATCACGACCTTGCGTGGAACCGGCTCGAGCAGGCCCGGGGCCTCGCTGTTCCCGACACCCCGGAACAGCGGGACTGGACGGTCAAGCTCCTCGAATACGCACGGGCTCGAGGCACGAACGCGTCAGGTGGTGCGGCCCAGGTACCGCAGGTAGGCGTGCAGGGCAGCGGAGGCCCTGAGCCGGTGGAGGCTGCGGCGGTGGAGATCCCGCTGTCTGTTCTTCAGTTCGCCGAGCACGCGGTCGGGGCTGCCCGTGGCCCGCAGTTCGCCCAGTACGGCCTCGATGGTGGCCACCGGGTAGTGCCCTCGCCGCAGCAGTGCGACGACCTGTGCGGCGTGGAACTCCGAGCGGGAGTAGACGCGGTATCCCGTGCCCGGCTCACGGTCCGGTCGCAGGAGACCACGGGCCTCCCAGAGCCGGAGCACGGGAGGCCGGACCCCCACGGCGCGGGCGACCTGGCCGATGCGCATGCCGGTGGGCGAGGTGGCTGTTGTGGTCGCCGGGTGCGCGAGGACGGTGCCCAGGGCCTCGTGCACCGCCGCCAGGTCTGCGCGTTCACGGTCCAGTTGGGCATGACTGGCGTCGAGAGCGGCCAGCGCTGTCTCGAGGTCGCCGTCGTGGACGGCTCGCATCACGGTGCGGGTGGTCGCCCAGCCGTGGCCGGCGGCTGCCTCCCGAGCCGCGGCGAGGGCTTCGGCGTGCGCGGTGGTGAAGACGCGGTAACCACTGGCGGTGCGTTCGACCGGTGGCAGGACCCCCGTGTCCACGTAGTTGCGGACCTGCTGGACCGAGATCCCGGCCGTCCGCGCGAGGTCGACGGCTCGCAGCCGGTCACCCACGTCACCACCCCCTCGGCCGTCGGCGCCCGACGGTTCACTCTGGCGCCTCACCACTGGTTGAGACTTATCGGGCATGTCCATGGGCCGACCTGCGGTGTCGGTCCTCAAAGTCTCTCATAGCACTTGAATGAAACAATTGAAACCGCAGGCCCGGCCCGTTGTGGGCGGTGCCGAACCGTTCAGTGAGGGGAGACGAGGGACGTGAAGTTCGTTCTGGAGGTCGACGTGGACGCCGCGCGGCCGGCAGAGGAAACGGCGGGCGAGTTGGGCCGCATCCTCCGTTACTGGGGCGGGAACCTGAACCACTACGCGCTGAAGCCGGGCGACGGGTCGGCCGTCTACGACTCGCAGTACCAGGAGGTCGGCCGATGGCGGATCGTGGAGGCCGACGGATCGTGACCGGACGGCCGACGGCTGGGGCAGCGCACGGCAGTTGAGGCCGGGTCGGCCGAGGGCCGCGGGTGTCACGCGGCCCTCGCCGTCGATACCGGCCTCGTCGTCGACCCGGTGGGCCGACCGGGCGCCGTCAGCTCATTCGCCGTCGGTCCTCGTCGGTCCACTTGCGAGTGTCACGGGGCTCGACGTAGGGCTCCGCGTCCTTCGGGTGGCCCCCGGCGAGCGCGCGGACGCGGGCGAGTTCCGCGTCGAACTCGAGGCCGAGGAGGATGGCCAGATTGGTGATCCACAGCCAGACGAGGAAGATGATGATGCCGGCGAGGGTGCCGTACGTCTTGTTGTAGGAGCCGAAGTTCGCCACGTAGAAGGCGAAGCCGGCCGACGCGGCGAGCCAGATCACCACGGCGATGAAGCTGCCGGGGCTGATCCATTTGAAGCCCCGGACCTTGGCATTGGGCGTGGCCCAGTACAGAAGCGCGACCATCAAGCTGACCAGCACGACGAGCAGCGGCCACTTGGCGTACGTCCAGACCGTCATTGCGGTGTCCGCGACGCCGAGCGCCGTACCGAGCTGCTGAGCGATGTCTCCGGAGAGTACGACGATGAGGGCGCTCACACAGGCCATGATCATCAGGGCGAGAGTCACACCGAGGCGGACCGGCAGCACCTTCCAGGCGGGCCGGCCTTCGGGTACGTCGTAGACGGCGTTCGAGGAGCGGATGAACGCGGCCACATAGCCGGACGCGGACCACAGGGCGGCGAGCAGGCCCACGATCGCCAGGATCGAGCCGGTGCTCGAGCTGCCCTGAAGCTGGGTGACGGCGTTGGTGATGATGTCGCGGGCCGGGCCCGGGGCGAGTTGCTGGATGTTGTCGAGCACCTTCTGCGTGGTGCTCTCGCCCATGATGCCGAGCAGGGAGACGAGCACCAGCAGGGCCGGGAACAGCGCCAGAATGCCGTAGTAGGTCAGAGCGGCGGCACGGTCGGTCAGCTCGTCGTCCTTGAACTCCTTGAATGTGCGGCGCAGCACCTGTCCGAACGAGCTCTTGGGCATGTCGGTCGGCCTGTCCGGAGCGTTGCGCTCCACACTTCGGTCGGGGCCGGGCTCCTTCTCCGTGCCGGCAGCGGGCTGCGGTCCCGTGTCGGTGGCACGGTCGGCCTCGTGACGGGGGGCTTCTTCGTGACGATGCCGCAGATTCGCAAAACGGGTCATATGGCCCGTGTATCCGCATTCGCGGAAGACAATCAGCCGAACGCCCGCACCGCCGAACGCCCCCGCGCCGGCGCCTCCTTCGGCAGGCTCGGCCCTCGGCGGGCGCGCATTCCGCTCTGTGCCCGTCCGGTGACCCGTCTCGGCGGCAGGACCGACCCGGCGACGCGCCCTTGTGGACACGGACAGGGCTCACACGGAGAGAGCTCCTTACCTTCTTGGCGGGTCCGTTCCGCTCATTCGTACGATCGGGAGGCCCAGGGGTGCCGGGTGTGGCTCAAAAAGCTCATGCCGATGATGTGGCTTTCAGTGATTGGCCGCCCGGCACCCCGCGACGACACGGCCACTCATTGGGATGCGCGAACCTCATCGCTTCGTAAGGACACGTCGGCGTGGTCGTCTGCCGGGACCAGGAACACGGATCCTCGAGGAGGCACGAGTGCCGCAACTGTGGGCGGGAACGGACGCGGGCAAGAGCGAGCATCACTGCACGGTGATCGACGCCGAAGGCGAGCGAAGGCTGTCACGGCGGGTGGCCAACGATGAGACGACTCTGCTCGAGCTGATCGGCGATGTCCTCGAGTTGAGCGAGGGCGAGCCGGTGACCTGGGCCGTCGATCTGAACGCGGGCGGTGCCGCACTGCTGATCGCGCTGCTGGCCGCCCATGGACAGACAGTCCTCTACATCCCGGGCCGGACCGTCCACCACGCATCCGGCTCCTACCGGGGCGACGGCAAGACGGACGCCAAGGACGCCTACGTCATCGCCGACCAGGCCCGCATGCGCCGCGACCTGCACCCCCTGCGGGAACAGGACGAGATCGCCGTCGACCTGCGGATCCTCACCGCCCGCCGCTATGACCTCACCGCCGACCGCACCCGCGCGATCAACCGGCTGCGCGCCCAACTCCTGGAGTACTTCCCCGCCCTGGAACGCGCCTTCAACTACAGCACCTCCAAGGCCGCGCTCGTCCTGCTGACCGGCTACCAGACGCCGACGGCCCTGCGCCGGATCGGCCAGACCCGCCTGGCCGGCTGGCTGTCGAACCGCAAGGTGCGAAACGCCCAGACGGTGGCGGCCACCGCAGTGGAGGCGGCACAGGCCCAGCACACGGCGATTCCCGGTGAGAGGACCGCGGCGGCCATGGTCCGCACCCTGGCCGCCGCGGTGATGGCCTTGGACGAAGAGATCGCCCGCACCGACGCCTTGATCGAGGCGCGGTTCCGCGAGCACCGGCACGCTGCGGCGATCACCAGCATGCCGGGCATGGGCAGCCTCCTCGGCGCCGAGTTCATCGCCTGCACCGGCGGCGACCTGGACGCCATCGGCAGTTCCCGTCGCTTGGCCGGCATCGCCGGCCTGGCCCCTGTCCCCAAGGACTCCGGACGCATCAGCGGCAACATGCGCCGACCACGCCGCTACCACCGCCGCCTCCTGCGTGTCTTCTACCTGTCCGCCCAGGTCGCCGCCCGGTGCTGTCCGACGTCCAGGACCTTCTACGAGCGCAAGAGGAGCGAGGGCAAGTCGCACAAGCAGGCTGTCCTCGCCCTCGCCCGGCGCCGCCTCGACGTCTTGTGGGCCCTCATACGCGACCAGCGGACCTTCACCGTCGAGCCACCTCAACGTGGCCTCGCAGCGGCATAAAACGGTCACCGCTCGCTACCGCAGCCCTTGACAAACCTGATTGGGAATCACTGACAGAGCTCACCGGCCCGGGCGTCCGCGGCGCCCGGGCCCGGTAAGCGGAGGGGAAGCGGGAGCGAGGCCGGCCACGGCGTGTCAGCCGGGCCAGGTGCCGGTGAGCCGTTTCGTGGCGACCGCACCGCTGCGGTCGACGGCAGCCTTGACGACAGCGAAGATCGCGCCCTGGAGGGTCGCGGCGAGCAGCACCTCCCGCCAGCTGCGGCCCTCGTCGGTCGCGTCCGGCGCGTCCTCGTCGTGGCCCAGCTTCTTCCACACCTGGCCGAACACCGCCCCCGCCACGGCGCCGCTCGTGGCACCGATCGCCAGACCCACGGGCTTGTAGAAGACCTTCGATGCCTTCACCGGTGCCTCCTGTGCTTGACCAGCATCAGGAGGACGACGGCCACGGCGAACCCTGCTCCCGCTCCGGCGAGCAGCTTTGTGTTGCTGCCGTGTTCTGCGTGTGCCGCGTGTGCGGCGTGGTGCTCGTGGCGCGGGTGAGGGGTCTTCTCGCGGATGGTGTCGCCCACCGCGGCCGCGGTGGCTGCCACCTGCTCCTTGGCACGGGTGGCCTTGAGGCCCACCTGGTCCTTCATGCCCGCGGCCGTCTCCTTGGCCCGGCTCTTGACGTCGGCCTTGGCCGCGAGCGCCTCCACCGTCTCGCCGAGTTCGTCGCGGGTGTGCTGGATCTGCGTGCGCAGCTCATCGGCCGAGAGGGCGCTCGGATCCCTGCTGCTGCCTCGCCGGGAAGTGTTCATCGGTGTGCCCTTTCCTTGATCTCACGGACGTCGCGCTGCACGCTGCTGATCGTTTCCTGCGGCTTGGGCGGTCCGGCCCGCCGAATGCTCTTCTTTCCGGCCGCGCCGAGGATCGCGGCGATCACGAACAGCACTCCGGTGACGATCAGTGCCGCCGCCCACCACGGCAGGACCAGTGCGAGTGCGATGATCGCGGTGGCGACCAGCGCCTGCAGGGCAAGGACCGAGACCAGGCCGGCGCCCCCGAACAGCCCGCCGCCCATGCCGAACCGTTTGCCCTTCTCGCTCATCTCGGCCCGGGCCAGCTGCATCTCTTCCCGCACCAGCTGGGAGATCTGCTGCGAGGCACGGCTGACGAGCTCACCGACCGGCTCGTCCGTGGCCGTGCGATGGAAATTGCTCATCGGGTCCACCTCCTGTCGGGTCCACGCGCTCCGGTTACCCGAGAAGGCGCCGAGCACACAACGGCCGGGTCCCGTGGCCGCGCGCAGGCCTTCGCAGCGACGGCTCGGTGGGCTTTGCCGCCTTGGCGGACAGGGGCAGCCGGAAGGGCGGAGCCGTAAACGGCCTCGGGGAACATCGGTACAGCGGTTATCGGTGAGAACAATCTTGGTCAGGGCTTGAGGGCGCTGACCCGGTTCTCGTACTCGCGGCGGGCCTTGCGCTGGGCCGGGACCGCGGGGAGGCCGTGGCCGCCGTCGAGCGGCTGGCAGCGGTCGAGGAGCTGGCGGTGTACGGCGGGGACGGCGCCGACGCGCAGGGTGTAGCCCTGGCCGCGCCGTACGGTCGTCCCCTGGTCGAGCGCGGCCCGCTCGGCGGGCTCCAGCTCCGTGGTGCGGAGGTAGTCGGCGACCTTGCCTGGCATGTCGAGGGTGACTGGCAACTCCGGGGCGGGCGCGTCCTCCTCGGTGGCGGAGTGATCGGGCAGGAGGTCGGCGACGGCGGTACGGATCGCGCCGCGGCTGACGTGATGGTCGCGGGCGAGGGCGGCGATGGAGCGGCCTTCCAGGTACACGGCGCGTACGTCGGCGGTCTGCGCGGCCGCCACGGCGGGGCGGCGTCCGCCCTTGCTGCCCTTGGCCTCGGCGGCGCGCAGTCCGTCGTAGGTCAGCTCGCGCTGGAGTTCGCCGGCGGCGGCGAGGGTCTGCACCATGAACTTCACGGTGGACAGCAGCTCGCCGGTGCGCGGGTGGCGGGCGGTGAGGTCCATCGCGGAGAACGCGCCGTCGTGGATGCGCAGGGCGAGACGGTCACGGTGCAGGATGTCGAGCACGTCGAGGATGTGCTGGTTGCCGCGCACGAGGCGGAACATCTCGGAGATGTGCACGGTGTCGCCTGGCCGCGCGTAGGTGAGCAGCTCGCCGAACTTCGGGCGCTGGAGCGGGTGGAGGCGGCTGGAGGTGCCGGGGTCCTCCTCGAAGACGATCGGGTCCTCGAGCCCGGCCTCGTCCAGGACGAGGTCCTGCCGAGCGGTGGACTGCTGGTCGGTCGAGACCCGTCTGTAGACCAGGTTCGCCACCGGAGGCCCCTTCCTGACGGAGGATCGGACCTTATCTGTCACCAAACCCTGTCAGCATCGCCATCGGATCTGTTTGGATTCGCGCCGTCACGAAGCCCCGGATTGCACGGGTTCATTGGACGCGTCGCCCGCCTGTCGTCAAACGATCGTTTGCCGACAGCGAAGGTCCGCACGGCCGCAGCTCCGCGGGCCCCTCCAGCACCCGGTGCCGGCGTACGAATTCCGGCTTCGGATCAGGCTGGTCGATCGGAGGTGTAGCGGGCGAGCATGGTCTCTACAGCCTGCTCGACGGCGTAGCGGATGTCAGAGGCTGCGGGGTTCCAGTCGGTCAGCAGCATGCGGGGCCACAGGACGTAGTTGGCGATCATCCCGAGGAACTGGTTGGCGGCGCTCTCGGCGTCCGGGACGTCGGCGTTACCGGCCTCGTGCTCCGACTCCAGGTAGTGCTGGACTGAGGTGAAGTAGGGCAGCTTGCCGAGCTGGAACTGCATCCGTCCCAGTTCGGGGAAGCGGGGCAGCTCGGCGATGACGATGCGGAACAGGGCTGTCATGCCGGGCCGGCCGATCAGGTCGGCGTAGCGGTGGCCGAGGGAGGTCAGGCCGGAACGCAGGTCTCCGGCCTGAGGCCGTGCGACAGTGCCTCCGGCGTCACGCTGCCAGGACTCGGTGACGATGGCCTCGAAGAGGGCTGCCTTGGTGGGGAACTGCTTGAACAGGGTGGACTTCGAGACTGCCGCCCCTTCGGCAATGCGGGCGAGGGAAGTGCCGTCGTAACCGCGGTTCAGGAAGAGGTCCGTGGCTGCGGAGATGATCGCCTCACGCTTTTGCTGGGCGAGGCGGCGGTGATGTGTGGAGAGCTCTGCTGCCATGCGTGCAGTATGCCCTAGATCCGAGGCGAGTCACTTGACTCGCCTCCTTTGGCATGCCTACGGTGCGATGGAAAGGCGAGTCAAGCGACTCGCATCTGATTGCGGCGCCCGCCGTCTCTCGGGTGCCGTGCGATGAGGGAGCAGCTGATGACAGTCGAAAGGATCGCTTTGGTGACCGGTGCGAACCGTGGCCTGGGTCGGAGTACGGCTCTTGCCCTGGCGGCGCGCGGGGTGCGGGTCGTGGTCACCCATCGCGGTGATGCGGCCGGGGCCGAGGAGACGGCGCAGCAAGTGCACGCTGCGGGCGGGACTGCCGCTGTCGTGGGTCTCGATATCAGCGACGTCTCCTCTTTCGGAGCCTTCACTTCCGAGCTGAGCGGACTGCTTGAGCGCTGGGGGGCTTCGCGGCTCGATATCGTGGTCAACAACGCGGGGGTGGGTGTCTTCGGCCCGCTGGAAGCTGTCACGGCCGACGACTTCGACACGGTGTTCGGCACGAACGTGCGGGGCACGTTCTTCCTCATCCAGTCGCTTGTGCCGCTGCTGGCGCAGGGCGCCCGCGTCATCAACGTCTCGTCGTCGTTGACTCGCCACACCAGTCCCGCGACCTCGGTCTACTCCGCCTCGAAGGCCGCCGTCGAGGCCCTGAGCCGCACTCTGGCCGCAGAACTCGGCCCCCGCGGCATCCGGGTCAACTCCATTGCCCCGGGGCCGACCGCCACCGACTTCAACGGCGGTGCCATGCGGGATGACGCCGAGATGCGCCAGGGTCTCGCCGGGCAGACCGCGCTCGGCCGCGTCGGCGAACCCGAGGAGATCGGCGACGCCATCGCCACGCTGGCGTCCGAGGGCCTGCGCTGGATGACCGCCCAGCGCATCGAGGTCTCCGGCGGCGCCCTCCTCTGACCAACCGGGCGAGCCTGTGCCGGGCCGCAGGCAACGGCGGGCCGGATTCATTCCGCGCCGGTCTCGTCTTCGTCCAGTTCCGACGCGTCCGGGTCGCGCAGCGGGCGCAGGGCGCCGGCGGATGGGACGCTCGGGGTGAAGCTGTAGCGGCCGAGCAGGTTCAGGTTGCGGTGCTTGAGCGGGGAGAGCCTGGCGACGTCCTCCTCCCGGAGCTCGTGGCCCTCGGCCTGGAGCTGGACGACGGCGGCCTCGATGTAGCGGGTGGTCCAGAGCACGATGGCGTTGAGGACCAGGCCGAGCGCGCCGAGCTGGTCCTCCATGCCGTCGCGGTACGCCTGGTGGATGGTGCCGCGCTTGCCGTGGCACACGTCCCGGGCCAGTTTGTGGCGGGACTCCTGCACGGTGAGCTGGCGGTTCATCTGACGGCGGTAGGTGTCGTCGACCGGGTCGACCACCCGCAGCAGGTGCTCGGTCTTGGCGATCCGCCCGTACTCGGCGAACGCCGCACCCAGCGGGGTCGGGCGCCCCTCGCGTCCGAACATGCGCAGCAGGTCGTAGGCGCCCTTCGACTCGCCCAGCAGCGACAGGAACGGCCGCACCGTGGCGTACCGGGTCGCGAGCGCGGCCCGCATCGCGACCTCCGCCGAGCCCTCGTCCTCGGGCACCAGCGCCACCACCGTGGCCGCCGCCGTCAGCACCGCGGCGCGCGGCGCGACCTCCTCCACCGCCGCCCACAGCGCGGCCACATCCACATCCGCGCCGTGCTCCTCGACCAGCTCCAGCTCCTCCAACAGCACCTTCGCTGCCCGCGCGAGCGTGCGCGACGCCTTCTCCAGCTGCGGCAGCGTGGACAGCCGCTCCTTCTCCGTCTTCCGCTTCGCCGTGCTCAGCAGCCGGGTGGCCATGAGGACCTGGAACAGGTCCAGGGCCTCGTCGATCGCCTTCGCCTCCAGGTGACGCATCACCGCGGTGAGCATCGCCGTGCGCTTGGGCTCCGACGCCCGTTCCAGCAACGCCGCCTTCGACCCCAGCGCGTACCGGGCCAGCGACGCCATCCGGTTCGGCGGGATCTGCGACAGCTTCAGCCGCCCGAGCTGGAAGGCGCCGATCTCGTCCACCCGCTCCAGCGCGCGGGCGAACGCCGTCCCCGTCGTCCGCGTCGGCGGCCGGCGCAGCCGCTCCAGCTCCGAGAACCGGGAGCCCTCCGGAGTCTTCAGCGTCGCCACCAGATCGCCGGGCAGCGCAGGGTCCGCGCGGCGGGCGGCGCCCGCGACGGTGGCGTGCAGCCGCTTCTCCGCGACCTTCCGCACCTCCGAAACCTGCCGGGCCAGCACCGACACCCCGGGCAGCAGAACCCGGTGACGGCGCAGCCAGCCCACCGCGTGGTCGAACAGCGACTTCGGGCCCTCGGCGTGCGTCCACGCCCGCCCGTGCAGGAACGTACGGAACCGCCGGCCCCACTCGGCGTCCTCGTAGGGGGGTAGCCGTAGGAGTCCCGGATCTCCCACGCGTGGTCATACAGCGTCTGGCGCCGCTCCGTGTACCGCTTGACCACCGACGGGTCCTCGATGCCGAGCTGCACGGCCAGATGCTCGACCACTGGCCACGGCACCGCGAGCGGGTCCTCCAGGAACAGACCGACGTACCGCACCGTGCACATCTGGAGCGCGAAGCCGAGCCGGTGATGCTCTGTCCGCCGCAGGGCGATCAGGTCCCGGTCCACGTCGTCCAGGAAGAAGAACCGCTCCAGCTCGGGCCTCGGCGAACGTCCCGTACGCCTCGGCCTGCTCATCGCTCAGAAATTCCACCGGCACGAGCCGGACCGTAGCCAGCCTCGGACCGGGCCCGGAGGCGTTTCACAGAACCCCAGCGGCGAATCGGATCACTGTGCTAGACGGCCATGATCGTTCTCACCGATAACCGCTGTACCGATGTTCCCCGAGGCCGGTAAATGCGTCAGGCCGTCGCGCCGCAGCGGGGCGTCACCGACCGCGACGGTCCGGCACGGCCCGTTCCGGACGGCGGGTCAGCGAACGGCCACCAGCCGCCCGAAGGTGCTCACGTTCTCCTGGTGGCCCCGCCCGGAAGTTCCGCGGATCTCGGGACACGCACCTCGACGGGAACGACGCCAGGAGCGGCCCTGTGGCCTGCCGCTTCAAGGGGGGCCGATGGGCCGGGCCGCGGTCCGGCCCGCCGAACGAGCGCCGAGCAGGGCGCCGGAGTCGGCGACGGGGGCGCCGCGCCGGCTACTCGCTGTCGGCCGGCTCCGGCACGTCGCGGGTGCCCAGCCGAAGGTGCTCGATGTGGTAGACGGCCTCGTCGAGCAGTTGGGCGACGTGGTTGTCGTAGAGGCTGTACTCGATGCGCCGGCCCTGACGGGTGCCGGAGACGAGGCTGAGCGCCCGCAGCAGTCGCAGTTGGTGGGAGACGGCGGACTGCTCCATCTCGACCGCCTCCGCGAGCTCGGTCACTCCGCACGGGCCTTGGCGCAGCCGCGTGAGGATCATGAGGCGGGAGGGCGTCGCGAGCGCCTGCAGGGTGGCGGCGATGGTCGCCGCGGAGTCCGCGTCCAGATGCGCGGCCGGGGTGGTCCCGCCGCTGACTCCGTGTCCCATGGGGCACATCGTAGCCGCGCGACAGAAGTAACGAATGAAGACCTCTTCATGTATTCCGCTATGGTGGTCGGGTTCCGCCCACACCCCGTGCCCCGGAACCCGAAGAAGAGGTGTGCTCCCGATGGTTCCTCCGACGCCGCCGACGTCCCCGACCGCCACGCCGGTGCGCGACGCCACCACCGCGCGGCCCGCAGCAACACCTCGGGCGGCACCGGGCAGGCGGCGCACCCGGCTGTTCGCGCTGCCCGAGGTCCGCTGGGCGGCACTGTCCGCCGTCGCGTTCCTGTGCGCCCTGCCGCTCGACCTCGGCGGCGCCCCGGCCTGGACGTGGGGTCCGCTCTACGCCCTCTGCTACGCGGCCGGCGGCTGGGAGCCCGGCCTGGAAGGGTTGCGGGCCCTGCGCGAGAAGACCCTCGACGTGGACCTGCTCATGGTGGTGGCGGCCGTCGGGGCCGCGGCCATCGGGCAGTTCCTCGACGGCGGGCTGCTGATCGTCATCTTCGCCGTGTCGGGCGCGCTGGAGGCTCTCGCGACCCGCCGCACCGCCGACTCGGTCAGCGGCCTGCTCGACCTCGCACCGGCGCAGGCCCTGCGCCTGACGGACGGCACGGAGGAGACCGTCCCCGTGTCCGACCTGCGGGTGGGGGACACCGTTCTGGTGCGGCCCGGAGAGCGCCTGCCCGCCGACGGGACCGTGCTCGAGGGCGCCAGTGAGGTCGACCAGGCGACCATCACCGGCGAGCCGCTCCCCGTCGACCGCTTCGCCGGCCACACCGTCTTCGCCGGCACCCTCAACGGAACCGGCTCGCTCCGCGTCCGCGTCGACGCGGACGCCGCCGGGTCCGTGATCGCTCGGATCGTCGCGATGGTCGAGGAGGCCAGTGCCACCAAGGCACCCACCCAACTGTTCATCGAGAAGATCGAACAGCGGTATTCCACAGGGGTCGTGGTCGCCACCCTCGCGCTGCTGGCCGTGCCGCTCGCCTTCGGCGCCGACTTCACCAGCACCCTGCTGCGGGCCATGACGTTCATGATCGTCGCTTCGCCGTGCGCCGTCGTGCTGGCGACCATGCCGCCGCTGCTGTCCGCGATCGCGAACGCCGGACGTCACGGAGTCCTCGTCAAATCCGCTGTGGCCATGGAGTCGTTGGCGTCCGTCACACGCGTCGCGCTCGACAAGACCGGCACACTCACCGAAGGGGCGCCGCGCGTCGCGGAGGTACGTCTGCTGCCCGCCGGCGGCCTCGACGAGGACACGGCGCTGACGCTCGCCGCGGCGGCCGAACACCACAGCGAGCACCCGCTGGGCCGTGCCGTGGTCACGGCGGCACGCGAACGCGGCCTGCGGCTGCCGGAGGCGCGGCAGTTCGAGTCGGCTCCCGGGCGAGGCGTCTCCGCGCAGGTCTCCGGACGCACGGTACGCGTCGGCAGCCCCGCCGCTCTGCTCACTGGTGAGAGCGCCGAGGCGACGGCGATGGAGGCCGACGGCCGGACGGCCGTCGTGGTGGAGGTGGACGGCGAACCCGTCGCCGTGCTGGCCGTCGAGGACCGGCTCAGGCACGGTGCCCCGGAGGCCGTCGCGGCCCTCGCCCGTCTCACCGGCGCGGGGCCGACACTGCTCACGGGCGACAACCCGCGTGCGGCGGCCCGGGTGGCGGACGAGGTCGGCATCACCGACGTACGGGCCGCGCTGCTGCCGCAGGACAAGGTCGCGGCGGTGCAGGAGTGGGAACGGGCGGGCGACAGGGTGCTCGTCGTGGGCGACGGCGTCAACGACGCGCCCGCGCTGGCCGCCGCGACCGCAGGCGTGGCCATGGGCCGTGCGGGCTCCGACCTGGCGCTGGAGAGCGCGGACGCCGTGGTGGTGCGCGACGAGGCGGCCGCGGTCCCCGCCGTCGTGGCGCTGTCGAGGCGTGCCCGCCGGCTGGTCGTGCAGAACCTGGTGATCGCGTCCGTGTGCATCGGCGTGCTGGTGGTCTGGGACCTGGTCTGGCACCTGCCGTTGCCGCTCGGAGTCGCGGGCCACGAGGGCTCCACGGTGCTGGTGGGCCTCAACGGCCTGCGGCTCCTGCGCGAGTCGGCGTGGCGGCGGGCCGCGCAGGCCTGACCGCGGCGGGTGGGCAGGTCTGCTGAGCGCTCTCCCACCCGCCGTGCCCGCCCGCCCCGGCCCGCGGCTGACTCCGGCGCCTCGCCCGGACCGGAGGCGTTCCTCCGGTCCGGCTGCCTCACAGGTGGTCGCGGGGCAGTGTCTCGTTCCACGTACGGGAGAAGACCCGGCGGTCGTTCTCGAAGCCGTCCAAAGTCGCGTCGACGAAGAACTCGGTCTCGCTCGACGTCAGCGCCGTCCGGGTCTCCACCCGTACGTCCCAGTCGTCCCGGCGGAAGCGCATGGTCCAGGCGCTCTCCCCGCTGACCGACGTGAAGTCGTCGGCGACCGCGCTGTACTTCTCGTACGCCCGCAGGCCCACGTCGAGGCCGATGTCGTCGTAGCGCACCATGCCGCGGTCCTTGACGATCTCGAGCGCGGACCGGTAGCCGACCAGGTCCCGGGTGACCTCCCAGCGTTGCTCAGGGGGTGTCAGCCGGGTGGTGGTGAGGGGGGCTGTGCCCTCGGGCTCGCCGAAGGGGCTCTGGGGAAGGCCGTCGGGCGCGTCCGCCGGTCGCAGGGGCAGGGTCAGGCTGCTGGTGCCCTCGTAGACGCTGAGCAGCACCGGTCGGGGCGGTGCCCAGGCGAGCGGCCAGTAGGAGGTGGACAACGACAGCCGGATGCGGTGACCGGGCGGGAAGGCCTGCGCCACGCCGTTGAGCCGGACGGTGGCCCGGTACCGGGCACCCGGTTCCAGCGGCTCCGGCACGCCCGTCCCCTCGCGATGGGTGAGATTGAGCAGGCCGTAGGTGACGCGGGTGGCGCTGCCGTCAGGGGCCACGTCCGACAGCCGCGCGGCGACCATGGCGACCGGTTCGCTGACCGACAGGTCCAGTTCGACGCTGGGGGAGCCCAGGATCTCGACCCGCTCGGTGAGCGCGTCGGTCTCGAAGACCAGTGAGCCGCCGTCCTCCTCGCGCTGGTCGTAGGGCAGGTCGGGCGGGGCGTTGTACGAGGCCCACTTGCCGGCGAACTGCCCTACGGACAGCGGCGACTGCACGGTCAGGGCTTCCTTGCCCGACGTCGCCTCACCGGGGGCGCCGATGCGGTGCCTGCTGAGGGGATGGGCGGTCGGCCGGACATGTGGTGACGGCCAGGCAGGTTCGCCCACCCAGCGGCCGGGCCGGGATTCGTAGGACGTGGAGGGCGGCACGCTGTCCTGCATCCAGGTCCGGAGCATCGGCCCGTCCATGACCCCGTTGTCGACGCCCTTGAGCCAGTGGTCCCACCAGGCGACGACCTCTTGCAGGTAGCCGATGGCCGGGCCCGGCTCGCCGAGGTGGGGATACTTGTGCGACCACGGGCCGATCAGACCCTTGCGGGGCACGTCCAGGTTCCCCAGCAGACGCGTCACCGCGTTGGAATAGCCGTCCGCCCAGCCGCTGGAGGCCAGGACGGGGCAGCGTACGGCCTGGTAGTCCTCGCAGATCGAGGCGTGCCGCCAGTACGCGTCGCGGCGCTGGTGTCGCAGCCATTCCAGCGCCCACGGACGGGTGTTCTCCAGGCGTTCCTGCCACATCTCGCGCCAGCGCTCGCCGACGACGGCCGGGTCCGGCGGGCAGGTGGCGTAGGCGAACATGGTGCCCGCTTCGGCCAGGTTGTCCGACAGCAGCGCACCGCCCATGTAGTGCATGTCGTCGGCGTACCGGTCGTCGGTGAAGGACGCGATGACGATGGCCCGCAGGCTCGGCGGCCGGCGGGCGGCGACCTGGAGGGCGGCGAACGCGCCCCAGGAGATGCCCATCATGCCGGTGTTCCCGTCGCACCAGGGCTGCTCCGACAGCCACGCGAGGATCTCCTCGGCGTCGCTCTGCTCCCGTTCCAGGTACTCGTCCGCCAGAATCCCTTCCGACTCCCCGGTGCCCCGCAGGTCTACACGGACGCAGGCGTAGCCGTGACCGGCGATGTAGGGGTGATGGACGGAGTCGCGTACCGAGGACAGGTCGCGTTTGCGGTACGGGATGTACTCCAGCACGGCCGGCACCGGTTCCGCGTCGGAGGAGACGGGACGCCAGATCCGGGCCGACAGACGGACGCCGTCGGACATGGGGACGGCGACGTGCTCCTCTTCCGTTGTCGCGTGGGGCAGGTTGCTCACATAACGCATACGGCCGGCCCTCTCCCTCCTTTTCGGCTCGGCTGGGCGGCTGCCCAGGATCCTGTCCGGCACACCGGTCCGACGGCCTCCCTCAGACACTCTCCCCGGCGGGGTCGTCGGGCGCTGCCCGGTCGAAGGTGAGGTTCAAGGCGGCCACGCAGCGGTCGTACTTCTCGCGCAGGTCCTCTTCGCTGTCGCCCCCGGTGAAGATGTGGGCCAGTTCGAAGCTGTAGCTGTCCTGCTCGGGCATCTGAGACAGCCGCTGCCCCTCCTCGGGCACCATGTCGACCCGCACGCCAGGGATCTCCCGCTCGATACGCCGCAGGTCCTCGTCCGAGGGCACGTCGTGCACCACACCGTCGGCGAACCACCGGTAGTACCACTTGGCGGCGGTCTTGTAGCGCCCCGCGCCGTCCGGCAGTTCAGGGTTCCTGCCGAGCGCGAGGCTGAGCATGCAGTGGTGGTTGGGCACACCGTCGACGTACTCGAACAGTTCGGCGTGCGACTGCGAGTGCCGGGGATTGATCTCCAGCAGGTTGATCGCGTCGGTCCGCGGGTCGTAGAAGTACTCGATGCTGAACGTCGCCGCGTCCATCCCTATCTGCCGTATCACGCGCTCGGAGACATCGTGCAGACGCCGCACGACGGGCTCGGGGAGCGTGGAGGGGTACTGGTGGCGCAGAAAGGACGAGCTGTCGGGGTAGTTGATGGAGTCCAGTGCGCCGTAGACGGTGACCTCGCCGCCGTGGACATAGCCCTCGACCGCGACCTGGATGCCGGAGAGCGCTTCCTCGGCGAGACACACCTGGCCTCCGACGCCCTGCATCTCCGGCGGCAGGTCCAGCCGGTCGAGGATGTACTGGAACGGCCGGCCGACGCGGGCGACGCCCTCGCGGATCTTGTCCACCGCCGCGCGGAACTCCTCTTCGTTCTTCACACCGAAGGCGAGCTCCGACGAGTACGACAGCGCCGGCTTGAGCCACATCGGGTAACGGACACCCTCGGGCGGGCGCGGATCCCGAGCCTCCAGATCGACCGTGCCGAAGCGCGGGTGCTCGTCCACGACCTTCTGCTGCTCCAGCCGACTCCAGTACTTGTGCTCGCACTTGACGACCGACTCCAGAGAGGTGCTGCGCGTGCCGTACCGCTCGCTCAGGATCGGCACGAGCGTGCTCACGGGGAAGTCCCAGTACCCGACGATGGCGTCGACGCTGCCATCGAAGGCGTCAAGTATGCCCACTGCCTTCTCCAGCAGCGCGGGCACGGACACCTCGCCCACCTGCAGCTCCTGCGTGGTCAGGAGCGGATGGAAGCGGTACTCCCGGGCGTCGGGCACGCTGTGCAAGGTGTCCAGGTTGGCGTCGTCGAGGCCGATCACGAAAATGTTCTTCTCGGGCACTGATTCTCCTCGGGTCGGGCAAAGGTGGCTGCACGTCGGGGATGCCGCCCGGCTACCCCCCGCCCCGCGCGACATGCCCCACGTACCCGACCCGACCCGACCCGGCCAGGGACCCGGTCAACGGCAACGGCAGCGCGGCGAGTTCGTTCGACTCGATACGCGCCTGCCCTGCCCCCGCCCCGTGGTCGCTGTCAGTGAGGCAGGCCGGTCAGGGCCAGGAACTCACTGCGGGATCGCGCGTCGCTGCGCAGCAGACCGAGGAGAGTGGAGGTCATCGTCGTCGCCCCGGTGGCCTGGACGCCGCGCAGCGTCATGCAGGTGTGTTCGGCCTGGATGACGACGCCGACGCCTTTCGGCTCCAGGTGGGTCTGGAGCCAGTCGGCGACCTGCTTGGTGAGCCGCTCCTGCACCTGAGGACGGCAGGCGAAGTGCTCCAGGATCCGCGCGAGTTTGGACAGGCCCAGGATCCGCTGCCCGGGCAGGTAGCCGATGTGGGCCGTCCCGACGAACGGCAGAAGATGATGCTCGCAGACGCTCCGGAGCGGGATGCTCCGGGCGAGGACCAATTCGTCGTAGCCCTCGTCGTTGGGGAACGTGGTCAGGTCGAACGGGCGAGGGCTGAACAGTTCGGCGTAGGCGCGCGCCATGCGGCCCGGGGTGCCGCGCAGACTCTCGGAACCGGTGTCGATGCCCAGCGCCTGAAGGAACTGCCCCGCTGCGAGTTCGGCGGCCGTCAGGTCCACCCCTTCCACGTCGTGGACCACGCGTAGCGCGGCGGGCGCAGAAACCGGGTCAGGGGAGGGAGACGGGTCGGGGGCTATGTGCAAGGCGGAGTGAAGGTCCTGGGTCACGTCACTCACCCGACCCGAGAGCACTGCCCGCCCACGTACCGACCGGCCGGGTGAACTCGGGCGGAGCGGCCGGGTGCCGGTCCGAGTCCGCGGGACCGGCGCTGACCGGCTGTTTCGCCTGCTTGTGCAGTTCTGTGGGCATGGCGGGCTCCTCTCCAGAGTTTCACCAATCAGTATTGGACTTATTGAGGAAGTCGGTCAAGCGTGCAGGGAAAATCCAAGTCTCAGCGGTTCCGCCAGCGCTGATTGGAGTTATCGTGAAGGTATGACCTCAGGACTGACTCCGGCTTCGCCCCATCCCCGCGCCGCAGCGGGCGTGGAGGCGGTCTCGGTGCTCGCGGACGAGGTGCGCCGCACCCTGTACAACTTCACCCGGCGCGCACACCGGCCCGTGACGCGGGAGGAGGCAGCCGCGGATGCCGGCATCTCCGTCAAGCTGGCCGCCTTCCACCTGGACAAACTCGTCACTGCCGGGCTGCTGCACTCCCGTTACGACAGTCCGGGAGGCGTCCGCAGGGTCGGCCGCAAACCCAAGGTGTACGAGCCGGCCGGGACCGACATCCGCATCAGCATCCCCGAGCGCCGCCCCGACGTCCTGGCGGAGATCCTCCTCGACGCGGTCCTCGAACAGGAACAGGGCGAAGGCGCGCAGTCCGCCGCGCTGCGCACGGCCCGTCGGCGGGGTGAAGAGCTCGGAGCCGCGACACGCTCCAACAGCCGTCCCGGACGCCTCGGCCCTGAGCGGTCCATCACCCTGACGGCGTCCGTGCTGGAGGAGTTCGGCTTCGAACCCGCCCGTCAGGCCCCCGGCGAGCTGCGGCTGCTCAACTGCCCGTTCCATCCCCTCGTTGCCCGCTCGCCCCAGTTGGTCTGCGGCATCAACCACGCCTTCCTCGGCGGTTTCCTCGAGGGACTGCAGGCCGGCGGGACAGACGCGGTCCTCGCCCCCCGTCCGGGACGGTGCTGCGTGGAGTTGCGGGCCGCGGCCGACGGCCCGGGAGCGCCCGGTTCCGCCGACGGCGCCTGCGCGAAGGAGACGGGCGCTCAGCAGCCCGCCCCCGATGAGGGCACCACGCCGTAGCGACATCCCACGACGAAAGGGAGAACACCATGAGTGGCAACCCCGACCGGCAGGCCGCGCGCACCGCTGACTGATGCCGCCGGCCGACCGGCCTCCGGCGAACGGTCCGTTCACAGCCTCCGCCGATCGACCTGCCGGAGACACACCGGGGAAACAGATCAACCGACGACAGGGCCCGGCTGTCGACGACGATGGCCTGGCCACCTGCGACACAGCAGGGACGGAACGCCGTCCGCCTGATGGCCGGCCGACGCAGCAGAGGAGAGAACATGGCCGCGAGCACAGCATTCGTGATCGTCGGAGCCGGCCTGGCCGGTGCCAAGGCGGCACAGACCCTCCGGGAAGAGGGGTTCGACGGCCCCGTCGTGCTGCTCGGAGAGGAAAGCGAGCACCCCTACGAACGCCCGCCGCTGTCGAAGGGCTATCTGCTGGGCAAGGACGAGCGTGACACCGTCTACGTCCACCCTCCCCGCTGGTACGCCGAGCACGACGTCGACCTGCGCCTGGGCGTGGCCGTCACCGCGATCGAACCGGACGGACGCGAGGTGTCGCTCGCCGACGGCAGCCGCGTCGGCTACGAGAAGCTGCTCCTGACCACCGGCTCCTCGCCGCGCCGCCTGACCGTGCCCGGAGCCGATCTCGGCGGCGTCCACTACCTGCGCCGGCTCGCCGACAGCGACCGCATGAAGGAAGCCTTCGCGTCCGCGTCCCGCGTCGTGGTGATCGGCGCCGGCTGGATCGGACTGGAGACCACGGCAGCCGCCCGCGCGGCCGGTGCGGAGGTCACCGTGCTGGAGACGGCGGAGCTGCCCCTGTTGCGCGTGCTGGGCCGCGAGGTGGCCCAGGTCTTCGCCGAACTGCACACCGACCACGGGGTCGACCTTCGCTTCGGTGCGCAGGTCGCCGAGATCACGGGGAACGGCGGCCGGGTGAACGGTGTAGTGCTGGCCGACGGCAGCCGTATCGACGCCGACGCGGTCATCGTCGGGGTCGGCATCACCCCCGACGTCCGGCTTGCCGACGCTGCCGGCCTGGAGGTCGACAACGGCGTCCTCGTCGACGCCCACCTGCGTACCTCGCACCCGGACATTCACGCCGCCGGCGACGTCGCCAACGCCTTTCACCCGTTGCTCGGGAAGCACATCCGTGTCGAGCACTGGGCAAACGCCGTCAACCAGCCACAAGCCGCGGCCAAGGCGATGCTCGGCCAGGACGTGTCCTACGACCGCGTTCCGTACTTCTTCACCGACCAGTACGACCTGGGCATGGAGTACACCGGCTACGTCGAACCGGGCGGCTACGACAAGGTCGTCTTCCGTGGGCGGAAGGACACCCGCGAGTTCATCGCCTTCTGGCTCGCCGAGGGCCGGGTGCTGGCCGGCATGAACGTCAACGTCTGGGACGTCACCGACCCGATCCGCGCCCTCGTGACCTCCCGGCGACCGGTCGACGCGGCGAGGCTCGCCGACCCCGACATCCCGCTGGGCGACCTCCTCGACCACCCTGCCACGGCCGGGTGAGTTTCCCGGGGAAGGCGGTTCGAAGGTGACAGCCAGGCATCCCGTATCCGGCCGTACACCTGAGGTCGTCCCGGACGCGACGCAGCCGGTACGGGCGGACGGGTACGCGCAGTTGCGGGACTATGCCGTGATCGGGGACGGGCGATGCGCCGCGCTCGTCGCCCGCGACGGCTCCGTGGACTGGCTGGCCTGGCCGGACCTGGACTCGCCGAGCCTGTTCGCCGCCGTGCTCGACCCGGTCCGCGGCGGCCGGTTCCTTCTCCGGCCCGACGTGCCGTACACCGCGAGCCGCCGCTACCTCCCCGGCACCAACGTGCTGGAGACGACGTTCACCACCGCGCACGGCACCGTCCGGCTGACCGATGCGCGTCCCTCCCCGACGGCACTTCCCTGGCACCCGGACGGGAACTGGTCCGGCGGATCGAGGGCCTCGCCGGCAGTGTCCCCATGCGCTGGAAGGTCGAGCCGCGCTTCGGCTACGGCGCCCGGGCGCCACACCTGACCCACCGTGCCGGCGTCCCCGTGGCCACATCCGGCCCCGATGCCGTCGCCGTCTGCGCCTGGAACGCGGGAAAGCCGCAGCTCACCGGCGATGCCGTCGCATCCGGCTTCCGTACCGAGGCCGGTACCCGCGCCGTCATCGCCCTGGCCTACGCGCATCAGGAACCCCTGGTCCTGCCCCCGCGCGGAGTGCGAGGCCCGCCTCGACCGCACCACCGCCACCTGGCGCCGCTGGAGCGAGGACCGCACCTACGCCGGACCCTGGCGCGAGGCGGTCCTGCGCAGTGCCCTTGCCCTCAGGCTGCTGGTGTTCGCCCCCTCGGGCGCGGTCGCCGCGACCGTGACCACCTCGCTGCCCGAGGAGCTGGGCGGGGAGCGGAATTGGGACTACCGCTTCAGCTGGATCCGGGATTCCGCCTTCACGCTGGACGCCTTCCTCCGGCTGGGCTGTGTGCCGGAGGCCACCAGCTACTTCTGGTGGCTCATGCACGCCTCCCAACTCACCCACCCCCGTCTCCATGTGCTGTACCGCCTCAACGGCGGCACCCGCGCACCTGAGCACATCGTGCCCCTGTCGGGCTACCGGAGCTCGGTGCCCGTGCGGGCAGGCAACGCCGCCGCCGGCCAACTCCAGCTCGACACCTACGGGGAACTGCTGCAGACCGCCTGGCTGTACACCACGGCAGGCAACCGGCTCGACGCCGACATCGCTCGCCGGCTGGCCGAGACCGCCGACTTCGTCTGCAGCACATCGCAGCTGCCGGACGCGGGCATCTGGGAGGTGCGCAGCACACCCGAGCACTTCACCCAGTCCAAGATGATGTGCTGGATCGCCCTCGACCGCGCTCTTCGCCTCGCGGCACGCCATCTGATCCCCGACCGGCACGCGTCCCGCTGGCGGCGCGAACGACAGGCCGTCGCCGACTTCGTCGACAACCGCTGCTTCGACCCGCGCCGGAACAACTATGTGCGTTCCACGGACGACCCTCGCACGTATGCGACTGTCGCCGCCGTCCAGAATTCCCTGCGGGACGGCCCCTACGTCAGCCCGCATCGACCTGCCGTTCCTGCTCGGCACCGCCTTCAGCAGCAACCGGACCCGCGCCAAGGCCCTCGGGTACGGCGCGCACTTCGTCAACGGCCAGATCTTCGCCCTGATCTACTACGCGGTCTTCGTCGCCATCGGCCACGCCAGTTGGTGGCTGGGATGTCTCCTCGGCCTCGTCCACGGTCTGTTCGCCGCGACCGCCCTGGTCAACATCCTTCTGCCCCTCGTCCACCCGCGCATGGGGACACCCGAAACCAGCGCTCCCCGCGTCGCGCTGCTGGAGCCACCCGGCTTCCTCATGCTCAACTACGGCCGCGGCACGCCCACCGTCACCCTCGCCGCGCACCTCGGCTACGGCGCCATCGTGGGAGGCTTCCTCACCTGACCACGCCGAGCGCCCGAGCCGGCACGGGGCAGGGCCCGTGGCCCCCGGGCAGGGTCCGGTCAGGTCGCGGTCAGTCCGAGCTCCTCGGCGAGCCGGCCCCGGTGCCACGACGGTGACCCGAACAGCTGGGCCGAACCGTGGGCGCGCTTGAAGTAGCGGTGGGCGTCGTGCTCCCAGGTGATGCCGATGCCGCCGTGCAACTGGATCGTCTCGCCCGCCACCGCAGAAAACGCCTCGGAGCAGGCGGATTTGGCGACGGCCGCGCAACGCGTCAGCTCCGACGAGCCGGCGTCGGCGGCGAAAGCCGCCCGGAGGGCGGCCGACCGTGCCGCTTCCACCAGCACGTACGCGTCCGCCAGCCGGTGCTTGAGCGCCTGGAAGGAGCCGATCGGCCGGCCGAACTGGACGCGTTCCCGGGCGTAGGCCACCGTGAGCTCCAGGCAGCGTTCGGCCGCGCCGGTCTGCTCCGCGGCGAGCGCCGTGCAGGCCAGGTCCAGTACGCGCCCCAGTATCCGGCCGCCGTCGCCCTCCGCGCCGATGAGCCTGCCCTCGGCCCCGTCGAGCACGATGCGTGCCTGCGCCCGGGTCCGGTCCATGGTGACCGCCGCTTCACGGCGCAGACCCGCGTCGTCGACGGGCACCTGGAACAGGGAGACCCCGACCGCCGTCCGCGCCGCCACGAGCAGCACATCGGCCTCGGTGCCGTGCAGCACGAACTCCTTGGCCCCGGTGAGCCGCCAGGCGCCGCCCGCGCCACGGGCGGCTTCGGCCCGGACGGCCGCCGGGTTCCAGGAACCGCGCTCCGCCCAGGCGAGGGCCCCCACCGTCCGGCCCTCGGCGAGTCCCGGCAGCAGCCGCGCGCATGCCTCCGCGTCCCCGGAGGCGAGCAGCGCCTGCACCGTGAGCACCACGGAGCCGAGGTAGGGGACGGGGCTGAGGTTCCGGCCCAACTCCTCCATGACGACGTGGACCTCACGTGCACCGCAGCCCGCTCCGCCGTACTCCTCGGGGACGGAGAGCCCGGCGACGCCGATCTGCCCGGTCAACGGCAGCCAGGCCGCCGCGCCCTCGTGCCGCGCGAGCGACGCCCGCACGGCGTCCCGCAGTTCGTTCTGTTCTTCCGTCGGCCTCACCCTGCGGGCTCCCTTCTGTGCCGCTCGGTCCGGGCCGGGTTCAAGGGGCCAGCACGCGGGCGCGGCAGGCGGCCGGTGTGCCCCAGGCGGACCGCAGCGGGCGGGCCTTGCGGATCCACAGGGAGAGGTCGAGCTCCTCCGTGTAGCCGAGGGCGCCGTGGATCTGCAGGGCGGTACGGGCAGCGGAGTAGGCCGCCTCGCACGCCGTGACCTTCGCCGCCGCGACCTCGCGGCCGGACGCCGGATCGTGCGCGGCCAGGGCCACGGCCGCGGCATGGATCAGCGGCTGGGCGAACTCCAGAGCGATCAACGTGTCGGCCAGCCGGTGCTTGACCGCCTGGAACGAGCCGATCGCCACCCCGAACTGGGTGCGCGTCCGGGCGTGTTCGACGGTTCGTGCGAGCAGGGTGCGGCCCAGACCGAGGGCCTGGGCAGCCGTCACCAGAGCGGCGACGTCGGCGGCGTGCGCGGCCGCGGCGGCCACTTCAGGGCCCCGCGCCAGGACGGTTCCGCCGAGCGGGCGGGCCGGCTTGCGCGCCGGGTCGGCGGACGGCTGGACGGGCCCGGCCGCTGCTGCCAGGCGTACCGCGTCGCCTTCTACGACGAAGACGGCGTCGGCGGCGTGGGCGTCCAGGGCGTACGGGCTGCTCTCGGAGAGCAGACACAGCGAGGCGGCCGTCTTGCCGGAAGCGATGGCAGGCAGCCACGCGGCGGCTGCCGCGTCGTCTCCCAGGCGGTCGAGGAATGCCGCCACGGCCACCGTCTCCACCAGCGGGCCCGGCACCGCGTGGCGGCCCAGTTCCGTGAAGGCGACGGCGAGTTCGACGGGCAGTGGACCGAGGCCGTCGTGCTGCTCCGGCACGGCGAGGGCGAAGACGCCGGCCTCCGCGAGCCGGGACCAGAGCGCGCGGCCGGGTGCGGTGTCCCCGACGGCCCAGGCCCGTACGACGGCTGGGGTGCCGGCCGCCGTGAGCATGCCGTCCAGGGAGCGGGCGAACGCCTGCTGCTCGCCGTCGAGCAGGAACCGCATCACCGGCGTCCCTTCGGCAGGCCGAGCAGCCGCTCGGCGATGATGTCGCGCTGGATCTCGTTGGTGCCGGCGTAGACGGGGCCGGCGAGGGAGAAGGTGTACCCCTCGGCCCAGCTCCCGTGCGCGGGCGCTTCCCCTGCCGTGTCCGACAGTTCGCCGTACGGGCCCAGCAGGTCCAGCGCGGTCTCGTGGAGGGCGATGTCCAGCTCCGACCAGAAGACCTTGTTGAGGCTCGACTCGGCGCCGATCGCCCCTCCGGCCGCGAGCCGCGAGGCAGCCGCGTAGGTGTACAGCCGGTACGCGCGGGCGCCGACGACCGCGTCCGCGACCCGGTCGCGCAGGGCGGTGTCGCCCGGGTCCGCGCCCGAGCGCCACAGCGCCACCAGGCGGTCGGCCGCCGCGGTGAACCGTCCGGGGCTGCGCAGTGTCAGCCCGCGTTCGTTGCCCGCGGTGCTCATGGCGACCCGCCACCCCTGGCCCGGCTCGCCGATCACGTCCCGGTCCGGGACGAAGACGTTGTCGAGGAAGAGTTCGGCGAACGCGGGCTTGCCGTCGAGCCGGCCGATGGGGCGCACGGTCACCCCTTCCGCGTCCAGCGGGAACATGAGGTACGTCAGGCCGTGGTGCGGCCGGGTCGCCGCCTTCGTGCCGCCGTGGTCGCCGCGGAAGAGGCCGAACGCGCGGTCGGCGAAGGCAGCCCGCGACGACCAGGTCTTCTGGCCGCTCAAGAGCCAGCCGCCGTCGGCCCGTACGGCCGTGGAGCGCAGGCTTGCGAGGTCCGAGCCGGAGTCCGGCTCGGACCAGGCCTGGGCCCAGATCACCTCGCCGCTCGCCATCGGCGGCAGGATCCGTGCCAGTTGCTCGGCCGTGCCGTGCTCGAAGAGGGTGGGGGCGAGGAGATTGATGCCGTTCTGGCTGACCCGGCCGGGTGCGCCGGCGGCGTAGTACTCCTCCTCGAAGATCAGCCACTCGAGGATCGAGGCGCCCCGGCCGCCGTACTCTTCGGGCCAGGAGACCACCGACCAGCGGTCCGCGGACAGTGTCCGCTCCCATTCCCGGTGGGCCGAGAAACCCGCGGCGGTCTCCAGGGAGGGCAGCGGTGCGGCCGGGACACGGGCGGCGAGCCATGCGCGAGCCTCGGCGCGGAACGCCTCCTCCTCCGCGGTGAGATCGAGGTCCATCAGGAGGAGGCCTCCTTCATCGCGCGGACGTCCATGCCGGCGAGCGGGTCGTTCGCGGTCTCGGCGTTGTGCGCGTGTGCCAGGTGGTGCAGCCCGAAGACCGAGTCCAGTCCGGCGTGCAACCCCTGAAGATCCTCGGCCTGGTTGACGGCCCGCTTGGCCAGCGCCAGCCCCAGGCGCGGCATGTCGGCGATCCGCGTCGCCAACTCCATGGTGCGGTCGGCCAGTTCGGCGCGGGGCACGACCCGGTTGACCATCCCGACCTCGTACGCTCGCTGCGCGCTCATCCGGTCGCCGGTGTAGAGGAACTCCTTGGCGACGCGCGGCGGCATCACCCATGGGTGGGCGAAGTACTCCACGCCGGGTATGCCCATTCGCACCACCGGGTCGGCGAAGAAGGCGTCCTCCGAGGCGATGATCAGGTCACAGACCCAGGCCAGCATCAGGCCGCCCGCGACGCACGCGCCCTGCACGGAGGCGATCAACGGCTTGGGCAGTTCGCGCCAGCGGCGGCACATGCCCAGGTAGACCTCGGACTCGCGGGCGTAGCGGCTCTCCGCTCCCTGCTTGTCCGAGTGGTCCCACCAAAGACCCGCCTTACGGTCGAACGGCAGGTGCGCGTCCCGCTCCGGGGTGCCGATGTCATGGCCGGCCGAGAAGTGCTTCCCCGCTCCCGCGAGGACCACGACCTTCACCTCGTTGTCGTCGGCCGCGCGGTAGAGGGCGCGGTCCAGGGCGTAGGTCATCGCGGAGTTCTGGGCGTTCCGGTAATCGGGCCGGTCCATGGTGACCACGACGACGGCGCCGTGGCGTTCGTACCGGACGGGCTCAGCGGGTTCGGTGCGGGCAGCGGACATCCGCCCCCTCCTTCCCTAACAAGTGTTTGGTAGGTTAACGTACGAGCCATCGGCCGTCGAGAAGTCGGGCCGCCCCTTCGCCGCGAGCCGTCCGGAGCCGCCCATGAGCAGCGTCGAGGAGTTCCGCACCGCTTTCCGCGACTGGCTGCGAGCCGACCTCACGGGGGAGTTCGCGCGCCTGCGGGGGCGCGGCGGCCCAGGCCGGGAGCACGAGGCATTCGACGAACGCCGCGCCTGGGAGCGGCACATGGCCGCCGCGGGCTGGACCTGCGTCGGCTGGCCGAAGGAGTACGGCGGCCGGGGCGCCACCCTCGAGCAGCAGGTCGCCTTCCACGAGGAGTACGCCCTCGCGGACGCCCCCGCCCGCGTGGGCCACATCGGGGAGCAACTGCTCGGCCCGACCCTGATCGCCTTCGGTACGCCCGGGCAGCGCGAGCGTTTCCTTCCCCGGATCGTCGCGGTCGAGGAGTTGTGGTGCCAGGGGTACAGCGAGCCGGAGGCCGGGTCGGACCTGGGAGGCGTGCGGACGCGGGCCGAGCTCGACGGCGAGGAGTGGACGGTCACCGGCCAGAAGACCTGGACCTCACTCGCGCACCGGTCCGACTGGTGCTTCGTCGTCGCCCGCACCGAACCCGGCTCCACCCGCCACCAGGGCCTGTCCTACCTGCTGGTGCCGCTGGACCAGCCGGGAGTGGAGGTGCGGCCGATCACGCAACTGACCGGCACCTGCGAGTTCAACGAGGTCTTCTTCGACAGTGCCCGCACACCCGCGGCGAACATCGTCGGAACCCCTGGCGAGGGCTGGAAGGTCGCCGTGGCCACGCTCGGCTTCGAACGCGGTGTGTCCACCCTCGGCCAGCAGGTCGGCTTCCGCCGGGAACTGGAGGCCGTCATCGACCTGGCCAGGCGCAACGGCGCGGCGGAGGACCCGCTGATCCGCGACCGGATCGCCCGGGCCTGGATCGGCCTGGAGATCATCCGGGGCAACGCACTCCGGATGCTCGACGGCGTATCGGCCGGCGCACCGGGCCCCGAGGCGTCCGTCGGCAAGATCTTCTGGGCGACCTGGCACCGGGAACTGGGCGAGCTCGCCATGGACGTCCACGGAGCCGAGGGAATGCTGGCGGCCGGCGAGCCGTACGACCTCGACGACTTCCAGCGGCTGTTCCTCTTCTCCCGCGCCGACACCATCTACGCCGGATCGAACGAGATCCAGCGCAACATCATCGCCGAGCGGGTGCTCGGCCTGCCCAAGGAGGCTCGCCCATGACCTCGGCCCCGCCGCCGTACGTGCCGGGCCACCATCTGCTCGCCGGGCGTACCGCCGTCGTCACCGCCGCAGCGGGCGCCGGCATCGGCGGCGCGACCGTCAGGCGGCTCCTGGAGGAGGGGGCGAGCGTCGTCGTCTCCGACGCGCACGCCCGCAGGCTGAAGGAGTCCGCGGCGGAGCTGACCGCCCGATTCGGTGCGGACCGCGTGACGTCACTGCCCTGCGACGTGACCGACGAGGCCCAGGTCACGGCACTCTTCGACCTCGCGGAGGAGCGGCACGGTCGCCTCGACATCGTGGTCAACAACGCCGGGCTCGGTGGCACGGCCGATCTCGTCGACATGCCCGACGAGCAGTGGGAGGGGATCCTCGACGTCACCTTGAACGGCACCTTCCGTTGCACCCGCGCCGCTCTGCGCCGCATGAAGGCCGCGGGCAGCGGAGGCGTCATCGTCAACAACGCCTCGGTGATCGGCTGGCGGGCGCAGAAGGGCCAGTCGCACTACGCCGCTGCCAAGGCCGGCGTCATGGCGCTCACCCGCTGCGCCGCGCTGGAGGCCGCCGAGTACGGCGTACGCGTCAACGCCGTCTCGCCCAGCCTCGCCATGCATCCGCACCTGGTGAGGGTCACAACCCCCGGACTGCTGGAGGCACTGACCTCCCGCGAGGCGTTCGGCCGCCACGCCGAGCCGTGGGAAGTGGCCAACGTCATCGTGTTCCTGGCAAGCGGCTACTCCTCGTACATGACCGGGGAGATCCTGGCCGTCAGCAGCCAGCACCCATGAGGCGAGAATGGCCGTGTGCCGAAAAGCAGCAGTAGGAAGACCACCATGAGCCCGTCGCCCGACCGGCGCGAGGAGCTCCTCGCCACCGCGGCCGAGGTGTTCGCCGCACAGGGGTACAACGCCACCACGGTCCGCAAGATCGCGGACGCGGCGGGGATGCTCGCGGGCAGCCTCTACTACCACTTCGACTCCAAGGAGTCGATGCTCGACGAGATCCTCTCCACCTTCCTGGACGACCTGTGGGCCCGGTACGACGCCGTCCTCGCGGCCGGACTCGGACCCAGGGAGACGATCGAGGCCCTCGTCACCGAGTCCTTCCGGGAGATCGACCGGCACCGTGCCGCGGTCGCCATCTACCAGAAGGAGTCCAAGCACCTCCGGACCCAGCCGCGCTTCGGCTATCTCACCGAATCGCAGCAGAAGTTCGAGAAGGCGTGGCTCGGGACGCTGGAGCGCGGCGTCGCCGACCGTGTCTTCCGCGCCGACCTCGACGTCCGGCTCACCTACCGCTTCGTGCGCGACACCGTATGGGTCGCCGCGTCCTGGTACCGGCCGGAGGGACAGCACAGCCCGGAGGAGATCGCCCGCCAGTACCTGTCGATGGTGCTGGAGGGGATCGCCCTCCGCGCATGACACCGCAGACATCGGAGAAGGAGTGGCCATGGCCGAGGCATACATCGTCGAAGCGGTCCGTACCCCCGTCGGGAGGCGGAACGGCGGGCTGTCCGCCGTCCACCCGGCGGACCTCGGCGCACACGTCCTCAAGGCGCTGATGGCACGCTCGGGCGCCGATCCGGCGGCCGTCGAGGACGTCGTCCTCGGCTGCCTGGACACCGTCGGCCCCCAGGCCGGCGACATAGCCCGCACCTGCTGGCTGGCCGCCGGACTGCCGGAGGAGGTGCCCGGTGTGACGGTGGACCGGCAGTGCGGCTCCTCGCAGCAGGCCGTGCACTTCGCGGCCCAGGCGGTGCTGTCGGGCACCCAGGACCTGGTGGTCGCGGGCGGCGTGCAGAACATGTCGATGATCCCGATCGCCTTCGCGACCCGCCAGGCCGCCGAGCCGCTCGGCCTGACCCAGGGCCCCTTCGCCGGCTCCGAGGGCTGGCGGGCCCGCTACGGCGACCGGCCGGTCAACCAGTTCGCGGGCGCCGAGACGATCGCCGCCAAGTGGGGCATCTCCCGTCGGGACATGGAGGAGTTCGCGCTGCGCTCCCACCAGCGGGCGATCCGCGCCATCGACGAGGGCCGCTTCGAGCGCGAGCTCGTCCCGTACGGCGATGTCACCACGGACGAGGGTCCGCGCCGCGACACCGGCCTGGAGAAGATGGCCGGCCTGAAGCCGGTGATCGTCGGCGGCAGCATCACCGCGGCCTGCTCCTCCCAGGTCTCCGACGGCGCGTCCGCCATGCTGCTCGCGAGCGAGCGTGCCGTACGGGAGCACGGGCTGACCCCGCGCGCCCGCATCCACCACCTCTCGGTGCGCGGCGAGGACCCGATCCGCATGCTGACCGCGCCGATCCCGGCCACGGCGTACGCACTGAAGAAGGCCGGGATGACCCTCGACGACATCGACCTGGTCGAGATCAACGAGGCGTTCGCGTCCGTGGTGCTGGCGTGGCTGAAGGAGACCGGGGCCGACCCATCGCGCGTCAACGTCAACGGCGGGGCCATCGCCCTCGGCCACCCGCTCGGCGCCACCGGCACCAAGCTGATGACCACCCTGCTGCACGAACTGGAGCGCACGGGCGGCCGCTACGGCCTCCAGACGATGTGCGAGGGCGGCGGCCAGGCGAACGTCACGATCATCGAACGGCTGTAGCGCAGAGACCGAAGTACGAGGGCGGGGACCAGGACGACGTCGCCGTCATCGAGCGCTTCCGACGCGCGACGTCCTCGCAACCCGGCCTCCGCTGCTAGGCTGTGAGTGACGTAGATCGTCTATCGAGGAGTAGCAGACGTGGCGGGTGAAGACGACATCTCCGGGTGAGATCCGGATCTGACGGCCACCGGCCGGCGCTCAGAAGCGCTGCCGACGTGGTCCGTTTCGTCGTTCCCTTTTTCCCACGTCTGCCCAGGGCAGAGGTCCAAGCTCTGCCCTCAGTTCCCTCGAGGTCGCTTCCATGTCCGACGCAGCCATCGTCTGCTCGAACCTCTCCTTCGCCTGGCCCGACGACACCCCGGTCTTCCACGACCTGTCCTTCACCGTCACCACCGGCCGCACGGGCCTGGTCGCCCCCAACGGCTCCGGAAAGAGCACCCTGCTCCGACTGATCGCCGGCGAACTGAAACCCACCACCGGCTCGGTGTCCGTCGGCGGCACACTCGGCCACCTCCCGCAGAGCCTCCCTCTGACCGGCAACCTCACGGTCGCCGAGGTGCTCGGCGTGGCCGCCGTGATCCGTGCCCTGGACGCCGTGGAGTCCGGGGACGTCAGCGAGGAGCACTTCACCACCATCGGCGACGACTGGGACATCGAGGAACGCACCCGCGCCCAACTCGACCGCCTGGGCCTCGCCGAGCTCACGCTGGACCGCAGCCTGAGCACGCTCAGCGGCGGCCAGGTCGTCTCGCTCGGCCTCGCCGCCCAGCTGCTGAGGCGCCCCGACGTGCTGCTGCTCGACGAGCCCACCAACAACCTCGACCTGCACGCCCGGCACAAGCTCTACGACGTGCTGTCCGACTTCAACGGGTGCCTGCTGCTGGTCAGTCACGACCGCGCACTGCTCGACCGAATGGAACGCATCGCCGAGCTCGGCAGCCACGAACTGCGTTCCTACGGCGGCAACTTCACCGCGTACGAGGAGGCCGTACGCGCCGAGCAGGAGGTCGCGGAGAAGAACGTCCGCAACGCCGAACAGGAGCTGAAGCGGGAGAAGCGGGAGATGCAGCAGGCCCGCGAGCGTGCCGAGCGCCGCTTGAGTAACGCCTCCCGGAACCTCAAGAACGCCGGCCTGCCCAAGATCTTCGCCGGCAACATGAAGCGGGGCGCGCAGGAGTCCGCGGGCCGGGCCGGTCAAATGCACGCCTCACGGGTCGGCGAGGCCAGGGCCCGCCTCGACGAGGCCGGACGCGCACTGCGCGACGAGCAGCGCATCACCCTGGACCTGCCCGACACCCGGGTACCCGCCGGCCGCAACCTCTTCCTCGGCGAGGGGATGCAGGTGCGCCTCGGGGACAAGGCCGTGTTCGCCGCGGGCGGTGTCGACCTGACCGTCCGGGGCCCCGAGCGCATCGCACTGACCGGCCCCAACGGCGCCGGAAAGACCACCCTGATGCGGCTGATCAGTGGCGAACTCGCCCCGTACAGCGGGGAGATCAAGCGCAACGACGGCCGGATCGCCTATCTCTCGCAGCGCCTGGACCTGCTGGACCCGGACCGCACCGTGGCGGAGAACTTCGCCGCGTTCGCCCCCGAGCGGCCCGAGGCGGAGCGGATGAACCTGCTCGCCCGCTTCCTGTTCCGGGGCACGCGGGCGCACCTGCCCGCCGGCGTACTCTCCGGCGGCGAACGGCTGCGCGCCACCCTGGCCTGCGTCCTGTGCGCCGAACCGGCCCCGCATCTGCTGCTGCTGGACGAGCCGACCAACAACCTCGACCTGGTCAGCGTGGGCCAGCTGGAGAGCGCCCTCAACTCCTACAAGGGCGCCTTCATGGTGGTCAGCCACGACGAGCGGTTCCTCGCCGAGATCGGCGTGAACCGCCGGCTGCGGCTGGCGGACGGAATGCTCACGGAGACGGGAGTTCCGGCGGTGTGATCCACCGCCGTGTGCACCGGCCCGCGTCCGAGGCTGCGCCCCGCGGGCCGAAACACCGATCACGCCGGACGGTTCCCCATGCCCCAACACGCTCTGCTCGCCCACAACGTCGTCCGTAACCTGGGCGGCCGTCGCGTCCTCGACGGAATCTCCCTGACCGCCGCCCCGGGCCGCCGCATCGGCCTGATCGGGGAGAACGGCGTCGGCAAGTCCACGCTGCTGCGCGTGCTCGCCGGCGTCGACGAACCCGACGCGGGAAGCGTCACCCGCCTGCCCGGCCTCGGCTTCCTCCACCAGGAGATGCCGTACGACGCCGACTCGACCATCGCCGCGGTGCTGGACGAGGCGCTGCGCGAAGCCCGCGAGGACCTCGCCGAGCTGGACCGGCTCGGCGAGGAGCTCGCCCGTGTCCCTGAGGACGACCCCGGCCATCAGGAGCTCCTCGACGCATACGGACGGCGACTGGAGCAGGCCCAGGACCGGGAGGCCTGGGACGCCGACCGCCGTGCGGCCCTGGTGCTGGACGGCCTGGGCCTCGGCGCGTTCGGGCACGACCGCACGCTCGGTTCGCTCTCCGGCGGGCAGCGCGGACGGCTGGCCCTGACCGCCCTGCTCGTCCGGCGGCCCCCGGCGCTGCTGCTGGACGAGCCGACCAACCACCTCGACGACGGGGCCGCCGCCTTCCTCGAGGACCAGATCCGCGGCCTGCCGGGAACCGTGGTCGTCGCCGCCCACGACCGGGCGTTCCTCGACGCCGTCTGCACGGACCTGATCGATCTCGACCCGGCGGTGGACGGACCGGTCCGCTACGGCGGCAACTACAGCGCCTACCTGGCGGAGAAGCGCGCCGAGCAGGAGCGCTGGCAGCGCCGGTACGCGGAGGAACAGGAGGAACTGGCGGAGCTGCGGCACGCGGCGCGGGTGACCACACACCGGGTCGCACCGGACCGGGGCCGCACCGACAACGAGAAGATGGGCTACGGCCACCGGGCCGGCCGGGTGCAGAACCAGATCTCCCGCCGGGTCCGCAACGCCGGCCGGCGGCTGGAGGAACTGGAGCGCATGCAGGTCGCCGAGCCACCGCGCCCGCTGCGGTTCGCGGTCGCGGCACCGGCCACGCCCGCCGAGGAAGGCCCGGAGCCCCTGGTGTCCCTGCTCGACGTGCGGGTGCCCGGCCGGCTCGCGCTGGACGGCCTGGAGGTGTCGGCGACGGAAAGGCTGCTGATCACGGGCGGCAACGGGGCGGGCAAGTCGACGCTGCTCGCCGTGCTCGCCGGACGTCTCCCGGCCGAGGGCGAGGTGCACCGGCGGCGCAGGCTGACGACGGGGCTCCTCACCCAGGACACCGTGTTCGAGCGGCCCGACCGCACGGTCCGGGACACCTACGAGCTGGCGCTGGGCGCGCGGCGGGCCGAGAAGGTGCCGCTGGGCTCGCTCGGCCTGATGCGCGAGGCGGACCTCGACAAGCCGGTCGGGCAGCTGTCGGTGGGGCAGCGCCGACGGCTCGCGCTGGCCCTCCTGGTGGCCCGCCCGCCGCAGCTGCTGCTGCTCGACGAGCCGACCAACCACCTCTCCCCACGGCTGTGCGACGAACTGCAGGCCGCCCTGGGTCCGGGCCCCGGCGCGATCGTCGTGGCGAGCCACGACCGCTGGCTGCGGCGACGGTGGCAGGGCCGCGAACTCCGCCTGGAACCGGCACCCGCCGCCGCGGACACGGTCCAGGGCGGCGCTGTCGCTCCGGGCCGGAGACGCGGAGGACAGCGTGGCCCGGTCGGCGAATCGGCGTGAGAAGAACCCGTTCATGGGCGGTCGGAAGGGGCTGTCCGTCCCGGTCCCGTCAGCCGCGCTCCGTCCGCCCCACACCCGCGCCCGTGCCCGCGAGCGGCAGGGAGCGGAGGACGGCGTGCGCCTCGGCCATCACGGACTCCACGAGCTCGGCGCAGGACGGCAGGTCGTCGATCAGCCCCGCGACCTGGCCGGCCGCCATCACACCGGCGTCGGCGCGACCTTCGACCATCGAGGCCTTCAGCATCATGGGGGTGTTGGCGGCCAGCAGTACCTGGCTCCAGGACAGCTCCTTGCCGTGTCTCATCGCCAGGCCGTCGCGCACCATGCGCGCCCAGCCCATGCCGCACTCGCGCCGGAAGGCCGCGGCGTGGCGGGCCGCCCGCAGCAGCGAGGCGGCCCGGCCCGATCGTTCCAGCGCGTCGACCAGTTCGGTGCGCAGCATCCGGTGGGGCAGGCCGTCCAACTTCGTGGTGACGGTGACGTCCTCGACGGTCGCGGCCAGGTACCTGGCCTTGACCGCGTCGGGGACGGTGCTGTCGGAGGTCAGCAGGAAACGGGTGCCCATGGCGATTCCGGCGGCGCCGAATGCCAGCGCCGCGACGAGACCGCGCCCGTCACGGAAGCCGCCGGCGGCGATCACCGGGATGTCGACGGCGTCCACGACCTGGGGGAGCAGAACGGTGGTGGCGACGTTTCCGGTGTGCCCGCCGCCCTCGCCGCCCTGCACCACCACCGCGTCGGCGCCCCACGCGGCGACCTTCTCGGCGTGCCGCCGGGCGCCGACGGACGGGATGACGACGACCCCCGCGTCCTTCAGCCGCGCGATCAGCTCCCGCGAGGGCGCGAGCGCGAACGAGGCGACCTTGACGCCCTCCTCGACGATGATCCGTACCCGCTCGGCCGCGTCCGCCGCGTCCGCCCGCAGGTTGACCCCGAACGGGGCGTCCGTACGGGACTTGACCTCGCGCACGGCCGAGCGGAGCCGGTCCGCGCTCATGGTGGCGGAGGCGAGGATCCCCAGTGCACCGGCGTCGGCGGCGGCCGAGACCAGACGGGGGCCGGCCACCCAGCCCATGCCCGTCTGCACGACGGGGTGCCGGACACCGGCCAGTTCGGTGAGCGCGGTTCTGATCGTGGCGTCGCTCATGCGGCCGGCACCTCCCGGTCGCGCAGCGCCGCCGGGTCGACGACCTCCCGGATCAGCCGCAGCTCCTCGGCGGTGGGCTCGCGCGTGTACGGAACGCCGTCGGGGACGGTGAGCGCGAAGCCGGTGGCCCGGGCGACCTGCTCGACCGTGACGCCGGGGTGCAGCGAACGCAGGCGCATCGTCCGGTCCGGGGTCTCGAAGTCGAACACACCCAGGTCGGTGATGACGTCAGGCACGCGGTGGAACCGGGTCGCGGAGGGGCCGGCCGCTGCGGCCCGGTCGTAGCCGACCCCGGACACCATGTCGACCCGCTCGACGAAGACCCGGGGGGAGTGCCGGGCCACCCAGTAACTCGTCGGGTTGTTCAGGGTGTTGACGGGGGCGCCCCGCACGCCCAGCAGCTGCCTCTTCGGCCGGGCCCAGTCGCCGATGCAGGAGATGTTCTGGTTGCCGTGCCGGTCGAGCTGGCTCGCGCCCATCATCACGTGCCGTCGCCCGGTGGCGACCAGGGCCAGGTGCTGCCGGTAGGGCAACCAGCCCTCCACCACCTGTGCTCCGGCGCCGACCGCCGGTACGTCGCCGATCAGCAGGGCTTCCCCGTCCGTCAGCAGCAGATCGGGGGAGAAGGTGAGCTTCGCGAGACGGGCGCCGATCGTGGGGACGGTGCCCATCGGGGCGGCCAGGACCTCGCCCGCGCTCCGCCATGCCTCGGCGCACGCCACCACGCAGTACTCGGCCCGCGTCGCCGTCGTGGTGCCCCCGCTCATGCTTCCTCCTCGTGGAACGCCGCCACCGCGGCCCGGTACGCGTCCTCGTCGCCCGACAGGAACCGCTCGCCGAAGGCACGCCAGGCCTCGGGGTCGCGCGCCGCCCCGGCGTAGGCGCGCTGGAACGCCTCGTCCCGGTCGTGGTCGGGGGCGCAGGAGGTGAAGTGCGCTCCGTTCGGGGCCTCGACGACGCCGTTCACGAACGCGCGCTTGACCAGCAGGGACTGCGGACCGGAGTCCTTGAGCAAGTCGGCCGTCTCCACGATGCGCTCGCAGGAGACGTACGCCGCGTCGGCGGCCTCGCAGAACAGATCGTCGAAGTACGGGTCCGGGCCCAGGTACTGGGCGTTGCCCTGCGCATCGGCCCGGTTGAGGTGGACGAGCGCGGCGTCCAGCCGCAGCGCCGGGACCGCGACCAGCTCCTCGCCGTCCTCGTACGGGGAGGTGACCGTGCGCAGCGACGGGTTGACGTTCATCACGTCGGAGGCGAGACCGGCCCGGACCGGCATGAAGGGCAGCCGCTGAGCGGCGGCGGTGAGGCCCCACATGACCATGGCCTCGTCCAGCTCCACCATCTCGAACGCGGCGCGCTGCCGGGCCGCCCCGAAGTGCGGTTCGAGGGGGATGGAGTCGAGAGTGGCGAATGCCGCGACCAGCTTGCGGATCTTCCCGGCTGCGGCGAGCAACCCGACGTCGGGGCCGCCGTAGGACACGACGGTCAGATCGGTGACGTCCGAGCGCAGCAGCGCGCGCACCAGAGCCATCGGCTTGCGCCGCGAGCCCCAGCCGCCGATGCCGATCGTCATCCCGCTCTCGAGACGGCCGGCCACCTCCTCGGCGGTCATCGTCTTGTCGCTCACCGTTCCTCCTCCTTGGACGAGACGAACGCTTCGCGGTGCCGGTCGGCGACGCCGCCGAGGTTGGCCTCGAAGGTGAAGCCCTGTTCGAAGCGGTAGCTGCGGCGGACGTCCACCGGATCGATCCCGTTGATCGCGGCCTTCGCGAGGCGGATCAAGGAGCCGTCCTTGGCGGCGATCTCCCGGGCCAGTTCGAGCACGGCGTGGTGGAGACGCTCGCGCGGGACGACCCGCCACACCGAGCCGTGCCGGTGCAGCTCCTGGGCGGTGACGGTGCGCGAGGTGTAGTACAGCGCCCGCATCAGGTGCTGGGGGACCAGCCGGGCGAGGTGGGTCGCCGCGCCGAGCGCGCCCCGGTCCAGTTCGGGCAGTCCGAACGTCGCGTCGTCGGCGGCGACGATGGCGTCGGCGTTGCCGACGAGGCCGATGCCGCCGCCCAGGCAGAACCCGTGCACGGCGGCGACGACCGGTACCTCGCAGTCGTAGACCGCGGCGAATGCCTCGTAGCAGCCGCGGTTGGCGCCGATCAGGGCGTCGTACCCGGCCGAACGCTGCATCTCCTTGATGTCCACGCCCGCGTTGAAACCGCGGCCCGCGGCCGTCAGCACCACGCAGCGCACCGTGGGGTCGGCCCCGGCGGCGCGCACCTCGGCGGCCAGGTCGTACCAGCCCTGTACGGGAAGGGCGTTGACCGGGGGGAAGTCCACGGTGATGACGGCGACGCCCTCTTGCGCGGCGGAGGTGGAGACACCCATGGGCACATCAGCTACCTTCCCACCAAACGTTTGTTAGGCGAAGGTAGCAGTGGATCCCTCGCTATGGGAGGTCTCAATTGGCAGCCATCACCGACCTGTCCGGTTCCGTCGCCGTCGTCACCGGCGGAACCCGGGGCGTCGGCGCGGGCATCACGCGCGCCCTGCTCGAAGCCGGCGCCCAGGTCGTGACCTGCGCACGACGGGCTCCGGAGAGACCTGTCGAGGCAGCCGGGCGCACCGCCCGCTTCCTCCCGGTCGACCTCCGCGACCCGGAGGGAATCGGCAGATTCTTCGAACGGGTGCGGAGCGACTACGGGCGGCTGGACACCCTGGTCAACAACGCCGGGGGGACGCCGTTCCGGATGCTCGACGAAAGCGGAGCCGAACACCACGCCCGGATCGTCGAGTTGAACCTCGTCGCGCCGCTGACCGCCTCACTCGCCGCCTACAAGTTGATGCACCGTCAGAGTGGTGGCGGGTCGATCGTGATGGTCGGCAGCGTCAGCGGCACCCGACCGTCCCCGGGGACCGCCGCGTACGGAGCCGCCAAAGCGGGCCTGGAGAACCTCGCCCGCTCCATGGCCGTCGAATGGGCGCCCCGGGTCCGGGTCAACACGCTCGTCCTCGGCATGGTCCGCACCGAACGGGCCCATCTGCACTACGGGGACGAGGCCGGCATCGCCGCCGTCGGCCGCACCGTGCCGCTCGGCCGGCTCGCCGACCCCGCCGAGATCGGCGACGCCTGCGTCTTCCTCGCCTCCGACCGCGCCGCCTACATCAGCGGCGCCGCCCTGCACGTCCACGGCGGAGGGGAACGCCCCGCGTTCCTCGACGCCGCCACAGTCAACAACTGACGCCGGCCAGGGGCGAGGCGTGCGTCGCGCGACCGCGGTCGCCGTCGTCGCTGTCGCTGTCGTGGAGCCCGGGCACCTGGCCCGGGCGGCCGCAGCTGGACAAGCTCACCGAAAGGACACAGCCATGACCACCGGAATCTGCGCGGGGCGCGTCGCCGTCGTCACGGGAGCCGGCCGCGGGCTCGGCCGTGCGCACGCCCTCGCCTTCGCCGCCGAGGGGGCGAAAGTCGTCGTCAACGACCTCGGCGTCGGCCTCGACGGCACGGGACGGGCCTCCGGCCCCGCCCAGCACGTCGTCGACGAGATCCGCGCACTCGGCGGGGAGGCGGTCGCCCATGACGGGGACATCGCCACCTCCGACGGCGCGGCCTCGCTCATCGCCACTGCTCTGGACGCCTTCGGCCGCCTCGACACCCTCGTCAACAACGCCGGGTTCCTGCGCGACCGCATGCTCGTCAACCTGGACGAGGACGACTGGGACGCCGTCATGCGCGTCCACCTCAAGGGCCACTTCCTGCCGCTCAAGCACGCCGCGGCGCACTGGCGCGCCGAGACGAAGGCCGGCCGCACACCCGAGGCCCGCGTGATCAACACCAGCTCCGGGGCCGGCCTGCTCGGCAGCGTCGGCCAGGGCAACTATGCCGCCGCCAAGGCCGGGATCGTCGGCCTGACGCTCGTCGCCTCGGCGGAGACGGCGCGCTACGGCGTCCAGGTCAACGCGATCGCCCCGGCCGCCCGCACCCGGATGACCGAGCAGACCTTCGCCGACACCATGGCCGCCCCCGAGGACGGCACGTTCGACGCCATGGCCCCGGAGAACGTCTCCCCGCTCGTCGTCTGGCTGGGCTCCTCCGCCTCCGCGGGGGTGACCGGCCGGGTCTTCGAGGCCGAGGCCGGCCGGATCACCGTCATGGAGGGCTGGCGGCCGGGTCCCACCGCGGACAACGGCGCCCGCCGGACCCCGGCCGAGGCGGGCCGGACCGCCCTGAAACTGCTGGCCGCCGCCGTGGCCCCCCAACCGGTGTACGGGGCGCGGTAGCCGCCGCCGTACCCGCCGGGTGTGCCGTACGCGGCTGCCCGCCGTACTCCGGGGCCTTCCGCCCCCGACTACGCCGTTTCGTTTGGATCAACGGGCAGACCAGAGGAAGATGCCCGCGACGTGCAGCCCGGCCAGGTAGGTACGGGCGTCTCCTGCCCGATCGGCGTGGCGAAAGCCGACGGCTGACACTCCAAGCCCCCGGGCTGACGCCCGGTCCCTCGCTCCGGCCGCGTTCCTCATGTGCGGGGGACGCAGTGGTACGTGCAGGTGCCGAGGGCGTCGAATTCCGCCTGCTCGCCGGGCAGACAGCAGATGCCGTGGTCGCAGTGGGTCCCCTGAGGGCAGGGGACGCCGTTCTCGCAGCACTTGCCAGGGGGGCAGCAGGCCTCGGACGCGCACGACCAGCCCGCCGGGCAGCACTTCTCCACGTACACGACCGTCGGCTCGCCCCCGGGCTCGCCACCCGGCTCACCGCCCGGGGGGCCCTCGGTCCGAACCTTGCACGCGACCTGGCCCTCCGGGCAGCAGCCGGTGGACAGCACGCGGTCGGCCGGGCAGCATCGCTGCTGCCTGCACAGCTCATCGCCGCTGCAGCAGTGTTCACCGCACACACGGGGGCCGGGCGCACAGCACCCTTCCCACTTACACACCTCGTTGCCGCGGCAGCAGCCCCCGCGGCACAGCCGGGTCACCAGACACGGCCCGTCGTTGCTGCAGGCCATTCCCGACGGCAGTGTGAGGCACTGGCCACCGCAGCACGTCTGTCCGGGCGGGCAGCACGCGTTCTCGTAGTGGTGCGTCTGCGGGTTGATCCGTCGGCAGCACTCATGCGTTTCTGGGCAGCAGACGGCGCGCAGGCCGACGTGGAAGCACAGCTTCTCCCCCGACGGACAATATTCGTGGATCGGGATGACCTCGCAGGTGACATTGCACGTCGGCCGGCACTCGATCTTCGCCAGCGCGGCCGAGAGGCCCGCTTCGATACTCGCCGCGACGCAGTCCCTCATGCATCTGTCGATGCACGAGGCAGCCTGCCGGACCACATCCGGCGAACTCTCCGCTCCACCGCCCACGGACCGGTACGACCGACTTGTCTCGTACAGCGAGAACGCCGCCGTGGCGGTGGGTCCTGGCATCTCGCCTCACTCCTCAACGCGGCTTTCTTCTCCCGTAGAAGACCAGTCGACGATTCAGCGCGGCAGCGCGCTGTTCACACCCTCGGCAGGGCCGAGGCATCGCCATGTGAGTGACCCGCTTGACCATGTCACCCAGACCGACCTCGTCATCGACGAACCCTGGCAGACGTACTCGCAGTGGCTTCTGTGCCGCGTCACGCGGGCGCGTTTCATCGTCAGTCACTTCCTGCCTCCGGAGAGGTGGGGTGCCTTTTTCTCAGAATATCGCTCCGCGACCTGCCCGGCGAGGCATACAACTCCCTGTGAACAGTCAACAATTGACAGTTCACTCGAAATTCGGGAGGTTGCGATTACCTTCCCGCCGCAGGACCATATAAACGAGATGGACCTCCGACGCAAGAAGGGCAGCGGACATGGCGACGCTGACTATAAATCACGTGCACTGCCTCGAAACGACCGATGGCTCGGGCGCCGATGACCTGTACATCAACATCGACGGCAACCGTGTCTTCGGCGTTCAGCAGATCGACTCGGACGAAGACCCTGACGTCAACGTCTCGCGGAACTTCGCCACCAAGACGAAGGTCAGTCTGTGGGAGTACGACAGCGTCTCCGCCGACGACCTCATCGGCAGCTTCTTCGCCCATTCGAGCCAGGCCGGCGAGGGAGAACACGCGCAGGCCCTGACAGGAGACGGCTCGCGCTACGACGTCTATTACACGGTCACCTCGTGACTGGAATCTATTACACGGTCACCTCGTGACTGGAAGGGGTGGGGCCCACGAGGTTCGGTCAAGCGAACGGCTCCGGACGGACGGTCCGGAGCCGTTCGCTTGACCATCCCTCACACCCTCACACGCACTCGATCTTGCCGGACTGGGCGTTGAACTTGGCCCGCTGGCCGTACGAGCAGCAGAGACCCTCGTCGCAGTACTTCCCCTGCTGGCAGTCGGCTGTCGTCTTGCAGCACTGGCCCGGCGGGCAGCAGTCCTCGGTGGAGGAGGAACACGACCATCCTGGAGGACAGCACTTCTCCACGACGTACGACTCGGGCTCGAAGTCCGGCTGGGGCGGAGGAAAGACACGCACCTTGCACGCGACCGTTCCTTCGGGACAGCAACCCGTCGACATGTACCTGCTCTTGGGACAGCATTTATGGCCCACACACTCATCGCCGGAGCAGCAACGCATCCCACCGCACATCACACCCGGAGCGCAGCACGCCCCGTTCACGCACGGATACCCTGGCGGACAGCATCCTCCGTTGCAGACGCGGTCAGGTGGACACGTGCCGTCATCGGTGCACACCACCCCGTGCCCGGGCGTGAAGCACTCGCCGTCGCAGCAGGACTGACCCATCGGACAGCACTTGCCGTTGCAGCAGGCCATTCCGGGTGGACAGCAATTGATGATCTGGCGGTAGGACGGATACTCGTAACCGTTGCAGCACGTATGACTTGACGGGCAGCATCGCCGCTGCGGACCGAACAGGCATACCTGCTCGCCCGCGCAAGGGTCCGGCCCGTGGCAGTCCTGTTCACAGCCCGGCCTGCATTCCCGATCAAGGAGCTCACCCGGAACGTTTCCGCCTTCCGCCTTGCACTTACGCACGCATTCCTCGACGCAGTCGTCGGCCAGGGTGACCTCGCGGGCCGGACCGCCGCGACCGACGACCGAACGGTAGAACTGGCGCGTCCCGTACAGCGAAGCCTCTGCCGTGGCGCTTGGCACTGGCATCACGCCCACACCTCCCGGCCTTGTCACCGGTCGTAGTACGGAGACAGCTTGGTCACCAGGAACGGGAACTCCTCCGTGACATCGACCCGGACGAAGAACTTCTCCGTCACGTCGGTCGTCCGGTTGGTGTAGGAGAACAGCACGTCCTGGATGTTCCGGCTGCCGCTGAGGCGTGAGAGGCGCGTTTCGATTCCCGTGAGCGACAGTCCCGAGACGAAGGAGTCCGCGGTCTTCGCATAGATCGCCGCGTATCTCACAGCCACGTAGTTGAGGGCGCGGTGCGCGTCGGACGCGCCGGCGTTGTCGGCGATCTGCATGACGCTTTCGAAGAGTTCCCGGGAGGCCGACCGGAACGCATCGTCATCGATCGCGTCCGGCTTGGGCAGGCCGTTGATGAGCGATTCCGCGTCGAAGGCGTAGATCTGATCGAAGGCCACCACAGGAAGCATCAGACCGTTGCACAGGTCGGGCGGAGCGAAAGGCCCGCGCAGGCCGATCACCACATGGAGATCGCTCGCCCTGGGTGCCGCCCCCAAGGCATCCACGAGCAGGCTGTAGTCCACGGGGTCGCGCGGCCGCACGATGTAGGTCTCGATCCCCTGAATCACCAGCACGAAGCACAGCTGCTTCGCCAGATAGCGGTTCTGGGGTTCCGACAGGACAGCGTGCAGAGCCTGTCTGTCCGTCATGTTGGTCGTCTCGGCCCGCCCCGTCGCCTGGGCGAACTCCTTCTCCACTCCAAGGCTCGGCAGACGTGGGTCGATCCGGCCGACCGCATAGACGAACGGCGGGTACGGCTCGGTGCCATGGCCCGCCGCCGCGTCGACCGGGGAGACCCCGTGCCCGCAGCCACCGCCGCACCCACAGGACGGTTTTCCCACGGGCGGCGCCTGCTGTGCAGGGGCCGACGCCGTGATGACCTCACCGCGAGCAGGAGGGTCGGCCGCGGGTACGGGCTCGATGACTTCCGACTCCTGAGGGGACACCGTGGGCTCTTCCATGAGATCACCGTTCCTTCCCTGATCAGCGCCGTGCTGTGAGCAACAACTCGAACGCCCGCCAGGCGTTCATCACCGGTGGCAGGACAGAGGTCCTGCGGGACGAGAAAGCCGTCACCGCGCGAGCCAGTTCTCCGGGCGCGGTGTCCGGCAGTTCGGACCAGAGGAGGGCGATCGCCCCCGTGACGATCGCCGCCGCGGCACTGGTTCCGCCGAACGGCCGCAGATCCCCGTGCGCTCCCAGACTGACCAGGCCGTCCGCCACCGCCCCCACCCCACCCCTGCCGATCGACGGACCGATGGTGGACATCCACCCCGGCTGTCCGTGCCGGTTGTAGGCCACGACCGGAATGACCGCGCGATGTCGGGTGACGACGTTGCCGTCCACCGCACCCTCGTTGCCGGCTGCGGCCACCACGATCACACCCCTGCGGGATGCGTGGTCGAGGGCCTGCTGTACGGCCCGATGACCGTCATGCCGGCCCGATGCCAGGGACAGGCTCATGTTCACCAGGCGCACGCCCGCATCTGTGAGGTCCACGAGGGCTTCTGCCAGGTCCTCCGGTGCCGCACCGCCCGAGGAGCGAGCCGCCGGAGAGGAGAATACGGAACGGGTCACGAGCGTGACACCGGGGCAGATGCCCGGCGCGCGCGACGCGCGATGCGCGACGAGAACTCCGGCCGTGGACGTGGCATGGAGCGCGGCAGCATCGTCCGCGTCCATGTCCGCCACATCCTGTTCGCGGAGAGACTCGATGTGCGCACCGGCGAATTCCTGGTGATCGACGATGACCGGACCATCGACGAGGCCGACCAGCAGGTCCGTTCTTCCCGCAGTTCTGGCCATCAGGCCGGAAAGACCCGTCAAAAAGAGAGGAGATTTCGAGGATGGATGAGCGTCAGGAATCACAGGGTCCACCACCCGCCCGTATGCCCAGCTCTCGCCACCAGAATACTCCGCACGGACACGGCCTGCGCGCCATCGAAAGGCACCGATTGTTGGCAATTCACCTTTGTCGCGTCAGTGCGTCGATCCGCATCGAGGGCGCGTGGCAAGGAATTTCAGCACGTGCAGATTCGTGAGCATGCATCAACTCCGTGTGCCCCGGCCCCGACGACGGGCGCGCTCGGGCCCCGTCCTTGCTGATCTGGGCGGGACCCGCACCGGGTTCTTCGTGCCCCGGGGCACGGCGGAGCGCTGGGTCGGCACCGGAACACGCCCGGCCGGCCCGGGAACATGGATCGTCGTCCCCTGTCCCGGACGTGCAGCAGGCGGAATGCGGTGGCTCGTACCGCCCGACGGTACGGGGACCCTCAACGACCCCGTCCTGCTCGAACTGGTCCTGCACGAGGCCGCTGCCCGCCTGGCGGAGAGAAACCCCCGATCCTGAACCGCTTCCGCTCGTCCGCCGGCGCCGTCACGCCTCGGGCTGCGCGTCCGGTCAGGGCGCGCGCGACGCCGGCACCGACTCAGAACCCGGCGCGCCGGGTGCGGCCGTCACGATCGAGCGCCGGACGGATCCCTACCGAAAGAAGCCAACCTCCCAGAACGGGTAAAATTATCCTAAAGGGCCAAAGTTGATTGGAGTGCCGCTCGCTTCCCCGCCATGACGCGGCCAAGGGGCAACGGATCGTCCATTTGCACACCCGCAATCGTCAGGAGGGCTGCTGATGGAGCTGTGGCTCATCTGGTTGATCATCGCAGCGGTGTTGGCGGTGGCGGAGATCTTCACACTCACCGCAGCCCTCGGAATGCTGGGTGGAGCGGCCCTGGCCACGGCGGGATTCGCTGCCGTCGGACTTCCGCTGCCGTGGCAGTTCCTGGTGTTCACCGCTGTCGCCACGGTCAGCCTGCTGTTCGTGCGCCCCCTCGCGTTGCGTCACGTGCGTCGGCCGCAGGCGGCTCGGTTCGGCGTGGATGCCCTGGTCGGTAGTGCCGCTTATGTGGTCTCGGAGGTGACGGCCCTGGGCGGCAGGGTGCGCATCGGCGGCGAGGAGTGGACGGCCCGCCCCTATGACGAGACGCTGGTGATCCCTTCCGGAACGACCGTCGACGTCATCGAGATCAGCGGCGCTACCGCGCTCGTCCACCCCCGGGAGTGAACCATGGAAGTCTCGGCGCTCCTCGTCGCCGGCCTGCTCGTCGCGCTCTTCGCCGTCTTCACCGTGGTGCGGGCGGTGCGCATCGTGCCCCAGGCGCGCGCACGCAATGTCGAACGGCTCGGCCGCTACCACCGCACCCTGCAACCCGGTCTCAACGTCGTCGTCCCCTACATCGACCGCGTCCATCCACCGATCGACCTGCGGGAACAGGTGGTGTCCTTCAGACCGCAACCGGTGATCACCGAGGACAACCTGGTCGTCGAGATCGACACCGTCATCTACTTCCAGGTCACCGACCCACGGGCGGCTGCCTATGAGATCGCCAACTTCCTTCAGGCGGTCGAGCAGCTCACCGTCACCACTCTGCGCAACGTGGTCGGGTCGATGGACCTGGAGAAGACCCTCACCTCGCGTGACACCATCAACAGCCAGCTTCGTGGCGTGCTGGACGAGGCCACCGGCAAGTGGGGGCTGAGGGTCAACCGGGTGGAGATCAAGGCCATCGACCCCCCGCAGTCCATCAAGGACGCCATGGAGAAGCAGATGCGCGCCGAGCGCGACAAGCGGGCCGCGATCCTCGGCGCAGAAGGACAGCGCCAGGCACAGATCCTCACCGCTGAGGGCGACAAGCAGTCCGCCGTCCTTCGCGCGGAGGGCAACCGTACCGCCGAGATCCTCAAGGCCGAGGGCCAGTCGCGAGCCATCGACGAGGTGTTCCAGGCTGTGCATCGCAACGATCCCGACCCCAAACTGCTGGCCTACCAGTACCTCCAGACGCTGCCCCAGCTCGCCCAGGGCCAGGGCAGCACCTTCTGGATGATTCCCAGCGAGGTCACCTCCGCGCTCCACGGTGTGTCCCGTGCTTTCGGCGAAGCGCTGCCCCAGTCGCCGGCGACCCGGGAGAAGACGTCCGACGACGAGGCCGCCGGCGATGCCGCCGCCGACGACGCGGCACGGGCAGCGGAGGCTGCTGCCGAGGCCCTCGCCGACGCGGCGAAGGCGGATGGCGCTTCCGAAGGCCTCCGCCCACCCGGCCCTCGCTGACGGCCGGCAGCACCCGCTCGAACGGGTCCGCGATCAGGGCCCCCGGGCCGTCCACGCGTGGCCGGCCTTCGGCAGTCGGTCCACGGCGTCACGGCCGAGGCGGCCGCCAGTCCGGGCAGCCGCAGGAGAGCGCTCGCCCGACGTGCGGTGCGTCCGTCAGCCGCCGTCATGGTCGCGGGCGCGCTCGTAGATGTCGGGAATGGCGTTGGCGTTCTCGTCCCGGTTCTCCGCCTCCCAGAGACTGCGGTAGGTGCCGTTGCGGCGTTTGAGGAACAGCCCGCACTGCCGGCGGCGATCAACGAACCGACGAGGACGGCAGCCTTGATGTGATCGGTGACCGCCGGTTCGTCGAAGGCGAGATCACTGATCAGCAGGGCGACGGTGAAGCCGATGCCGGCCAGGACCGCGAGCGCGAATGCGTCGGCCCAGGCCAGGTCCGGGTCGAGACGGACCCGTGTGAAGCGCGCCGCCCGGTAGGTACCGGCCAAGACGCCGACCGTCTTGCCCACGACCAGACCGAGCAGCACACCGAGCCGCTCAGGACTCGCGCGTCATGCGCGGAGAGCCACAGCCTCTCGGCACCGCCTGCGTATCAGTCGGGGGGACGGCATCGGCACATCGCCGAGCTGCACGTCCAAGCTCCCGCTCATGAGCGATGATCACGACGCAGAGCCGGTCTTTGTCCGCTCCAAGTGGGGGACGAGTCGCTATGTCTACAACGCGAACAATCCCGTCGGGATGGCGCTCATCATCGCGTCACTGCTCTTCGCAGCCGGCGGAATGTATGCGCTCCACGACAGTTCGTCCTGGAGCGAAGGGGAACTCCACGACGCGGTCCACGCGGGCATGTACCGCATCGCCGAGGGCTTTGCACCGGCCCACGGGCGACTGCCCCCGCCGTGGCAGGTCCTTCGGCGGAGCCCGTGGTTCGGCACGGACGGAACGCTCTGAACCTCCACACCACAGCCCGGGCGGCCGCCCACGCTCCGTCACCGTCACCGTCCACCGCACGCGCTGACCAGCCTGCGGAGACCGAGTCGGTGGGGGAGGACCGGGCGCGTTGCGCTTCCACGGGACTTCAGAACCAAGTGCCTTGCTTCCAGAGCGACTTCCCTACGCGTCGACCGCCGGTACGACGAACGGCTCGACCCCACCGGCGCCGCACAGTACGCCACCGGGCCGGCGAAGTCGCCCGTCGACCCGACGGGCGCTGCCCGAACGCCGGTGCAGGCGCGGCGGGTTGCGGTGGCGCTCAACCGCGACCGCAACGTCCCGACCGGCACCTGCCGCCGGCCGTTGCCGCGCCTTCGGAACCGCCCAGGGCACACCGCCGGCGAGCAGCCCCCGGAACAACTCCAGGAGGCCCCACCCGTAAGCGCCGGAGTGCCCATGAGAACCCGGAACTCGATGCGACCGGCCTCTGAAGAGCGCGGCTCCCTCTTTCGGGCCACGCCGGAAGGCCGACGCGGACAGCAAGTGATCGGCTGACTCCAGCGCCAGTGCACCGAACGAGTGCTCCCCGGCGCAGACGGAGGAGTACCCGATGTTCAGGCTGTGTTTCCGAGACAAAGATCCCGCTCCGGGCCGCGGGCGGACGCGTGTCCTCCAGGTGGGTGCGCTGCTGCTGGCGGCACTGGCGCCCGCCCTTCCGGCTTCCGCTGCCCAAACCTCTCCCGCCGCCTCCCTGTCCGGCCAAGCTCCCCACGCCGTCGTGAGCACGCCGCCGGGCGAGGCCGAGGACCGGCTCGGCACCCCCGTGGCCACGCCTCTCGGGGAGTTCGGTGGAATCCGCTACGTCCAGTACGACGGTGTGTTCGAGGGCGAGACCTCGACCGGGCGGTTCCGCGTGCCCTACCGGATCAGCGCTCCGGCCGACCCCCACCACAACAACGGCACCGCTCTCGTCGAGCCGCCGCACTTCGTGGTCGGACTCGGCATGCTCGACGTCTACCTGCGCAGGGACTTCCTCTTCCGGCAGGGATTCGTGCACGCCGGCGTCGGCTGGAGCACACTCGGCAACCGCATCCTCGACCCGTCGGTGCCCGGCACATTCATCGACGGCGGATTCGAAGAGGAGGGCGCGAGGGTCGACGACGAGATCATCGCGGACTTCTCGAAGGCGCTCTCCTCCCGCGCCTCCGACGCGCGCCCGCTGGTCGGAACAGTGCACCGGCGCTACGGCACCGGCTTCTCCGACAGCTCGTACCCGCTCCTTCGCCTCGTCGGTTCCGGTGACGCCACGGGCGCGTTCGACATGGTGCTGCCCGTCACCACGGAAGGCTTCGACCCCCAGGCCGACATCGCCGCGGGCCGCTACAAAGGCAAGGTCCTCATCGTGAACTCGGAGGCCGACGATTCGACGAACCTGACCGACCGCGGCGTCGCCTCCAAGCGGTACCGCTTCTACGTCGTCGCGGGGAGCCCGCACATTCCGGATCCGCTGGACGCGCCGCTGAACGTGCCGTTCCCGGTCAGGGGATCGACACCGGCCGGCTTCGTGCCCGCGCTGCGCGCACACTTCCTCCAGGGCCACGCCTGGGTACGCAAGGGATCACCGCCGCCGACGAGCACCCAGCTGCGCACGGAGGGCGGCAGCATCGTCCGGGACGCCAACGGCAACGCCATCACCGAGGACCGCACCGGCCGGCGCGTGCCCCGGCTGCCGTTCGTCGAACTCGGCGAAGCCCGCTACATCGCCGGCTTCATCGGCAGCTACGACAACGTGCGCACGGTGCAGCAACTCGGCTTCAGCAGCCACCGCGCCTACCTCAGAGCCTTCGCCGACAAACTCCGTGACTACCGGAGAGCCGGCTTCATCCTGCCGGAGGACGCCGACGACATGCGCCGCCGTGCACAGCTGTGCCCTCCGTCGACGTTCACCGAGACCTACCGCGACCACTACGCCCGGTTCATGGCGATCCAACCCTGCACCGCCCGCTGAACCCCACCGGCCCTCACCCGGCCGTCAACACGGTGCGGACACCGGCTGCCCGCCCGGTGCCGAGAACCGTCACAGGAAGCCACAGGCCGGATCTCGCGTGGATGCGCGATCCGGCCTGCCGGTGTCCACGCGCCGAACCCGCCGCCGGCCCGGGAGCCGGTGAGGCAAGGAGAAGCCTCAGCGGCCTGGTCCCGGGGCCTGCCCTGTCCCCGTTCCGGCGTCCCGCTATAACGTGTCAGGCCCTGCTGCCGGACCTGTTGCCAATCGGGACAGGAGAGTCCGGCGCGTATGTCGTTCGCGGATTGTGAGGGTGAGACCGGATGAGGGCTTCGACCAGGGCGTGGGGTGCTCTGCTGGCGTTAGCGTGTCTTGTCGGTACGACGGCCTGCTCGCAGGAAGCACCTTCCGACGGCGGGGGCGCCGACGCCCGCGAGAGCGGAACCGACGGCGGGAAGCCGAAAGGCGTCGGGGACGAGTTCCCGGACAAGAACGTCATCATCAGCGCCGGCTGCACGCCGGGCACGAAGGGTGAGGACGCCTGGTACGGCGGGGTCGTCACGGTCGACGCCTGGGAGCCCGGCAGCTGGAAGCACGTGGCCCACACCGAGTTCCGGCTGCCGGACACGGCTCTGGTCGGCATGACGGACAACACCGCCGTCGAAGGTCTGTGCCTTCCTGCGGAGACCGGCGAGGTGCCCAGCATGAGGTCGCTGTTCGACCGGGACTTCACGAAGATCGCGGTGGTGACCGAGGATCCGCAGACCGGGGAGACCCACGTCGGATACGTCGACCGGGCGGGAAGGTTCACCGACCTGACGGGAGAGGCGGATTTCGGTGAGGACCCGACCGAGCGGAGCGCGGCCTTCTCGCCGGAGGGGGACCACGTCTGGCTGACCTACGAGGGCGACAGCGGAAGCGTCGTCGCGAGCCGGTCGGTCGACGGCGACCACGAGCTGGTCGACCACGGGCGGACCAAGGATGCCATTGCCAGGGATCTCACCCTGGTGGGCACGCCGAGCAAGGTGGTCGTGGGCGGTCACGTCACGCTCTCCCCGGACGGAAAGCACATGACGACCGGCAGCGCCGTCGTACGGGTGCCCCAAGAGGACGTGATCGACGCGGTCGCGGCTGCGGAGGGGGGCGACGTCATCGCCGGCAGCGGCTGCCAGGCAGTGGGCTGGATCGACAACGACACCGTGCTGTGCGACGAGGCGACCAACTACAGCACGGCGCAGCTGGGGCCCGAGGCGCGGCACGGAAAGCCCATCCTGCCCGAAAGCTCCACCAACCTCTTCACGATGGCTTCCTCCCCCGACGGCAAGCAGATCAGCTTCATCTCCGAGGACGGCGACCGCTACGAGCACTGGATCGCCGCCACCACGCAGGGCTCCACCCCCCAGAAGGTCGAGCCGGGCGGTGACTTCGCCGCGCTCGGGAGCACGCCAGTCTTCATCGACTGGCGCTGATCCCGTCCACCGACGGCGCTCGGCTCCGCCCGGTTCCCCACTCGGGACCGGGGGCTCAGCAGCCGACGCGATGAACGGCGTGTCGTCGCGCGGTGCCTCGAAGAACGGATAATCGGTTGCCTGCTGGCGATGGCGGTGGATGCAATGTCCGGCATGATCAGGAAGGTGGGCCCGCGACGGCGGGATGAGACGGACCCGTACCACCGGGCCCCGCCGGCCGGCGGTCCGGGCAACCTGCGACCGAGTCGTCACGCGGGAGACGCCCACGCATGAACACGTCACCATGGTCCAACGGCGCGGCCCGGACCGACGGTTCACCAGTGCGGATCGGCGTTCTCGTCCCGCTGACCCGGCCCGGCTGGGTCGAGGCAGGCCGGCACCTGCTGACCGGACTCGAGCTGGCCGTACGCGACGTCAATGACGCCGGCGGGATCCTCGGGAGACCACTCGAGCCGGTGGTCCGTGACACCGCGGCCGATCCACGGAGGGCCGCGGCGGCCGTGGACGAACTGGCGCGCCTGGGCGTCGCGGCCGTGGCGGGGGAGTACCACAGCGTCGCCGCTCGCGCCGCTGCCGCAAGGGCCGACGCCCTCGGCCTGCCGTTCCTCTGCTCGTCAGCGGTTCTCGACACTCTCACCGAACAGCCGACGGAATGGGTCGCGCGCCTCTGCCCTGCGCAGTCCCACGGCTGGCAGATCTACGCGGACTTCCTCCTCGGCGCGGGCCACAGCCGAATCGCCGTAGCAGCTCAACCGAATGTCTACTGGGCATCCGGGGCCCGTATTCTCCGGGACCACCTCGCTCCGCGCGGCGGCACCGTCGTCGAACTCGACATGGGCACGCTCTCCCCGACCGCCATCTGCGACGAACTCGTCGACACCGGCGCGACAGCCCTCCTTCTCCTTGTCGGCCATCCCGAGCCTGCGGTGTCGATCGTCAAGTCGGTCCGCAGCGACCAGCGTCTCGCCGAGATCATGATCGGTGCTCCGGCCGGACAACCGGAGTTCGCGGAATGGGTGGCCTTGCTGGGCGACGACAGCGCCGGGATCCCGTTCTTGCGTTACCTACCCGAGCGTCTTGGCCCCCTCGGCGCACGAGTCGGGGCGGCCCTCCGTGAGCGGCTGGGCGCAGCGCCCTCCTTCGTCGCGTTCGAGGGCTACGACACGGTCGCCGTCCTCGCGGACGTGATGCGTTCGCACGGCGTGGACCGGGCGCGCATCGCCGAATCCTGGCCGCGCGTTGCCGTCGAGGGCACCCGCGGGCGGATCCGGTTCTCCCGCACGCAGGGCGTCACCGTTTGGCAATGGGCTTGGCCGCCGGTCCAGGTCGTCGACCGGGATCCGGCGGCACCCGATCGCCTTCGGATCCTTCACGCCGGCTGAGAGAGCGCGGAGCCCGACTGCTCGGATCCGTCCGGTGTGAAGCGGTCGACCTGTCCACGTGTCGACACGGGCACTCGGCGTCGCGGCGGAACTCCTGGCCGCGTCTCGGTCGAGGCGTCGGCGAAGGGGTGGTCGCGGCTTGCCCGCCGGTCTCTTTCCCGGCGACGGTCCGGCTCGCTGGTCCCGGCGGCGGCTCGGTACTGCCGCCACCGGAGAGTGAGCGAGCCCGCCCGGCTCGTCCCTTGTGGCTGGGCGTTCGTGTGGCGTCCGGAGAAATTGCATACCAAAGAGAGGGGGATGTGAAGGGCTGAGGCACCCTCCCTTGTGAGAGCTGGCAGATTTGGTATACAAAATTGGCTGGTTGCACTCACTCGACCTGCGGAGCTGTCATGTGTCTTGAGCCTGCCCCTCCACCCCCCACTCGTCTCACGCGGCGCGGCGTGCTCGCCGGTGCCGCGGCTCTCGCGGGAGCAGCGGCAGTTCTCTCCACGGCGTCACCTGCCGCTGCGCGCCAGAAGGACCAGGCGCACGGGACGACCCCGAACGGCGACCTGGTGATCGAGGGCGGCACGCTGCTCGACCCGGCCACGGGCGAGGTCACCGAGGACGCGGTCGTCCTGATCCGCTCGGGCAAGGTGGACCGGGCGGGCCCGCGCCGCAAGGTAGCCGTCCCCGCAGGGCTGCCCCGACTGAGCGCCGAAGGTCACTGGGTGCTGCCCGGTCTGGTCGACGCCCACATCCACCTGAGCACCGTCGCCGAGGCGCGTGAGGCGGTGACCAAGGGAGCCACCAGCGCGCGGAGTGGGTCCACCACCTTTTACCAGGACATCGCCGTCCGCGATCTCGCCTCTCGACTGCCGTCCCAGGCACCCCGGCTGAGGGCCGCCGGGCTGTTCGTGACACCCGACATGGGCGACTCGGTGCTCGCCGACCCCGATCTGGCCCCTCTCGTCGGCCTCAAGGACGGAGTGCGTACCGCCGAGGCTCTCAGGCGTGTGGTCGAGGTGAACGTCGTCCGGGGCGCCGATGTGATCAAGACGCGTGTCAACGAGCGCGCCGGGCTGCCCGACCAGGACCCGCTGACCCAGGTGTACTCCTACGAGCAACTGGCCGAGGTCGTGAGGGCAGCCCGCCGCCGCGGCAAGGGCGTGCTCTGCCACAGCTACAGCGAGCAGGGCTGCCACGACGCGGTCCGGGCCGGAGTCCGGTCGCTCGAGCACGGGGTCTTCGTCCAGGAGCGCACCCTGCACGAGATGCGGAGCAGGGGAACGTACTTCACGCCCACCCTGACCGCCATCGCTGGGCTGGCCGAGTCGGCCGACCCGGTACTGGCCGAGAGGGGCCGCACCTATCTGCCCGTCCTCATGGACGCCGTCCGGGCCGCGCACGAGACGGGAGTTCCCCTGGCCGCGGGTACGGATTCGTCCGGCGGCGAGGTGACTCCCGTCGGACGTGAGATCGAACTCATGCACGCCGCCGGGCTGTCGCCGCTGGACGCGATCCGCACGGCCACCGTCAACGCGGCACGGTTGCTCGGAGTCTCCGGCCTCGTGGGCCGGTTGGCCCCAGGCTGCGCGGGCGACGTCCTCGTCGTCGACTCCGATCCACTGAGCGATCTGTCGGCGCTGTCCCGGCCGGTCGGCGTCGTACGGGCCGGCCGGATCTGCTGAACGGTCCGGCAGCACCCACGGCGCAGCGCGGTCCGCGCCCCAGCGGGCCCCTTCCCCTTCCCCATGAAGGAGTACCCATGACAACCGCCCCCTCTTCGCCGTCCCGGCGCGCCATGCTCGCGGCCGCCGCCACCGTGGCCGCCACCGGCACGGTGCTGTCCGCGGCGGGCGCTGCACCGGCCGCAGCCGACGCCGGGAAGCGTCCCCGCAAGGCAGTGGTCTTCCGGAACGTGCGGCCCTTCGGGGCCCGCCGGCCCGTGGACCTCACGGTCGTCGACGGCCGTATCAGCGGCGGTTCCGCCCCGAGTGGCGCCCAAGTGATCGACGGTGGCGGCCGCATCGCCCTGCCGTCCCTCGTCGACGCGCACATCCACCCGGACAAGACGTCATGGGGCGGCCCCTGGGTGTCGCGCAGGCCCGCGAACACCATCGCGGACTTCGTCGTGCAGGACGTCGAGCTGTTCAACAGTCAGAGCCGGAGCATCGGTGAACGGGCCTACGGGCTCATGGCGCACGCCGTGACGCGGGGGACCCGCGCGATGCGCGCGCACGCCGACGTCGCTCCCGCCTACGGACTGGCCGGCCTGGAGGGCATCGCCGCCGCGCGCGAGCGGCTCAAGCACGCGCTCGACGTGCAGATCGTCGCCTTCCCGCAGCACGGTGTCGCCCGCACGCCCGGAACGGCCACCTTGTTGGAAGAGGCCGCGCGCAGCGGCGCCGCGGACTTCATCGGCGGCATCGACCCGATCAGTTTCGACCACGCCCTGAAGGAACAGCTCGACCTGGTCTTCGGGCTGGCGGACCGTTACGGCGTGGGCGTGGACATCCACCTTCACGACACCGACGACAAGGGCGTCACGGTGCTGCGTGGCATCATCGAACGCACGAGGACCCTGTCCCTCCAGGGCAGAGTCACCGTCAGCCATGTCTTCTGCCTGCCGGGGCTGCCCGACGCCGAACTGGCGTCACTGGCCGAGGAGTTGGGAGACCTCGACATCTCCCTGACCACCGTGGCGCCCAGCCGCGACCTCGTCCTGCCCATCGCCCGGCTGCGCGAGCACGGCGTCAAGGTGGGGCTGGGTTCGGACGGAGTCCGCGACGCCTGGAGTCCCTTCGGTAACGCGGACATGATGCATCGCGCGCACATCCTCGGCTGGGTGACGGACATGCGTCTCGATGAGGAGCTGTCCTCCTGCTACGACGCCGCCACCCACGGGGGCTCCGACGTCATGGGCCTGGCCCGGGCCGGCCTCACGCCCGGCAGCCCGGCCGACTTCGTCCTCGTGCAGGGCGAGTGCGTGCCGCAGGTCGTGGTCGACATGCCGCAGCGGGACATGGTGGTGCACGGCGGGACCGTCGTGGCCCGCGAGGGCCGGCTCGTCTAGACGACAACCGTCCCGTATCCACCCGTGCGGGAGGGCCCGTCAGCGGTCGTGGAGAGCGCCGTCCGGCCGGAGCGCCCGGGCCGGACGATGCTTCCGCATGCCCGCGTCAGGGCCCGTCCCGAACCGCTGAAGTCCCCGCAGGCCGACTGACAAGGGCCTGTCGTCCCCGGCCGGGCGCACCATCCGGTCCCCGCCGTGCCGCTGCCGCGCGTGCCGAAGGCACCGTTCGCTAAGGTCACTGTGCCGCGGATCCCGTGGCCAGCGGTGACGGATTCAGGTGCACCGCGGGAGTCGACCAGTGAAGAAGGACGGGGATGACCGCGTCAGGGGACTTCGCACCCGAGTCGAAGCGGGTGACGCAGCAGTTGCGGGACGAGATCCTCGACGGAGTGCGGCGACCGGGCAGCCGGCTGGTCGAGAGGGAGTTGGCCGAGGCCCTGGGCGTGAGCCGTCTTCCCGTGCGGGAGGCCCTGCAGGCGCTCGTGGCCGAGGGCCTGGTGACGCCGCGGCCACGGTCCTGGGCGGTCGTACGGGAGTTCACCCCCAGCGACATCGCCGACCTCGACGAGGTGCGGTCGGCTCTGGAGGGCCTGTCGTTCCGGCTGGCCGCCCAACGGCACACGCGCGCCGGCCTGCAGAAGCTGCGGGCCGACCTGGACGCGGAACTCGAAGCCGCTCGCGCCGGTGACGCGGTGCGCGCCCGGCGCGCGGCGGCGGACTTCCACCAGACGGTCGCCTCGCTGGCCGCCAACGAACTGCTGACCGAACTCGAACGCGGCCTGCGCAGCAGGTTGCGTTGGCTGCTGGGCCAGCACGACGACCTGCTGGCCATCGCGCGGGAACACGAGGAGCTCTACGACGCCATCGCCGAACGCGACGTGCCGCGGGTCGAGGCCCTGGTGGCGCAGCACCTGGTGAGCAGCCGGACCGCGGCCATGGAACACCGGAAGCAGAACAGGTCCGGATAGGACCCACCGCACTCGTCCGTTGCCGGGGCCCCGCTAGGCAGGCCTCCTGACCAGCCCCGTCAACAGGGCCCGGCGAGGAGTCCGGCCAACCGGTCGCGCGCGTGCCCGCCCGGGTCGGTTCTCTGCCGGGCATGGTGTCGCCGCCCCCGTCGGGCCTCGCAGGGTCAACCGATCGGATGACCCGGACATCCGCCGCTCGGCGCGCCGCCTCCAGCCGGTCCGTCGAGGGGCGGGACCGGTCCAGGGCCCAGGATCGATGCAGAGCGGGACGGCGGGACGGCAGCCCGCCCCGGGCGGGCCGCCGTCCCGAAACGCGCACCGTCACCTGGAAGGACCGTCGCCGTGCCACTGCCCCCCGCCGTCAACGTCGCCGCCGCCCGGATGCACGCGACCCGGATCCACCTCGCCGCGGTCACCGCGGCCGGGATGTCCAGGACCCGATCGACCCTGGCCGGACTGCCCCTGACGGGGGTGCCGACCGCCACCCGGAGAGCCGCCATGAACCCGCACAACCGCGCCCTGCTCGACGCCGCCGCGTTCGGTGACGTCGACGCCGTACGGGCCGCCCTCGCCGCAGGCGCCGAGACCGAGGCCCGCGACCCGCACCAGCGCACGCCGCTGCTGCTCGCCGCGCTGCATGACCACGTCGCCGCCGCCGAGGCACTCGTCGCCGCGGGCGCCGACCCGGACGCCCAGGACGACCGCGACGACAGCCCGTGGCTGGTCACCGGCGTCACCGGCAGCGTCGCCATGATGCGGGCGCTGCTCCCGGCCCATCCCGACCTGAAGGTCACCAACCGCTTCGGCGGCATCTCTCTCATCCCCGCCGCCGAGCGCGGCCACGTCGACTACGTACGGGTGCTGCTGCGCGAGACCGACATCGACGTCGACCACGTCAACCGGCTCGGCTGGACCGCCCTCCTCGAGGCCGTGATCCTCGGCGACGGCGGCCGCGCGCACCAGGAGATCGTGGAACTGCTCATCACGGCCGGCGCCACCCCAAATCTGCCCGACGGCGACGGCAGCACCGCCCTGGAGCACGCGGAGCGCCGCGGTTTCCAGGACATCGCGGGTCTGCTGAGGGCCGTACGGTGAGGCGCCCCACGGCCCTGGGGCGTCGCGCCACGGGACGCGCCGCCCGCGGCGGCGCCCTGGCGCTCGCATCCGCCGCCCTGCTCGCCGGCTGTGCGACCGCCACAGAGCCCCCGGCCGGGGCGGCCACGCAGAAGAGTTCGGCGTCGGCGCCCGCGACGCCCGGTCCCGAGCCGACCGGCAGAACCCCCGAAGGCACCCTGCTGGTCGCCGACTACGGTGCCGACACCGTCACGTTCGTCGACCCGGACCAGGGCCCGGTCGACTCGGTGAAGGTCGGCGAGGCACCCTATGGCCTGGTCGTCGGCGAGGACGGCCGCGCCTGGGTCGCCACCGCCGAGGGCGTCGCCGTCGTCGACACGCACCGGCGCGAGCGCCTGGACCTGATCCCGTACGAGACGAAGAACCTCGGCCCGGTCACCGACGGCGAATACCGCGGCGGCGGCATGGGCATCGCCCTCGCCCCCGACGGCAAGCACGTCTACGTCGGTGTCAACGTGCCCTCCGGCAACGGCACTCTGGAGACCATCGACACCAGCACCCGTGAAGTCACGGACACGACCGAGGTGGGCCGGCGCCCGTTCGACGTGGACGTCTCACGCGACGGCCGCGAGGTCTACGCGACCGGCCACGACTCCTTCGACGTCACGGTCGTCGACGCGCGCTCGCACGACACCCGCCGCATCGAGGTCGCCCCGTACGGCACCGAGGGCGGGCTCGGCTCCTGGCTGAAGCCGCACTACGCGGCCGTGCGCCCTTCGGACGGCAAGCTGCTGCTGCCGTTCGAAGGCGAGAGGCTCGTCGTGCTCGACCCGGAAACCGGCCGCTCGACCATCGAACCGATGACGGCCAACACCCACCAGCACGGCGTCACCGTCACGGCCAGCGGCACGCTCCTGGCCGTCGGCACGGGTCCGATCGACCCCTCCGAGGACGGGGGCCCGTCACTGACCGTCCGTACGAAGGACGACAAGGAGAAGGTGATTCCACTGGAGGGTCCGCACGAGTACGTCGCCGTGTCCGCGGACGAGCGCACCGCCTACGTCACCGGCGGCTTCACCCGCGACGGCTACTGGAACGGCATGACCGTCGTCGACCTCGACACCGGCGACACCCGCCGACTGGCCGCCGGGGAAAGGCCGTTGGGCATCGTCGTTCTCTAGTGCCGTCACCGGAGGGGATTCCGGTGGCCGGGTTCGCCCCTGCCCGGCGGCGCGCAGGGAGCCCCCACCCCGGCCGGGTGACCGTGCACCGTGTCAGCAGCGTCGACAGCCTTCCGGGCCTAAGCTGCAGGCATGTTGTTGGAGCATCGCGGCAAGAGTCCTGTGGTTCCCGAGTCCGCCTATGTCGCCCCCTCGGCAGTGCTCTGCGGTGCGGTCGTCCTGGGCGAGCACACACGTGTTCTGCACGGTGCGGTGCTCACTGCCGAGGACGGTGAAGTGCGCACGGGGGCGAACGTGGTCGTCATGGAGAACGCCCTCGTCCGTGGCCGCGAAAAGCATCCGGCGGTTCTGGGCGACGCGGTACTGATCGGACCCCACGCACACATCAACGGGGCGACCGTCGAGGACGAGGTCTTCGTGGCGACCGGCGTGTCGATGTTCCCCGGCGCTGTGGCAGGGGCCCGCTCCGAGCTGCGGATCAACAGTGTGCTGCACGTCAACTCGAGGCTGCGCCCCGGCACCGTCGTGCCGATCGGCTGGATCGCCGTCGGGGATCCGGCCGAGTCGTTCTCACCCGACCGGCACGCCGAGATCTGGGAGATCCAGCGCGACCTCGACTTCGAGGGCACCGTGTACGGCGTCCCGAGCGACACTCCGATGCGCACCATCATGGCCCGTCAGGCGGCCTACTACGCGGCTCACACGAACGACCGGCTCCTCGAGAACTGACTTGGTCCTCACGACTCCCCGTTGGTTGTCCGCCGACGCCGCCGGCGGACAACCAAGGTCAAGAGGCACGACGTCGCCGCCCGTTCCCCGAAGCAGGGTGCGCTACTGGTCCGTGAGGGCAGAGAAGGGCCCGCGGACTCCCTCGCGGAGGCCGAGCGGGCAACGCGCGTCTGCGTCCTGCCTGGTACCGCTTCTACAGTGCTCCCTATGCCGATATCCGTTCACGCCCTCGCCCACCGGCCGTTGACCGCAGCGGCGGTCGCCGAACTCGTCGCCCTACCGGCCGTGCCGACACCCGCCGACGACGAAGCACTCGACGCCGAGATGCGGCAGCGAGGGTGGAGCTGGGAGCACGAGCTGGTCTGCGACTCCATCCGCACCAGTCACGCACACGTCCTGTGCACCGACACCTACGTCCCGTTCGGCCATCCAGACGCCCGGCACTTCCTCGTCTTCGGCGAGCTCTACCCGGTGGACGCCGAAGACGAGAACATGACCAACGGCCCATGGCTGTACCGCCTCATGGACCGCTGGCAGCAGTTGCCCGGCTGGAACGGCCGCCGACCTTGCACGACCGAGGACTGCGAGGCAATCCTGGCTCAGGCGACGCAGGCGGTGACCGAACACGTCGGCACAGCCCCTGAGCGGACGATCCTGTCAGCCGCGGCCGTGCTGGAGTCCGCGCCCGCACTCACCCACCGCGTCTGGCGTACACCTACCCACGCTCTGGTTCTGGGGCCGGCGTCCGACAACGGGCCCTACGGCTACCTCACCCACCTCCAGCTGTCCTACACCCCTCTCACCTGTGCGTCCGAGCTGCCCCCTGAAGGGGACGACGACGGCTTGGCCAAATGGATCAGCGCGCACGTCGACTGGTAGGTGCCGGAGACGAGAGGGGTAGCGTCTGACCGCCGGCCAGGGCAACTCCTTTCGGGAGCACACCGGTTCGCCGCGGGCACGGGGAGGTTCGGAACAGTCGTTGCTGATCAGCCCGCATTCGTGGATGGGGGCTGTGCGGGGCGGGACGGCTGATCAAAACAGGGCCATCTCGTCGTCGGGCGCCGGTGCGGGCACGTCGATCTCGATCTCGAGCTGCACGCTGGGAAGCGGCAGATCCACGATGGTCAGCGAATCGGCGCAGGACACCAGGACACCTTCAGCGTCGCGGCGCGCGCCGGGTGCGTCATGCCGCCACAACCGGCCTTTCGACATCCGGCCGGCGACGGGCCCGGCCGCGATCGCACGGCCGCAACGCGGGCACTCCACACGGGGCAACTTCTTCACGAGGCCAGTGTGGTCGAACCCTGCCACGCGTGCACAGCCGACCGCTTCGTGAACTCCACGACGGCACCGGCCCGGTCGGCACCCGCGACGGCGAGAAAGCAGGTATCAGCGGGCCGCGTGGCAGCTCGTCGAGGCGCTCGCCAAGGGCGTGGGCCGGAGCCGCCCGGTCGGCCGTGGCCCCGCCCGCCGTCCACCGGACAGGTTTCGGCAGTCGCCTGATCACGCGCGCTCCACCAACCGCGCGGCCACGGACCGCGCCGTGTCCAGCGCAGTGCCGCGGTCCGCGCCGTGCTGGCCGAGGACGACGCGTGTGCTCAACCCGTCCAGCAGGGCGAGGAGTTCGGACGCCCTGGCCGCCGCATCGAGGCCCGTGGCGAAGCGGCCCTGCCGTACCCCCTTGGCGAGGAGCGATTCGAGGTCCTCCTGCCAGCTCCGGTCGATCTCGGCCTGGGCCTCGCGCAGCTGCTCGTTCGACGCCGTACGCGCCCACAGCTCGATCCACAGGGTCCAGCGAGGATCGCGCGGCCCGCGGGGGAGATACAGCTCCAGGAAGAGGTCGAGCTTGCGCTCGGCGGTGACCCGCCGGGCGAGGAGTGCCCGGCGCTCCTCCGTGAGTGCGTTCTCGCTCCAGCGCAGTGCCTCCAGGAGCAGACGGTCCTTGCTTCCGAAGTAGTACAGGATGTGGCCGCCGCTGGTGCCGAGCCGCTTGGCGAGCCCCGACATGGTGAGTGCGGCCAGGCCGTCCTCGGCGATCGCCGCCATGGCTTCCTCCAGCATCCGCTCCCGGGCGAAGTGCCCGTCGCGCCGTCGCGCCGTCGCTGCCACGCCGCGCCTCCTCCTCCGTTTGCCTGGTGACGACCTTAGAGCCTCGATCCGCCGCCGGTTTCCCCGGAGGTCTTGACGGCCGCGCCCGCAAGAAGCATCTTGAATGCCGTTCTAACTTATTGAACGCCGTTCAAGGTATCGGGTTCTTCCTGACCGCACATGATGAGGGGCGGGTCGCATGACTCAGCACGAAACGAGGACGGGCTCTCCCAGCAGCACGATCGCCGCCGACCAGGTGTTTCAGGTCGAGAAGCACGGCATCGACCCGATCCCCGACGAGGAACGCCACGGCAGCGCCAAGGACCTGTTCTGGCTGTGGTTCGGCTCCAACCTCACGTTCACCTATGTCATCAACGGAGCCCTGGCCGTCGCCTTCGGCCTGTCCTTCTGGCAGGCGACCGCCGTCGTCGTCCTCGGCGGTCTGTCGTTCTTCGCCATCAGCGCCGCCGGACTGAGCGGGGTCCGCACCGGCACCGCCACCCTGGTCATCTCCCGCGCTGCGTTCGGAGTGCGCGGCAACTGGCCCGCCGGGATGCTCAACTGGGTGGTCAGCATCGGCTACACCATCGTCAACACCGTCGTGGGCACGCTCGCCCTGGAGGCATTGTTCACCGACCTGGGGTGGCGCTCGGGGGACGCGGGGCGGGCCGTCGCCCTGCTCGTCACGCTCGCCCTGACCTTCGCCGTCGCGCTGTGGGGCCATGCCACCGTGCAGTTCGCCGAGCGCTGGATCGCGTACGTCCTCGCCTTCGGCTTCGGCGTGCTCCTCGTGTTCCTGCTGCCCGGCGCCGACACGGGAGCCGCCGCTGCCGCGCCCGGCGTCTCCGGGTGGAGCCTGGCGTTCGTCGTCATGCTGGCCGGGCCCTTCAGCTACGTCCCGATGCCCGCCGACTACACCCGCTACCTGCCGAGGACGACCTCGCTGCGCTCGCTCACCTGGTACGGCGCGCTGGGTGGATCCGTCTCCTCGATGGCCCTGGGCGTCGCGGGGGTGGCCGCGGCGACACAGACCGACATGACCGACGCCGTGGCGGGCACGGAAGGGCTGCTGCCGGGCTGGTTCCAGCCGCTCTTCCTGGCCCTCGTCCTCGGCGGTTCGGTCACCAACTCGATCATCACGCTCTACTCGTCGAGCCTGAACCTGCAGGTACTGGGCGTCCCGTGGAGCCGGTCCAAGGCCATCGTCATCAGCGCGGCCGTCACCGCGGTCGGCTCGCTCTACGCCCTCTTCCTCACCGATTTCACCACCTCCCTCCTCTCCTTCCTCTCTCTGCTGATCATCGTGTTCGCACCGTGGGCCGGAGTGTTCCTCACCGACATGCTCATGCGCCGCTGCCGCTACGACGCACCGGCTCTGCACGCCGGACGGGAAAGCGGCTACTGGCACCGGTTCGGCTACCACCCCGCCGGAATGACCGCCCTGCTCGCCGGCATGGCCTTCGCCGCGCTCACCTGCGACTCCGAGCTGTGGACCGGCCCGCTGGTGGCCCCACTGGGCGGCGCCGACCTGACTCTGCTCGGCTCCGTCGTCTCGGCACTCGTCTACCTGCTGCTCGCCCGATCCACCGTCGCACCGCACACCCCGGACTCGTGAACGGCACCCCGCGGCGCCCACCGGCCCCGCACGCCGCCCGCAGCACCCGAACCAACGGCACCACTCCAGGAGTTCCCGCACATGTCCCTCGCCGACCGCCCCGCCGACCTCGTCCTGCGCAACGCCCGCATCCACACCGTCGACCCGGCGCTCCCCGAGGCCGGGGCCATGGCCGTGGCCGACGGCCGGATCGTCCGGCTCGGCGCCGACGACGACGCGCACGCGTGGACGGGGCCGGACACCCGGGTGATCGATGCGGCGGGGAAGCTGGTCCTTCCCGGGTTCATCGACGCCCACAACCACGTCCGGCTCGGGTCCGACGACGCCTGCGTACAGCTTTCCGGCGCCCGTACGCTCGACGAGGTCCATGCCCGCATCCGCACTTGGCACACGGCCCGCCCCGACGCCGAGTGGATCGAGGCGGAGGCCTTCGACTACTCGGCGATCCCGGACGGACGCATGCCGACCGCCGCCGACCTCGACCCCATCACCGGGAACGTGCCGGCCTTCGTCCTCAGCTACGACGTACACACCGCCTGGGTGAACACCGCGGCCATGCGCAGACTGGGCATCGACCGGGACCACACCAGCCTGCCGTTCGGCGAAGCCGCGACCGACCCCGCCACCGGTGAACCCACCGGCTTCATCCGGGACTTCGCCGTCAAGGGACTCTCCCGGGACGGGCACCGCGCCCTGCAACGGCTCGGACTGCCGTGGGCCTCGCCCGACCGTCAGTACGCACGGCTCACCCGGTCACTCGACGACGCCATCCGCTTCGGCATCACCACCGTGGTCGAACCGCAGAACTCGCTCGACGACATCACCCTGTTCGCCCGCGCCCGTGCCGAAGGCCGGCTCAGGTCACGGATCGTCGCGGCCCTGTTCCACCCGCGTGGCACCACGGAAGCCGACCTCGACGACTTCGCCGCCGCCGCCGGCCGGTACGCCGACGACCGGCTGCGCGTCGGACCGCTCAAGCTCTACATCGACGACGTCGTAGAACCCCGTACGGCAGCCCTCCTCGAACCGTACGCGGGCTGTCGCCACCACCGCGGTGACACCTTCTACCCGCCGGAGGAGTTCGCCGACCTGCTGGCCGGGCTGGACGCCCGCGGCTTCCAGTGCTTCGTCCACGCGACCGGCGATCGTGGCATCCGCACCGTCCTCGACGCCGTCGAGCACGCCCGCGCGGTCAACGGGCCACGCGACGCCCGCCACCAGGTCGTCCACGTCGAGTGCCTCGACCCCGACGACACTCCGCGTTTCGCCGCGCTGGGCGTGGTCGCCTGCATGCAGCCCCGCCACTGCGCCCCCGAGGTCGCGGGCCCCGGCAAGGACTGGGCCGAGAACGTCGGCCACGACCGGTGGCACAAGGCCTGGCCGATGCGCAGCCTGCACGAGGCCGGGGCCGTACTCGCTCTGTCCAGCGACTGGAACGTGGCCGAGATGGACCCGATGATCGGCATCTACACCGCCGTCACGCGGCGCTCCCTGGACGGCGGCGAACCCTGGATGCCGCAGGAGACGATCAGCGTGGAGGCCGCGGTCCACGGATACTCGATGGGCTCCGCGTACGCCAACTTCCTCGAGGCCGACCGAGGTTCGCTGACGATCGGCAAGGCAGCCGACTTCGTGGTCCTGTCCCGGGACATCCTGCGCTCGGCACCGGAGGACATTCCCGGCACCGTCGCGGAGACGGTCGTGGTCGGGGGCCGCATCGAGCACGGCGGCTGAAGCTCGGCGGGGCGGCGCGTCCCGGGCCGGGCGAGACGTGGTCCGGAGCCGGAACAACGACCTGCGGACGAGGCCCGTGAATAGGGCGGCGACCGCACTGTCCTGGGGAGCCGCTGTCCGCGCGTGCCGCACGCGCGGGAGCTCCCGTCAAGCGGAAGACGGTCAGGGCACCCGCCGCCGTGTGCGCACTGCCGCTGCAGGGCCGGCCGGGCACGTCGTAGGCTCGCGATCATGTGGACACGAATCGACGGACTGCGGGTGCTCGATCTCGGCACGCCCGGCGAAATGCGCGACCGGCTCAACGCGTTGGTGCTCTCCGGGGCGAAGCGGGCGACGGCGGGACTCCTGGAGCCCGACTACCGTGCGGAGGGCGAGGAGCCGGAGTACGCGGGCGAGCGTCTGGTGCTCATCGGCAACGCCGAGGAGCGCATCGCGGAAGTGGTCGTCGAGTCGGTCGAGATCGTCCCGTTCCGTTCGGTGACATGGGACTTCGCGCAGGCCGAGGGCGAAGGCTTCACGAGCCTCGCGCACTGGCGCGAGGCGCACGCCGACTTCTGGCAGAGCGCGGCGCACACGGTGACCGACGACACGCAGGTCGTCTGCGTCCGCTTCGCCCTCGCGCCCTCGGCTCTCTGAGCCGGGGGTCCCCGGCGCCGGGACCAGCCGTGGAGTGCCATGCGCGCACTCCTCGGCGATGCGGACGGCGGGAAGCGTGTGCCCGGTGCCGTCCGGCCGTGCCGGTCCGGCGCGCAGACGTATGCCGCGGGACGTGGTGTCGTTGCCGGTGCGGCGGGGAGGCTCGTGCTTATCTATGGGGGACACAAGCGGTGACCCAGCCTGGCGGGCCACCACGATGCGGTCCTGGGTCCTCTTCTCCCCAGGACCGTTCGTCGTTTCAGGCACGCGCGGTTGTGGTCGCTGCGGGCACTGGACCCGGCCGGAGGTGAGACCCGTTCCGCTCGTGCAGTCCGCCCGGCAGCAGTGGCGGGCCGTGCACGCACGCCACCCCGTCACCCCCGTCCGCGCCGGAGCCCGCGTCGAACGCGGTCGGCTCGTCGAACGCTCCGAAGCGGGCGGCGCGAACGGTTGCCCATCGGCCCGCTGCGAAATCCGCTGGCGGGCCCTGCGGCCGGTGGCGAAGATCGCGGTATGCATGTCTTCCTGGAAACCGAACGGCTCGTGCTGCGCGCGTTCACCGACGACGACGGCGATCACCTCTTCGCGCTGGACAACGACCCCGAGGTCGTGCGCTTCATCACCGGCGGCAAGCCGACCAGCCGGGAGACGATCCGGACGCGAACCCTGCCACGGCTCATGCACGACTACCCGTGCTCCGGTACCCGCGGCTACTGGGCCGCTGAGGAGAAGACCACCGGATTCTTTCTGGGCTGGTTCGAGTTCCGGCCGCTGGACGAGCACAGCGCCGCCGTGGTCGAGCTCGGCTACCGGCTGAACAAGGCCGCCTGGGGCAAGGGATACGCCACAGAGGGAGCGCGGGCCCTGATCAGCAAGGGGTTCACCGATCTCGGGGTGGAACGGGTCACCGCGAACACCATGGCGGTCAACACCCGGTCCCGTCGGGTGATGGAGAAGGCAGGCCTGACATTCCTGCGGCACTTCACCGGGGACTGGCCCGAGGCGATCGAAGGATCCGAGCACGGCGAAGTCGAGTACGACCTCACCCGGACCTGCTGGGAGCAGCGCCGGTAGCACTCAACTGCCGTACTGGACGTCACATTCCGGCAGGGGCCCGGCTCCAGGGTTTCGTTTCGCTGAGCAACGCGTCGACGACGTCTGCCAGTTGCCTGGTGCGATTCAGCACCGCGCACTGGCGACGGGCCGACGTTCCATGGCGCTGCGCCTGTTCCAAGAGCGCCACCACTTCATCCCAGTCGCCCGATTCCTCGAGGGCGTCACGCAGGTATTCGAGCAGTCGCGTCAACAGCACCGCCGACGGCACGCTCTCCCCTCGGGTCGCGTCGACCAGTTTGCCTTCGAGCCCACTGCGCGCCGCCCGCCATGCCGCGGCACGCAGCAACTCGGGATGCAGAGAAGGCAGCGGCTGACCGCGTTTTATCTCACTGATGCACGTGAGCACCAACGCCCGGCACAATCCCGCCTGCAGGACCGTCTCGTCAACAGTGGTGCAGGCATCCGCTATCCGGAACTCCAGCGTCTTGTATCTGACGCCCAGACGGGCGTCCCAATACACGTGGCCTTCGTCAAGGATCGCCCCTGTGTCAATAAGCCGCCGAACTGTGGCCGTGTACTCTTCGTAAGATTCGTGAACCACAGGAGAGCCCGCCACCGGAAATCCTCCCCACAGCAGACTTCGAGAACTGTGATAGCCCGTATCAGCTCGCTCGTAGAAGGGCGAACTGGCCGATAGCGCGAGCAGGACCGACAGCCACGGCCGGACCCGATTCAGCACCTGGACGGCGAGGTCCCGGTCCTCGATGCCGATGTGGACGTGACAGCCGCAGGTGATCCGCCTTTGCACCACCTCGCGATAGTGCTCGGAGATTTCCTTGTAACGAGGCTTGGCGACGATACGAGCAGTACGCCAGTCGGCAAGCGGCATGGTCCCGGAGGAAAGGACGGCCAGCCCGTGATGCGATGCCGCCCGGGTCAGTGTGCATCGCAGTTCGTTCAACTCGGTGCGCAGCTTTCCCAGACTGTCGCAGACCCCGGTCCGGCTCTCCACGACAGCTGACTGAAACTCGTGATCGAACCCCTGAATTACACCGTCTTCGTGTGAGCTGTTCTGCTGCGGCGAGAAATCGGGAAGACCGTCAGGGGCAAGGTCTCGCCCTACAGGATCAACAACGAAGAATTCTTCTTCGACCCCAATTGTCAGCATCCCTCTACTCTACCGGTGGGGGCAACAGCGCAATTGAGCCATGCATGGCAGCCGATTGTGCCGGCGATCCCGGACACACCGGCCCGGGCTCGGGATCAGGCGTTCACGCGCTCCAGCGGCACACTTCGAGGAGCAGGGGGCGCATGCGAACACCACACGCGTGGCGCGATTGCTGCCGCGTGAGTCTCCAACTCGTCATGAAGTACTGGACAGTTGTCGCACGGACTCACATGATCCAGAGCGGTCGAGCACAACATGTCCAGGACACCAATCTCGCCTCCATCGGAAGGTGGCGCCCGTGAAGTTCAGCTACGCCATGCTCCCCGACCACCCGCTCACCGAGTCACTGGAGTCCATCCGGCTCGCCGATGAACTCGGCTTCCACGCCTGTTACGCCGCCGACGAGACCTGGCACAAGGACCTGTGGCTGCTGTTCGCCGCCGCAGCCGGGCAGACCAGCCGAATCCGGCTCGGCCCGAGCGTCTCCCCGGTGACGCTGCGCGAGCCGACGCTGATCGCGCAGGCCCTCGCGACACTGGACGAACTGACCGACGGACGCGCCGAAGGCGTCCTGTCCAGCGGCAACTTCGGCCTCCTCGCCCAGTACCGCATCGACTGGGCCCGCACCAAGCCCCTGTCCCGCGTCAAGGAAGCGCTTCATGTGATGCGCACCTTCCTCGACGAGGGCGCCATCACCTACGACGGCGAGTTCTTCTCCTACGACGGCCTGTTCACGTTCGCCCGTCCCGTGCAGGAGCGCCTGCCGCTCAAGCTCGGCACGATGCGCGGCCCGAAGTCCTTCGAAGCGGCCGGCGAGCTGTCCGCCGGCTGCCACCACGCCCTTAGCTACACCCGCGAGGCCTACGACTACGCCGTACGGCACATCCGGGCCGGCGCGGAACGCGCGGGCAAGGACTGGCGCACCCTGGACATCGGCGCCTGGGTGGTCTTCGCGACGGGTCCGGACCCGGCGGTCGCCAAGGAGGCCGCACGCAGCATGGTCGGCATCTACGCCTCCTCCATGCCGGAGGAGCAGTTGCGCCGCAACGGCGTGGACCCGGCGGAGCTGAAGCCGGTGATCGACGCGATCGCCGCGGGTGACCTGGCCCGTGGCATCGAGCTGACGTCGCCGGAGGTCGCCGAGCGGTTGTCCGTGTCGGGGACGCCCGAGGAGTGCCTGGAGAGGATCCGGCGGGACATCGCGCCGAGCGGTGTGAACCACATGATCTGCGCGATCACGGACCGCGCTCTGGTGAAGTCGTTCACGGGCCGCGACCTCACGGGCGCGGCGGACGTGAACACGCAGCTGCGCCTGATCAGCGAGCGCATCATGCCGGCGTTCGCCTGACCCGGTCCGCTCACTGGTCCTGGCCGGTCCGTCCTCGGCCAGGGGAGGAATCGTACGAGCTGTGCGGGGAGCTTCGCCGCGTGGGCCCGGGAGGCCTGATGGCCGTCGAATCGTCGCTCGCCGGCTTCGCCAGGGACAGAGGTTTCCCACCGTAGTTGGGGAGACCGGCGCATGGTCCGACCTGGCGCGCTGCCTGCGTCGTAGTCCGGTGAGGGAGGAGAATGAGCGGCATGACCATGGTGAAAGACATCGATCTCCGCGGCATGCAGCACTGTGAGACGACGGCGCTGGGCGTTCTGCTGCGGCACGAGGGAATCGACCTGTCCGAGCCCATGCTGTTCGGGCTCGGCTCCGGGCTGTCCTTCATCTACTGGGACAGCAAAGGCATGGACTTTCCCTTCCTGGGAGGCCGGGTGAAGCCGTTCGAGCTCACCAGGAACCTCGCCGCCGTACTCGGGCTCGAACTGCTGCTCGAGGAGACCACCTCCCCGCGCAAGGCGTGGCGGAACGTGACGGCGCCCATCGACGCCGGCCGGCCGGTCGGCCTTCAGCTGGACAGCTACCACCTGGACTACTTCAGCACCAAGGTGCACTTCGGCGGGCACGTCGTGGCCATGTACGGCTACGACGAGCAGGACGCCTACCTGGTGGACACCGCCCCGCAGGGCGGAGCCGTCTCTACCAGCCTCGACGCCCTGGCCAGGGCCCGGGCCGAACGCGGCCCCATGACCGCCAAGCACCGCTCGTTCACCGTCACAGCGGCCGGCAGCCTGACGCCACCGCGGGACCGGATCATCCCCGCGATCAGGTCCTGCGCCGACGCCTTCCTGAACCCGCCCATCGCGAACCTGGGCCACCGGGGCATCGAGAAGACCGCCAAGCAGGTGCCGAAGTGGCTGGAGCGCAGCGGCAATCCGCGGGAGGATCTGCCACGCGCTGCCGTCCTCATGGAGAGGGCGGGCACCGGCGGCGCCCTGTTCCGCAATCTCTACCGGGACTTCCTCGCCGAGTGTGCCCACCTGATCGACAGCGACCATCTGCGCACCGGCCACAGCCTGTACACCGAGGCCGCTGCCCTCTGGACCCAGGTGGCCGCGCTCGTCACGGCAGCAGGCGAATCCGGCGACGCGAAGAACCTCGTGCAGGCCGGCGCAATCCTCCACGAGCTCTCGCGCATCGAACGCGATGCGATGCGGGCACTCAGCATGCTCTAGGGGGCTAAGTCGCTGAGCACGAGGAACGTGTGCAGCCGAGTTGGGAGAGCATCGGTTCACCGTGGAGGCGCCGGATGGCGGCGAGTCTTGAGAACGCCCCGTCGGCGTGTCGGGAACGCCCGGCGTTCGAGCATGTCCGTCAGGTGAAATGGAGGGGCGTTTGGCGTCTCAGGACGGACATCAGGGTGGGGGTGTGTGGGGTGGGGACGATCCTCAAAGGCGTGGGCCGCGTTCGGTGGCACGAGCTGAAGCATGCGTACGGGTCAGCAGAAGACGTTCCGGGCCGACTGTCGCGGGTGGCGTGGGGTGACACCCGGACGAGTGCTTCAGCCTTGAGTGACCTTGGTCTGTGGCTCGGTGAGCTGGCTGTCTTCGACGCGACGGTCGAGGCCGTGCCGTTTCTGTGGGATCTGGCGGTGACCGACACCGTCACCAGCAGGACCGGCGTGATCGAGCTACTGCAGACGATCCTCGAACACGCCAATCCACCCCAGATCGAAGTCCAGCAGGCCGCTCACCGAGCCGTTCTGGGCGGCAGGAACCTGGCGGACGCGCTGGTCCGTGATGAGGATCCCGGCGTGCGGGCAGCGGCTCGCGAGCTGGTGGCCGCGATCGACAGCCACGTCTGTGAGTCCTGTCGTCCGGTGTGACAGGGAGCCTGCCGTGGCCGAGGCATACCTCAGCATCGCGGCCTCGGCGCGAGTGGCCTGCTCGGTGAGTCCTCGCCGGCGGGGAAGAGACATGGAGTTCTGGTTCTCAAGACTCAGCGACAGCGGTCTCCCGTGGAACCGGGCGTTCTCACCGCTGAGCGACAGGCGGTCTCCAAACTCATCTACAAAGCCAACCCGCCCGCCGGCACGTGGCGTTGAGACGTCAAAAAACCGGTGGAGCAACGCCGTTGTGCGCCACTACCGTGCTGCCGGACCGAGTCGCCCGAGCAAGGACGTGCCGTTGTACACCGTGTGAGACCTCCCGAGAGCTGATTTGTCGCGCGTCGCGCATCTGCGCCGCGCTCCTTTTTGCTGCGGACTTCTCACTGGAAACGGTGTACCTCTGTGCTCAACAACTGGGTGGTCATGCCCACCTGCCTGCCGCTCGTTCTCCGCCGCTGCCACGCGTGCGCGTCCGAGCGCTTCAGGACGACCGGTAAATTTCGCGTCAATGCAAACCACAAGCTCATCGACGCCTGGCTCCTCGCGCTCTGTACCGGGTGCGGGGAAACTTCCAAACTGACCGTCCTGGAGCGGATGAACGTACGCTCCGTCCGGCCTGAGCTACTGGACCGGCTGCATGACAACGACCCTGGCCTGGCAGCTGAGCTGCTCCAGGATCCGTTCATGCGGCGCCGTAATCGCATCGCCCTCGACTGGGACAACGCCTGGCGCCTCGACACCGGCGGGTCGGATCACCTGGACCGCGAGGTGATCGACGTCTCGGTCCGTTTCACGGCGCGGATCCCTGTCCGGCCGGTGCGACTGATCGCTGAAGGCTGTGGCCTTTCGCGGGCCGAGGTCGAGAGACTGATCACGGACGGGAAGTGCGTTTCCGCGGTCCGGCTGAGCGGCAAGCTCTCCGGCGACTTCACCTTCACGCTCAAGCGCTGAGCCCTGCTCAGGCCCGGGGGCCTGTCCGGCGGTCTCAGCCGGACAGGCCCTGGTGCGGAAGCGGTGGCGACGCTGGTTGCCAGGTTCGTTCGAGTTCCGTCCGACGGAAGGCACAGGTGACAGCGGGGCCTTCTGTCTATTCGTGATCCGGATTCGGTTCGGCAGTGCCGGCTGAGGGTGTTGTGGGTTTGGTGTGGAGCACTTCGCGGGCCTGTTCCGCGGCGCGGATGGTGCTCTCGGAGACGAAGTCGAGGAAGCGGGCGATGTTCTCGAGGCGGACACCGGCCGGGGTGTGGGGGCCGAGGATGCCGGCGCCCTGTTGTGCGGTGCGGACTATCTGGTTCATGGACCGGGCGCTGGCGAGCATCGACTGGTACATGATGTCGTCGTCGATGACATAGCGTTCGCGGCGGCGTTCGTCGCGCTCCCTTCGGACCATGCCCTGGCTATCGAGGAACGCGATCGCCTTGGAGACGGACGCGGGGCTGACGTCGAGGCGTCGGACGAGTTCGGATGCGGTGAGGCTGCCGGTGTCGGTGAGGCTGAGGGCGGTCATGACCCGGGCCATCATCTTGGGCATGCCCGACTGCATCATGACGGTGGTGAACGTCTCCTCGTAGGCGCGGACCGCTTCGGCGTCGCGTCCGTGGGCCTGCGGGGGAGCCTCCGCGCCTCGGGGAGCGGCCTGCCGGCGGCGGTGGGCGCGGTGTTCGGTGGCGCGGTGGGCGAGGTCGGCGCGGTAGGCGGTTGGGCCGCCGTTCCGCATGACTTCACGTGTGATCGTCGAGGTCGGGCGGTCGAGACGTCTGGCGATCTCCGCGTAGGCGAGGCCGTCGGCCAGCCCCAGCGCGATCTGCTGACGTTCCTGCTGGGTGAGCCTGCCTCCCGGCATTGCGGCCTCCTTCGTGCTCATCAGGCCCACAGCATAGCGTTCATCGCCAATCCATTGCAACGACCGACTGGCTGACGTTGCGTTACTTTCAGGGCCGTTGCAACGATTAATCGTCTCTCACCTGCAGTAATAGCTCTCGCGTGCAACGAATCTGTTGCCGGAGCTGTGAATGCAACGTAGCTTTCTGGCATCGGAAACAACGAGTCCAAGGAGAGCACGATGCAGAAGTTCGACACCCCCGCCCCGGTCTCCGCCGTCCTCGACATCCCCGCGGGACGCATCCGGTTCATCGCCGCCGACCGCGCCGACACCACCGTCGAGGTACTGCCGGCCAACGCCTCGAACAGCCGCGACGTGAAGGCGGCACAGCGGGTCACCGTCTCCTACGGCGACGGCGTCCTGCGCATCGAGGCCCCTGAGCCGAAGAACCGGATCCTCGGCAGCAGCTCCGGATCCGTCGAGGTGACCGTCCAACTGCCCGCCGACTCCCGCATCGAGGCCAAGGCGGCCAGCGCCGAGTTCCGCGGCGTCGGCCGGCTCGGCGACGTCACCTTCGACGGTGCCCAGGCCTCGGTCAAGCTCGACGAGGCCGGCAGCGCCCGCCTCACCACCCTCGACGGCGACATCTCCGTCGGCCGCCTGGGCGGCCCTGCCGAGATCAGCACCATGAAGGGCAACCTCCGCATCACCGAGGCCACGCACGGCACCCTCGTGCTGCGCACCGAGTCCGGCGACGTGACCGTCGGCGCCGCCCGCGGAGTCTCCGCCTCCCTGGACGCCGGCACCTCCCACGGCCGGATCCACAACGCGCTCAAGAACACCGAAGGCGCAGCCGGCCTGAACATCCACGCCACCACCGCCTACGGCGACATCACCGCCCGCAGCCTCTGACCCACAGCCTCTGACCCAAATCCTCTGAGGAGCACGCAACATGACCAGCTTGGCCATCGCGGCGAACGGGCTGCGCAAGTCCTACGGCGACAAGGTCGTCCTCGACGGTGTCGACCTGACCGTCCCCGAAGGAACGGTCTTCTCCCTGCTGGGCCCGAACGGTGCCGGCAAGACCACCGCCGTGAAGATCCTGTCCACCCTGATCACCGCGGACGCCGGCGAGATCCGCGTCGGCGGCCACGACCTCGCCACCGACCCGCAGGCCATCCGTGCCAAGATCGGCGTCACCGGCCAGTTCTCCGCCGTCGACGGCCTGATCACCGGCGAGGAGAACATGCTCCTCATGGCGGACCTGCACCACCTGCCCAAGCGTGAGGGGCGGCGGGTCGCGGCCGAACTGCTGGAACGCTTCGACCTGGTCGACGCCGCGAAGAAGCCCGCCTCCACCTACTCCGGCGGCATGAAGCGCCGCCTCGACATCGCCATGACCCTCGTCGGCGACCCGCGAATCATCTTCCTCGACGAGCCCACCACCGGCCTCGACCCCCGCAGCCGCCACAACATGTGGCAGATCATCCGCGAGCTCGTCACAGACGGCGTCACCGTCTTCCTCACCACCCAGTACCTCGAGGAGGCCGACCAACTCGCCGACCGCATCGCGGTACTCAACGACGGGAAGATCGCCGCCGACGGCACCGCCGAGGAGCTCAAGCGGCTCATCCCCGGCGGCCACGTGCGGCTTCGGTTCTCCGACCCGTCCGCGTACCGGAACGCCGCCTCCGCGCTGGGCGAGGTCGCCCGGGACGACGAGGCCCTGGCGCTGCAGATACCCAGCGACGGCACCCAGCGCGAACTGCGATCCATCCTCGAGCGGCTGCACTCCGCCGGCATCGAGGCCGACGAGCTGACCGTGCACACCCCCGACCTCGACGACGTGTTCTTCGCCCTGACCGGCAGCGCCACCGTCCCCGCCCAGCCCAAGGAGGCTGTCCGATGAGCTCCCTCTCCCTCGCCGCACGCGACACGAGCACCATGCTGCGCCGCAACCTCCTGCACGCGCGCCGCTACCCGTCCCTCACCCTGAACCTGCTGCTCACGCCGATCATGCTGCTGCTGCTCTTCGTCTACATATTCGGCGACACCATGAGCGCCGGCATCGGTGGCGGCGACCGCTCGGCGTACATCGCCTACCTCGTCCCGGGCCTCCTGCTGATGACCGTCGGCAGCACCGTGATCGGGGCTGCCGTAGCCGTCTCCACCGACATGAACGAGGGCATCATCGCCCGCTTCCGCACGATGGCGATCCACCGCGGATCGGTGATCATCGGACATGTCGTCGGCAGCGTGCTCCAGTCGATCGCCAGCGTCGTCCTCGTCGGTGCCGTCGCCGTGGCCATCGGCTTCCGCTCCACCGACGCCACCGCCCTGGAGTGGCTCGCGGCGTTCGGACTCCTCACCCTGTTCGCCCTGGCGCTCACCTGGATCGCGGTCGGCATGGGAATGGCCAGCCCCAACGCCGAAGCGGCCGCCAACAGCGCGCAGCCGCTGATCCTGCTCCCGCTCATCTCCAGCGCGTTCGTCCCGGTCGACTCGATGCCGGGATGGTTCCGGCCGATCGCCGAGTACCAGCCCTTCACCCCCGCCATCGAAACCCTCCGCGGCCTGCTCCTCGGCACCGAGATCGGCCACAACGGATGGCTCGCCATCGCCTGGTGCCTGGGTCTCGCGGTCCTCGGCTACTTCTGGTCGGCCTCCAAGTTCAACAGCGACCCGAAGTAGCGGCCATGACAGCGCGGGCCTCTCCCGCGACTCGCCCCGCCACAGGGCGGCGTACACCGACACCGCGTCGGTCCACGCCGCCCTGTCCGCGTCATCGACTGTTGCGCCGGGCGCGGTTCGTGGGCATCGTCGGCGGGCGGAACTCCCGTAGCCCTTCGACCTCCGGCGCCGGAGCGGGTGCCGAGGCACGCCGGATGCCGCGGCCCGGCCGGGGCCGCGGCGGCCGGATCCTGTGCGGGGTTGTCCCTCATGACGCCGGCACGCCAAGATCCCTGTGCAGAGAATCGAACTCGTCCGTGCCCCCCTTGGGCAGTGGGTTCCCGAACAGTCAGGAAAAGCCATGGCTCTGGAGATGCGCGACCGCTGCGAACGATGCGAAAGCACGATGCTGCCGCCGGACTCGTCCGCCGCCCGCATCTGCTCGTACGAGTGCACGTTCTGCGTCTCTTGCAGCCGCACCATTCAGGACACCTGCCCCAACTGCGGCGGCGAACTCGTGGCACGCCCCCGCCGCAGCACCCCTGCCACATAGGCAAGGGCTCGGTCGGCCCCGCCTGCCCAAGCCGATCTCCGCAAGGGGCTCGTGGGGAGTCTCGTGCTGTCGCGTAATCGCCCGCCCCCGCCGAGACCACCACAATCCAGACCGATCGACGCTCTGCGGCGTAGGGTCGGCGCGTGGAGCGATCGAATCGACTCAGTGCCGACGACGCCCGGCTCCTTGCGCTCGAGTCGGCGGCGATCGCCGGTCACACGCTGAAGATGATCGTGCTTGAGCCGAGTGACGTTCCGCTCGACCTCGATCGACTTCGGGAAAGCGTCGACGCGAGGCTACGTGCCGGATCACGCGGCCGCGAGCGGGTGGCGCTCCCCGACGCCCACTGGGTCACCGACGACGCGTTCGACATCGCCGCCCATGTCCGCCGCCGCGACGGCACCGCCGGCATCGACGAGCGGAGCGCCTGGGCGGTGACGGGCGAGCTGATGGCCGAACGCCTCGACCACCGCCGCCCGCTGTGGGCGTTCGACGTCCTCGGTCCGTTCGCCGACGGCCGCGAGGCGGTCGTCGCCCGCATCCACCACGCGATGGCCGACGGGATCAGCTGCCTGCGCTTCCTCGACGAAGTCATGTGGGAGCCGTCGGGCGACGTGCCGTCACCCCCTCGTGGAGGTGCGTTCCTCCCCGCGGTGGCCGGATCGCGCGGCCACGAACTGCGCCGGCTTCCGGCGACGCTCTTGCGCGAGCTCGGACACCGGGCGGGAGACTCGGTGCTCGACCGCGGGATCGGCACGGCCCGCGAGCTCGCGTTCGCCACCGCGCCGCTCGGTGAGCTGAAGGCGATCGGTGCCTCGCGACCCGGCCGGGCCACGGTCAACGACGTCCTGCTCGCCTCCGTCTCCGGCGGCTTGCGCGCCTGGCTGGCGGCCGCCGGCGAGCGCGTCGGCAGGATGCGGGCCCAAGTGCCGGTCAGCCTCCACCATCGCGACGAGGGGCCGGCCGAACTCGGCAACCGCGACTCGTTCCTGAACGTCGACCTGCCGCTCGCCGAGGCCGATCCGCTGGCCCGCCTCGATGGGATCAGCGCCGGCACCGCCGCCCGCAAGGCCGCCGGCGACGCACAGGAGCTCTACGACCTCTTCCACGCGCTCGCCCGCTGTCCGCCGCTCGAGCGCGCGGTCGAACGCATCGCCGCCGGCCCGCACGAATTCAGCCTCGCCATCTCCAACGTGCCCGGCCCGCGTGCGGCGCTGGCGGTGACCGGCCGACCGGTCGAGAGGCTGTATTCGGTCGCCGAACCGGCGCAGCGCCATGCGCTTCGGGTCTCGGCGATCTCCTACGCGGGGACGGTCGGCGTGGGGATCTGCACCGATCCCGAAGCGCTGCCCGGGATCGCCGGGCTGGCCGACGCGATCAGCGGCTCGATCGCCGAGCTGCGGCAGGCCGCGATCGGATAGCACCCATGCGGGCGAGGTCCAGGCGCGGTGCGTGGCGCCTCCGGTCAGGGGCGGCGGCTCGCAAGGACGCAGAACTCGTTCCCTTCCGGGTCGGCAAGGGTGACCCAGCTTTCGTCGCCCGTTCGGCCCACGTCGGCGTGCCGGGCCCCCAGGGCGAGCAGTCGGCGGACCTCTTCGTCCTGCTCCCTGTCGGTCGGGTTGACGTCGATGTGCAGCCTGTTCTTGACGATCTTGCCCTCGGGTACCTGTGCGAAGGTCAACACCGGCGGCACCGGGCCAAGTTGATCCTTGCGTTCAGCCGCCACAGGAGGGCCGATGGTGACGATTCCGTCGTCTTCGTCCTGCACCTCGTAGTCGAGGACGGAGCACCAGAACCGGGCGAGACCTCCGGGATCGGCACAGTCGATCGCAAGCTCGGTCAACTTACTGGCCATGTGTCAGGACCTCCCGGTCGAGTAACGGGTCCGCCGAAGGCCACGCTAGTCGCTGCGGGGGTGTTGCCGTTGCCGATGGGTCCGTATGCGGCCGGCGGTCCCGCGCGGCCCCGGCCGAGCGAGCCCGGACGAACCCTTGGTGGCCGGTCCCTTCGGCGGCCTTCAGCCGAGCTGCACAGCGTGCCGCCGAGCACCGTAGGCGTGACCACAGAGGTAGCCGCGGGCGCGGAGGGGCGCGGATCCTTCAATATCGGCACGCCTCCCGATCGATGGCGGGCCGGCCGGCGGGCGCTGTGGGGGCCGGCCTCACCAGAGGCCCAGGAAGCTCCGGACATCGTCGAGACCTTCGAGGGCCCGCCCGTCCATGTCCGACGGATCCGCGTCGGCCCGTGCCGCCAAGGAGCGCGCCGGCGAAACGGCCTCATCGCCGAGGTGGCCGAACCGTCCAGCGGTATGCCCCAGACACAGGCCGGTGAGCAGCGGGCTGCCGGGCACGGCTCGCGTTCCGACCTGCACGCACCAGTGCTCGACGAACGGGCGATCGTCGTCGTTCAGGGCAGTCCCGACCAGAGCGTCCGCCGCCTCGGCCTCATGCGCCCGGTCCCCGAGCGCCCGCTCCAGCGTCTCGACCACCACGTCGTGCGGGAGGGCGGGAGGGCGGGAGGGTCGTGGAAGCTCAGGTGTGAGTGCATGCCGCGAGACTACGCATTCGACCGCGGCGCCCGGTCCCCGTGCGTGCGCGCATCCACGGAGGGGTCGCCGTCGGCGACGATCCGGCACGGCATTCGTGACGACCGGGTGCCCTGACCGAGCGGGTCCGCCTCGGGGCCGCCCGGCAGCGGTACGAGAGTGCCGTCGGCGTGCGGGGCCTGGGCGCGCCCGGACCGGGGCCGCCACGGTGCACGGCGGGGCGACTTGATAGGCAAGTGGCTGCTTGCCTATGCTGTGGGTGTGGCCGACGACATCTTCAAAGCTTTGGCCGACCCCACCCGCCGTACCATCCTCGACGAGCTCGCGGAGAAGTCCGGACAGACACTGTTCGAGATCTGCTCCCGACTGAGCATGAAGCACCAGCTAGGCATCTCGCGGCAGGCGGTCTCCCAGCACCTCGCCGTGCTGGAGGCCGCCGGGCTCGTCGGGACCAGGCGGGAGGGCCGCTACAAGTTCCACGACCTGAACACGGCCCCGCTGCGGCAGATCGCCGAGCGATGGCTCGTGTCGGACACGCCCGGACCGGAAGAGAGCACCTCATGAAGATCCACCTGACCAGCGTCTTCGTCGACGACCAGGCCAAGGCCGAACGCTTCTACACCGAGATCCTCGGCTTCGTGAAGAAGCACGACGTCCCCGTGGGCGGGGAGGACCGGTGGCTGACCGTCGTCTCGCCCGACGAGCCCGACGGCACCGAACTCCTCCTCGAGCCCGCCGGCCACCCGGCCGCCAAGACCTACCGCGACACGCTCGTCGAGGACGGCATCCCGCTCGCCCAGTTCGCCGTCGATGACGTGAACGCGGAGTACCAGCGCCTGCGCGGCCTCGGTGTCCGCTTCACCCAGGAGCCCCTGGAGATGGGCCCCGTCACCACCGCCGTCTTCGACGACACCTGCGGCAACCTGATCCAGATCGCGACCAAGCCGCAGTAGCCGTGGCCGTGTGCGCAGCTCGGCCGCTGCGGCGACCGGCGCTGCGCTGCCCGGTGGCGCATCCCCGCGCCGTCGCGCCACGCGTCGGCGTCGCGGTTCTGCTGCCGGCAGACCGGCTGGACAGCACGTCGCGGACTGTCAGAGTGGCTGTATGGGGATGAACACGGCAGTGCGCCGACTCGACCTGGGCTACTTCGTCCGACCGGCTTCAGAAACAGGCGGGCCGCAATCGCGAGTTGAGCCCGTGCTCGCCTATCTGGTGCAGCACGACCGGGGACTGATCCTCTTCGACACCGGCATCGGCATCGCCGACTCCGGGACCGAAGCGCACTACCGACCCCGGCGGCGTCCGCTGCAAGAGGCGCTGTCGGAAGCAGGAGTCACCCTCGGAGACATCTCTCTGGTCGTGAACTGCCACCTTCACTTCGACCACTGCGGCGGGAATCCTCTTCTCGGCGGCAAGCCGATCCTGGTGCAGGAAGTCGAGCTGGCCGCCGCCCGCCGGGGCGACTACACCGTTGACGAGCTTGTCGACTTCCCCGGCGCAACCTACGAGGAACTCTCTGGTGAGGCCGAGATCCGGCCGGGCGTCTGGATCGTCCCGACCCCCGGGCACACCCCAGGACATCAGTCGCTGGTCGTTCGGCAGGGTGACGGCACGGTGATCCTCGCCGGCCAGGCACACGACTTCGCATCCCGGTTCGCGTCCGACCACCTGGCCCGCCGGGCCGCGCTTCACGGCGTTGAGCAGCCGCTGCCCGACTACGAGCCTTGGTTGGACCGGCTCGCACAGTTCGACCCACGGCGTGTGCTCTTTGCCCACGACTGCTCGGTCTGGGAACCCTCGCACAGCGACTTCTGGAGCTGACCGGGCGATTCGACCCGCCGGTTCCCGTTCCACCAGGTCACCCGTACCGTTTTTGCGGCTGGACATCGAAGAGAGCCATGGAAGGCGGCGGTGGGGCAAGCACTGCGCGCAGACCGGTGAGCATCACTTGCCATCGCTTCCGGTCCTCAGCGTCGACCCGGTTCGAGGCCGGTCCATCCTCGTCGCCGGCAATGCGGGCGAGGGCTTCGTCGGCGATTGTCCGAACCGGGCAGGCGGGAGCCGGGCGTCATGCATCATCCGACAGCGGATGATCCGCGCTTGGGGACGGGCTGAATCCGGGGCCCGCCCGATGCCCGTACCCGGCCCTCCTCGGACGCCGGACGCCGGACACGGCGGCCGGCGTCCGAGGGCGGGTCACGGACGGTAGGTCAAGGTGGTCATCATGCCGGATTCCGAGTGGTAGATGTTGTGGCAGTGGAGCATCCACAGACCGGGATTGTCGGCGTCGAAGTCGAGGACCAGTTTGTTGTGGGGCAGGACGGTGGCCGTGTCCTTGCGGGCCCCTAGGGAGTCGATGCCGGCGAGGGCGTAGGTGTGGCCGTGGAGATGGACGGGATGCCACATGTCGGTCGCGTTGATGACGACGAGGCGTACGCGTTCGCCGCGTTCGATGTGGTGGACGCGGTCGGGCGAGTAGGGGCGGTGGTCGATGCCCCAGTCGTAGTCCTTCATGCCGCCGGTGAAGGTGAGTTTGACGATCCGGTCGGGTCTGCGCCGGTCGAGTTCGACGGATTCGTGGGGCCGGAGCCGGCGCGCCGAGGGTAGAACGTCGCGCCGCAGTTCGGCGGGGCGGACGGTGGGGCCGGGCAGTGCGCCTCCTGCCGTGCGCAGGACGGCCATGGCGGCGCCGTTCTTGCCTTCGGCGAGCGCTGTGAGCGGGAAGACGCCGTCCTTCGCGGTGATGAGTACGTCATACCGTTCGCCCATCCCGAGGAGCAGGGAGTCGGTCCGGTGGTGGCGCACGGGGAAGCCGTCGCTGTGGGTGATCGTCATCCGGTGACCGCCGAGTGCCACACGGAACGGTGTCTCGGCGCCGGCGTTGATGATGCGCAGCCGGATCCGGTCGCCCGCTCTGGCCCTGAACTGGGACGGGTCGTCGGGTGTGCGCCCGTTGATCAGGTAGTGCGGGTAGGCGACGTCGCCGGCGTGGCCGCCGAGCAACGGGCTCTCGGCGCCCGTCATCAGCCGGCGGGGTCCCTTCCGCTTCGGAGCGGGTGACGCGTCGTCCCGCTCCGGCGCGCGGGCCGCCGGCGGCCCGTAACCGGCCGCGATTCCCCCTGAGGGTCTCGACGGTGCGGCCCCGGATCCGTGGCCGCCCCCACGCCTGTGCGGGGAGCCGTGTCCCATGGCGGGCTTGCCCTTGCGGAGCTGGTCGAAGACATCCTCGGGGCTGGAGCCGTCGACCCCGTCGATCCAGTCGTCCAGCAGGACGATCCACTCCGCGTCGTAGGCGAGAGGCTCGTTGGGGTCGTCGACGATCAGCGGAGCGTACATCCCGCGGTCGATCTGCAGGCCCAGATGCGGGTGGAACCAGTACGTGCCCGGGTGCGGCGTCCGGAAGCGGTACGTGAACGAGCCGCCCGGCTTGATGGGCGGCTGCGTCACCTCGGGTACGCCGTCCATGTCGTTGCGCAGCGCGATCCCGTGCCAGTGCACCGTGGTGGGTTCGGACAGATGGTTGGCGAGCGTCAGCTCGAGTGTGTCGCCGGCGGTGACCCGGACTTCCTTGCCCGGCAGTTCGCCGTTGTACGTCGAGGTCCTGACGGTGCGTCCGCCGCCGATCCCGACCGTGGCCGGTGTAGCCGTGAAGGTGAGGCCGCGGAGCTTTCCTTCGGGGCTGGGTGTCCATGTGGGCCGGAGCTTCTTGCCGTCCGCAACGGCGGATCCTTCTGCGCCACGGGCAGCGGCCTCCCGTCCGGCGCCGCCTGCGTGGTCCGCGCCGCTCCCCGAGCAGGCAGTGGACAGCGCGGATCCCGCCGCTGCGATCCCGGCGCCGAGCACGGCGCGCCGGGTCGGAGAGGCGGGACGGGTGTGATCCTGGCGGTACATGGTCCTCCGTGGGTCGGATCCGCGGGTCCCGCCCCGGCCGAGAGGGACGGTGCCCCGGGCGGGGCCTGACGCGGCACGAACCAGCATGGAGCATCACGCCGAAAACATGCGGTAAGTCCGCATATGTCATCCCTGTGGTGCCGCCGGAATTCCCTTCGTGACGGCGCGTCGCACCCACGGACGGCAGATCGGCGCACGCGCGTGGCGTCACCGACGAGGGCCGCTGGGGCGCGCCTGCGAGCCGTGCGCTGCTGTGCGCGGGTGGCAGCAGTTGAAGTCCGGCGGGAGGAGTCAGCTCAGAGACGCGAGCGTGAAGTGCCGGACCTGAAGCGGTGCCACCAGGTATTCGTCCTCGCCCGGCAGAACCACGGGCTGGTCACGCCAGTTCTCACCCGCGTAAGCGGCCAGGTCCTCCTCGCTGCGCCAGCGGCTGACGTACAGCAGTGAGCCGGGCGGCGCGAGAAGCACCTCGTGGTCCACCAGTCCCGGGTAGCGGCCGGGGAACTCCCGAACCGCGGAGACGATCATGTCGCGGAATGCTTCGAAGCGTTCAGGACGTACGTGTGCCTCACTCACCCTGATGATCACGGCCAGAAGAGTGGCACACAAGCAGACCGGACGGCAACGATTTGACCGGGTGCCTCGACGATTGGTTGTGAGGTCCGGCTGGGGCCCGTTTCCGCCGGAGAGTGATCGGCCTCGCGATGGTGCCCTCACCTGTGGCGGACGACAGGCCGGCTCCGCCGGAGCGGGGGCGGTCGGGCTCACGTGTCGCGCAACGGGCCCTCGCCACCCTCCGCCCCGGACTTCGCGGCGGCCGGGGGCCGGATAATTCGATCGCTTGGCACGCGAGTTGAACGGGTGCACCAGGACGTGTATTGAAAGTGGACACGCGACCGTCATGCGGCGGGATCCACGTTCCACGCCGCGGACAGATCACTGCCGCAGAGACGCAGACGAGAACCGGGCCCCGGCCCCAGCACGTCGTCTTCGATCAGACGGTCGGGTCGGGCATGATCTCCCGGACCTCTTGCGCGCAGCGGCACGCAGCAGCGATCTTGGCAGCCCACTCCAGCGCCTCCTCACGTGAGGGCACATCGATGATCGAGAACCCGCCGAGCACTGCCTTGGTCTCCGGGTACGGGCCGTCGGTGACGGTCCCGTCAGTGAACACGACGCTCGCCTGCTGCCTTTCCAATCCACCACCGAAGACCCATACACCGGCGCCCTGAGCCTCCCGCACCACCTCGCGCGAGGCCTCGGCCACGTGGGGCAACTCCTCCTCTGGGAAGGTCATCGCGCCGTCATCGAACGAGATCAGATACCGCGTCATACATGGCTCCCGTGGTCGTTGGCCCTTTTCGGCCGTCCCTCACCATACGAGGAACGCCACCCTTGAGAACCGACACTTCCCCTGGCTGCTGGAGTCGAGACAATTCGCGCGGTGTGCGAGCGAATTCTGCAGGAGCTGATCGAGGAGGAGGCCACCGCCCGGATCGGCGCCGAGTGGAACGAGCACACCGAGTCGCGCACCACGTGGCGCAACGGGCGCCGCCGTGAGAAGACGCTGACCGCGCAGGCCGGCGACGCGGAGCCGGCGATCCGGAAGATTCGGGTGGGGAGCTTCTTCCCCTCGCTGCTGGTGTGCCGCCGCCGGATCGACCGGCCTTGTTCTACGGCCGCGTAGCAGAGCCGGACGAACACCCTGAGATCCGCGTTTCAATCTCACTCAGTACGCAATCCGGTGACGTACGGTCAGGACACTCGATTTCGGTGCCGGCGCGATGTGCAAGAGGTGTCGTGGTGTCAGGCAGAGTCGATCATCCGGTCGGCCGTCGTCATTGCTTTCCCCTCAAGGAGTGTTCGTGAAGCTCTCCCCCCGTCCTCTTCGAGCCGTATTGGCGGGAGCGTCAAGTGCCGCGCTGGTCATGACGGCGTTCTCGGGACCGGCTCACGCCGAGTCCGAGCGCGGTCCGGAAGTGCGTCAGGCGGGTGCGAGCGCTCTCGCCCCGTGCGGCTTCTTCCGGTACGGCGTCCGCGAGTCCCGGTTCGCCGCGTACAACCACTGCGGCGGGACGACGGTGCGGGTACACGTCGACGTCAGAGGGGGCGGTAGCACGAATGACTACCATCTCTGCGTCAGCCCCGGTCCCACGCAGCTGCCGGGCGCAGGTCCGAACTATCTCAACGCGTACTACATCGGCGGTGCCGGCTGCCGGAGCGGAGATCGCACCGGGCACACTCCTCACTGAGTCTTTTATCCGACTTCGGCAGCAAACGGTCCGGGATCCTGTTCGACCCTGTGGACCCGTTGCTCGAGCGGGTCGCACAGATGATCTGCCTGACTTCGCGGAACGGAAACGACTGCGCAGAGCCGCCGGACCGAGCCAGGCCCAGGTCGCTGCCGCCCTGAACGACCGGCGTGAAGCTGTAGGGAACCGAAAAGTCGGCCGGACTGAGGCGCGGCCGCTGAAGCGCGCCGCTCATGCCCGGCTCCTCGAGGGCCACGCCGCGCGCTTTCCCGCGCCGGCTGCCGAGCCTGTCGGGGGAGTCCCTGCGGCGGCGGAAACCTTCACCGGCCGAGACACACCGGCGGATAGGCCGTTCCCGTCCTGCTCGCGCCGCATTCCCTTCAGCCGGCGGACGCTTTCACCGGTCCGGCAAGGCAGCCGACCCCGTACTCGTTCTCACCGATGCCGCCGCCGAACACCACGGCCGTGCCGGTCCGGGTGTCCGACGACGAGCGCCGCGTCGGCCGCCGAGCAACTCGCCAAGGAGCCGGCCATGGCCCGCCGCAGCGGGCCGTGACCGGCCGGCGGGCCGGTCCGCCGACTGACCCTCCCCGGATCCGGTCGATCATCTCAGCGCTAAGATTCTCAGTGCCGTGACAAACTGCGGCTGTCCGGCGGAGCCGTCGCCGGTTTCGACGTGCTGACCGCGCTGCGGCGGACGGGTGCCGTGCTGGCTCACGGCGGGCCGGCTCGCCGACTCGGGACTGGTGTCGTCCGCCGGAGTGACCCTGCGGACGACCGCTTGGAGAAGGACGGCCTCATTGTGCGCGAGCGGACGCGGACGACCGCAGAGTCGATACAGCACTGCTGCCGCGGAGCGCGAGGTCGGCGCCGCCCGACGTGCCGTGCTCGCCGACATCCCCGGCCCCGGGGTCGTGGCACGCGAGGACTTCGCCATGCTCTGCGAATCGCTGCCGGCCCTGTACCGGGTCTCGCCCTGACCGGCGGCCTGCTGTGCGAGAAAACGGCGTTCGACGACGAGCTGCCGGTCTGTGCGCGGCGCTTCCTGGCAACCGGGCGGTAAGGCGCCGATCCGCAGCCGACACACAACAGTAGGAACGCAACGGTGCCCGCGGGCCTGTTGAGCCCGTGAGGAAAGGACACACATGCTGGAGGCTTTGGGCCTAAGCAGGGCCGAGTCGCAGGTGTACCAGATACTGGTCGGGTCCGGGCGCTGCCCGGTGGACGCGCTGGAGCAGCAGACCGGGCTGGTCGGGGGCCGGCTCGATCAGGCGGTCGCGGCCCTGGTCGCGAAGGGGCTGGTGACGCTCACCGGCGACCTGCCCGCGCAGCTGGTCCCCGCCCCGCCGGACATCGCCGGGGAGAGACTGCTGCTGACGCGCATGAACGAACTGCATTCCGCCAAAAGCCTCCTGCAACGGCTCACCAAGCAGTACCGCGAGGCACTGCGGCCGGCGGCACTGGATGAGATCGCCGAGATCGTGCCGGCCGAGACGCTGTCGCACCGCTACGAGCAGCTCCAACTCCGGGCCCGCCAGGAAGTGCTGCGCTTCGACGCCCCGCCCTACCTGCTGATCGACGAGTTCAACGCCGCCGAGTTGGAACAGCTGGCAGCGGGCGTGCGCTTCCGGACGGTGTACGACCGGGCAGCGATCGACGGGCACGCGGCGCAGTTGGAGATCCGCCGGTACATGGACGCCGGTGAACAGGCTCGCGTGCTGGCCAGACTCCCGGTCAAGCTGATCATCGTCGACCGGTCCACGGCCATGCTGGCGGTGCGGACGGAGGACGGGCAGGCGCCGGGCGCCGTCGTGCAGATCCACCAAGGGCCCCTGCTCGACGCCCTCCTCGCACTGTTCGAGCTGGTGTGGGTCACCGCGCTCCCCCTGGACCCTTCCCCCCGCGAGACGCACCGGGGCGAACTCTCCGGTTCGGACACGTATTTGTTGCTCCTGCTCCTGTCCGGTCTCACCGACGACGCGATCGCCCGCCTCATGGGGATCGGCAAGCGGACGGTCAACCGCCGGGTGCGCGGCCTGATGGATCTCGCGGGCGCTTCGAGCCGGATGCAGTTGGGCTGGCAGGCCCACGAACGCGGCTGGATCACCGCACAGGACCTGGAGGGACTGCAGCCGCCGGGGGGCGATTAGGGCGACTCGGGCCGCATCGACGGCCGGTCGGTGCCCGGATCGCGGACCCGTGTGGCGGGCATGCGCCATGTGGCGCCTGTCCGCCACCGCGCCTCTGGAATACACCCCGACCGGAGAGCTAGGTTCCGGGCTGCGCGCGGAGTCGGCCGGACGTTCGGTCGGTCCCCCTCGGCATCAATTGCCCCGCGACGCCGACCAGTTGAGCGTGAAAGGACAACCGATGCAGAGAGCCCGCCCCAGACGGAGGCGCTCCGCCCTCGTCAGCGGGATCGCGGTGACAGTCGCCCTGTCACTGACGAGCCAGCTCCCCACCGCGACAGCAGCCCCATCCCCGGCGGTCCAGGACCTGGACGGCCGGCCGGCGCCGCAGAAGCGGGCTGAGACGACGACGGCCGTGACCCTGATAACCGGCGACAAGGTCTCGCTGACCACGGGGCCCGACGGCAGGCAGGCGGTCTCCGTCCTCTCCGGGGCGGGGACGTCCAAGACGTTCGAGACCGTCAGCGGACAGAACGGCGACCTGTACGTCTACCCCGACGACACCTCGGCCGCGGTCGCCTCGGGCACGGTGGACCGTGAGCTGTTCAACGTCAGCCGGATGATCCGGGACGGATACGGCGACGCCAAGGCCGACGAGATCCCCGCCATCGTCGACTTCCAGGGCGCGCCGTCGGCCACCGTCCTGAAGCAGAGGGCCGAGGATCTGCCGGGCAGCCGGAGCAAGCGCGTCATGCCCAGGCTGGGGCTGTCCTCCGTCCACGTCGACAAGGACGGGGCGAAAGGCTTCTGGCACGCCGTCAAGCCGACGGAGGGCCCGGCCCGCGGCAGTGGCGGCACCGTGGTGCCGGGCAGCGCCGGGGTGGCCAAGCTCTGGTACGACGGCATCGCGAAGGTCGCTCTGGACAAGAGTGTGCCGCAGATCGGTGCCCCTGCGGCATGGGCCGCGGGCTACGACGGCAAGGGGGTCAAGGTCGCCGTACTGGACTCCGGCGCGGACCTGAACAACGCCGACATCGCGTCCGAGATCACGGCAAGCCAGAGCTTCATCAACGGCCAGTCGGTCCAGGACGGCCACGGCCACGGCACCCATGTCGCCGCCACCATCGCGGGCAGCGGCGCCAACTCCGGGGGTACGCACAAGGGCGTCGCCCCCGGAGCGGAGCTGCTGGTCGGCAAGGTGCTCAGCAACAGTGGGCAGGGCCCGGCCTCCAGCATCATCGCCGGCATGGAGTGGGCGGTCGCCCAGGGCGCCGACATCGTCAGCATGAGCCTCGGCGGCGCCGACGCTCCCGGCGAGGACCCACTGACCATGGCGGTCGACTCACTCAGCGCCTCGTCGGGCACCCTGTTCGTCATCGCTGCGGGCAACGACGGTCCCGGCGACAGCACCCTGGGCACCCCCGGCTCCGCCGACACGGCCCTCACCGTCGGCGCCGTCGACAAGTCCGACGTGATCGCCCCGTTCTCCAGCCGCGGCCCGCGCCTCGGCGACATGGCGATCAAGCCGGAGATCACCGCACCGGGTGTGGGCATCGTCGCCGCCCGCGCGGCCGGCACCGCCATGGGCACGCCGGTGGACGCCCACTACACGGCGGCCAACGGCACCTCGATGGCAACGCCACATGTGGCCGGCGCCGCGGCGATCCTCAAGCAGCGCCACCCGGACTGGACCGGGCAGCGCATCAAGGATGCCCTGACGGCACACGCCAAGTCCTCCGCCGGACTGACCTCGTACCAGCAGGGCTACGGCCGGGTGGACATACCCGCCGCGCTCGACCCGTCGCTGGAGCTGTCCGGCACGGCCGACTTCCGCCTGATCCCGTGGCAGAAGGGCACCTACGAGAAGCGGACCCGCACTCTGACGCTGCGCAACAACGCCACGACCGACACCGTCGTGACCCTGGCCGCGTCGGCCGAGGACGCGAGCGGCGCCGAGGTTCCCGCAGGGTCCCTTGCCCTGTCAGGGACAGGGCTGTTCGAGGGCCGGCTCACCGTCCCGGCGGGCGGTACCGCCGAGGTCGTCCTCACCCTCGACCCCAACGGCCTGAAGAGCGGGGGGTACAGCGGCTCCGTCACCGCGACCGCCGCGAGCGGTGAGTCGGTGCACGCCGCGCTCGGCTTCGTCACCGCCGTCGAGCAGCACGACGTCACGCTGAACATCACCGACCGCTTCGGCAAGACGCCCCACGCGTTCAAATTCACCCTGCACGGATTGGACAACACCGTCTGGGAGAGCCGGACCCTCTACGACACCGGCACGGTCACCGTGTCGGTGCCGCTCGGCCACTACTCCGTCGAGGGCTCGGTCTACTCGGCGGCTCCCACCGGCGGCGCGGTCTCCCACGCGGCAGACCTGTTCGCCGTGCCGAACATCGAAGTCGCCGACCGGGACCAGAGCTTCACCGTCGACGGCACCACCGCCACCGACGCCACCGTGAAGATCGCGGGTGAGAAGCGGCCGCTGGAGACCGGCCAGGTGGCACTGCAGATCGTCCGCGACGACGGCACGATCAACAGCCACTCCAACTTCGTCGGCGTCAGCGGGTCCGGCAACAGGTCCGACACCAGGTTCGGCGCCATTCCGAGTGCGGGCGCCACCACCGGCGCACTGCGGGTGGAGACCTTCCTGACCCGGCGCGAGCCGCTGGTGCGGCTGGAGGTCACCAGCCCCGAACACCTCAGCATCCCGCTGAAGACCTCGGTTCTCGCGAAGCGCTTCGAGGGCACCGAGCGCACCGAACTGGTCGACCTCGGCGCGGGCGCCGAGCAGGACTTCACCGGTGCCGACGTCAAGGGCAAGACCGTCCTGGTCTCCGTCGCCGACGTCACGAAGGCCGGCGACCAGGCCGTCAGGGCCGCGGCCGCCGGGGCCGTCGCGGTGATCGTGGCGCCCGCGGACCCGGGGCCGAGCGGCAGCGGCGTTCCCGCGGGCCAGGCCGTCCCGGTCGCCCACGCCTCGTACGACAACGCCGCCGTTCTCAAGACCGTGCTGGCCAAGGGCGAGGTCCGGATCGCCCTGCAGGGAGTCCTGGAGTCGCGCTACAGCTACGCTCCGCACTTCACCGACGACCACGTCCCCGCCGACCTCGCCAAGACCGTCGCCGTGGACGCTTTCGCCAAGGTCAGGAACACGTACCGCTCCGACGGGGCGCGGCGCCTCGGCGCCGAGTACCTGCCGGCGTGGGGTCCGAAGCAGTGGACCGCGATCAGTGACGGTCAGCCCCTCTACCAGGGCGTCTCCCGCGACGACTACTTCCTGGCGGGCACCGGGGTCTCCTACATGCCGAGGGTGGCCGCCAGCTTCCACACCTTCACCTGGTCGATGTCCGATGTGCGCACGACGTTCGAAACGCCGGGCAAGTCCTACACACGCAGCTGGTTCGGCGGACCGATGCGGCCGTCACCGTACGAGTTCGGGCCGTGTGTGTTCTGCCGCACCGACGTCTGGCAGAAGCTGCCCGGCAGCAACGGTGGCGACAACGAGCCCACCCACACGTTGTCGGGCGTGACCGGCACCTGGAGCCTCTACCGCAACGGGCAGCCGATCACCGGCTTCGGCGAGCTGGTGCCGGAGAAGGCGGACTACCGGTACGTGCTCGACCAGAAGCTGCCCACCGACGTCCCAGGCGTCGAGCTGGGCAAGCAGGTCCGCACCGAGTGGAACTTCAGCCAGGCGGCGCCGACCACCATGGCCGTCAAGAACTGCGACACGGCGTTCATTCCCACTCCCAAGGTCTGCGAGCCCATGCCCGTGGTGCTGCTCGACTACGACCTGCCGCTGAACGAACTCAACCAGGCGCGGGCCGGCCTGCCGTTCACCTTCACCGTGGACGGCACCAGGGCCAAGGGGTGGACCGGCTCCACCGCGATGGCCGGCGCCAAGGTCTCCGTCTCGTACGACGACGGTGCCACGTGGAAGCAGACCAAGGTGCTGCGCAAGGACAGCAACTCCTTCCAGGCGCAGCTGTGGCACCCGAAGCTCGCGGCCACCAACGGATTCGTGACCCTGCGGGCCGAGGCGTGGGACGCGGACGGCAACCGCACGGTCCAGACCATCACCCAGGCCTACGCCCTCGAGTAAGCACCTGAAAGATCCCTTGTGCGAGCGCCCCGTACCGGTTCGAGAGGCCGGTACGGGGCGGTCTCGCCCCTACTCGTCGCCGAGTCGCTCGGCGAGGCACAGAGAGCTTTCGGTGTCGGCGCGGCATCCAGGGCCCGCTGGTTCCGCGTGGCCGCCCGGCTCGCAGAAGCCCGCGCCGCACGAGGCCCGACCGCTTTCGACTGGCTGGTCGAGATCATCGAGGACGAGCTTCCCGGTGGCCTGCGGCTCCGGTAGCCGGACGAAGGCCGAAGGCTGGCCGCCATCCACCGGGCGGACGCGCCTCCGACGTGCCGGCATGCCACTACGGCCGTTTCGCCGGTACGGGCCGAAGCGTGGGCCAGCGCGCGAGCATGCCTCGGCGCATGGCGGTGCTGAGGCTGCTCACGCCGCTGAGAGACGTGTGGCCGGCCGTCATCCGGCCGACGACCCCGAGCCGGTGGACGAGCCGTTGCCGGGCGGTCACGGTGCCCCACGTCCAGTCCTGCTGCGGAATGCGGGCCAGGTGATCGATGCTTTCACGGTGTGCCCGCTCGACCAGCGCGTCGCCGCGGAGCAGCCAGCCGGCGCACGCGTCGGCGAGCCCGTCCTCGGTTTCGGAGCCGGTCGCGGCACGCCACTCCTCTCGGTAGGCGCTCTCCGCCCGTTCCAGCAGCGGCTCCGACGCCGTAGTGACGCACCAGCAGGTCGGAAATCCGATGCGCAGGTAGGCGAGTTCCATCAGGCCGCTGCCCAGCGACGCTTGTTCGAAGTCGATGAATCTGACCCCCGCGGCGGTGTGGAGGTCATTGCCGGGGCAGGGATCCCCGTGGAGCAGCGCATGCCCAGAAGCCCGGGCGAGCCGGTTCACGAGTTCGTCGAGCTCATCGGAAACGCCAGGCGTGACAGGGACCTCCAGCGCTTCGGCCAGGCGCAGGAAGGATTCGATGTCGGCCTGGTTCGGGCCCTGCCACCGAGGAAGTACCCCGTCGTCCTCCGCACGGGCGGTGGCATGCAGCCGCGCCAAGGCGGCTGCGTAGCCGACGATCCAGTCGCCGGCCGGGCGCCGGTGGTCCAGATGCTCCAGCACCAGGACCCGCGCGCCGGGATCGGTGGCCAGCAACGCGGGCACCACGGGAGGTTCGGCTCGGGTGGCGAGCCGCAGGGCGGCCACCTCGCGGGCGTAGCGCTCGTCGGCGTCAGGACCGTCGACGATCTGCTTCACGACCGCCCTCGCCGCGGGCAACTCGACGCGCCACACGCGCGAACGAGGGCTGCTGTCCAGTCTGCGGGAGCGCCCGGGAGCTCCCAGCTCGGCCCGTAACTCGTCCCCGAACGGCAGTCGCGACTCCATGGACTCATCCTTCCACGCCGCCGAACGGGCATGCGGCCACTGCCCACAGGCCGTTCCACCACCCCATGGTGGCGCACCTGTCAGCTGTGAAACCGAGGTGCCTCGACAGGCGTCGGTCGGGTACCGTGCGGGTCATGTCGAGCCCTGAGTCGGCCGAGGTGGGGGCTTTCGGTCACGCCGTCAGCCCCCTGAGCCACTGAGCCTGTAGTTCCGCCGTCCCGCCGCGTTCCGCGGCCGGACGAGTGCGCCCTCGGGTGCCGACCGCGGTGACGAGACGACCTTGTCGTGCTTCTCCTCACCTCGGAGCCTCTCGATGCCTTTCCCGTTGTACCTGCTCGCCATGGCCGCCTTCGCCATGGGCACCTCGGAGTTCATGCTCGCCGGCCTCCTGCCGGACATCGCCTCGGACCTCGGCGTCACCGTCGGGACAGCAGGCATGCTCACCACCGCCTTCGCGATCGGAATGACCGTCGGCGCACCGCTCATGGCCGGACTCGCCCGCAACCGGCCCGCGCGGTCCGGCCTGCTCGGGTTCGTCCTCGTGTTCTCCGCGGCCCACGCCGTGGGCGCCGCCACCTCGAGCTTCCCGGTCCTGTTCGCGACCCGGTTGGTCGCGGCGCTCGCGAACGCCGGCTTCCTCGCCGTGGCCCTGACGACTGCGGCCACGCTGGTCTCTCCCGACAAGAAGGGACGCGCACTCGCGGTGCTGCTGTCGGGCACCACGGTGGCCACCATCGCCGGCGTCCCGGGCGGAGCGGTACTCGGCACACTGCTCGGCTGGCGGGCCGCTTTCTGGGCCGTCGCCGCTCTGTGCCTCCCGCCGGCCATCGGCGTCCTCATGAGGATCCCGGCGCGCCGTCTGCGTGAGGGCGCGGCCCACGGGCCGGCCCTGCGATCGGAGCTCGCACAGCTCAACCGCCCCCGGCTGCTCCTGGTCATGCTGCTCGGCGCGCTGGTCAACGCGGCGACCTTCGCGAGCTTCACCTTCCTCGCCCCCGTCGTCACCGACACCGCCGGGCTGGGCAAGCTGTGGATCTCCGTCGCCCTGATGCTCTTCGGCGCCGGCGCGTTCGCCGGGGTCACCGTCGCCGGACGGCTGTCCGACCGGCATCCCGGCCGGGTCGTCGCGATCGGCGGTCCGTTGCTCCTCATCGGCTGGCCGGCCCTGGCCGTGCTGGCCGACAGGCCGGTCGCTCTGCTCACCCTCGTGTTCGTCCAGGGCGCGCTGTCGTTCGCGCTGGGCAGCACGCTGATCACGCGGGTCCTGTACGAGGCCGCGGGAGCCCCCACCATGGCCGGCTCCTACGCGACCGCCGCACTCAACGTCGGTGCTGCCACCGGTCCCGTCGTCGCCGCGACCACCCTCGGCACCCCGGCCGGGGACCTCGGGCCGCTGTGGGCGAGCGGACTCCTCGTCCTGGTCGCGCTACTGGTCGCGATCCCCCTGCGTGGTGCGATCGCAGCCGGCCGCGGCAGCGAGGTGCTCCGCTGACACCCGCTGTGAGTGTCGGCGCGTGGCAGCTTCCGGACTTCCGCATCACGCCCGGATCAGACCTGCGCCCCGTCGTGCCCCGGCGTCGTGACCCCCCGGGTCCACGCCGCCAGGGCCTCGGGCGTACTGGGCCCCTCGTCGGAGGGGCCCAGCAGCCCATGGGCGCGGAGCACCTCCGCGACCGCCGTGCCCCACGGTCTGCGCAGCCGTGCCGAGTCCAACAGGGCCTGATCGGAGAGGAGTTCACCGACCGGACCGGTACGCAGGCCGTCCGGCGAGAGCACGGCCGCGTCGTCGGCCCAGCGCAGCGCCAGGTCGACGTCGTGCGTCGCCATCACGACCGTCGTCCCGGAGGTGCGCAGCCGGCCGAGGACATCGAGCAGCCGCTCCTGGCCGTGCGGGTCGAGTCCGGCGGTCGGTTCGTCCAGGATGAGCACCCTCGGCCGCATCGCCACGGCGCCCGCGATCGCGGCCCGTTTGCGCTGGCCGTACGAGAGGAGATGCGTGGGCCGGTCCCGCAGCGCCACGATGTCCATCGCGGCCAGTGCCTCGTCCACCCGGGCCCGTACCTCGTCCTCGGCGAGGCCGAGGTTCATCGGGCCGAATGACACGTCCTGCTCGACCGACGCCGCGAAGAGCTGGTCGTCCGGGTCCTGCACCACCAGCTGCACCGTCGTACGGAGCCGGGTCAGACCGGCCCGGTCGTAGGTCACCGGCTCGCCGTGCAGGCGCAGTCGGCCCGTCGCGGGCCGCAACCCGCCGCTCAGCAGCCGCAGCAGGGTCGTCTTGCCGCTGCCGTTGCGACCCAGCAGCGCCGTGGAACGGCCCTCCGGGAGACCGAGATCGACGCCGCTGAGCACGGCGGGCCCGTCCTCGTACGCGTAACCCGCGTCGACGAGCTCCACGACGGCCGGTCCCGCGGGGGAGTGGTTCACGGCAGACACCTTTCGAGCACGAGAGTGAGGGCGACGATCCCGGACAGCAGCGCGGCGACCATGGCGAGGAACGGTCGCGAGACCGCCGCCCGCGGTACCAGCACCCGCAGCGTGCCGTCGTATCCGCGGCCCGCGAGCCCGGCCTGCAGCCTGCCTGCCCGGTCGAAGGCGCGCACGAAGGCGGTCGCGCCGAGGCCGGCCAGCGACCGCCAGGCGGCCGCCCTGCTGGCATGGCCGAGACGGGCGGCCTGCGCCTGGCGGATGTGGGAGACGGCGTCCAGCAGCAGGAAGCTGATCCGGTACATCACGAGCGCCACGTCCACCACGGCCGGCGGCACGCCGGCGCGCACCAGCCGCGGGAGCACGTCCGACACGGGTGTCGTGAACGCGAACAGCAGCACACCCAGCGACGCGGCGGAGGTGCGCAGCAGCAGCCGCGCCGCGTCCCCGGGCCCGCCGGGCGCGAAGGCCACCATGCCGTCCGGACCGCCCACCGCGAACAACAGCGGTACGGCTCCGGTGACACAGAACCCGAGCGGGACGCGGAACGCCCGCCACAGCTGGCGCGGTGCCACACCGGCCGGTCCGAGCAGGATCACAACCGTCGCGGCGGCGACGAGGACGGCACCCGGCCAGGGCGGCAGACAGACGGCCGTGACGGTCAGACCGAGACCGAGGACGGCTTTTTCACAGGGGTGGCGGCGGCGCCAGCGACTGCTGTGCGCCGCCGCGTCGATCGGCAGCATCCGCTAGGGCGCCGTCGTCGTGGTGTCCGGGCCCTCGCTCCGCGACCCGGGGACGGAGGGGGCGGTTGCCGCGCCGTCCGGCGTCCTGCTGGCGGCCCGCTCGGCCGCCGCCCGCTCCTCGCCCTGCCGACGGCCCTTGCGCAGCCCGAAGTAGTACGCCAGGACGCCCGCGCCGAGCGCCGCCTGGAGGGAGAACAGCGCCGACTCGATCTCGCCGGACGGCGGTTCGTACAGCGGGGTGAACCACGGCTCGTAGTCCGGCTCGAGTTCCGTGATCGCCGCCTCCGCCTCGCCGTCGGCCCCGGTGAACGGCTCCTCCTTGTGGTCTCCGAGCCCCAGGACGAGCGGCAGCACGGCCAGCGCCGCGACGGCCAGCAGCAGCAGGGTGTTGATCCTCGCGTTACGGCTCATCGGGCCGACGCCTCCTTCTTCGCACCCGTGACCAGCACACCGAGCCTGGTCAGTTCACCCTTGCTGGACCGGCTGAGCAGCCGCATCACCAGCACGGTGAGCAGTCCCTCGCTCACCGCCAGCGGAAGCTGCGTGACGGCGAAGATGCCGCCGAACTTCGCCAGAGCGCCGGGGATGCCACTGCCCGGGTCGGGGAAGGCCAGCGCCAACTGCACACTGGTGACGCAGTACGTGGACAGGTCGGCGACGAACGCGCCCAAGAACACGCTCACCATCAGCGGCACGTCGAAGCGGCGCAGCAGCCGGTACACCCCGTACCCCGCCCACGGCCCGACGACCGCCATGGAGAAGACGTTGGCGCCCAGCGTGGTGAGCCCGCCGTGGGCCAGCAACAGGGCCTGGAACAGCAGGGTGATGGTGCCGAGCACCGCCATGATCGGCGGTCGGAACAGAATGGCCCCGAGGCCCGTGCCGGTCGGGTGCGAGCAGCTACCCGTCACCGACGGGATCTTCAGCGCCGAAAGGACGAACGTGAACGCCCCGGACGCGCCGAGCAGCAACGTCGACTCCGGATGGGACTTGACCTCGCGGTTCAGGGCGCGTACGCCGTGGACGACGAACGGGGCGGACGCGGCGCCCCAGGCGACCGCGTGCAGCGGGGGCAGATACCCCTCGGCTATATGCATGATGTGGGAGACCCTCTCCAGCACCTCGTGGATGGACAACGCACCCTGGCCGGTCTCCTGGCTGACGGGTCATGCCGCCCGGACTCCGCCTTCCCGGGCACCGCGCGTACACGCGGTGTCCCAGTGGCTCCCCGTGAGGGGGTGGAGCCGGACTTCCCGATCACAGTGGCGAGGGCCGCACCGGTACCGCACCGGTTTCCCGAACACCAAGGCCCCGTGACAGTAATGCGCCGACCAGCGACATCACAAGCCGCGCACGGGCGCACCGGCGGGCGGCGGGGTGAGCCGTTCGCCACATCCGCCGCCGCGCCGCCCGTCCGTCACTGCTTGCGGTAGCCGTACGCCTCCGACGCCGCGGCCTCCACCGCGTCCAGGCCGGCGCCGGCGGAGGCCGTCACCACCGCCGCGACCGCGCCCTCCACGAACGGGGCGTCCACCAGGCGGGTACCGGCGGGAAGTTCGTCACCTTCGGCGAGCAGCGCCTTGACCGTCAGGACGGCGCTGCCCAGGTCGACGAGGACGGCGACGCCCGCGCCGCCGTCGACCTGCTCCGCCGCGGCCGTGATCAGTTCGGAGCTGGTGCCGAGGCCACCGTCGGGCGTGCCGCCCGCCGCGGCGACCGGGGCCGTACCGCCGCCGCCCGCGAGCCCTTTTGCCAGTTCGGCGACCGCGGTGGCGACCTCCCTGCTGTGCGAGACCAGCACGATGCCGACCTGCTTGCCGTCGCTCATCCGGCCGCCCCCTCCGCCGGGTCCGCCGTCTCGGCGAGCGCCGCCAGCAGCAGCGCCGACGACGTGGCGCCCGGGTCCTGGTGGCCGATGCTCCGTTCACCGAGATAGCTCGCCCTGCCCTTGCGGGCCTGCAACGGCACGGTGTCCGACGCCCCCTGCTCCGCCGCCTCGCGGGCCGCCGCGAACGACTCCGTGCTGTCGCCGAGCGCCGCCACCGCCGGTTCGAGGGCGTCCAGCATCGTCTTGTCACCGGCCTTCGCCCCGCCGAGCTGGGCCACCGCGGCGACGCCGGCCCGCAGTGCTTCGGCGAGCTGCCCAGGTGTCACCGCGGCGTCGTCCCCCAGCGCTTTGCCGGTGCGCCGCAGCAGCGTCCCGTACAGCGGGCCCGACGCCCCGCCGACCGTCGACACCAGCTGCCGTCCGGCGAGCATCAGCACGGCGCCCGGCGTCGCCGGGGGCTCCTTCTCCAGCACCGCTGCGACGGCCGTGAACCCCCGTTTGAGGTTGCTGCCGTGGTCCGCGTCGCCGATCGCCGAGTCCAGCTCGGTCAGTCGGTCCGCCTCCCGGTCCACCGAGACGGCGACCGCGGCCAGCCAACGGCGGAAGAATTCGGCGTCGAGCACAAGCACTCCCTGGGATCGGTCGGTTCGAACGGTGTGATCTCGAGGCTCCAGCGCTCTCAGCGTCCCCATCGCAGCGCCGGAGTCTGCACCGGCGCGTCCCACAGCCTGAGCAGCTCCTCGTCCACCTGGCAGAGCGTCACCGAAGCGCCGGCCATGTCGAGAGAGGTCACATAGTTGCCGACGAGGGTACGGGCCACCGCCACGTCCCGCTCCGCCAGCACGCGCTGGACCTCGGCGTTGAACCCGTACAGTTCCAGCAGCGGCGTCGCGCCCATCCCGTTGACCAGGGCGATCACCGGGCCGGAGGGCCGCAGGTCCTCCAGCACGGCGTCGACGGCGAAGTCGGCGATCTCCCGCGACGTCATCATCGGGCGCCGCTCCCGCCCCGGCTCGCCATGGATGCCGATGCCCAACTCCAGTTCGCCGGGGGGAAGATCGAAGGTGGGGCCGCCCTTCGACGGCGTGCTGCACGCGCTGAGCGCCACGCCGAAGGTGCGGGAGGAGTCGTTCACCTGCCGGCCGATCGCCTCGACGCGCTCCAGCGGTGCCCGCTCCTCCGCGGCGGCCCCGGCGATCTTCTCCACGAACAGGGTCGCCCCGGTGCCGCGCCGTCCGGCGGTGTACAGGCTGTCGGTCACCGCGACGTCGTCGTTGACGAGAACCTTCCCCAGCCGCACCCCCTCGTCCTCGGCGAGCTCGGCCGCCATGTCGAAGTTCAGCACGTCACCGGTGTAGTTCTTCACGATGAACAGCACGCCCTCGCCGCTGTCGACGGCGGCGGCGGCCCGCGCCATCTGGTCTGGCACCGGGCTGGTGAACACTTCCCCGGGGCAGGCGCCGTCGAGCATCCCGTGCCCGACGAAACCGCCGTGCAGCGGCTCGTGCCCCGAGCCGCCGCCGGAGACGAGCGCCACCTTCCCCGAGACGGGCGCGTCACGCCGCACGATGACCCGGTTGTCCACGTCCACGGCCAGATCGGGGTGGGCCGCCGCCATCCCGCGGAGGGCGTCCGCGACCACGGTCTCGGGAACGTTGATCAGCATCCTCATGGGTATCTCCTGGGAAGCTCGGCAGGGGTGGTGGTTGCCTGCGCTGGGCGTCTGCGTATCGGAGGGAGCCCTGCAGGGGCAGTATCGACCTTGCCGCTGCGAAGGTCACGTCAGGCAACATTCCGAGTGTGCCGCGCGCTCCGCCGCCGTGCGGTGGCACGGCCGAACTGCCGGCGGCCACCGCGACCGGGGACGCCGGGCCGGGCGACGGCACCGGGCCGCGTCCGGTCCTGTGCGCCGGATCCGCCCGGTCAGCAGGGCTCGCGCCAGGTGCCCAGTTCCGGCTTCTTGAGCATCGACGACAGCCGCAGCCCCCGGGCCGCCGGGCAGAAATCGGCCGTGCGCTCCGCGTACTCCACGTGGAAGACGGCCTTGCCCGCCGCGATGAAAGGTTCGAGCAGCGCGCATTCGCCGTACTGTGCGCACTCCTCGTTGACCGCGAAGTCGAAGTCGTCCAGCAGGTGCGGAATCTGCGCCAGGTCGTTCTTGAGGCCCACGGCCAGACCCCGCTCGTGCGCGATGTCCGCGATCATGCGGTTGTACCGGAGCTGGTCGTGCGCCGTGAGCGGGAAACCGGTGTCGTTGCCGTAGCCCTCGACCAGATCCGGTTCCACGGCGTCGAAGCCCTTGTCCCGGCACATGTCGAACCGGCGCTCCATGACGGGCCGCAGCGTCGATACCTGGCGGATGTCCAGCCAGCGCTCGCCGTGCCAGCCGTTGGGCCTGCCCAGCACCTCGCGCGGGAAGGCGTGCCGGTCGGGGCGGAAGTCCTCCCAGGCTCCCACGTTGACGTAGCAGATCACCTTACGGCCGTCCCGGTGCAGACGGGCGACGTCCGAGGCGGTGTTCTCGAAGCCGTCGATGTCGTAGACGGGCACGTCGACCGACGGGTCGACCCTGCCGTCGAGCTGCCACTGCCAGGCCAGTCCGGGGCGCGGCTGCCACGGGCGGCCGGCTCGCGTGGCCGCGCCGTCGTGGCCGCCGGAGCATGCCGCCAGCGCGGCCACGGCGGCCAGCGCGGCCATGACGGCCACAGCGACGACGAGGACCGGCGGGAGCCGCCTCATCGGTCCGTCGCGGTCAGCGCGGGCGTCAGCCGGGACCAGGGGTTGGGCGGTTCTCCCGTCACGGGACCGCACACGGCCGCCCCCCGCTCGCGTGCGGTGCGCACGGCGAGCGGCACGAGCAGTTCGGGCACCCCGTAGACGAGGTGGCACAGCCGTTCGGGCGGCTGCCGCGCGGTCCACGAGGGGCGGTTGAACGCCGACACGTACGTGGACCAGTGGCCCTCGAAGGTGACGGTCAGGTCGGCGAGCCGCGCGTAGCCGGGAGCGGGATGCACGCCCGGGTTGAGGACGACGGTCGACGCGCCGAGGCGGCGGACGGACCGCACCAGCCGACGGCACGCCGGCAGCCCGTGCGGCCCGGCGGTCACCTGGTCCAGGAAGCAGCCGTCGATGGCGTACCACTCCTGGTGTCTGCGGACATCGGCCGCGACATGGGCCGGGTCGCGTGCGCCGTAGTCGGTGTCGACGTAGCCGAGCAGCCGGGCCCCCGCCGTGCGCAGCGCGTCGGCCGCGGCGGCGAACGCCGGATCCGGAACGTGGCCGGGCCCGCTGGCGGGGTTGAGCACGACGGCCCAGGTGCGGGCGGCCCGGGTGATGAGGCGGTGCCACGCGGCCGGGTCCTCGGCCGGATGGACGTACAGGGGAATCAGCAGGCTCACCGCGCCGAAGCCCTCTCCTCGCTGCGGGAACCGGCCGCCCACAGCGCCGCCAGCGACGCGTCGAGGGCATACGACGGCCGCCAGCCGAGGGCATCGCCGGCGGCGGTGATGTCCGAGCACTGCCACGACACCCGCGGGGACCGCGCGGACCCGCCCGCGCCGCCCTCCTCCACGATCCGCCCCCCGAAGCCGGCCACGCCGGCCAGCGTCCGCACCAGCTCGCGTACCGGGACCGCCTCGCCGCCGCCGATGTTGAGGACCGGCGGCAGCGGTCCCGGCGTGGTGGCCGCGAGCTCCGCCGCCCGGGCCACGTCGCGTACGTCCACGAAGTCGCGGTGGGCGGACAGGTCACCGAGCCGCAAGGTCGCGTCCGGATCGCGCCCGGCGTCCGCGAGCAGGGCGGTGACCCGGCCGGGCAGCCCGGTCCGCGGCGCTCCCGGACCCACCGGGTTCCCCACCCTCAGCACCACCGCGTCCAGGCCCGACGCGCCCACCGCCATCGTGCCCGCCAGCTTCGTCGCACCGTACGGGCCGGCCGGGCGGGTCGCCGCCGACTCCGCCACCCGCCGGCCGGGCGTGCCGGGGCCGTACTCGGCGGCCGATCCCAGATGCACCAGGCGGGCCGCGGGAGCGGCCTCCAGCAGCGCCGCGCACAGCACGGCGGGGCCGCGGGCGTTCACCTCGGCGAGGGTGACGGCGTCGGCGCCGGTCTCGCCCGCGCAGTTGACGACGGCGTCGGGCCCCGCCGACGCCAGCGCCCGCGCAAGCTGCCGCGGGCTGTCCGACGCGAGGTCGACGGTGACGTCGGCGGCGGGAGAGCGGCCGCCGACGAGCACCCGGGTGCCCGGCAGGGCGCGCAGCCGCTCGGCGACGTGGCCGCCCAGGTATCCGGTCGCGCCGAGAACGAGGATGCGCATGTGTGCTCAGGCTCCCTTGAGCAGAAGCGACTTGCGGCTGGTGAACTCCGCGTTGGCACGGTCGTAGTCGTCGGGGCGGCCGATGTCCAGCCAGTAGCCGTCGAACTCGTAGGCGTGCGGCGGCCGTCCGGTGGCGAGCAGGTCCAGCACCAGTTCGTCGAAGCCCAGCGGCAGACCGGGTGTGTAGCCGTCGAGGGTCGCCCGGGAGACGCCGTAGACCCCCATGGACACCCGGTAGTCGATGCTGGGCTTCTCCGTGAAGGCGACGACCCGGCTCGCGTCCGTGGTCAGCACACCGAAGTCGATGTGCACCTTGCGGGCGTAGGTGGCGATGGTCAGGGGCGCGCCCGACGTCTCGTGCCGGCGCAGCACCTCGGCGTAGCAGAGGTCGGTGAGCACGTCGCCGTTCATGACCAGGAAGTTCTCCGGCAGACGGTCGCGGAGCGTGAGCAGCGGGCCCATGGTGCCCAGCGGGCTCTCCTCGGTGGCGTAGTCGATGCTCATGCCCCACTGCGAACCGTCGCCCACGTAGGCGCGGATGATCTCGCCCAGATGGCCGATCGCGATCGTGCAGTGGGTGAAGCCGGCCGTGGACAGCTGGCGCAGCACGATCTCCAGGATGGTGTGCTGGTCGCCGATGGGGACGAGCGGTTTGGGAAGCGCCGTGGTGTACGGCCGCAGCCGGACGCCCTTTCCTCCGGCCAGGATCACTACGTGCATGGGAGTACCTCCTGCGAGTGGGAGCCGGTCGGGTCAGATGTTGTAGATGCCGGTCTTGTAGCGGGCCAGGTTGGCCGGATCGCCGAACCACTCCACGGTCCGGGCGATGCCTTCCTCCAGCGTGTGGCGGGGCTGCCAGCCCGTCGCCGCCGTCAGCCGGGTCGCGTCCGCGACGAGCCGCATCACCTCGGAGCCGGCGGGCCGCAGGCGCTCGGGGTCCTCACGCACGTCGAGCGGGACGTCCATCACCTTGCCGATCAGCGCGACCAGGTCGCCCACGGAGATCTCCCCGCCGGTCCCGGCGTTGAGGGTACGGCCCACGACCTGCTCCGCCGGTGCGGTGCCCACCGCGAGGAACGCCCGCGCCGTGTCCTCGACGAAGGTGAAGTCCCGGGTGGGGCGCAGGTCGCCGAGGGTGATGGTGCGCTGCCCGGCCGCCACCTGCCCGATGACGGTGGGGATCACCGCCCGCATCGACTGGCGCGGCCCGAACGTGTTGAAGGGCCGCAGTGTGACCACGGGCGTGCCGAAACTGGCGTGGTAACTGTCGGCCAGCCGGTCCCCGCCCGCCTTCGAAGCGGCGTACGGGGACTGGGTGTTGACGGGATGGTCCTCGGTGATCGGCACGGTCTGCGCGGTGCCGTACGTCTCGCTGGTCGAGGTGTGCACCAGACGCGGCGTCCCCAGCGCGCGCACCGCCTCCAGCACGTTGAGCGTGCCGGTGACGTTGGTGTCCACGTAACTGTGCGGGGCCTGGTAGGAGTACGGGATCGCGATGAGCGCGGCGAGATGGTACGCGCAGTCCGCGCCGTCGAGCAGGCCGCGCACCGAGCCGGGGTCGCGTACGTCGCCGAGGACGATCTCCACGTGGTCGAGGACGTCGGCCGGCAGGGTCTCCAGCCATCCGTAGGAGGAGAACGAGTTGTACTGGGCCATGGCTCTGACGCGGTGGCCGGAGGCGACGAGCGCCTCCGTGAGGTGCGAGCCGATGAATCCTTCGGCCCCGGTGACGGCGGCGAGCGGTGCGGAGGTCAACGCATGGGTCCTTTCGTCCGGTTGGGCTGGATGACTGTCTTCGGGTGAGCGGGAGGCATCGTGCGGTGAGCGGTGGTCAGGCGTGCGGCGAGGGTCTGCCGAGAAGTCGGATCGCGCAGGCCGCGAGACAGACCGCGGCCACGCCGCACCCCAGGGGCAGCACGGCCGGGCCCGGCGGCAGGTCCAGCCAGGTGACCGCCCCGGCGCCGCCCGCGGCCGGCAGGCAGAGCACGGCCGGCGGCCAGGCGACACCGAACGCCTGGAGGAGCAGAGCGGTCCACAGGGCCGCCGCGAGGAGCAGCAGCGCGGCCGGGTCGGAGCCGGTGAGCAGCGCCGCCGGCAGCAACAGCAGGAGGTAGCCGGTCAGGCACAGGCCCAGCACGGCGGCCGAGCGCAGCCGGAACGCCCCGGGCGTCGCGCTGGCCCGCAGGGCAGCGACGGACCAGCCCCGGTAGCGGTACAGCAGCCACTCCGCCGGGCCCATGCTCAGCGTCAGAGCGATCACCGCGTACGGGTGCCGCCGGCCCTCCAGCACGACGAGCACCGCCGCGGCCAGCCCGAACAGGCCGTAGGGAAGCGAGGAGTTCAGGCTCGGCCGCGGACCGTCGGAGGCGGCCGGGGCGGCCAGGCCGTCCCACAGGACCCGTGCGCAGGCGGCGAGCGTGGCCAGCACCGCCAGCAGGGGCAGGCCCGTGCGCAGCAGGGGGCCGGGCTCCCACCACGGCAGCACCGCGGCGCCGGCGATCAGCGGACCGAGCGCCGCCAGCAGCAGCCGCTCCCGGCCCAGGACGAGCAGCACGCCCGCAGCGGCCAGATACAGCGACTGGGCGGCGGCCACCGCGGTCACCGGACCGCCGCCGGCGGGCAGCGCGGCGAGGCCCGTCGCCACCGCCGCGCCCAGCACGGAACCGGCCAGCAGGGTGCGCGCCGCCTCCCGGCGTCCCGTCACCAGCCGCAGGTGCGCCCGGTGGCCCAGCGCCTGCCCCCACGCCCAGGAGGCGACAGCCGCCACGATCAGGACGGGGGCGTGCCGGTCGACGCGCCACAGGGGAGCGGTGAGCAGGTACGCCAGGGACGGCAGCGCGAACAGCACGCCCCGCAGCAGGCATCGCACCGTGTCCGGCCGCCAGGGGTCGGCAGTGGCGGGTGGTTCGGGAAAGGTGCGGGGCACCCTTTCGTACAGCGCGGAGGCGAGCGAGAAGACATTCTCATGCCCGTACCGGTGCCGGAGCACCTCGGCGGACAGCCCTTCGGCCTCCAGCAGCGCGGCCACCTCGTACGGGTGGACGGCCGGGCCGATGCGGTCGGCGAGGTCGGCGGCGAGCCGGTTGACCGCCTCCTCGTCGGGGCCCTGTTCGGGCAGCCGCAGGGTGAGCGTGCTGTCGTCGCCCCGGCCGAAGAGCGGGCCGGATCCGGCGAGCCGCAGCGCCAGCGTGTCCTGCTCCGCGCCGCCCGGCTCCAGAGCCATCGGTCCGCTCACAGCGCCACACTCCGTGTCTCCGTGCCGGCCGAGGGCCGCGGGTCCGGCGGGGCAGGGGCGGCGGTCCGGGGCCGCGCGGGCGCGAGGAGGGCGGGCTGCCGCACGGCCGCCGGCGCGGCCGACAGCTCCTGATAGATGGAGCGGAAGGTGTCGATGGTCCGGCGGAGGGTGAACTGCTCGATCACCCGCAGCCGGGCCGCCTCACCCATCGCCCGGCGGCGTGCGGGGTCACCCAGCAGCTCCAGCGCGGCGGCGGCCATCGCGGCCGGATCGCGCGGCGGCACCACGAGACCGGTGTCGCCGACGGCCTCCCGCACTCCGCCCACGTCGGTGGAGACGGTCGCCCGCCCGCACGACATGGCCTCGATCAGCGTGAAGGGGAAGCCCTCGCTGATGCTGGACAGCATCACCACGTTCCCGGCCGCGTAGGCGTCCTTGATGTCGTCGACGCGCCCCTCGAAGGTCACGGCGTCCGCGTGTCCCAGCTCGGCGGCCAGCGCCTCGCAGCGCTCCCGGTAGCCTTCCCCGCCCCGGGGCGTCCCGCCGAACAACCGCAGCCGCACCCCGGGCAGATCGGCCCTGACGAGGGCGAACGCACGGATGAGGGTCTCCAGGTCCTTGATCGGGTCGACGCGTCCGGCCCAGCTGAGGGTGGGGGTCTCCGGCTCGGGTCCGGCCGGCGGGAAGGCGGCGGGGTCGACGCCGTTGTACACGGTGCGGATCGACCCCGGGTCGGCACCGCCCCGTTCCTCCCAGAGCCGGTTGTAGCGGTTGCCCGGCGTGATCAGCGCGGCCCGGCGGTAGGTCTCCTCCGCCAGCAGCCGGAAGAATCCCAGGACCACCGCCTTGACCGGCCAGCGGTAGGGGGCGGTGCGATAGCCGAGGTAGCGCTCGCGCAGGTAGACGCCGTGCTCGGTCAGCAGCAGCGGAACTCCGTGCCGTTCGAGGGCGGCCAGCCCCGGCAGCACGGCGACGCCGCCGCTGACGGCGTGTGCGACCCCGTCCTCGGGCGCCGGCGCGGCCAGCGGGCGCAGGGCGTGTTCGAGCAGAGAGGTGGCGGTGAGCGCGTCGTGCAGGGTCGGCCCCGCCTCGCGCACGGCCGTACCGGGGCGCGTCCATACGGCGGTCAGGATCGCGATCGCCGTGTCGCCGCGCAGGAACGGGCCGAGCAGGCCGTCCGCCGCCGCCCGCGCCATGGTGTGCAGGGCGGGTGCGAAGCCGTCCTCGGCGCAGGGGTCGACCAGCGAGGTCAGGAACCGTTCGTACGCGCCGGCGAGCCGGCGGCGGGTACGGCCGCGGGGCGGCCGGCCCGGCGGCGCCTCGCCCCACATGGGGACGGAGAGCACGCCCGAGACATGGCCCGGCAGATCCCATACGAGCGGCTCCCGCCCGGTGCCGGTGACGGCGATGACGTCGAAGTCGATGTCGGGCATGCCGGTGACGAGCTGGTCGCACCAGACGCTCACACCGCCGTGACTGTGTGGATAGGTGCCTTCGGTGAGCAGGGTGACGCGCGTGGCTGCGGAGCGTCGCGCGCCGTGGTGAAGGTGCATCGGTGTGCTCCACGGCCGAGGTGTGGGGTGGTCGTGCCGGCCCCGGCCGCGCGTGGGCGGCCGGGGCCTCGCTGACGGTCGCGCCGGTCAGCTCCCCGCGGCGGGGGAGACCGGCTCGGCCACGCCCTCGGGCACGCGGGTGTCCGGTGCGGGGCCGGTGACCGGTGCGGAGGCGCCCGCGTCGGTGGCGGTGGCCGGGGCGGCGGACGGCGGCAGCGCGAGGGTGAGCGGTGCGGGAGCGGAGGACGTCCACCCGGAGCGTTCGCCCGCGTAGGCCTCGCCGAAGGGGGAGCCGGCCCGCGTGGTGCCCTCGGGCATCGTCGCGGGAACCGCCACCCCGTCCGGGCCCTCGACGGTGACGGTGCCGCCGACGCGGTAGGCCGTGACCTGTCCGCTCTGCACGGCCGCGCGCCAGGCGGCGCGCCGCCGGAGTTCGCTGCCGATGTCCTTCATCCGCGGATTGACCACCGGGGTGTTCTCCGCGAAGAGAGCGTCGTAGGTGTGGAGGACGCCGTCCAGGACCGGGTAGGCGATGCGGTCCTCCGCCAGGTTCGACTGGTGGATGAAGTGCGGCTTGGGGTCGTTGGCGAGGACGTGCCCGAGGGCGATCTGCCGCTCCAGGGGAACGATGTGGTCCGTGTAGCCGGTGGCGGTGTCGAGCGGGGCCGGCAGGCAGGTGGTGGTGGCCGGATTGTCCTCGCAGATGCCGCTGCCGCCCTGCGCGCGGCCGGTGTAGATCCAGTTGTACTCGTCGACCTGCTCGGCCGCCCGCCCGGCGTTGTAGAAGATGTTCATCGGGTGGCGCGGGACGGTCGTGGCCGCTCCGACCTGACGCTGGCCGGACTCGCGGGAGTTGTCAGAGGCCAGCCAGGTGATGCCGTTGTCGGCGAGGGCGGGCGCCAGGTTGGGGTTGTCGGCTGGCTGCTGGGGCAGGACCCGCAGCCCGGAGTGCTCGCCGGTGACCAATTCACCGTCGTCCAGGGGCAGTCCCGCGATGCGGCCCCAGACGCGGTTGTGGGCGATCTCGTCGGAGAGGTCGTCCCTGCCGACCCACTTGGTGCTTCCGTCCGCTTCGGTGGCGCACCGCCAGGGCACCACCGTGGTGTCCTGCTCACAGCCGAGGAAAGCGTGCGTGTAGGTGTGGTTGATCCAGCGGAACGCGCCCCGCTCGGCGATGAACCTGTCGGCGAGCGGGTCGGCGCCGTTGTTGTCCTCGCGGTGGTCGACGCTGCCGGCGCCGTTGTAGGCGAGGTCGAGGGTGAAGTCGTGCTCGCGCTGCCAGGCGGTGGCGTGGTCGACGTCCGCGGGCGTCATCCGGATCGGGTCGGGAGCGGCGTTCGGATCCGTGCAGTCGACGTCGCCGGGTGTGCAGTTGAGGGCGGAGTTCCAGCGGTCGTCGGCGGCGAACACGTCGTCGACGTGCACGGCGAAGTAGTTGCGGGAGACGCCGAGGTGCACACCGCCGGTCATCCACTGCACGATGCCGCGTGCCAGCAGCCGGAACTGCTGCTGGTACCGGTTGTAGACGAAGGTGACGACGAGTTCCCGCCGCCCGTCGTGCCGGTACTCGCCCACGAGGGAGCCCCGCCGGGCCGTTCCCGGGATCGGCGCCTCGACGTACGGGGTGAAGTCGGCGTCGGCGACCGGCGTCGACAGGTACGCGTAACTCTCTCCCACGGTCGGTGAGTTGTCCTCGAACGGAACCGTTCCTTCGAGGTACCCGAACGGTCCGGAACGGCCGGCGTCGGTCACCTCGGCGCGCGCCCCGTCGACGCTGCCGGAGTAGCCGCCGTACACCGGGTACTGGAGTCCGGCCTCGGGGCGGGCGTACGTGTACGCGTCGACCTGCGGGATGTCGTAGGTCTGTTCGTAGGCCACGAGCGCGGCCATTTCCGGCGAGTTCGCAGGGAACGGGTTGTCGTTGGGCAGGACGACGGCCTGGAACCGGGCGCGCTCCCGGCCGTCCACGGTGTCCGCGAGGTATTCGGCGTCGATCACGGGTCGGTCGGCCCGGGCGAGGTCGATCTCCGTGTACGGCGTGCCCGCGGCGTCCAGTTCGGCCGCGATGGCGTCGGTGGACGGGCCGCCGTCGCTCACGATGAGCACCCGCAGATCGATGCGGGGAGCCTGGGCGTCGGCGTGTGCCGCCGTGGTCGGTACGCCGAGGGCGGCGACGAGCGCGCCCGTCGTGAGCAGAGTGGTGCGTATGGTCCGCTTCATGCGGTGCTGTCCCCTCCCAGGGCAGGGGTGAGCACTGCTCCGCGGAGCGGACGCACCCCCTTGCGCGACGCCGGCTTCCCCCTCAGAGGCCGGTCGTCGACGCATCCGTCGCGTCACATCGTGAGGTGTCTGTGTAGCTTTTGTGGTCATGCTGCGAAACGTGACGGAAAAGTGCAGGTGTGCAACGGGCGTCAGTGCGAGGCGAGTTGCGCGTACGGCGGCCCGCCGCGGACGCCCGCCGGCGTCCGGCTTCAGCGGGTGCCGCCCAGGTTGGAGGGGATTGCGCCGCACCGGCGGGCCGCTGGGGCCCGCCGGCGCGACCGCAGTTGGTACAGACCGATCTGCCGGGCGGGCGTGGGCCGGTTTCCGGTCACCGCCCCGCACGGCGTGAGGTCAGGAGCAGAGGATTCGGGTCTCGGGTGTGTGGACCGGGCCGCCGCTAATGTTCGTGCTGTCGCTGAACTCGGCGTAGAAGTACGAGTAGAAGCCGATGTTGCCGTTGCAGCCGGAGTCGGCGGCGATCTGGAGCGTCAGCGTCACGGTCCGGCTCTGACCCGGCGGGACGGGGGCGCCGTAGTTGGTGCCGAGGTTCGCGGGGCCGGTGCCGGAACAGGCGGAGCTGCCGGTGGCCGTGGCGAGACTGCAGCCCGTGACGGAGTACTTGAGGTCGGGGCGCTGCGTGGTCAGCCAGGTGGGGTCGATGGTCTGGTGGACGAACCAGATGTCGTAGGTCTTGTTGTTCGTCAGCGTCATCGACAGGTTCACCGTGCCGCCCGGCGTGGTGGTGGCCGTGTCGGTGGTGAACGTCAGCTCGGCGGGGCCGGGGGCGGCGGCGCTCGCGGAGGGCGCCAGGCCGAAAACGGCGAGGAAGAGGGCGAGGACGGTGGTGAGACCGAGACGTCTCATCAAAGGTGATCGCATGGCCCGGGAGGCTAGGCAGGGGGCGGCCGCGCCGTCTGCACCGCGCCGGTGCCCGGGAACCGGGAACGACCGAAAGTGTGTCTCCTGTGAAGGATGTGCGGCGAAAGTGTGCCGGACGGTCGCCGATCGCATACGTGCACGGTGGAGCCGGTGCGGCGGGCCGGCCGGCGCGGCGGCCGCGCCAGGCGCCTCGACGGGCGGGCGGTGGAGGTGTTGGCGCATACCTGCCGTGCGGCCTTCGGCAAGGGCGAGGGGTCCACGTGTTCCGCCCGCCGGATGAGACGTCCGATGGGTGGTGCGGCTCCTGCGGGCGCTGCACAGTCCGCGGTGCCGTCCGCCGCGGTGCCGTCCGCCGTCCTGCGCACCCCGACCGGCGCGACGGGCCTCCGGGATCGTTTGTGCCGCGAGCGCTTCAGCCGGCCTCGAGTGTTCATCGGGTGTGAACGGCCTCCCGGCGGGGGATCCGACCCCCGACGGGGGGAACGCATGGGCGAAGAGGGCCGCAAAACCCGGGAGTTGCTGCGCGACGAGGTTGTACGGGAGCGGCGCGGGGCACTGTGCGGGCGGATCACGACCGCCGGGATCACCGTCCAGGACATCCTGTGCTGCGAGGACCGCGCCGGATTCGTCGGCCCCGGGCACGCGGACGCGTACACCGTGGTCCTCGCACGGTCCGGCGGCTACCTCCGCCGGATCGCCGGCGAGGAGTTCTTCGTGGACGCGAGCGGCGGCTACCTCACCCGGCCGGGCGACGAACACCGCGTTGCCCACCCGACCGGCCCCGGCGACCGGTCCACCGAGATCCGGGTCGGCGCGGAACTTTTCGCCGACCGCTTCGACGGCCCGCCGCTCTCCCGGCGCTTCACGATCACCGGCGCCTCCGACGTGCACCATCGCGCCCTGCTGGCCGCCGGCCGCCGCGGGGCCGACGACTTCGAACTGGCCGACCGGATCCACCGCCTGCTCGACGGCGTGGCCGCCTCCGCCGGGCACTGGCACACGGACACCGCCGCCCGCCCCGCCGCCGCCCGCGCCCACGGTCGGCTGGTCCGCGACGCCTGCGCCGCCCTGGCCGCCGGCACCCCGGGGCTCCGCCTCTCCCTGGAGGAGCTGGCCCGCACCGTAGGGGCCTCTCCGCACCATCTCAGCCGTGTCTTCCGCGCCGTCACCGGCACGACCCTCACGCACTACCGCAACGAACTGCGGATCCGCGGTGTCCTCCACGCGCTGGAGGAGGGCGAAGGCAACCTGCGCGCACTCTCGTACGCTTACGGATTCGCCGACCAGGGCCATCTGACCCGTGTGTGCCGCAGCCATACCGGCCACGTACCCAGCGCCTTGCGGAGCCTTCTCGCGGATCGCGCATGAATGTCCAACGCCCCGGCGGAGGGCGTGCCACAGGATGGCGGCGGCCGGAAAGCCGGCCGGTGCCGTGCCGTCCCCCGGGGCCCGACGCGGCGCCCGTCTTCCGAGTGGGGGAACGCGACGATGACCTTCCTGACCAGAGCCGGTACAACCATGGCGGCAGCCCTGACAGCCGTCGCATGCGTGGGCTCCGCACCGGGCGCCGCCCCCGGCCCGTACCCCCCCACCCCGTCCGCCGCGGCGGCGCGCCCGTCAGTGGCGCGGGGGCTCGCCGACCCGCGCCCCTGCCCCGGGCAGACCGAGGTGACCTGCGCCGACCTGACGGTGCCGCTCGACCGCACCGGAACCGTGCCGGGCACCCTGCAACTCCGGATCGCGGTCTTCGGCAAGGCCGACGCGCCCAGGGGAACCCTCCTCTTCCTCACCGGCGGTCCCGGCCAGCCGGGCGTCCCCTACGTCCAGCGGATCCGCGACCGGCTCCCCGAGGCACTCGCCCAGTACCGGCTCGTGATGATCGACCAGCGCGGCACCGGCGGCGCGGCCATCGACTGCCCCGAACTCCAGAAGGAGGTGGGCAGCAGCGACACCGTCGCCCCCACGCCCGGCGCCGTCACCGCCTGTGCCGAAAGCCTCGGAGCGAAGCGGAACTTCTTCACCACCGCCGACACGGTGGCCGACCTGGAAGACCTGCGACGCGCCCTCGGCGTCAGGTCCTGGACACTCGACGGAGTCTCCTACGGCACGTTCACCGCCGGCCAGTACGCCCTCACCCATCCGCATCGGGTCCGCAAGCTCGTCCTCGACTCCGTCGTCCCGCTCGACGGCGCGGGCGTGCTGTACGAGGACGCCCTCGGCCACTCCGCGCGAGTGCTGCGCACCGCCTGCCGGGAGCAGCAGTGCGGCTTCGACCCGGCACGCGACCTCGCAACGGTCGTCCGCCGCGACGGCAACGGCGCCGGCGTCTTCAACCTCCTCGTCATTGCGAGCATCATCGACCCGAAACTCGACAACCCGAGGTTCGGCATTCTCAACGCCATCCACGCCTCCGCCGCCGGCGACCGGACCCGTCTCGACGGTCTCGTCGCCGGGTTCTCCGCGCCGTCCGAAGAACCCCCTTCGGAGTTCAGCTCCGGACTGCACGCCGCGACGCTCTGCGCCGACTCGCGATGGCCCTGGGGCGACGCCTCCGCTCCCGTCGAGGAACGTGAACTGGCTCTGAAGCGGGCCGTCCAGCGGATCAGGCCGGCGAAGGTGTGGCCCTTCGAGCGGGAGACGGCGGGCGCGCAGGGCATCCCGCGGACCTGCCTGCCCTGGCCCGCCTCGCGCCCCAACGATGCGGCGCCCCGCCACACCCTGACCATGCCGGTGCTGCTCCTGGCCGGCGACCGGGACCTGTCGACGCCCGTGCAGTGGGCACGCGACCTCGCCGCCGTGACCCCGAGGGCCGAACTCGTCGTCGTCGAGGGGGCGGGCCACTCCACACAGAGCCGCAGCGACGCGGGAGCCCAAGAGGCAGAGAAGTTCCTGCTGCGCTGAGGCATGTCGGCGATCCGGGACTGCGGGTTCGGCACCTTCACCTGCTGTCAGGACGTCGGTGAGAGCAACGGACCGGCCCGAGAGGCTGCCGCACATGGCGGAATGGGTGGAGTCCCGGCGCGGCTGCACGCTCATCTGAGTGCGGCGGTGATCTGTTCAAAGACCCGGGCGCCGGCGCTGCCGGCCCCGGTCCTTGTACGAATTGCGCTGCCCGGTCCCACGGCCCGCCGCCGGACCGCAGCCGTGGCCCGCTCTTTCGTGGCTGCGCGCGCGTCACACCGGTTCGTTCTCCCGGGCGTGGGTCTTCCGTGAGCGGTCCTCCTTCCGCGCCGCGAGGACGACGAGCGCACCCGAGACGACGCCCGCGAAGTACGGGGACGGCACGAGCAGGACGCCGCCGACGAAGCACCATGCCGCGAGGCCCCAGCCGGCCCAGGCGGGCACGGCCACCCCGCGGCCCGCGAGGTGCCACGTCAGGCAGCCCAGCAGAATCAGGGGCACGGCGAAGCTTCCCGGACCGGCCCAGAAGGTGACCTCGTTCTGCAGGGACTCCACCGTCCGGTCGGCCGCCCCCTCGTTCGGTGCGAGCGGGACGGCTGCCCACACCCCGCGCTCCGCCCAGCCGTTGATGTCTCCCCAGGCGAACAGGGTCAGCAGCGACAGGTGCCCCGTCCCCAGCCCGACCATGATGCCGCTCGCCCAACGCAGCAGTCGCTTCTCCGCGTTCATCGTCGGTCAGCCCCGTTCCCCTTGCTGTGCCGCGAGGTCGTCGCGGTCGCGCCAGGCCCGTTCCCACTGCCGGGCCAGCGCCGGATAGACGATGAGATGCCGGAAGGGTGCGATGGCGGTCATGTAGAGCCGCCCGAACCGTCCGTTGGGCTTGACGAGTACGGCCATCCGCAGCTCGTGGTCACCCTCCGCCCCCTCCACCCAGCTGAGGTGCATCACGGTGTGCACGGTCTTGTTCGCCAGCTCACGGGCGGACTCCGTGGGAAGCTCGTAGAGCCCCTTCAGGGGCATGCTGTCGTTGTCCTCGCCCCGGGGTGCGTCGCGGAGGTCGCCGGGAAGGCGGTCGCGGAGCGGGGCGACCCGCGCACCGACGCCCGCCGCCGGGTCGTCCCAGCCGAGGAGCGCACCGAGCTTCCACCGGACGGCGAACAGGAACCGCACCGGCCAGGCCTGTTCGGTGAGGCTGCCGGCAGTCCGCATCGCCATCAGCATCGTGGGGAAGTCGTCGGGCCCGGCTCCGGGGGTCCGGAACGCCCACACGTCCTCGACCTCGAAGTCGGAGGTGAATTCGTGGATGCGCCACCGGTGCTCGGAAAAGGTGGACTTCGCGAGTCGTGCCACGCCTCGGCCTCTCGTTCTGTACGCAGCCGTACATTTCATCTGTACGATACCGTACAGAACCCGCGAAACGACACCCCCGAGAGCAGGTGAGCAGGTGCCCCCCGTCGCCCGCACCCCACGAAGTCGCTGGATCGAAGCGGGGCTTGACGCCCTCGCCAGGGGCGGACCGGACGCTGTCCGGGTAGAGGCGCTGGCTGCCGAGATCGGCGTGACGAAGGGCGGCTTCTACGGGTACTTCGACGGTCGTCCCGCGTTGCTCGCCGAGATGCTCGACGAATGGGAACGCCGTTGCACGGACAGCGTCCTCGAGCAGGTCGAGTCCGAAGGCGGGGACCCCGCGGAAAGGGTCCGGCGGGCCGGCCGACTGACCTTCTCGGACGACCTGCACCGGATCGATCTCGCGGTCCGCGAGTGGGCCCGGCAAGACCCGTCGGTCGCCGAGCGACTGCGGCGGATCGACAACGTCCGCATGGAGTTCCTTCGTTCGATGTTCCGCAGCTTCGTGGCGGACCCCGACGAGGTCGAGGCGCGCTGCACGCTGGCTTTCGCGCTCGCGATCGGCCGCCACTTCATCGCCGCGGACCATCCCGGACGCACCAGGCGCGAATCGATCCATCTGGCCGGAGAGTTTCTCCTGCGCCCCGGGCCGTGAACGCCTGAGGCTGTTGGCTCCTGCACCCCCGGGCCGTGAACACCTGAGGCTTTCGGATCCTGCGCCCCGGGCCGTGAACGCTGAGGCTGTCTGGCGCCGGTACCGCCCGGGTTGCGAACGCTTCAGGCTTTCCGCTCCTGGCGCGGGCGTCCACCGTTCCGCAGTCCTGGCGTCTCCGCCGAACGCCCCGCCGAGGCGCGCGGCGGTCCGGCGTCGGCCCGTGCGTTGCTCAGGACGGATGCCGGTCGGGGGCGACGCCCGGCGCCTCCTGCAAGGGAAAAGCCATCAGGCTCATGCCCACGGGCAGCGTTCCGGGCGTGCGGGGCGGGCGCGCGGCGTCGTGGAGCTCGGCCGCGATGCCGGCGAGCTGCCGCCTTGCCGCTTCCCAGATCTCCGGTTCCACCCACAGTTCGGCATCGACGGTCACACCCTCGCTCTCCGGGGCCCGGCGCACCGCGCGTTCCTGGAGGGTGTGGGCCAGGGTGGCGGCCAGCAGCTGCGTCCCCTCGCGCTGGTCGGACAGCGGTGATCCGTGCACGGTGCGGTAGCGGCGCTCACGGCCCCCGCGTCGAGTGCGCTCCTCGGCCAGTTCGACCAGTCCTGCGGCGTCCAGGCGCCGCAGGTGCCCGCTGGCCAGGGCGTGCGAGACGCCCAGCTCACGCGCGAGTTCGGCGGCGGACATCGGCCCGGGCCACATGAGCGTGAGCATCCGCAGCCGCAGGGGATGGGCGAGCGCCCTCAGAACGGGGTCCGGATCAGTCACACCGGCAAGTAAAGCGCATGCCGGCATGCGGATCCCTACCCCCAATCAAGTGATTGGGGGTAGGCTGCCGCGCAACCCGGACCGAGACATCGGAACGAGATGTCGAAGCAGGGCGACCAGGCACGGCATTGAACGAGGCACGGAGTCAAGGGGGCTCGGCATGGCCGGGGGCGTGTTCACGGTGCTGCGGAATCGCAACGCCCGTGTCTACCTGGCGGGAGTGATCATCTCCGGCTTCGGCGACTCGGCCATGCTGCTTGCCTCCGCGGTCTGGGTGAAGGAGCTCACCGGCTCCAACAGCCTCGCAGCCCTGGTGACTTTCTGTGCGTGGGCCCCGGCCCTGGCCGGACCGTTCATCGGCACCCTGGCCGACCGCATGCGCCGCCGCACACTCCTCATCGCGACCAGCCTGGCGCTGGCGGTCGTGATGACCGCGCCGGTCGCCGTGCGCTCTTCCGAGGACGTCTGGCTGCTCTTCACCGTACTGACCCTGGTGGGCACGGGAACCGTGCTGATGGACGCCGCCGAGACCGCGCTCATCGCCTCCGCCGTGCCGAGCGAACTGCGCGGGGATTTCAACGGCCTTGCCAGGACCGCGATCGAGAGCACGAGCCTGCTCGGCCCCCTGCTCGGTGCGGGCCTGTTCACCGTACTCGGCGGACCCACCGTCGCCCTGCTGAACGCCCTGTCCTTCCTCCTGGGCGCAGCCGCGTTCAGTCTCATCCGCGCGCGTGAACCCGCGCCCGCCGCCCGGTCGCGGCAGGGCTGGACCGCCGCCTCCGCGGAGGGAATCCGCTACCTCTGGCGGCACCCGACGCTCCGCCCCTTGGTGGTTGCGGGCGGCTGCGCCATGGCGGCGTCGAGCCTCAGCAGCACGGCCACGTTCGCGCTCCTCGATATCGGACTGGGCCAAGCCGCCGCGTTCGCAGGCGTCCTCAGCTCGATCCAAGGGCTCGGATCGGTCGTCGGCGGTCTGGCGGCCGGCGCACTCCTGCGCCGCATGCCGGCACGCGTCCTTTCGGCGATCGGCCTCGTCGTCTTCTCCGTCGGCGTGCTGGCCCGGATCAGCGGATCGGTGCCCGTCGTGTCGGTCGGCAGCCTGCTCATCGGCCTGGGCCTGCCATGGCCGCTCATCAGCGCTCTGACCACCGTCCAGAAGGAGACACCGGGCGAACTGCTCGGCCGGGTCGCAGCCACCGCGAACACTCTGGTCTTCGCGCCGACCGGCCTGGCCCTCCTCGCGGGCACAGCCATTGTGGCCACCCTCGACCACCGGGTCCAGCTCCTCGCCGCCGGCATCCTGGGCGTGACGGCGGCCGCGCTGCTCGCGGTCGGCGGCCGTGCCCCGCGCGGTACGGATCCCGCCGAGGAGCCCGAGGCCGCTCACCGACCGCGCGAAGCCGACGCCGTGGACAGTGATGCCGACGCCGTGGACCGGTGACGAGGAGGAAGGGTGCGACGGGCGTCTCCGCCCGGAGACCGGCAGCAGGCCCGGATCCGCCGGCCCGGCCGGTCCGAGTGTCACCCGCCGACCGGTGTGGCGGAAGCGACGAGGTGGCCGGTGAGCTCGGCGGGATGGGTGAGTTGGGGGTAGTGCCCGGCACTGTCGATCCCGGTCACCGGGTGGCCGGCGGCCACGACCGACGGCTCGGTGGAACCCACGACGATCCGGACGGGGACGCCGACCCGGCTCAGCAGCGTCCGCGCGCAGAGCCGCGACGACGCGGCGGGCCACCCCGGGGCGGCGCAGGTCCGCCGCGGCGCTCGCCACCTCCGCGCCCTCGGGGACGCCCAGTACCCGTGCCAGCCGGGCGGCGGACACGCGGCGCAGCATCGGCACGGCAAGACCCGACCGGGCGAGCCACGGGCCGGGCCCTGCCCGCAGGAACGACGGCGAGACGAGGACGAGTCCGCTGACGCGGTCCGGATGCCCGGCGGCGAAACGCACCGCGGGGGCGCAGGCCGGCGAGTGCGCGACCAGCACCGGGCGGGTGCGCACGGGGCTCATCAGGCCCTCCAGCCACGCGTCCACCGACCCGGTCGCGGCGGCCGAGCGTCCGAGGCCCGGCAGGTCGGCGGCGAGCAACGGGCCGGGCAGGCGGGCGGCGACGGGGGCCCAGGAGTCGGCGTTCAACGGCAGCCCGTGCAGCAGGACATGGCCGGGTCGGCGCCGCTCCCCGGTCACCCGGGTACGGCTGCTCGCCACGTCCCGGAAGCCGTACGGCTTCGACCAGGGCGACGCCGTCCCGAAGCGGGCGGCCACCAGGTCGTCGGCCCATGCGCGCAGGGCGTCGGCGGCCGGCGGCATCCTCAGGCCGGCGCTCGCCGCGAAGGCGTGGGCGGAGGCGGTCGGACAGCGGTCTGCCGACAGGAACGAGAGGGTTCTCGGGATCGGCTCGCGCCAACGCGCGCGGCAGGCGCCGCAGCAGGGCGACGGGTACGGTCCGGCGAGGCGCCCGAACGCTCATGTGGTCGGCGATCGTGCCGATCAGCTCGGGCAGCGGGGGAGTGGTGTCGTCGAGCACCCAGTGGCTCTCGCCCGGCGACGACGAGGGGACCTCCGCCAGGAACCGCGCGAGGTGACCGACCGTGACGATCGGGACGAACGTGTCGGGGCCGCCGGGCACGGCGGGGAGCCTTCCGTTCCACAGGTCGCCGACGAGACCTGCCAGGCCGATGTACTGGCCCGGCCCGATGACGGTGCTGGGATTGACGACGGTCAGCGGGACGCCCAACTCCCGTGAGCGGGCGCGCACCGCGAGATCACCCTCCTGCTTCGACGCCTCGTACGCCCCCGGCGCGTTGTCACCGTGGGGCCGCCGGCAGCGCTCACCCGGTACCCGCTGATGTGCACCAGGCATCGCAACTCCGGTAGCGCGGCGGCCCGTTCGAGGACGTTGAGCGCCCCGGTGACGTTGACCGCCCGTGCCTCCCGGCCGTCGAGGCCGAAGGCGAAGTGCCTCTCGTGCACCGACCCCGGGATCTGGTGGGCAGTGGTGACGCGCGCGGACAGTGGTCACTCCTGACCGCTGTCCGGCTCGTCGTCGTGGTTCTCGGGGATCGTGGACGGGTCCGGGGACGGGCTCGGGGAGGAACGGGACAGGAAGTCCTCGAACATTTCCATCCCGAGCAGGAGCAGCATCATCGCGATCGGTACGCACAGGGCCAGCAAGACCATGGGGCCTCCCTGAGGAAGCGCGGACTTTCTGCCTGGGGCCGGCGCGAGGGGCCGGCGGACCATTCATCAGTGTGGAGCCGAACGGAGTAACCCGCATCCGGGCACCGTGCGTCTCGTCCGCCGCGCGCTTCATCCGCTGAGCCTCGACTTGGCCTCACCGGGGCGGACGAGGGCCCGGTCGAGTAGTTGAATATGATTATCATCTGCTAGCGTCCTCGTCGCACAGGTCACCCGTCCGACGGAGATGAAAACCCCCATGCGCTGCCCCAAGTCCCTGCCTGTCGTCTCCGTGGCGGTCGCCTCCGCGTCGCTCATGACGGGCTGCTTCGCCTCCGGAGCGCCCGGCGCATCCGGTGGTCCCGACTCCGGCGACAAGCGCATCCGCGTGGTGATGATGCAGCCGCCGCGCTCCGGGCTCTCCCCGCTCAGCGACGACGCCTTCAAACTGTCCCGCTGGAGCACCGCGGAGACTCTGGTCACTCTTGACGCGAACGGCGACCCGCGTCCGGCCCTCGCCGAGAAGTGGGAACGCTCGGGCGACAGATCGTGGACCTTCACCGTCCGCGACGGCGTGACCTTCCACGACGGCACCGGGCTCACCGCCGCGGACGTTGTGCGTTCCCTCACCGAGGCGACCCGGGCGGCACCGAAACCGCGCATCCTCGACGGCGTCGAACTGAGCGCCACCGCCGAGGGCGACACCGTCACCGTCACCACGGCCGCCGAGGACCCGCTGCTCCCGCAGCGGCTCTCATCGCCCCAGCTGGCCGTCCTCGCCGCCAAGGCGTACCGGGGCAGGACGGTGAACCCGATCGGCGCGGGCACGGGCGCGTTCGTCCTGAGAAAGGTGAACGGCACCAGCACCGCCACGCTGGACCGGAACGAGAACTACTGGGGCGGCACTCCGAAGGCCGCCGGCATCGATGTGCGGTTCGTGCCCGACGGCACCGCGCGTGCCGCCGCGCTGCGCAGCGGCGAGGCCGACATCGTCGAGTCCGTACCGGTCTCGCAGGCCTCCTTGCTGGACGAGGACCAGATCACCGAGGTCCCGATGCCGCGCACCAACACGCTCTACCTCAACACCGCACGCGGCACCTTCAAGGACCCCTCCCTACGGGCCGCCGCCCGCGCCGCGATCGATGCCGGGCCCCTCGTCGACGGCGTCTACGAGGGCCGGGCCGACGTGGCGGAGGGCCTGCTCGGTCCCGCCCTCCCCTGGGCGAAGGAGCGCGCCGGCCGCACCCGTGACGTCGAGGCCGGAAACCCTCGGGGCAGGACCGTCACCATCGGAACCTTCACCGACCGTGCCGAGCTCCCCGAGGTCGCCGCCACCCTCCAACAGCAGCTCCAGAAGGCCGGCTTCGCGGTGAAGCTGGAGATACGCGAGTACGCGAACATCGAGTCCGACGCCCTCGCCGGGAAGTTCGACGCGTTCATCCTGTCCCGGGCCACCGTCCTGGACTCCGGGGACCCCGCCGCGTATCTGTACAGCGACTTCGCGAGCGAAGGCTCCTTCAACCTCTCCCAACTCTCCGACCAGAGCGTCGACAAGGCTCTCGAGAAGGCCACCACCACACCGGCGGGCGCGGCGCGCCGCAAGGCCGTCCTCGACGCGGAGACCGCCGTCCTCAACACCGACGCCGCGATCCCGATGCTCCACGAACGCGTCGTCCAGGGCGACGCCACCGATGTCGTGGGCTCCGCCAAGGATCCTCGCGAACGCCTGCTGGTCACCGTCGACACGTACGTCAAATGAAGACATCTGCACCCCGTACCGCAGCGGCTCGTGCGGCCGCGCTCGCCGGCGTCGTCGCTGCCGTCGGACTGCTGCCGTGGCTGTCGGGCAAGGACGCGGCACTCAGCGTGCTGCGCGCCCGGTCGGCCGAACAGGAGGCGACCGAGGAGGCGTTGGCCGCGATCCGCGACGACCTCGGCCTCGGCGCCGGACCGCTGACCCTGCTGGGTCACTGGACGGCCGGCGTCCTCCAGGGAGACCTCGGCGTGTCATGGGTGTCCGGCACCGATGTGCTGCCGTCCGTGCTCTCCGGGCTCGGCGTGTCACTGGCGCTGATGGGCGCCTCCCTGGCCGTGGCGCTGCTGGTGGCCCTCGCGCTCTGTACCGGGACGCTGGTCCGCGCCGCGCGCGGCGCACTGCGCGGCGGCAGCGGCGGAGCGCCCGCGGCGATTCTCGCCTCCGTACCCGAATTCCTGCTGGCGACAGTGCTGTTGATCGTGCTGGGCGTGTGGCTGGGCCTGCTGCCGACGTCCGGCTGGCAGGGCCTGTCCTCCATGGTGCTGCCCGCGCTGGCCATGGGCATTCCCGCCGGCGGGCTCCTCGGCCGGCTCGTCGACGACGCCCTGCCCGCCGTGGCCGGGGAGCGCTGGGTCGCACTGTGGCGGGCATCGGGCGTCTCCCCGTGGCGCATCGCGTGCGCGGTGCTGCGCCGGTCCATGCCCGCCGTCGTACCGCAGTTCGGCCTGGTCGGGGTGGGGCTGACCGGTGGCGCGGTCGCCGTGGAGACCGTCTTCGCGGTGCCCGGCATCGGCCGCACGGCCCTGGGCGCCGCCAAGGCGCAGGACCTCCCGCTGCTTCAGGGCGCGGTGCTGGCGCTGCTCGTCCTCGGCCTCACGGCCGGCGTCCTCTCCCACCTCGTACGCGCACGGCTGCTCGGACCCGGACTGGAGGACGCCGCTCTCGCGCTCCCGGCCCCTCCGCCGGCACCCGCGGCCAGGGCGGCGCGGGCCGTGCCCGTGGTCCTCGCCGGGCTCCTGCTGGCGGGCACCGGATGGGGCCTCGCGCGCGACCCGCTGACCGTGGACGTCGCCGCGCGCCTGCTCGCCCCGTCCTGGGCGCACCCGCTGGGCACGGACGGCCTCGGCCGGGACGTGCTCGCGCGACTCGGCCACGGCGCCGCCGCCACCGTGGGCGTGGCGCTGGCGGTATGCCTGATCAGCTGTCTCTTCGCCCTCGCCATCGGCTTCCTGCCGTCCCTGTCCGCCGGTGCGGCGGACATCGCCAACGCCCTGCCGCCGGTCGTCGTCGGCATCCTCGTCGCGGCCGCCCTCGGCCCGGGGACCGCCGGCGCGTCCGTCGCCGTCGCGCTGATCTCCTGGCCACCGCTGGCCGCACACGCCTCCGCCCTGGTGCAGGAGACCCGGGCCGCCGGATTCCTCACCGCCCAGAAGGCCATCGGATCGACCCCTCGATGGATCCTGACCCGGCACGTCCTGCCCGCCGTGGCCGGACCCGTGGCCAGGCACGCGCTGCTGCGGCTGCCCGGCATCGCCCTGGCCCTCGCATCGCTCGGCTTCCTGGGCCTCGGCGCACAGCCGCCCGCGCCCGAGTGGGGCCTGCTCCTCGACGAGTCGAGGGCCTATGTCGAGCGGGCGCCCTGGGCGGCCCTCGCCCCGGCGGCCGCCCTTGCCCTGCTGGCCGGCTTCGCCGTCTCGCTCGCCTCCGTGACGGCGCCCGGACGGCGTGCCGGAACCGTACGAGCCGGGGTGGCGGCATGACCGGGCGTTCCACGCTGCTGTCCGTCCGCGACCTGCGGGTCGGCTTCCCCGCCGACGGCCGGGACGCGGAAGTGACCGCCGTGCGCGGGCTGTCGTTCGATGTCCGCGAGGGCGAGGCGATGGCCCTGGTCGGCGAGTCGGGGGCCGGGAAATCCGTGACCGCGCGCGTCCTCCTCGGTATGGCGCCGCCCCGTGCGGCGACCAGCGGCAGCGTCCGCCTCCGGGACCAGGAACTCCTCGGCGCGCCACGGTCGTCGTACGCGCGGCTCTGGGGCCGGCGCATCGCCCTCGTACCGCAGGACGCGTTGTCCGTGCTCAGCCCCGTGCACACCGTCGGCGACCAACTGGCCGCCGCCGTACGCTCCGTGAGCGGCCTCGGCCGCGGACAGGCCCGGGCCGCGGCGGTGGCCGCGCTGGACCGGGTGGGCATCGCGGACGCGGCCCGGCGGGCCTCCGCGTACCCCCACGAGTTCTCCGGCGGTATGCGCCAGCGTGCCGTCATCGCGATGGCGACGGTCAACGAACCTGAGCTCGTCGTCGCCGACGAGCCGACCACCGCGCTCGACCCGGCCGTGCAGGAACAGGTCCTCGGTGTCCTGGCGTCGCTGCGGGAAACGACCGGCGCGGCGCTGGTGCTCGTCACGCACGACCTCGACGTGGTCGCCCGGCACGCCGACCGGATCGTGGTCATGTACGCAGGCAGTCCCATGGAGTCCGGCATGACCGAACAGGTGCTCACACACCCCCGGAACCCTTACACCGCGGGGCTGCTCGCCTCCCTGCCGCCCGGTCGGCCGGTCACCGACCGACGGCTCCCGTCCATCGGCGGCGCCCCGCCCTCGCCGTCGGAGCTGTCCCGGCTCGCCGGATGCGTCTTCGCGCCGCGCTGCCCGCTGGCCGGCGAGCGATGCCGCACGCACGAACCGGAACCGGTGGCGACGGCCGGCGGAGAACACCTGGTCTCCTGCCACCACTGGACCGATGTGCCCGACTCCGCCCGCGACCTCTTCCCCCTGAACGGTGCCGCATGAACGCCTTGTTGAGCGTACGGGACCTCACCGTGCGCTACCGGGGACACGCGCGGCGTTCCGCGTCCGTTCTCGCCGTCGACCGTGTCTCCTTCGACGTGTCCGCGGGGGAGACCCTGGCACTGATCGGCCCGTCCGGTTCGGGCAAGTCCAGCACGGCGGCCGCGGTGCTCATGCTGCGCCGGCCGGAAGGCGGCGAAGTTCGCTTCGAGGGACGCGAGTTGACCGCCCTCGACGAGAAGGCGCTGCGGTCCGTGCGTCCGGCGGTCCAGCCGGTCTTCCAGGACCCGTACGGCACGCTGAGCCCACGCCTTCCCGTACGGGACGCGGTGGCCGAGCCCCTGCGCGTCCAGGGACGGTGGGATCCCGTGGCCGGTCCGCGGCGGGTGGCCGAACTGCTGGAGACGGTCCGACTGGACAGGCGGCTCGGCGAACGGCTGCCCCACGAGCTGTCCGGCGGCCAGTGCCAGCGTGTCGGCATCGCGCGGGCACTGGCGAGCGAGCCGCGGCTTCTCGTCCTGGACGAGCCGGTGTCGGCCCTCGACCCCTCCGTACGGGCAGGCGTCCTCAACCTGCTCGTGGATCTTCAGGAACGGCTGGGGCTGGCGTATCTGTTCATCTGCCACGACCTGCCGCTCGTACGTCACTTCGCCCACCGCGTGGCGGTCATGGACAGCGCCCGCATCTTGGAGACACTGCCCGCGAGCGCCCTGTACACGAGCTCCCGGCCAGGTGACCGGGAGCGGCACAGCAGGTCCGCCGACGGGGTCCGCGCAGGTTCCTGAGCGGAGCGCGCCGCCGCGAGTGCGGACCTGCCCGCCCCGGCGCGGCCGCGCCACGCGAGAGGGGCGCGGCCGGGTGTCAGGGGCGACCGCGCGCCTCCTCCGCGGCCTGCTCGGCGGCCTTCCGCTCGGTCCGGGCGTCGGCGGTGCTCAGCCGCCCGCCACCGCTCTCGAGGTGTGCGCGCACGAACCACTGGAACAGCTCCAGCCCGCGCAACTGCTCGATGAGCATGTCCTGTGTGACGGGGTCGGGTTCGTCGGTCGCCTTCATCGCGGCGCGGTGCTCCTCGATGATCGACGTGTACACGAGGTCGAGCGCGCCGAGGTGTTCGATGGACTCCGCCCGGCCGATCGAGTAGTCGTCCCACGAGCGGTCCGAGACGAGTGCGCCAGGAGTGCCCTTCGGTACGCCGCCGAGCGTGGAGATGCGCTCCGCGAGGTCGTCGATCATCTCCCGGACCTGGTCCACCTGCGGGTCGATCATTTCGTGCACCGCGATGAAGTGGGGTCCCACGACGTTCCAGTGGATGTGCTTGAGGGTGAGGGCCAGGTCGTTGAGTGCGTGCAGACGCATCTGCAGCATCTTGATGATCGCTGCGCCGTCCTGCTTCGACATGCCCGGCACGGTGTAGTCGGGGGTTTCGGATGTCACGATCGCTCCTTGCTCTGCGGTTCCTCCGGTCAGGCAATCACCGGCGGCGGTGTCGCGCCCGGCCAGAACGAGACGGCGCTGCTCCGAACAGGGGACACGGTGCCGGCCCGCCGCGGGCGGCGTCCCGGCCCTCGGCACGAGAACGCCGCGCACGGAGAGGGCGTGCCGCGGAGGTCATGCCTCCGGCCGGTGCCGCGGGCGGCGTCCGAAGGCGGAGCCGCCGGGCTCAACGGCCTAGACTCGGCGGATGGCGAAGTATTTCGACGTGCATCCCGAGAATCCTCAGCGGCGCACCATCAGCACTGTGGCCGACAGCATCCGATCCGGGGCGCTGGTCGCGTACCCGACGGACTCCTGCTTCGCACTGGGGTGCCGGCTCGGCAGCCGTGACGGCATCGGCCGGATCCGGTCGATCCGGAACCTGGACGACCGCCACCACTTCACCCTTGTGTGCCAGAACTTCGCGCAGCTCGGCCAGTTCGTGCACGTCGACAACGATGTGTTCCGTGCGATCAAGGCGGCGACCCCCGGCAGTTACACCTTCATCCTCCCCGCGACGAAGGAGGTGCCCCGCCAGCTGCTGCATCCGAAGAAGAAGACGGTCGGCGTACGGATCCCCGACCATGTCGTCGCCCAGGCCCTGGTCGCCGAACTCGGGGAGCCGCTGCTCTCCAGCACCCTGCTGCTGCCCGACGAGGACGAGCCGCTGACCCAGGGCTGGGAGATCAAGGAACGGCTCGACCACGCGGTGGACGCGGTGGTCGACTCCGGTGACTGCGGCACCGAGCCCACCACGGTCATCGACTTCTCCGGCGGCGAGCCCGAGATCGTGCGCCGTGGCGCGGGCGACCCCTCGCGGTTCGAGTAGCAGGACCCTCCCGGCGGCCGGGCCACCGGCACCCGCCCGGACCGATGCACAGGAATGCCGGTTCGGACACGCCGGCGCACCGCTGGACCCGCCGTCCTGCGGTGCGCCCGTAGGGGACGCCGCCGAGCATCCACAGCCCCGCGACGCCCGCGGCACACGCTCGGCACGGGCGCGCAGTCCCCGTGCCGGACCCGGGTCCGGCACGGGGACTTCCCCTTTCCAGGGCGCGTGACCGCTACGTCCGCGACGGACCCCGCTTCGTCCCGTGAGGCCGCCCCGGCCGCCGTACGGGCTCCTTCCCCGCCAGGGGGACATCCGCCCTCGCCCGCCCTGCCCTTCGCACGGTCACGCCTGGGCCCGGGGGCCGGCGAGCGGCCGGTCGGTCCCACCAGGAGAACCGGGCCCGTACCGGCCCGCCGCCTGCGTACGGAGCGTGAGACCTGCCCGCTCACGGTGATTCCGGAGCCCTCGCGGATGCCCTCCGTTGTGATGCCGCGCATAGGGGCCAGATCACTTCCTAAGGGCGGTAGTGGACAATGCCCACCCGATGCGCCATGACGCGGGCCGGGAAGCGACCTTTCGGTCATTTCTCTTAAGTGGGGTAGTAGGTCACATTCTTGCGCCCCGCCATGACCGCCCCTAACCATGGCTGACGTCCCGGGAAGCACATGAACCGGACAGGGCGTCCAGCCCGTCCGACCGTGCCGGGCCACATGCGGAGAGTCTCTCCGCCCCGCCGAACCGCACGTCGGTCGGCCGCCCTGATGTCCACTGTTTGGAGAGTCCCATCCGTATGACCGCCTTCACCCAGACCAGCCGTACCGCCCGTCTCCGCAAGCTCTCGATCACCGGCATGGCCACCGCCGGCGCCGCCGCACTGGCGCTCACTCTGGCCCCCTCGCCCGCCAGTGCGGCCCCGGCCGCCGCGGACGCGTCGAAGGTCGCGGTCTCGGTGGCGGCCGACGCGCCGGCGGTGAAGACGGCGGAGAGCGCGAAGGACGCGGACAAGGCCAAGAAGGCCAAGAAGGCCAAGAAGAAGGCCTACGCCGACAACCTCGACGGCTGGATCAAGGAGGCCCTGGACATCATGAAGTCCGAGGGCATCCCGGGCAGCTACGAGGGCCTGCACCGCAACATCATGCGTGAGTCCAGCGGTAACCCGAACGCCCAGAACAACTGGGACGTCAACGCGCAGAACGGCACGCCGTCCAAGGGGCTGCTGCAGGTCATCCAGCCGACCTTCGACGCCTACCACGTCGACGGCACCCCGCACGACCTGACCGACCCGGTCGCCAACATCACCGCGGCCGCGAACTACGCCGCCGACAAGTACGGCTCCATCGACAACGTCGACTCCGCCTACTGATCCGCGCCACCACGCGCGGACGCCCGCACCCGACCCGGTGACGGCGCACCGTCACCGGGTCCGACGCCGCGGTCAGCGCTCTGCGCGGCCGCGGCGTCCCTCGTTCGAGCCGCCCTTGCCGCCCGACGCGGCAGCCCCCGCGCCCGTCGGACGTGACCGGCGCGGCGCAAGGCGCACCACATCCCGGCGACAGCCGGAGCGTGGTGCGCCTTGCGTTCGTCAGCGTCCCGCGCGGAAGCGGCGGTGCAGATCGCGCACCTGTCCGGCGAGCTCCGGTACGGGACCGTGCACCTCGAGGCCGGGCACGATCTCCTGGACCGGGAGGGTCCGCACCGGCGGGGCCGGTGCCCCCAGCTCGGCGAGCCACTCGCCGAGCTGCCGTGCCGAGACGATGTAGACGATGCGGCCGAGCCCCACCCAGCCGTGGGCGGCCGCGCACATCGGGCAGTGCTCACCCGAAGTGAAGACCGTCGCCGCCCGCCGCTCCTCCGCCGTCATGTGCTCGGCCGCCCACCGGGCGAGCGCGAACTCGGGATGCTGCGTCTGGTCGGCCAGCGACGTCTCCCGGTTTCGGTCCTCCGCGAGGACCCTGCCGTCGCCGTCGACCAGCACGGAACCGAACGGCTCGTCACCGGCATCCAGCGCCTCGGCCGCCAGCTCCACGCAGCGCCTCAGGTGCCGCAGCTCGGCCTCGTCGGTCATCGCAACCCCCATGGTGTGCTCCGTTCCGCCCGCATGCGCGGGCCCGTGCGGCGACGTTACCCCGCGTCATCACCCCGGCGTCATGTCCGCGCGGCCGGGCCCCTCACCGGTCCTGCGCCGGTCCCCGGGACGTCTGCCACCGTCGAGCGGCGTCCGCAGATGGGCCACGTCGCCCGGCGCGAGCTGCTCCACCACCTCCGCCAGGTCCGCGCAGACCTGCTCGATCTTGCGGCGCACGGCGTTCTGCTCCGTGACGATAGACGCCAGCAGCAGACCCGTCAGCGCCGCGCACCCGTTCAGCGCCTGGAGCACCACCATGACCTCCAGCACGCTGCGGCCGGCGAACGGGCCCATGCCGTCGGTCGCCGCGGAGATCGCCAGCACCGAGATCAGCAGCGCACACGGTGCCGAGCCGGGCAGCTGGAACCGCAGCGCCGCCCAGATCAGCATCGGGAAGACCAGGAACAGAAGGGACAGGGTCACCCGGGTGGCGAGCAGCGTCACGGCGACCGACCCCAGACCGAGGGCCGCCGCCTCAGTCCACCACCACGCCCGTGTGTCGCGCGGCAGGTGCGCCCGGCGCAGCACCAGCAGCACCGGTGTGATCACCAGAACGCCCATCGCGTCCCCGGCCCACCATGCGGACCACACCGGCCAGAACTCGCCGGGCGGCAGCGAACCGCTCAGGACCAGGGTGCACGCGCCGAACGTCGCGCTGACGAGCATGCCGCCCAGCGCACCGAGGAACACCAGCGCCAGCCCGTCCCGCAGGCGGTCCAGGCCGGTGCGGAAACCGGCCCGCCGCAGCATCAGGTAGGCGGCCAGCGGAGCGCACGTGTTGCCGGCCAGGATGCCCAGCGTGGCGAGGCCGACGGAGTCGATCGTCGCGATGGTCAGCAGCGCGCCGAGGAGGATGCCCGGCCAGACCCGCGCCCCCATCCACAGTAGACAGGCCAGCGCGATCCCGGTGGGCGGCCACAGGGGTGAGACCACCGCTCCCTCCACGACCACCTGCTGGAGCAGACCGATCCGGCTGCCTGCCCAGTAGACGGCGGCGACGGCGAGCACACGCAGCACTGCTGCGGCCGGACCCCGGACTTGTTCGCTGCGGACCACGCACGTCATCACACAGGAGCGTCGCCGCCGCGTCCTCGTGACACGCGCTGCCGACGCGCCGAACTTGCCGGGAGCTCTGCGCGCCCTGCTACGAGGGTTCGTGGAGCAGGACCAGCACGGCCGCGTCGTCCGTGTGGTCGGTGAGCGCCGCCGTACCCATCACCTGCGAGGCCAGTTCCCCCACGTCCGTTCCCTCCCGGACCGCTGCGCGGACCAACTCGGCGACCGCGTCCAGTCCCGCCTCGATCGGATACGAGGGGCCCTCCACGACGCCGTCGGTGAGCAGCACGAACGCACTGCCCTCGGACAGCCGCCGGTTCGCCACCGGATACACCTCGCCGGGCAGGATGCCGAGCGGCACGCCCGCCTCGTCCGCCACGATCCCGCCCTCGCCGCCGGACGTCGCCCACACGGCCGGCACATGACCCGCGCGGGCGCTCTGCAGCGCTCCGGTCGCGGGGTCGTAGCGCAGGAAGCTGCACGTCGCGAAGAGCCCGTGGTCGACGGAGAGCAGCAGTTCGTTGGCGCGGCGCAGCACCTCGCCCGGGTCGGTCGTGGCGGTGGCGACGGCGCGCAGCCCTATCCGGATCTGCCCCATGAAGGCCGCGGCCTCCACGTCGTGGCCCTGCACGTCGCCGATGGAGAAGCCCAGCGAGCCGTCCGGCAGGAAGAAGCCGTCGAACCAGTCGCCGCCGATGTCCAGACCGTTCCTGGCGGGCGTGTACCGGGCAGCGACCCGCAGGCCGGGCACCGTGGGAAGCTCTGCCGGCAGCATGGAACGCTGCAGGGCCTCGGCGAGTTCGACCCGTGCCTTCTGCCGTTCCGCGCCTTCGCGGGCACGGTCCGTGAGGCGGCCGAGCGTGGCCAGCATCTCGTCCGCGGTCGCCGATCGCACGGGACGACGCCGGGTCATGGACCTCTCCGAAGTGCCTTGGAAGGTCGACCGGCCCGGTCATGTGCGGCGCACAGGGGCATCGGCCGGCTGGGCCGTACAGCCCGCCCTCATTGTATTTCCGCCGCCCTGGACACGCTCGGGGCGCGCCCTCGGCCCCCGGTCAGGACGGCTCGGGGGGCGGGGGAGGCGGGGGAGGCGGTGCCATGGCCCACCGGATCGCGCCCGTGAGCAGCGTCCCGGTCGGGCTCACGCAGCACCTTTCGAACGCCGGCGCGTACGGCAGCCCGAGCGGCTGCCGCGCCCACGGCGGCAGCAGGGCGACGGCGTTCGCGGCCAGGACCGTGTAGGGGACTCGGGCGGGCAGGGGCAGCGGAGGATGCAGGAGCATGAATCGGGCCGCCGCCAGGGCCTCCCGCGAGGGGCGCAGTTCGGGGCGGTACGCGGCGATCCGCTCGGCCAGACCGGCGCGGTCGCGCGGCGGGTCGCTCACCCCGAGGGCGGCGGCGACCCGTGCCGTGTCGGCGATGTACCCGTCGCAGCCGGCGGCGTCCAGCGGGCGGGCGCCGAAGCGCTGATGGGCGCGCAGGAAGCTGTCGACCTCGGCGACGTGCACCCAGCCGAGCAGATGCGGGTCCGCGGCACGGTACGGCTCACCGGCAGCGGTCCGGCCCGTCACGCTGTCGTGGACGGCCCGGACCGTGTCCACCGCTTCCTGGGCGTCGTCGGCCGTGCCGTACGTCGTCACGGCCAGGAACGTGCTGGTGCGCTGCAACCGCCCCCACGGATCGCCCCGGTACCCGGAGTGGGCGGCGACGGCCGCCATGGCCAGCGGATGGAGCGACTGCAGCAGCAGGGCGCTGAGCCCGCCGATGAACATCGACGCGTCGCCGTGGACGGTACGGATGGGCCGGTCCGGCCCGAACCAGCGGGGCCCGGGCGTGTCATGGATACGGGCACGCGTCTGCGCCGCCGCGGGGCCTGCGACCCGGGTGAAGATGCTGCTGCCGAGTTGCCGCCGCAGACCGCGGATCCGGGGCGGTGCCTTGCTCACCCCACCAGTATCCGCCCGGCGGCGGGCGGGATCCCCGACTGCCGTGCCTCTGTCAGCGGTGGGCGGCCAGCAGGCCGGCGAAGGCGCACAGGACCGCGGAGACGAGGACCGCCGCGACACCCGCGCACAGCAGCCGGCGCCGTAGCTCCTCGTACCGCGCGGTGTACTCGAGCCGCAGCTCGTCGGCCCGGGACACCAGAGCCTCCAGCACACGCCGTGACAGGGCGATCCGGTCCTGGGTGTAGACCCGGACGACCTCCTCGCGCTGCGCGCTGGTCAGCCACGGCATCCGGCCGGCGAAGGCCTCCGCCTCCTGACGGGCTTCCTGGAGCCGGCTCTGCGCGAGCAGATAGCCCTCGAGCCTGGCGATCCCCGCGGCGACCTCCGACTCCGTCTGCCGCACCGGGCCCCTCACCGGTTGTCCTTCCCCTCGCCGAGGGGCGGGGCGATTCCCTTCCCCGGTTCGACGACGTCCCGCCGGCCGGTGTCCGAGACCTCGTCGAGGGTGGCGATGGCCGGGTGGTGGAGGTCGAACGCCGGCGATTCCGAGCGGATCCGGGGGAGCGTGGTGAAGTTGTGGCGCGGCGGCGGGCAGGAGGTCGCCCACTCGAGCGAACGGCCGTAGCCCCACGGGTCGTCGACCGTGAGCTGCCGGCCGTACTTCGCCGTCTTCCAGACGTTGTACATGAAGGGCAGCATCGACAGGCCCAGTACGAACGACGCGATCGTCGACACGGTGTTGAGCGCGGTGAAGCCGTCGACGGACAGGTAGTCCGCGTACCGGCGGGGCATACCCTCCGCGCCCAGCCAGTGCTGCACCAGGAACGTGCCGTGGAAGCCGATGAACAGCGTCCAGAACGTGATCTTGCCGAGCCGCTC
>NZ_JBQHCZ010000006.1:0-310105 GCF_052068155.1 Streptomyces sp. OZ13 | reverse complement strand
GCGTCCACCTCCCCCACCGACGCCTCCACCCCGACCCGCTCCCGCCGCTTCCCGCTACGGGGGTCGACACTCCAGACTGGTGCTGCTGCCACGGCGGCTTCCTTCCGGCCGGTCTCTGCCACCCACCGGAGTTGTTCGGTATTCTGAACAGCGTTCCTGGTGGTGAATATGCTGGGGACTCTATTTCCGGGCGTTCCGCACGGTCAAGAAGGGGCGTACAGCAATGTCAGTTGCCGATTCCGGTGGGGCACAGGTCAAGTCCGCAGTGCGGACGGTGGAGTTGCTCGAGTACTTCGCCGGACGGCCCGGCATGCACTCCCTCGCCGCGGTCCAGGAAGCCGTCGGCTATCCCAAGTCCAGCCTGTACATGCTGCTGCGCACCCTCGTGGAGCTCGGCTGGGTGGAGACGGACGCGACGGGGACCCGGTACGGCATCGGGGTGCGCGCCCTGCTGGTCGGGACGTCGTACATCGACGGCGACGAGGTCGTGGCCGCCGCCAGGCCCACCCTGGACCGGCTCTCCGACGACACCACGGAGACTATCCACCTCGCACGCCTCGACGGCACGAACGTGGTCTACCTGGCGACCCGGCAGTCCCAGCACTATCTGCGCCCCTTCACGCGCGTGGGACGGCGGCTGCCCGCGCACTCCACCTCGCTCGGCAAGGCGCTGCTCGCCACCTACAGCGACGAGCAGGTGCGCAAGATGCTGCCGGAGACGCTCGCGCCGCTGACCGAGCACACCATCACCGACCGCGAGAAGCTCATCGAGGAGCTCCACCTCATCCGCGAGCAGGGCTACGCCGTGGACCGCGAGGAGAACACGCTCGGGCTGCGCTGCTTCGGCATCGCCATCCCGTACCGCACTCCGGCGCGCGACGCGATCAGCTGCTCGGTGCCGGTGGCGAGGCTCACGCCGGCGCACGAGCAGATGATCAAGGACGCGTTGTTCGACGCCCGCGACCGGCTCACCCTGGCGACCCGGAGGCTCTGACCGTGGACGTGATCCTGCGTGAGGTCCAGGACAGTGATCTCCCGGTGTTCTTCCGGCACATGAGTGACCCGGAGTCCAACCGGATGGCCGCCTTCACCAGCGAGGACCCGACGGACCGGGCAGCGTTCGACGCCCACTGGGCGCGGATCCGGGCGTCGGACGCGGTGATACGGACGGTCGTCGCCGACGGCGAGGTGGTCGGCCACACCGCCGTGTACGGGCCGCCGGAGGAGCGGGAGGTCACCTACGTCATCGACCGCGCGCACTGGGGGCGCGGCATCGCCACGCTGGCGCTGCGCGCGCTGCTGGAGGTCGTACCGACCCGTCCGCTGCACGCGCGTGCGGCGGCGGACAACGCGGGCTCCGTCCGGGTGCTGCGCAAGTGCGGCTTCCTGGTGACCGGCCACGACCGGGGGTTCGCCAACGCGCGGGGCGAGGAGACGGACGAGGTGGTCCTGACACTGGCGTGACGCCCCGCCGCCACGGCCGGGGCAAGCCGCACGGCGGCGCCGCTCCCCCGCGCGGTGGAGGCGGATCGTCACGGAGCAGGAGGTGGAGGGCCGGCGGCCACGGGAGCGTTGGGGGCATGACAACGACCTCGGCCGGGACCGGCCTCTCCCTGCGACACCGCCCCCTCACGGCCGCGCTGCGTGCCGTCGCGATCGTGGCCTGCCTGCCGTACCTCGGGCTCAAGATCGCCTGGATCGCGGGCAGCCGTGTCGGCATTCCCGAGGGCAGCGCCCTCCTGGACCACCGTCTGGTGATGGCCGTCGCCAACAGCGTGACCGTACTGATGGACGCGTCCGTCGTGGTGCTGGCTCTGCTGCTCACCCGGCCGTGGGGAGAGCGGGTGCCCGCGTGGCTGCTGGCGGTGCCGATGTGGGCCGCCACCGGGCTTCTCGCGCCGATCATGGTCGGGTTCCCGGTGCAGCTGGCCGGCACGGCCATCGGCGGCAGCGCGGCACCGGCCGCCGCGGAGGAGCCGTTCCTGCACGACTGGGTGTTCGGCGTCGTGTACGGCGGTTTCATCCTCCAAGGACTCGCCCTGGGCACGCTGTTCGTGCTCTACGCCGGAAAGCGCTGGGGTCATCTGTGGCGCGGCAGGGTGTGGGAGCTGCCGACCGGTGCGACGGGCACCTTCATGCGGGTGACCGCCGTCGCCGGCTCACTGCTCGCCCTGTTCCCCGCGGTCATGCACGCGCTGTGGGCCGTCGGCGGGACCGTCGCGCTCCCCGCCGACCGAGTGCTGCAACGCACTACGCCCTTCTACCTGTTGGAGGGTGTCCGCGTCGGCTTCGCGGTGCTGGCGGTCGCCGGTGTGCTGCTGCTCGCCTTCCGGCTGCGCCCCGCCCTGTCGGTGCGCGGGCCGTTGGCCGCGGCCTGGGTCGGGGCGAGCGCGCTGGGCGCCTGGGCGGGCTGGATGATCCTCGGCGCGCTCATGCCCGAGTCGGACGAGGGAAAGCAGACCCCGGCGCTGCTGATGCTCACCTACGCTGGGGAGATGATCTCCGGTCTGCTGCTCACCTGCGCCGTCGCCTCGCTGCTGCGCAGGCGCGGCGCATGACCCGACCGGGCCCGGTACTGCGGTCCGCCGCTCGGGCGCTGTTCGGCAGCCGGGCCCGGCTGCGCTGGGTCCATCTGGTGCTCGGCGGCGCGTTGTTGATGCCGTTCTGGCTGGTCGGCACGGTGGTCGTGGGCCCGCTGACGGACGCGTCGAACTTCTTCGCGGGCTCCCTGGCGCTCCAGTTCGGCGCGTACGCCGTGGCGTTGCCGCTCGCCGCTGTCGCCGGGCTGTTCCCCATGGCCAGGCCGCTGTCGGTGGTCGTCGCCCGCACGCTGTGCGGCGTTCCCGGCGAGCGGCTCGCGGACGGGCAGGCACGCAGCCGGGCCGCCCGGGTTCGCACCGCGGGCTGGTTCACCCTCCACCTCGGGGTGGGGGCGCTGATCAGCGGGGCGTCCCTCGCGCTGCCGCCCTTCGCCGTCGGACTGATCCTCTCCCCGGTGTTCCCGGCCGTACGGGACTACCTGCGCGTGCCGCACGACGCCTGGTGGTCGCTGCTGCTGGTGCTCGCCGGAACCGGGATGCTGCTGGCGCTCGCGGCCGTGTCCGCGGCCACCGGGGCGCTGCTGGCCCGCCAGGCGCCGGTGCTGCTCGGCCCGACCCCCGCCGACCGGCTGGCCGCGGCCGAGCGGCGGGCGACCGAGCTCGCGGAGCGCAACCGCCTCGCCCGTGAACTGCACGACTCCGTGGGCCACGCGCTGTCCGCCGTCACGCTCCAGGCCGGGGCGGCCCGCAAGGTGCTGGGCAGCGGCCGGGCCGCCGACGTGGAGTTCGTACGGGAGGCGCTGGCCGCGATCGAGGAGACCACCCGCCGCACGGTGGGCGAGCTGGACGCCGTGCTCGGCCTGCTGCGCCAGGACGGCGACGCCCGACTCGGCGGACCGACGCTGGCGGCCCTGGAGGGGCTGCTGTCCCGCAGCGGTGTGGCCGTCACGCTGCACACGAAGGGCGCGCTCACGGCCGTGGCGGAGCCGGTCTCCCGCGAGGCGTACCGGATCGTCCAGGAGGGGCTGAGCAACGCCCTTCGCCATGCCGGGGCTTCACCGGTGACGCTGTGGATCGCCGCAGGAGACGAGGAGTTGGAGATCAGGATGGAGAATCCCGTGCCCGAGCGGGCCCCGGTGCAGCGCCCCGGCGGTGGCCGCGGGCTGCGCGGAGTCGCCGAACGGGCCGCGCTGCTCGGCGGGCAGGCGGCGGCCGGGCAGGACGACGGCGTGTGGCGGCTGTCGGCCCGGCTGCCGCTGGCGGGCCGCCGATGAGCACAGTACGGGTCGCCGTCGCCGACGACGAGCGGATGGTGCGCACCGCGCTGCGCGTGATCCTCGACGCGGAACCGGACCTCGAGGTCGTCGGCGAGGCGGCGACGGGCGCGGAGGCGGTGTCCGTGGTGCGCCGGCTGCGCCCGGACGTGGTGCTGATGGACGTGCGGATGCCGGAGATCGACGGCATCCGCGCCACCGAGCAGATCCTCTCCACGATGGACGAGCCGCCGCGGATCGTCGTCGTGACGACGTTCGAGAACGATGCGTACGTGTACGACGCGCTGCGCGCCGGGGCGGCCGGGTTCCTGCTGAAGCGGGCCGCGGCCGAGGAGCTGGTCCAGGCGGTCCGGCTGGTCGCGCGCAGCGACTCGCTGCTGTTCCCCGCGGCGGTGCGCTCGCTCGCCGCCGAGTACGGCCGCCGGCCTGCCGCGACCGCTCCGCCGTGGGCGGCGCGGCTGACCGGGCGGGAGGCGGAGGTGCTGCGGCTGATGGCCACCGGGCTGACGAACGCGGAGATCGCCGGCCGGATGGGTGTGGGCCCGGCGACGACGAAGACCCACGTCGCGGCGGTCCTGGGCAAGATCGGCGCCCGGGACCGTACACAGGCGGTGATCGCGGCGTACGAGTCGGGATTCATCTCGCCCCGCTGACCGGCGCCGGGCTCCCCGCCGCAGATGAGGAAGTCCTGAGAAAACGGACGGACGGGAACGAACCGCGCCGCGCCGCTCGTCCCTCGTACGGGATGAACAAGACGATCAGGCGTGCCGCCGTCTTCAGTCTGCTGCTGGTCCTCGCCCTGCTGGGGCGGGCGACCTGGGTGCAGGCGTACGAGGCGACGGCCCTCACGGACAACGACCGGAACCGGCGGAAGATCATCGCGCAGTACGCGCAGCCGCTGGGCGACATCATCGTGGCCGGCTCCGCCGTCACGGGCTCGCAGCGCACGGAAGGAGGCGATCTCGCGTACAAACGCTCCTACACCGACGGAGCGCTGTACTCGGCCGTCACCGGCTACAGCTCGCAGGCGTACGGGGCCACCCAGCTCGAGGGCATCTACTCCGGCATCCTCGACGGCACCGACCTCAAGCTGAAGAACCCGCTGGACACGCTCACGGACGAGCAGCAGGACCCCGGTGACGTGGTGACGACGATCGACCCCGCCGTTCAGAAGGCCGGCTTCGAGGCGCTCGGCGACACGAAGGGCGCCGCGGTAGCCATGGACCCGGAGACCGGGGAGATCCTCGGCATGGTCAGCACCCCGTCGTACGACCCGTCGACGATCAGCGGCACCCTGGACGGCGACGCCTGGCAGAAGCTGCTCGACGACGAGGAAAAGCCGCTGGTCAACCGGGCGCTGCGGCAGCCGCTGCCGCCTGGGTCGACGTTCAAGCTGGTCGTCGCGGCGGCCGCGCTGGAGGAGGGCCTGTACTCGTCCGTCGACGAGCGGACCGACAGCCCGGACCCCTACCGCCTGCCCGGCACGGTCACGGACCTGGAGAACGAGAACCCGTCCGCGCCCTGTGAGAACGCCACGATCCGGACCGCGCTGCGGTACTCGTGCAACAACGTCTTCGGCAAGATGGCCGTCGACCTCGGGCAGGACAAGGTACGGGAGACGGCGGAGAAGTTCGGCTTCAACGACGAGAAGCAGGACGTGCCGGTACGGGCCTCTGCGAGCGTGTACCCGTCCGGGATGAACGCGTCGTCGACCGCGCTGACCGGCATCGGGCAGTTCGACGTGACGGCGACTCCGCTCCAGATGTCGCTGGTGTCGGCGGCCATCGCCAACGACGGGGTCATGGCCTCACCTCATATGGTCTCCAAGGTGGTGTCCGGGGACGGCGACACCCTCGAGTCCTTCGAGGACGGCGCCTCGCAGCGGATCATGTCGTCCGGGACGGCGGAGCAGTTGCGCAGCGCGATGGTGACGGTGGTCGAGGAGGGCACGGGCTCCAACGCGCGGATCCCCGGCCTGGAGGTCGGCGGCAAGACCGGCACGGCACAGCACGGCGAGAACAACAGCAAGACGCCGTACGCCTGGTTCACCTCGTACGCCAAGGATCCAGGCACCGGTAAGGCGGTCGCGGTGGCCGTGCTCATCGAGGACTCGGGCGCGGAGCGCTCCGAGGTCAGCGGCAACGGCCTGGCGGCCCCCGTGGCGCAGCGGATGATGGAGGCGGCGCTGAAGTGAGGAAGCGGCGCCGGACCGGCCCGTGAAGAACTCTGGGCGGCGGGGCGGGACGCGCGGTATGCAGGGGCCTTCACCATCCGTTCGGTGCCCCTGGAGAATCCTGTGCGCTTCCTGCCCCGCTCCCCTTCCGGCTGGACCATGGCGGTCTTCGGCGTCCTCGCGGCCGTGCTCGGTGTCCTCGGACTGATCACCCCCGATGTCCTGCTCGCCACCATGGGTTTCGAGCCCGTGCCCGGCTCCCGCCGCGCGGACGGGGACCACACTCCGGTCTTCGTCACCGCCTCCTCGATGGCCGCGGTCAATATGGGCGTCTACTACGTTCTGGCCTCCCTCGCCGACTGGAAGCCCTTCTTCCGCTGGACGGTTCCGTTCCGGCTGCTGACGTGCGCCGTCTTCACCCTGGCGGTGATAGGCGGCCGCGCCCCTTCGGGCTTCCTCGGTGTGGGCCTGTGGGAAGGGCTCGGCGCGGTGGCCACCGGTCTGGCCCTGCGTCTCGAACGCGGGCGCGGGGCCCGGCGGCAGGACCCGCTCCCGCTCGGCGCCCCGCAGTGAACCACCGCCCGCGCAGGCCCCCTACGCCAGCGCCGAGCGGACCGCCACCAGGTCCGCGTCGGACGCCAGGCCCGCGTGGTAGAGGCGGAGTTGGGTCGCGCCGAGGTCCGCCGCCCGCTTCGCGTCCGCGGCCAGCATGGTGGGCGCGCCCCCCATACCCGTCACCACGGTGAAGTTCGCGGCGAGCACGGTACGTTCCGTCGCGTGCTCCGCGAACGGGCCCAGCAGCCCCGGCCCGCCGGTGCACGGCACGACCACGCCGTCGGCGACCGACAGGATGTGCGCCGGATCCACTCCGGCGTTGGCGCCGCAGTGGTGCGCCACCGGGTCGGCGTGCAGCAGGACCTGGAAGCCCGCCGGGGCCGCGGCCCGCACCGCCGCGACGGCGGCCTCCTGGAGCGTCCGGGCCGTGCGGGTACGGAACTCCAGTACGGCGCCGGCCACTTCCGCGTCCAGCGGCTGTGCAGCGCCGCCCCGCCACAGCGGCTCCAGCGCGTCGCGCACCGACTCCGCGAGTCGCCCGGGGTCCACGCCCAGACCCTGGTACCCGTCCCGGCAGGCCGGGCAGAAGCAGAGGGACATCAGGTACTGCGCCGGACCGTCCAGGGCGACGCCCGCGATCTTGTCGTGGGCGTGCAGGTGGGACACCCCGTACCAGCCGCAGGATTCCAGCTCCGTGCCGCCGGCGCCCGGGCGGACGGCCGCCTCCGCCGCGAGCGACACGAGGTACTCCCGCACCTCGGGCTGCGCGATGCACGGCGCCCAGGCGTAGCGGTCACCGTAGGCGTTGACGACAGAGGTCCGCGGATGCTCGCCTCCCAGACGGGAGTTGTGGGCAAGGACGACCCAGGTGTGGACGTCGAGGCCGGCGTCCGCCAGCGCGGCGGCCGCCTCGCCGTAGGCGTCGCCCGGCGCCCACTCCCCCGCCGCGTACGGCCCGAGGCCGCGTCCCGCCCAGTGGCCCTCGTCGGGCGGGTAGTACACGGCGGCGTGTTCGGCGGTGACGATCCGGTGGGCGGGGTGACGCGAGGTCAGGGCCCGTGTGGAGTGGTAGGCGGAGGCCAGGGTGACCTGCCGGACGCCGAGGTCCGCAATGCGGGCGGCGGCGTCCGGGTCTCCCACGACGTCCCACGGGTACAGGAACGCCGAGGTCTTCATTCGCCGTCCTCCAGCAGCGCCCGGCCCTGTTCGATCAGCGCCGCGAGCGCCTCGACGTGCCGGTCGGCCGGCTCCGTCAGCGGCGGCCGCACCCCGCCGACGTCCAGACCTTCGAGCCGCACGCCCGCCTTCACGAGCGACACCGCGTATCCGCGCCCCTCGTTGCGCAGTTCGACGAGCGGTACGAAGAAGCCGTCGAGCAGGCGGTCGACCGTCTTGTCGTCGCCGCTTTCGAGGGCCCGGTAGAAGGCGAGTGCGATGTCGGGAGCGAAGGCGAAGACGGCGGAGGAGTACAGGGTGATGCCGATGCCGCGGTAGGCCGGTCCGGTGAGCTCGGCGGTGGGCAGCCCGTTGAAATAGAGGAAATCGCGATCCGGCAGTTCGCGGCGCACGGCGCTGACGATCCGCTGCATGAGGTCGAGGTCGCCGTGGCCGTCCTTGAGCCCGATGATCTTCTCGACGCGGGCCAGTTCGACCACGGTGCGGGGCGAGAAGATCGCGTTGTCACGCTGGTAGACGATGACGTCGAGCGACGTCGCGGCGGCCAGCCGGGTGTAGTGGTCCAGAAGCCCGGCCTGGTCGGCGACGACGAGATACGGCGGCATGGCGAGCAGTCCGTCCGCGCCCGCCTCCTCGGCGATCTGCGCGTACCGCTCGGCGAGGGCGGTGCCGTAGCCGGCTCCCGCGAGGACGGGCACCCGTCCCGCCGTCTCCTCGACGGCCACCACGACGCAGTCGCGGAACTCCTCCGGTGTGAGGGCATGGAACTCCCCCGTCCCGCAGCAGGCGAAGACGGCGGCCGCGCCGGCGTCGACGCCCTTCCTCACATGCGCGCGGAATGCTTCGAGGTCGAGGTCGCCGTCCGGTCCGTACGCGGTGACGGGGAAGAACAGCGGTCCCTTGACCCGGGTGAGCCGGGCTGCGAGCGGATCTGAGGTCACGGGCGCTCCCTGGGCCGTGCTCCGGGCTCCGAGCCCGTGCACAATTCTGATCGACGTCCATATTTCTGAACGCGATCCACGCTATGGCAGCCCCCTCGCGCCGGTCAAGACGGAAACCTGCATTCCAGGCACGGAATCACCCGCCCCGCGCGACACTTGACGCTGTCGGGGCCACTCCCTAGCGTGTCCACGCATGTGAATATCATCCATTCACTTGAGCGCACTCAAGGAGACCCGCCCATGCCCGCTGCCCGTACCGTCCTGCTCACCGGCGCAGCCGGTGGACTCGGCACCCTGATGCGCGGCCTGCTGCCCGCTTACGGCTACGAGCTCCGCCTGTTCGACGTCACCCCCATCGAGGGCGAGCCGGACGCGATCACCGCCGACCTCGCCGACAAGGCGGCCCTGCGCGAGGCGGTGCGTGGTGTGGACGCGATCATCCACCTCGCGGGCATCTCCCTCGAGGCGTCGTTCGACAAGATCCTCAAGGCCAACATCGAGGGGACGTACAACCTCTACGAGGCCGCACGGGACGAAGGGGTGAAGCGGATCGTCTTCGCCTCCAGCAACCACGCGGTGGGCTTCGTCCCGCGCCCCGAGGGCGACGCCCCCCACCCTCCCGAGGCGCTGATCCCGGTCGAGACCCGCCACCGGCCCGACACCTTCTACGGCCTGTCCAAGTGCTTCGGGGAGGACCTGGCCCAGCTTTACTGGGACCTGCACGGACTGGAGACCGTGTCCGTGCGCATCGGCTCCTGTTTCATGGAACCGACGTCCGTACGGATGCTCTCCGTCTGGATGAGCCCGGGTGACGGCGCCCGCCTCTTCCACGCGGCCCTCACCGCCGAGAACGTCGGTCACACCATCGTCCACGGGTCCTCCGCCAACACCCGCCTGTGGTGGGACCTGACCAGCGCCCGGGCCCTCGGCTACGAACCGCAGGACGACTCGGAGCAGTACGCGGAGAAGCTCATCGCCGAGCACGGGGAACTCGACCCGGACAACCCGGACCACGCGTGCCTGGGCGGCCACTTCACCACCCACCCGCCGCAGTGGCCGTACTGACCCCCGGGGAAAACCGCATGCCGCGCGCACTGGATTCCGCCACGATGGCGTCCATGGCGAGACCCTTCGGATTCACGTACACCCGGCTCGGCGACGGCACGGTCTCCATCAGCCACCGCGGCCGCGCGGCGGGGACCCTGCGCGGCACGCGCGCGGAGAAGTTCCTGGCGGAGGTGGGGTCCGGGGACGCGCAGCTGGTCATCGCGCGGTGGACCGGCGCCTACAAGTTCGGCAATGAGCGCGTGGCCAGAAATCATCCCCGTAACAGGTGAGAACGGTAAGGGAACGGTAAAGCGGACTCGCTCGTTACCCCAGTCATGACAGCTATGACCCCCGGCTCGAACATCCCCCTGACCGCCGCGCGCGTGGCGGTGGACGTCGCCGCTCCGGTGCGGCTCGACGTATCGGGCCTGCTGCTCACCGCCGACGGCAAGGTGCGCTCCGACGACGACTTCATCTTCTACAACCAGCCGCAGGGCCCCGGCGTGAGCTACCGCTCCGGCGGCGGCTCCGCGCCCGACGCGATCGTGGTCGACACCACGGCCGTGCCGCCCGGCATCGAGAAGATCGTCGTCACGGCGAGCCCGGACGCGGCGGGCCAGACCTTCCAGGGCATCGAGCCCACCGCGACCATCCGCAACGCCGACGACGGCAGCGCCCTCGCCACCTTCACCCCGCCGCAGCTCGGCGCGGAGACCGCGCTGGTGGTCGTCGAGATCTATCTGCGCGGCGGCGTCTGGAAGGCCCGCGCGGTCGGCCAGGGCTACGCGAACGGCCTGGCGGGCATCGCCACGGACTTCGGCGTCTCGGTCGACGAGGAGCCCGCGGCCGCCCCGGCCGCCCCTCAGGCGACCGCCCCGCCCGTCACCGCGGCGCCGCCCGCCGACCCGCGGGTCGCCGCGACCCCGCCGCCGCCCGCCGCCCCGCCCGCCGCGCCCACCGGGAAGATCAACCTGGACAAGGGCCGGGTCAGCCTGCAGAAGAACCAGACGGTGTCCCTGGTCAAGGGCGGCCGTCCGCTGCTCTCCCAGGTCAAGATGGGCCTCGGCTGGGAGCCGGCGTTCCGCGGCAAGGACATCGACCTCGACGCCTCCGTCATCGCCTACGGCCCGAACCGCAACCACCTGGACAGCTGCTACTTCGGCAAGCTCTCCATCCTGGGCGGCTCGATCAAGCACTCCGGCGACAATCTGACCGGTGAGGGCGCGGGCGACGACGAAGTCATCGTCGTGGATCTCGGTCGGCTGCCCGCCGACGCGACGGGACTCGTCTTCACGGTCAACTCCTTCTCCGGCCAGAAGTTCACCGAGGTCGCCAAGGCCTACTGCCGGCTGATGGACGCCACGACCGGCGAGGAGCTCGTCCGCTTCGACCTGACCGCCGCGGAGCCGCAGACGGGCGTGATGATGGCCAAGCTGATCAAGCAGTTCTCCGGCGAGTGGGAGATGACCGCCATGGGCGACTTCGTGAAGTCGCGCACCGTGCGGGGCATGGTCAAGCCCGCCGCGCAGGCGCTCTGAAAAGTCCGCCGGGGGTGCCCGTCGCTGTGCGGCGGACACCCCCGGCGGGGAAAAAACTGAAAAGCGTGCTCAGAGTTTGGCCAGTTTGGAGAACGGACTGAGGATGCGGCCCTGCCTGCCGGAGAAGTCGACGAGCACAGCGGCATTGTCGCCTTCCACGGCGAGGACTCTTCCGAGACCGAACTGATCGTGGGACACCCTGTCGCCCGCTTCAAAGCATTCGATCGGCGGCTCTTCCAGGGACGGACGGTTGAAGGGGCTGGACGGCAGGTGGCGCCGGGAACCGGCTGACTTTGTCATTACGTTCAGTATGCGCCCCCGGCACCCCGCCACGCCACGCCCGAGCGCTGTCACTTCCGGGACGAACCGCCCGCCGGGCCCCGTTCGAGCAGCAGGACCCAGCGGAAAGCGCCGTCTGCGGGGCCGCGGAAAGTGGGCCGATTCACCGCCCACGATCCGCGGGAGCCTCAGTGGCGGCCGCCCTGACGCTTCCAGGGGCCGGTGATCGCGAACATGATCCCCGGCGTCTGGATGCTGGCGTACAGCGTCCGGCCGTCGGGCGAGAAGACGACACCGGCGAACTCGCTGAAGTCCGGGTCGTCCTCGGTGCCGACATTGAACTCGTTACGGGCGATCGGATACGTACGGCCACTGTCCGTGGCGCCGATCAGGTGCTGCACGCCCTCGCCGTCCTCGGCGATGATCAGACCGCCGTACGGGGAGACGGTGATGTTGTCCGGGCCGTCGTAGCCGTCCTTCGACGGGTCGGGGTTCACACCGAGGAGCACCTTCAGCGTCAGGGTCCGCCGGCGCGGGTCGTAGAACCAGACCTGGCCGTCGTGCTGCTCGGGGCTCTCCTCCCGGGCGTACGACGAGACGATGTAGACGCCGCCGTCGCCCCACCACATGCCCTCGAGCTTGCGGCCGCGGGTGACCTCGCCGTTCTTGAACTGCTTGCGCACGGAGACCGTCCTCGCGTCACGGTCCGGCACCTCCGTCCAGTCCACGCCGTACACCGTGCCGATCTTCGTGGCGCGGGCCAGGTCGTCGACGAACCGGCCACCGGAGTCGAAGCACTTGGCGGCCTGGAGCACACCGGCGTCGTCGCCGAGCGTGCGCAGCCGGCCGCGGCCGTGCTTGAAGCCGTGCGGCGGCATCCACCGGTAGAGCAGGCCGTTCGGGGTGTCGGCGTCCTCCGTGAGGTACAGGTGACCGCGCTTCGGGTCGACCACGACTGCCTCGTGGGCATACCGGCCGAGTGCCTTGACGGGCTCCGGCGCACGGTTGGCGCGGCGGTCGTACGGATCGACCTCGAAGACGTAGCCATGGTCCTTGGTCAGGCCGTTGCTGCCCGCCTTGTCCTCGGTCTCCTCACAGGTCAGCCAGGTACCCCACGGCGTGGTGCCGCCGGCGCAGTTCTGCACGGTGCCCGCGATTCCGACCCACTGCGCGACCTCGCCGCTGCGGTGGCTCTCCACGACGGTGCACCCACCGGGCGCGGCCGGGTCGTAGACCAGGCCTTCGGTGAGCGGCACGGGGTGCGCGATCTTCGCCCGCTCACCCTTGAGCTCATGGTTGACGACGAGCAGCGTCACACCACGCGGCCCCTCGAAGGTCGCGGTTCCGTCGTGCTTGCCGGGCGTGAACTCGCCCGACTCCAACGTGGTGACACCACTGCGGGTCAGAACGCGGTACGTGAACCCGGCGGGCAGCGCGAGCATGCCCGCGGGGTCGGGGATCAGCGGGCCGTAACCGGGCGCCTCGTTCCCATGGCGCTCCCCCTCCTCCGCGAGTGCGCCGGGGGCGGTGGCGAGCGACCCCACGGCACCGGTGAGGGCAACGCCCGCGCCGGTGAGAGCGGACTGCTTGGTGAATTCCCTGCGAGTGAGCGGCATCAAGTCTCCTGAGCTGCATCCGGCGGCTGATCCGGGCCACACCCTCGCGCGTGCGCACGAACGACGGTTGAACGTTGCACGACATCCCTCGGACGACGCGAAACGTTTCCCACCGGCGGCTCCGCCCCGGGGGTGGGCCGCCGCCCCCACGCCCCCGAAGGGGCAGCCCCGCGCGCCGGCGGACCGCCGACCCGGCCCCGGCGGGCACAGCAATCCGGCGACGCCACGATGACCGAGCCCCGTGGACGCTGCGCGGGGGCTCCACCCACCTTCCCCCGGCCGGGGGTGGGTTCCCGTGGGGCTGACGCCCTCGCACCTGCCCACCGCGTTACGCGGCGCGGCCCGGTGCCGCTGCGCGGGGCGTCTCCCCCACCCCGCCCCTTCCCGAAGCCGGGGCAAGCCCCGGACCCCTTGTGGCTGGCGCCCCCTTCCCCTCCCGGGGAGGGGGAAAGGGTTTTGTGGGGGCCGGCGCCCCCACACCCCCGAGCGGCAGCTTCGCGCCGCGCTACGGGCCCCTGCCGCCCGCCGACCGACCGGACACCGGCCCACAGAGCCCCGACCCGAGCTGCCGCCCCAAGGCGGGACAGCAGCCCCCGCATGGAGCTGCCCCGCCCAGAGCCTGACCGCCGCACTCGCGGCCCGAACCGAGCCGCTGCCGGCCCCAAGTCAGGAACTCCGCCCCTGCACCGAGCTGCCCCGCCCCGAGGCCTGACCACCGCCCCGCATGGAGCGACCACCGGCCTCACGGCCCACGAGACGCGCCCTTGCGCGGACCACCGGCCGGAAGGGGCGGCACCGTCGGGAGGGGGGCGGGGTCGTAGGAGGGGGGGTCCGGAAGTAAAGCGTCGCAACTCGCGCGAAGCGCGGTGAGGACAGCCATTCCGGACACCCCCCCTCCGGAGGCCCCGACACCCGGCACCCACCACCCGCGCAGCCACGCCCCGCACGGGGCAACGCACCGCACCGGGGCCACGCCCCGCACGGGCGCAAGGCAACCAGACCGGGCCACGCCCCGCCTGGACGGCGTCCCCGGACCAGGGCCCTTCAGGGGCGACACACACCGGGACCGAGCCCGCCCGCAGGGCGACACCCCCGGACCGGCCGGCCCCGTCACGGGCACACGCCCCGCTGGAGCGCCACGCGGGACCGAGGGGCCGGGCCTGCCCCCGCAGGCAGAAGCGCGACCGCCCCCGGGGACGTCACGTCACCTGGACCGCCCCGCCGCAGGGGCCACCCGCAACGGACCGGGCCCCGCCCGGAACCGCGAACGTCAGTGAGCCGAGCGGGACTTGAAGGCCGCCTTCCGCGCCTCCTTCGCCGTCGCCTTGTCCCGGTGCAGCCTCCCCATCGCCTCCAGCACATCCGCCGTCGCCGGATGCTCCACCCGCCACGCCGCGTCGAAGAACCCGGTGTGCCGGCCGACCAGCCCTTCGACCAGGTCCTGCAGTTCCGCGGCCTCACCGCCCGCCGCGAGCTGCGCGGCGATCGTGTCGATCGCCAGCCAGAAGATCATGGACTCCGGCGGCGCGGGCACGTCCGACGCCCCGTGTTCGGCGAGCCATACGCGGGCGAGGCCGCCGAGTCGGGGGTCGTCGAGCACGTCGCGCACCGCGGGCTCTGCGCGCCGCCCGACCAGGGTGAGCGCCTGCTGGCAGTGAAGGCGGCGCAGCGGCGCGCCCCGGTCGTCGCCGCGCGCGGCGGTGAGGAGTTCGCGGGCGGCGTCGGCGGCGTCGCGCCGGGCGAGCCACTGCTCGGTCTCCGCGCGGGCGGCGAGCTCGGGGTAGCGGGCGAGCCCGTCGAGCAGCACGTCCGCGCCCTTGTCGGCGAGGTCGCCGACCGCGGGTGCCTCGACTCCGGCCTCCAGCAGCCGGGCCCTGATGCCGTAGAGGCCGAGGGGGGTGAGCCGGACCATGCCGTAGCGGGTGACGTCCTCGTCGTCGCCGAGGGGCCCGGGTCCTTCCGCGGCGCTCTCCTCGGCCATCAACGCCTCGTCCACGGGCCGGTACTGGACGAGTCCGACGGGCTCCAGTACGCGGAACTGGTCGTCGAGGCGCATCATCGCCTCCGAGACCTGTTCCAGGACGTCGTCGGTCGGTTCTCCCATGTCGTCGGGGACGATCATCGACGCGGCAAGCACGGGCAGCGGGACGGGTCCCTCTTCTGCGGCCCTGTCGGAGACGGTGAGCAGGTAGAGGTTGCCGAGGACGCCTTCGAGGAACGCGGCTTCGCTTTCTGGGTCCCAGTCGAGCGCTTCGATGTCGATCTCACCGTCGTCGCCGACGACCGCGGAGATGTCGTCGAGGACGGGGGCGATGGCGTCGGCGAAGACGACGTCGAGGGCGTCGAGCCACAGTCCGAGGACGTCCTGCGGTGAACCGCCGGTGACGAGTGCGAGGTTGGCGCCGGCGACGGCGCCCGCGGTGTCGGAGTCGTCGTCGGGGTCCTCGGCGTCGACGAGGCCCGTGTCGACGGCGACGCGCCACGCCTCGCTCGCGCAGGCCTGGCCGTCCTCGTCCCCGGCGTCGAGTCCCAGCGCCTCGGCCGCCGCGGGGAGTTGCTCGTCGACGAGTTCACCGCCGACGCCGACCCGGGTCTGCGGGCCGGCCCAGCGTGCGAGCCTCACGGCCCGGGAGAGCAGCGGGGTGGCGAGTGCGTCCCGCGCCAGCTGCGCGTCCGAGTTCAGCCGTACCGGCGGCAGGGTGGGACGGTCTTGGGGCATCTGCTGGGTCTCCTCCGCGGCGTACCGGATCCGGGCGGCCTTGTGGGTGACTGGACGGCCCCCAGCGTAGACGTATTTCGTGCGGTTTCGCCGCGCCCGCCGGATCCGGCCGACCGGTCCGGCGACCGTGCCTCCGCCGGGGCGCGCGTTCATGTGGACTTAGGTCTCAGTACACCGGCCGACCCTTGACAAGTGGCCTGTTCAGCCAAGAGATTGACGCGCGTAGAACCTGCCCGGCCCCCCAGGGGTCCCGTGCACCCTCATCCCTCACCTCCGGAGAACCTTGATGCCTTCCTCCGTCGTACCGAGAACTACCGCCGTGGCGACCGTCGTGGCCGCCGCGCTGGCCGCCGGTCTGCTCGCCGGGTCCGCGAACGCCGCCGACGGCGCCACGGCCGCTGCCGCGCAGGTGCGTATCCACGACATTCAGGGCAGCACCCGCATTTCCCCGCTGGAGGGGAAGCAGGTCGCCGATGTGCCGGGCATCGTCACGGGTGTTCGGACCTACGGCTCCCGGGGTTTCTGGTTCCAGGACCCTGAGGCCGACGGTGACGCGGCGACCAGCGAGGGCGTCTTCGTCTTCACCAGCTCGGCGCCGAAGGTCGCGGTGGGCGACCGGGTCACCGTCTCCGGCACGGTCACGGAGTACGTCCCCGGGGGCGCGTCGTCCGGCAACCAGTCGCTGACCGAGATAACGAAGCCGACCGTCACCGTCGTGTCCTCCGGCCACGAGGTGCCCGCTCCCGTGACGGTCTCCGCCTGGTCGGTGCCTTCCGAGTACGCCCCGCAGGGCGACCCGGCGGCGGACGGAAGCATCAACGGCCTGCCCCTGGCCCCGCGTACGTACGCCCTGGACTACTACGAGTCCCTGGAGGGCACGAACGTCCGCGTCGGCACCTCGCGCGTGGTCGGCGCGACCGATCCGCATGCCGAGCTGTGGGTGACGGTGAAGCCGTGGGAGAACGACAACCGGCGCGGCGGCACGGTCTACGGCTCCTACGAGTCGCAGAACACCGGCCGCCTCCAGATCCAGTCGCTGATCCCGCTGGCGCAGCAGCCATTCCCGAAGGCGAACGTGGGTGACGTGCTCGCGGGCACCACGGAGGGCCCGCTGGACTTCAACCAGTACGGCGGCTACACGCTGACGGCCCGCACGCTCGGCACGGTCGAGGACCACGGTCTGACGCGTGAGCGGACCCGTCCGCAGCGCAACGGTGAACTGGCCGTGGCCACGTACAACGTGGAGAACCTGGACCCGTCCGACCCGCAGGAGAAGTTCGACGCGCTGGCGAAGGCCGTCGTGGAGAACCTGGCCTCGCCCGACATCCTCGCCCTGGAGGAGATCCAGGACGACACCGGCGCCACGAACGACGGCACGGTGTCGGCCGCCCGGACGGTCAAGAAGTTCACGGACGCGATCGCCGCGGCCGGCGGTCCCGCGTACGAGTGGCGTTCCGTCGACCCGGTGAACAACGAGGACGGCGGCCAGCCGGGCGGCAACATCCGCCAGGTGTTCCTCTTCAACCCGGAGCGGGTCTCCTTCACCGACCGCGCGGGCGGCGACGCGACGACGGCGACCGGGGTCGTACGGGAGCACGGCCGTGCCGCGCTCACCCTGTCCCCGGGCCGCATCGACCCGGCGAACGACGCCTGGGACGACAGCCGCAAGCCGCTGGCCGGCGAGTTCACCTTCCGGGGCCGTACGGTCTTCGTGGTCGCCAACCACTTCGGTTCGAAGGGCGGCGACGAGTCGCTGGTCTCGCACCACCAGCCGCCGAACCGTTCCTCCGAGGCGCAGCGGCTGAAGCAGGCTCAGGCCGTGAACGCCTTCGTCAAGGACGTCCTCGACGCCGACCACAAGGCGGACGTCGTCGTGCTGGGCGACATCAACGACTTCGAGTTCTCGGAGACGACCAAGGCCCTGACGGACGGCGGCGCCCTCTACCCGGCGATCAAGTCCCTTCCCCGGTCGGAGCGTTACTCGTACGTGTACCAGGGCAACAGCCAGGTGCTGGACCAGATCCTCACGAGCCCGTCGATCCGCGACTTCAGCTACGACAGCGTGCACATCAACGCCGAGTTCTCGGACCAGAACAGCGACCACGACCCGCAGGTGCTGCGCTTCCGCCCGTAGGCGTGTGCGACGCGCGGGGCCTGCGGCTCAGCCCAACAGGTCCCGCGCCCACGCGGTGACGTCGAGTTCCCCGGAGGTACCGATGTCCAGGCGGAACGGCAGCGTCTGCGGCGTCTCCCCTTCCCTCGGGGTGACCACCAGGTAGGCGCCTTCGGTGACCGGGTCGAAGGAGGTCACCCGGTTGTTCCAGTTGAGAACCGACTTCACGCTCTGTCCCGGCACGAGCGTCAGCGGCTTCGGCCCCTGGTCCCGCCCGGCGTCGGTGTACGGGTGGTCGTGGGTGATGGTCAGCTCCAGCGCCTCGCGGTTCTTGTCGAGGGCGCCGATCCGGGGATAGCCGTTGACGTCGTAGGGCCGCGTGCCGCAGTTCTTCAGCTCGAGGACGGTGGCCCGTCGTCCCATTGCCGTGTCGACGACGCCCGTGGTCACGACCACCCCCGAGCGGGGGCACGTGGCCGGGGTGGGCGGCGTCGACGGGGTCACGGCCGGCGAAGGGGCGCCGTACCGCGGGAACGTGGAGGGATCCAGCCGGTCCGCCTTCACTCTGTAGTCGCGGTCCCCGGACGCACCGGCGTCGCCCGAGCCCCCACAGCCGGCCAGCACTCCGGCGGCCGTCACAGCGGCAACCACGCCCGCCGCCGCCCGCCCGATCGTCCTCGGCATCCGTCCCCTCCCGTGGGCCGCCCCGTCCCCCGCCGATCATGTCAGGCACTCCGACCCTGTAGCGCTGCTTCACGGTTACCGGAAGCAGATTTCGCTGGAGCCGGGCCCCGGGCCGCCGCAGACTGCTGGCATGACCTCCTCTCCTCCCTTCGGCCGCGCCCTGTGCGCCATGGTCACGCCTTTCACCGCCGACGGTGCCCTCGATCTCGACGGGGCGCAGAGGCTGGCCGTCCGCCTCGTCGATGCCGGCTGCGACGGCCTGGTGCTGTCCGGCACGACCGGTGAATCACCGACCACCTCCGACGACGAGAAGGCAGCGCTCGTGCGGGCGGTCGTCCGGGCGGTCGGCGACCGGGCCGTCGTCGTCGCGGGCGTCGGCACCCCCGACACCCGGCACACCGTCGGACTGGCACGGGCCGCGGAGGCGGCGGGCGCGGCAGGGCTGCTCGTGGTGACTCCGTACTACAGCCGCCCCCCGCAGGCGGCCGTGGCCGCGCACTTCCGGCACGTGGCGGACTCCGTGGGCATCCCGCTGATGCTGTACGACATCCCCGGCCGCACGGGCACCCGCGTCGAGCCGGACACGATGCTGCGGCTCGCGGAGCATCCGAGGATCGTGGCCGTCAAGGACTGCGCCTACGACCTGCTCGGCAGCTCCAAGGTCATCGCGGGCGGCGGCCTGGCGTACTACTCGGGGTGCGAGGAGCTGAACCTGCCGCTGTACGCGGTGGGCGGGGCGGGTTTCGTCTCCACGGTGGCCAATGTGGCGGCCCCGCAGCTGCGGGGCGTCCTGGACGCCTACGACGCCGGCGACAACGCGGCCGCCACGGCGCTGCACCAGGCCACGCTGCCGCTCACCGAGTTGATGATGGCGTCCGGCCTGCCCGGCACGGTGACCGCGAAGGCGCTGCTCGGGGCGCTCGGACTGCCCGGCGGGCCGGTGCGCGAACCACTGCAGCCCGCCGCGCGCGAGGCGGTCGACGGGCTGCTGGCGGCGTACGGGGAGCTGACCGGCCGCCGGCTCGACGGGGTTCGTCAGTCGCGGACGTAGGTGCTGCCGAGAATCGCGGCGTGCTCCAGCACGTCCTCGAGAGGGTCGTCGATCTGCCCTGTCGAGACGAGGGAGACCCGGTGGCCGTTGTGCGCGTCGGTGTGCGTCTCGTCGGCGTGTGCGGCCCCGTGCGCGGACAGTCCCGCGAACAGGGCGCACAGGCCGAGAGTGGTCAGCTTGGTCTTCATGTCGGTTCCTCGCCTTGCCCATCGGGAATCGGTCGGGTGACTCCGCGTGTCCGGCCTGCTTATCGGCCTGCCGGGGATCGAAGTTACGCAGAGTCACACGATCGAGAGCGAGGTACCGCTGATCAGTTGTGGCTGTGCAGCACGTCGTTGAGGCCGCCCCAGACCGCGTTGTTCGGGCGGGCCTCCACGGTGCCGGTGACCGAGTTGCGGCGGAAGAGGATGTTGCTCGCGCCGGACAGCTCACGGGCCTTGACGATCTGCCCGTCGGGCATCGTGACGCGGGTGCCGGCCGTGACGTAGAGGCCGGCCTCGACGACGCACTCGTCGCCGAGCGCGATGCCGACGCCCGCCTCCGCACCGATGAGGCAGCGCTCGCCGATGGCGATGATCACGTTGCCGCCGCCGGACAGGGTGCCCATGGTGGAGGCGCCGCCGCCGATGTCGGAGCCGTCGCCGACGACGACGCCGGCGGAGATGCGGCCCTCGACCATCGACGTGCCGAGGGTGCCCGCGTTGAAGTTGACGAAGCCCTCGTGCATCACGGTCGTGCCCTCGGCGAGGTGCGCGCCGAGACGGACCCGGTCGGCGTCGGCGATGCGCACGCCCTTGGGCGCGACGTAGTCCGTCATCCGCGGGAACTTGTCGATCGAGGTGACCTGGAGGTGCAGGCCCTCCGCGCGGGCGTTCAGCCGCACGGTCTCCACCTGGTCGACGGCGACGGGCCCGAGGCTGGTCCACGCGACATTGGCGAGGAGGCCGAAGAGGCCGTCCAGGCTCTGCCCGTGCGGCTTCACGAGCCGGTGGGAGAGAAGGTGCAGACGCAGGTAGGCGTCGTGGGCGTCCAGCGGCTTGTCGTCGAGCGAGGCGATGACGGTGCGTACGGCGACGACCTCGACACCGCGTCGCGCGTCGGGGCCGACGGCCTTCGCGGCGGCGGCGCCGAGGAGCTCCACGGCCCGCTCTGCGGTCAGCCGCTCGGTACCGGCCGGACCGGGCTCGGCGACGAGCTCGGGGGCGGGGAACCATGTGTCGAGAACAACGCCGTCGTCGGTGACGGTGGCGAGGCCGGCGGCGACGGCGCCGGTGGTACGGGGTGCGGAAGACGTGTCGGTCATGACAGAAAACCTAACCGCCCTGGTGGCACCCGGGCTAACCGGTCTCAGTTGCCGGGCGCTACGGTGTGCCGACCGGGCCGCGGAGACGGCCCGGCAGCAGGCACTCGCAGGGATACGCAGAACATTCGGGGGGACGACCGATGTCATACGGAAGCACGCCGCCGTACCCGGGACCGGCCGGCCCTCCCGGCTGGGGCGGCTGGATGCCGCCGCCTCCCAAGCCTGGCGTCGTACCGCTCGCCCCGCTCCGTCTCGGCGACATCCTGGGCGGGGCGTTCGCGACGATCGGCCGCCACTGGAAGCAGCTGCTCGGCATGGCGTTCGCCGCGTACGGCGTGGCGCTCGTGGCCATCGCCGCGGCGATCGGCATCGCCTACGCGGCGCACGCCGACCGGCTCGAGCGGGTGCTGGACGCCGATGTCGCGCCCGGCTGGAACGACGTCGCGCCCGTCGTCCTCACCTTCGGAGCGGTCTACGTCTTCGGTCTGTTCGCGGTGCTCGTCGCCAACGCGCTGGTCTACGCGAGCTGCCCCGCCGTCCTCCAGGACGCGGTGCTGGGCCACCCGTCGACGTTCGGCCGGGTGTGGCGCCGCAGCATGCGACGGGTCTGGTCGGTGCTCGGCGCCGTCCTGCTCACCTCGCTGATCGTGGCGGTCCCCATGGTCCTGATCGGGACGGCCTTCGTGGCCGCCGTCATCACCCTCATCACGCTGTCCTCGGACGCCGGCGGTTTCGGCTGGCTCATCCTTGTCGGTTTCCTCGGTGCGCTGGTCACGGGCCCGCTGGCGGTCTGGCTCTGGGTGAAGTTCTCCCTCGCTCCGGCCGCCGCCGTCTTCGAGGGGCAGGGGGCCGTCGCGGCGATGACCCGCTCGTCCCGGCTGGTCCGCGGCGACTGGTGGCGGATCTTCGGCATATCGCTGCTGGCCTACGGCATGGCGGCGGTGGCGAGCTATGTGATCCAGCTGCCGTTCTCGTTCCTCAACATCCTCGGCCCGAGCCTCACGGAGGACGCGTCGACGAGCGGTGCCGCGCTGACCGTCGTCATCACCTCGATGGTCTTCTTCCTCGTCACCGTGCTGATCGGACAGGCCCTCACGGCCGCGTTCCCGCAGCTGGTGGTGAGCCTCCTCTACGTCGACCGGCGCATCCGCACCGAGAACCTGGCCCCGTCGCTCGCGGAGGCGGCCGCGGGGCCCCCTGCCGCGTACTAGGGCCCCGGACAGGGCCTGTCCGGGGCCGGGACCTTAGTCGAGCAGCGTCTTCTTCGGCCTCAGCACACAGAACTCGTTGCCCTCGGGATCGGCGAGGACGACCCAGGTGGCGTCGTCCCCCTGCCCGACCTCGACCTTGCCGGCGCCCAGACCGATGATCCGCTCCACCTCGGCGTCCCGGTCGTCGGGGCTCAGGTCGATGTGGAGCCGGTTCTTGACGGACTTGCGCTCCGGTACGGTAAGGAACACCATGCCGGGCAGCGCGCTCGGACCGGCGCCGATGACGATCTCTTCCGGGTCCTCGTAGAGGATGTGCCAATCGAGCACCTCCGCCCAGAACCGGGCGAGTTTCGGAGCGTCCTGGCAGTCGATCGCGATCTGGTACAGAGAAACGGCCATGCCCGCCAGTGTGCCTGGCGGGCATGGCCGTCGCAGTCCGTTGCCGGAAAGAGTCAGACGTTGAACCCGAGCGCCCGGAGCTGCTCACGGCCGTCGTCCGTGATCTTGTCGGGGCCCCACGGCGGCATCCAGACCCAGTTGATCTTCAGCTCGTTGACGATGCCGTCGGTCGCGGCCTTCGCCTGGTCCTCGATCACGTCGGTCAGCGGACAGGCCGCCGATGTCAGCGTCATGTCCAGCGTCGCGATGTTGGAGTCGTCGATGTGGATGCCGTAGATGAGGCCCAGGTTGACGACGTCGATGCCCAGCTCGGGGTCGACGACGTCGTACAGCGCCTCGCGGACCTCCTCCTCGGACGCCGGCTTCGTGAGGGTGGTCTCGTTGTCGCTCATGCGGTCTTCCTCGCAGCCTTGTCGCGGTCTTCGCCCATCGCCTGGGCCGTCGCGTCCTTCCACGCCATCCAGCTCAGCAGCGCGCACTTCACACGGGCGGGGTACTTGGAGACGCCGGCGAACGCGACCGCGTCCTCCAGCACCTCCTCCATCGCGTCGTCCGGCTCGATCTGCCCCTTGGACTGCATCAGCTCCAGGAAGGTGCCCTGGATCTTCTGCGCCTCCGCGAGCTCCTTGCCGACCAGAAGTTCGTTCAGGACAGAGGCGCTGGCCTGGCTGATGGAACAGCCCTGGCCCTCGTAGGACACGTCCTCGATACGCGATCCGTCGTACTTCACACGGAGGGTGATCTCGTCGCCGCACGTCGGGTTGACGTGGTGCACCTCGGCGTCCCCGTCCCGCAAGCCCCGCCCGTGGGGGTGCTTGTAGTGGTCCAGGATGACGTCCTGGTACATCGAATCCAGCTTCACAAGTCGCCGCCTCTACCCGAAGAAGTTACGGACGTGCTCCAGGCCGTCGACCAGAGCATCGACCTCTGCCGGCGTGGAGTACAGATAGAACGACGCCCGCGTGGTCGCAGGAATTCCGTACCGCAGGCAGACGGGACGCGCGCAGTGGTGACCCACGCGCACCGCGATGCCCTGCTCGTCGAGGACCTGGCCCACGTCGTGCGGGTGGATGTCACCGAGCGTGAAGGAGATCGCCGCGCCGCGGTCCTCGGCCGTGGCGGGGCCGATGATCCGCAGGTCGGGGACCTCCAGCAGCCGCTTCACCGCGTACTCGGTGAGCGCGTGCTCGTGCTGGGCGATCTTGTCCATGCCGATCGAGCTCAGGTAGTCCACGGCCGCGCCGAGGCCGACGGCCTGGGCGATCGGGGGCGTACCCGCCTCGAACTTGTGCGGCGCCGGAGCGTAGGTGGACGAGTGCATCGAGACGGTCTCGATCATCTCGCCACCGCCCAGGAACGGCGGCAGGTCCTCCAGGAGCTCCTGCCGGCCCCACAGCACACCGATACCGGTCGGGCCGCACATCTTGTGGCCGGTGAAGGCCACGAAGTCGGCCTGAAGCGCCTGCACGTCCAGCACCATGTGCGGCGCGGCCTGCGAGGCGTCGATCAGCACCAGCGCGCCGACGTCCTGCGCCCGGCGGACGATCGCCTCGACCGGGTTGACCGTGCCCATGATGTTGGAGACCAGCGTGAAGGAGACGATCTTCGTCTTCTCGGTGATGACCTCTTCGATGTTCGACAGGTCGAGCCTGCCGTCGTCGGTGAGGCCGAACCACTTCAGCTTCGCGCCGGTGCGCTGCGACAGCAGCTGCCACGGGACGATGTTGGAGTGGTGCTCCATCTCCGTGATGACGACCTCGGTGTCGCTGTCCACGCGGTAGGGCTCGTCGGCCCAACCCAGCATGTTGGCGACGAGGTTGAGCGACTCCGAGGCGTTCTTGGTGAAGATCACCTCGTCACGGCTCGGCGCGTTGATGAAGGCGGCGACCTTGTCGCGGGCGCCCTCGTACAGCGCCGTGGCCTCCTCGGCGAGCACGTGCACGCCGCGGTGGACGTTGGCGTTGTGCTGCTCGTAGTACTCGCTGAGTACGTCGATCACCTGGCGCGGCGTCTGCGAGGTCGCCGCGTTGTCCAGGTAGACGAGCTTCTTGCCGTCGTGGAGCACCCGATCGAGGATCGGGAAGTCCTTACGGATCGCCTCTGTGTCCAGGAGGCCCGGCAGTGTGATCACGCGGTGACGCCTCCCTTGGTGGTGTATGCCTCGTAGCCCTCGTTCTCCAGCTTGTCGGCGAGCTCGGGGCCGCCCGACTCGACGATCCGGCCGTTCGCGAAGACGTGCACGTGGTCGGGCTTGATGTAGCGCAGGATGCGCGTGTAGTGCGTGATCAGCAGGGTGCCGACCTCGCCGCTCTCGCGGACGCGGTTGACGCCCTCGGAGACGATCCGCAGCGCGTCGACGTCCAGGCCGGAGTCGGTCTCGTCGAGGACCGCGATCTTCGGCTTGAGCAGCTCGAGCTGGAGGATCTCGTGGCGCTTCTTCTCACCGCCGGAGAAGCCCTCGTTGACGTTGCGCTCGGCGAAGGCGGGGTCCATGTTGAGGCGCTCCATGGCCTCCTTGACCTCCTTCACCCAGGTACGCAGCTTGGGGGCCTCGCCGCGGATGGCGGTGGCGGAGGTGCGCAGGAAGTTGGAGACCGAGACGCCGGGGATCTCGACCGGGTACTGCATGGCGAGGAAGACGCCGGCGCGGGCGCGCTCGTCGACGGTCATCTCCAGGACGTCCTCGCCGTCCAGGGTGACGGTGCCGCTGGTGATCGTGTACTTGGGGTGACCGGCCAGGGAGTAGGCGAGGGTCGACTTGCCGGAGCCGTTGGGGCCCATGATGGCGTGGGTCTCGCCCTGCTTCACGGTCAGGTCGACGCCCTTGAGGATCTCCTTCGTGGCGTTGTCGGCCTCGACGGAAACGTGCAGGTCGCGGATTTCAAGCGTTGCCATGGGTGACTCAGGACTCCTGGGTGACGGAGACGAGCACATCGTCCCCTTCGATCTTGACGGGGTATACGGGGACGGGGCGCGTCGCGGGAAGGCCCGACGGCTTGCCGGTACGGAGGTCGAAGGCGCTGCCGTGCAGCCAGCACTCGATCTGGCAGTCCTCCACCTCGCCCTCCGAGAGGGAGACGTTGGCGTGCGAGCAGATGTCGTGGATGGCGAACACCTCGCCCTCCGTGCGCACCACGGACACCGGCGTGCCGTCGAGTTCCACCCGCTTCGGGGTGTCCTCCTCCAGCTCGCTCAGCGCACAGGCTTTGACGAAGGCCATCAGGCGGACGCCTCCAGAACCGACGCCTCCAGCTCGGCGTCGATCTTGGCGAGCAGGCGCTCCTCGACGTCCGGCAGACCGATCTGCTGGACCAGCTCGGCGAAGAAGCCGCGGACGACGAGGCGCCGGGCCTCGGCCTCCGGGATGCCGCGGGCCATCAGGTAGAACAGCTGCTCGTCGTCGAAGCGGCCGGTGGCCGACGCGTGACCGGCGCCGGCGATCTCGCCGGTCTCGATCTCGAGGTTCGGCACCGAGTCGACCCGCGCGCCGTCCGTGAGGACCAGGTTGCGGTTCATCTCGTAGGTGTCGGTGCCCTCGGCCACGGCGCGGATGAGCACGTCGCCGATCCACACCGCGTGCGCGTCGTCGCCCTGCAGCGCGCCCTTGTAGACGGCGTTGGACTTGCAGTGCGGCATGTTGTGGTCGACGAGGAGGCGGTGCTCCTGGTGCTGGCCCTTGTCGGTGAAGTACAGACCGAAGAGCTCGGCCTCACCGCCGGTGCCGGCGTAGGAGACCCGCGGGTGGAGCCGCACGACGTCGCCGCCGAAGGTGACCACGACCGACTTGAAGGAGGCGTCCCGGCCGACCAGCGCGTTGTGCTGGGCGATGTGGACGGCCTTGTCGTCCCAGTCCTGGACCAGGACGACGGTCAGCTTGGCGCCGTCGCCCAGGATGTAGTCGACGTTCGCCGCGAGCACGGCGTCGCCGGTGTGGTCGATGACCACGACCGCCTCCGCGAAGGCGCCGAGCTCGACGACCTGGTGGCCGAAGGCCGTGCCGCCCTCTCCGTGCACCGCGATGCGGATCGGCTCGGCGAGCTGGGTCTCCTTCGGCACGGTCACGACCGTGGCCTGCTCGAAGGAGGAGTACGCCTGGGCGGCGACCCGGTCCACCGGGGTGCCGGCCTTGCCGAGCCGCGCGTCGTCGCGGCCGACGGTCTCGACGGTGACGCCCTCGGGGGCCTCGATGTCGACCTTGATCCCGGTGCCGGTCGCGGCGGCGGTGCCGTCGTGCAGACCGGCGAGGCGCTCCAGCGGCGTGAACCGCCACTCCTCCTCACGGCCGTGCGGGACCGGGAAGTCCGCCACGTCGAAGGACGGGGGCGCACTCATACGGGTGGCGACGGTCGACTCGGCGGCCACCGCGATCGAGCCGGCGGTGGTGGAGCCCACCGGGATGTTCTGAGCCTCAGCCATGGCTGTCGTCTTGCTCTCTTCCTACGTCAGAAGTCAGTCGCTGCTTGCGGTCCCGGAGGGCGTCAGCCCACCGAGCCCTCCATCTGCAGCTCGATCAGCCGGTTGAGCTCCAGCGCGTACTCCATGGGGAGTTCCTTGGCGATCGGCTCGACGAAGCCGCGCACGATCATCGCCATCGCCTCGAACTCCGTCATACCGCGGCTCATCAGGTAGAAGAGCTGGTCCTCCGAGACCTTGGAGACGGTCGCCTCGTGTCCCATGGAGACGTCGTCCTCGCGGACGTCGACGTACGGGTAGGTGTCCGAGCGGGAGATCGTGTCGACCAGGAGAGCGTCGCAGAGCACGTTGGACTTCGCGCCCGGCGCGCCCTCGCCGATCTCGATCAGACCGCGGTAGGACGTACGGCCGCCGCCTCGCGCCACCGACTTGGAGACGATGTTGGACGAGGTGTTCGGGGCCATGTGGACCATCTTGGCGCCGGCGTCCTGGTGCTGGCCCTCGCCGGCGAAGGCGATGGACAGGGTCTCGCCCTTGGCGTGCTCGCCCATCAGGTAGACGGCCGGGTACTTCATGGTCACCTTGGAGCCGATGTTGCCGTCGACCCACTCCATGGTCGCGCCCTCGTACGCCACGGCGCGCTTGGTGACCAGGTTGTAGACGTTGTTCGACCAGTTCTGGATGGTCGTGTAGCGGCAGCGGCCGCCCTTCTTGACGATGATCTCGACCACGGCGCTGTGCAGCGAGTCCGAGGAGTAGATCGGCGCGGTGCAGCCCTCGACGTAGTGGACGTAGGCGTCCTCGTCGACGATGATCAGCGTCCGCTCGAACTGGCCCATGTTCTCCGTGTTGATACGGAAGTAGGCCTGCAGCGGGATGTCCACGTGGACGCCCTTGGGGACGTAGATGAACGACCCGCCGGACCACACGGCCGTGTTCAGCGACGCGAACTTGTTGTCGCCGACCGGGATGACGGTGCCGAAGTACTCCTGGAAGAGCTCCGGGTGCTCCTTCAGAGCGGTGTCCGTGTCGAGGAAGATGACGCCCTGCTCCTCCAGGTCCTCGCGGATCTGGTGGTAGACGACCTCGGACTCGTACTGTGCGGCGACACCGGCGACCAGGCGCTGCTTCTCCGCCTCCGGGATGCCGAGCTTGTCGTAGGTGTTCTTGATGTCCTCGGGCAGCTCCTCCCACGAGGCGGCCTGGGCCTCGGTGGAGCGCACGAAGTACTTGATGTTGTCGAAGTCGATGCCGGAGAGGTCGGAGCCCCAGCTGGGCATCGGCTTCTTGTCGAAGAGGCGCAGACCCTTCAGCCGCAGCTTCAGCATCCACTCCGGCTCGTTCTTCTTCGCGGAGATGTCGCGGACGACGTCCTCGGAGAGACCGCGCTTGGCCGCGGCACCCGCCGCGTCGGAGTCGGCCCAGCCGAATTCGTACTTACCCAGGCCCTCGAGTTCGGGGTGGGCAGTCTCCGTGGGGAGAGTCATGCGGGGTTCCTCCCGGCCGTGCTTGCAGAAGCTGATGGTGTGGTGCGGGTCTGTGTGGTGCTGTCGCCAGGCGGGTCGCCCGGTGGCGGCGAGGTGCCGCCCTGGGGCGCACCGCGCGGGATGAACGTGGTGCAGACGCCGTCGCCGTGGGCGATGGTGGCGAGCCGCTGCACGTGTGTCCCGAGCAGTCGCGAGAAGACCTCGGTCTCCGCCTCGCACAGCTGCGGGTACTTCTCGGCCGCGTGGGCGACCGGGCAGTGGTGCTGGCAGAGCTGCTCTCCGACCGGCGCGCTGCGGGCCGTAGCAGCGTACCCGTCGGCGCTCAGGGCCTTCGCGAGCGCTTCCGTACGCTCCTCGGGCGCCGCGGCCTCGACGGCCGCGCGGTAGGCCACGGCCTGCGCCTCCATCCGGTCCCGGGCGAAGGCGGCGACGGCCGCCTCGCCTCCGGCGTTCTCCTCGATCCACCTCAGGGCGTCCACGGCCAGCGTGTCGTACGACTGGTCGAAGGCGTCCCGTCCGCAGTCGGTCAGGGCGAACACCTTGGCGGGCCTGCCGCGGGTGCGGGCGCCGTAGACACGCTGCTCGCGCGCCTCCACGACGTTCTCGGAGACGAGGGAGTCGAGGTGCCGGCGGACGGCCGCCTGGGTCAGACCCAGACGCCCTGCGAGATCGGCCACGGTGGACGGTCCGTGGTCCAGGATGGAGCGCGCGACGCGGTTGCGCGTGGAGCGCTCACCGGTCGCGAGTTCCTCCTGAGGAGCGTCGCCGAGGTTTTTCACAACGCCATTGTTGCGTAATTCTTCGGAGAGTGACAAGCGGCGTCCCGATCATCACCCGGTGCCGTACATCACTTAGGCATACCTAAGCTGACCTGCGGAAATGATCAACCGCAGGAATGAAGCCCTGGTGAGGCCCCCTGGGCCGCGCGCCCACCCGGACCTGCCCCCGGGACCCGCGGGACGGTCGCCCAGGACGCCCGCCTAGACTTCCCGGCATGCTGAGCGAGCCTGCCGTCCGGATCCGGGGCCTGGTCAAGCGGTACGGACCCAAGGCCGCCGTGGACGGCCTGGACCTCGATGTCGCACCCGGCTCCGTGACCGCCGTCCTCGGGCCCAACGGGGCCGGCAAGACCACCACGATCGAGACCTGCGAGGGCTACCGCCGCGCCGACGCCGGCACCGTGCGGGTCCTCGGCCTCGACCCGGTCGCCGACGCCGCGCGACTGCGGCCCCGCATAGGTGTGATGCTCCAGTCGGGCGGTGTCTACTCCGGCGCCCGCGCCGGCGAGATGCTCCGCCACATGGCCTCCCTGCACGCCCGCCCCCTGGACGTGGAAGCCCTGATCGAACGCCTCGGCCTCGGCAGCTGCGGGCGCACGACATACCGGCGGCTCTCCGGCGGCCAGCAGCAGCGCCTCGCGCTGGCCATGGCCGTCGTCGGCCGCCCCGACCTTGTCTTCCTCGACGAACCCACCGCCGGCCTCGACCCCCAGGCCCGGCGCGCCACCTGGGAGCTCGTCCGCGAACTGCGCGCGGACGGCGTCACCACCGTGCTGACCACGCACTTCATGGACGAGGCCGAGGAACTCGCCGACCACATCGCGATCATCGACGCCGGCCGGGTGGTCGCCCAGGGCAGCGCGGAGGAGCTGTGCCGCGGCGGCGCGGAGAACACCCTGCGCTTCACCGGACGCCCGGGCCTCGACGTCGGCTCCCTGCTGAAGGCGCTCCCCGACGGCTCGGCGGCCGCGGAGCTCACACCGGGCGAGTACCGGATCACCGGCGAGGTCGATCCGCAGCTCCTGGCGACGGTCACCTCCTGGTGCGCCCAGCACGGCGTACTGCCGCACGGCATCTCGGTGGAGCGGCACACCCTCGAGGACGTCTTCCTCGAGCTGACGGGCAAGGAGCTGCGCGGATGAGCGCCGGCACGTACACACCGGCGCCGGGCGCCGCACCACTGGGTCGCATGATCGTCTCGCAGGCCGCCTTCGAGACGAAGATGCTGCTGCGCAACGGTGAGCAGCTGCTGCTCACCGTCGTCATCCCGTCGCTGCTGCTCGTGCTGTTCTCCACCGTCGACATCGTCGCTGTGCCGACGGAGACGAATGGCGGGGAGGGACGGGCGGTCGACTTCCTCGCCCCCGGTGTCCTCGCGCTGGCCGTGATGTCCACCGCCTTCACCGGCCAGGCCATCGCCACCGGGTTCGAGCGCCGCTACGGGGTGCTCAAGCGGCTCGGCGCCTCACCGATCCCCCGCTGGGCCCTGATGACCGCCAAGACGCTCTCCGTGCTCGTCACGGAGATCCTCCAGGTGGTCCTGCTGACCGTCATCGCGTTCGCGCTCGGCTGGTCGCCGCAGGGCAGTCCGCTCGCCGCAGTGCTGCTGCTCGTCCTCGGCACCGCCGCCTTCTCCGGCCTCGGCCTGCTCATGGCCGGCACCCTCAAGGCCGAGGTCACCCTCGCTGCCGCCAACCTCGTCTTCCTGCTGCTGCTCGTCGGCGGCGGGGTGATCGTGCCGCTGGACAGGTTCCCCGACGGCGTCGCGTCCGTGCTGGGACTTCTGCCCATCTCCGCACTCTCCGACGGACTTCGTGACGTCCTCGGGCACGGAGCGGGCATGCCGTGGGGCAATCTGGGCATCCTCGCCCTCTGGGCGGTGCTCGGACTGGGCGCGGCCGCCCGGACCTTCCGCTGGGAGTGACACGCGCGCCGGGACGACCCTGCCGAGACCCGCACGGAGCGCACGGTGGGAGGCCTGGATGGAGCGAGCTGCCGCGCTGCGGCTGGACGCGGAGTGGGCGAAGGTCAGGACCGGCAGGCCCGCGTCCTCGCCCGGGACGCGGATGCGGATGCTCACCGATCTGATCTCCGCCCTCGCCCCGCACGCGGAGGGCGACCTAACCCTCTCCGCACGGCTGAGCCTGCGGTACGGGGACCTGGCCCGCCACCACTTCGACACCGGCCGGCGCGCCGACGCGCTGAGCGCCGTCGAGAAGGCCGTCCGGCACTGCGCGGAGCCCGCCCGGCACGACGACGAGCACGCCCGCTGGTACGCGCGGGCGCTGATCAGCCAGTCGGTGTACCTCGCCGAGCCGCTCAGCGACGAAATGGGCCTGCCCCGCTACGCCTTCCGGCCGCACGGCGAACAGCCGTGCACCGAGGACCGCCTGGCCGGACTCGCCGCGGTGGAGTCCACGCACCGGGCGATCGCCGTGTGGGAGCGGCTCGACCTCTCCCACCCGGTCAACCGGGAAGGTCTCGCCCAGGCACACGTCTTCCTCGGCGACCGGCTGGAGGAGCTCGGCAGGCCGGTGGACGCGGCCGAATGGGCCGTACGGGCGGAACGGGAGTTCCAGGCGCTCTGGCAGCCGCCCGACCCGGCGGAGCGCGCCCACGCCGCGATGCTCGAGCACCTCGGAGACCAGCTCGAACGCCGCCTGCGCCGCTGCCCCTTCGAAGGCGGCCTCACCCAGCTGCACAAACGCGAACTGCTGCCGCGGCGGCTGCTGCCGCTCGCGGTCCTGTCCGCGCGGATCGACGGCGTGGCGCCGGAAGCGGTCGCGCAGGGCCTCGGACTGGAGCGCGCCGAGGTGGACCGGATCCTGCGCGCCAACTCGTGGCGGGCCGTTTGGCGGTTCGACGTGCGCCGGGCCGACGGCTCCTGGGAACCGCTGGCGCACCCCTGGCGCGGTATGGACGCGGTGACCGACTGCACGGCCGAGGCGGTGGCCGCCGAACTGACGGACGCCTTCCTCCACTCGCCCGACGTGCCGCCGGAGCCCACTTCGTGGCGTTTCGCACTGTGGTGGGACGAGGAGGACCACCTCGACGGCTCCCGCTTCCGCACGGCCTCCGCGCCGGCGCCCGGGAAGCCGTCGGCGGGAGCGTCGACGCCCCCGCCGTCCCCCTCCCCCGTGTCCTCCGCGGACCCCTCGTGAAACCGTGCACAAGGGCCCGCTTACGATAGGGGCCGTGCAGACCCCCCTCGCCTATATCGCCCAGCGCTGGACACCGTCGCCCAAAATCCTGCGGCGCGCCGCGCTCTCAGCCATCGTGATGACCGTCGTCATCATCGTCACCGGCGGCGCCGTACGGCTCACCGGCTCCGGCCTCGGCTGCGACACCTGGCCCAAGTGCACGGACGACAGCCTCTTCGCCACACCCGAGCAGGGCCTCCACGGCGCGATCGAGTTCGGCAACCGGATGCTGACGTACGTCCTTTCGGCGGCCGTCGGCTGGGCGATCATCGCGGTGCGCGCCGTGAAGCCCCGGCGGCGCGGTCTGACCAGGCTGGCCTGGGCCCAGTTCTGGATCGTCATGGGGAACGCCGTCATCGGCGGCGTCACGGTGTGGGCGGGCCTCAACCCGTGGTCCGTGGCCGGCCACTTCCTGCTGGCCAACGCGCTGCTCACGGTCGCGACCGTGACCTGGGTGCGCACACATGAAGGCGACGGCGCACCTCGGCCGCGGGTCCCGCGGCCGGTCCGCAAGCTGTCCTGGGCGATCGTGGCGGTCTCCGCGGTGCTGATCACCCTCGGCACCACGGTGACCGGCTCCGGCAAGCACGCGGGCGACAGCAGCGACGTCCCGCGGATGCCGTGGGACTGGGCCGCCGCCGCGCACATCCACGCGATCGCCGCGTGGGTGGTGTGTGCGCTGGCCGTCGCGATGTGGCTCGTCCTGCGCGTGGTCGACGCCCCCGACGACACCCGCGCCCGGGCGCGTGACCTGCTGCTGGTGGTGCTGCTTCAGGGCGTGCTCGGCTACGTCCAGTACTTCACCGGGGTGCCGGAGCTGCTGGTCGGCGCGCACATGTTCGGCTCCTCGCTGATGTGGATCGCGGTGCTGAGGCTGGCGCTGAGCCTGCGGGAGCGGGAGGCGCTGCCGCTGCCGACCACGACGCCGCGGGACGCGGACGCTCTGACCTCGGCCTGACGCGCCTCCGCCGGCGCGCTTGTCCCCTACCCGGCCCTTCCCGCTGTACCGATGTGCGGCTCCGCCGCGTGGCGGGGCAGGCCCCGGACCCGGTACCGCCTTGCGGGCGGTACCGCGCTTCGCGCGGTGCCCTCAATCTCCCCCTACGGCCTGGCGGCCGTGGGAGGTGCCCCCGGGCGGGCTGAAGTTGCCAGGCAACTTCAGCCTCGCCGGTGTTTGAGGCGCGGGGGTGCGGTGGGGGTCCCCCACGCCGCCAGGCGTAGGGGCGGAGCCCCCGGACACACCGCGCGCAGCGCGGTGGCGGGCCCGGGCGGAGCCCCCCGCGGCGGAGCCGCACATCGATGCAGCGGGAAGGGGTGGGGAGGGGACAGGCACGGCGTCAGGCGGGCAGACCGTACACCCGCCCCGCGTTCCCCGCCGCCAGCATCGTCGCCACCCGCTCCGCGTCGCCCCGCGACCAGGCGCCGTCCGCGACCCAGCCGCCGAGCACCCGGCCGAGCGCGTCGCGGAAGGACCGCGCCCCGACGACATGAAGCTCCGGCAGGCCCCGTGCGCCGCTGGAGAACAGGAGCTTGCCGAAGGGGGCGAGTTCGAGGATCTCCGCCAGGACCGCCGCCGCCCTCGCCCCGGTCTGCACGAGCGCGGGGCCGAGGTCGGCGTAGACGTGCGGGTACGCGCCGGCCAGGTGCGCGGCGCTGCGGTGGTGCGGGTAGCCGTGCAGCAGGACCAGGTCCGTGCCGAGGCCGGCGGTCGCCGCGGCGAACCCCGCGAGCGGCATCGGGTCCTGTACGCCGATGTGCAGTTGCAGCGGCAGGCCGGTGGCGAGGGCGGCCCACAGCAGGTGCCTCAGCAGGACCGGATCGGTGACCGGGTCGCCCACCCGGCGGCCGGCGAGCCAGCGGCCGGCCGCTCCGCGCACCTCGCCGGGTCCCGGTGGCTCCGGCCGGTCCGCCAGCCGCCCGGCGGCGACGGTGGTGAAGGCGACGGCCGAGCCTGCCGCCCCGTGGACGGCCTCCGCGAGGTTCGCGAGGAAGGATTCGACGGTTCCGGAGGTGTCCGCGACCTGCTCCGCGAGCAGTTCGAGGCGGACGATCTCGCGGGCCTGGGCCGCCCCGGCCGCGGCGAGTTCCGCGGGGCCCGCGAGGTCCCCGGGCAGGCCGGTGTCCACGAGGTAGGTGGCGATGCCGGTGCCCCGCAGAAGGCGTCTGCCCGCCTCGACCACTCCGAGCTCGCGGCGGCGGGCCAGGTAGTGGGCGGGCGGGCAGTGCGGTTCGAGCCCCAGGAGCGGCGGGCACCAGCGCCGGACCGCGAAACCGGTCTGGGTGTCGAAGAAGGTGGTGCCGGAGGCCGGCGGGGCCCCGGCGGCGGGGCCCAGGTACGTCTCGAAGGTGCCGAGGCCCAGTTCCGTGCGGAGCACCCCGTGGCAGTACTGGTCGACCAGACGCACAGAGGACGCGGCGTCGATCATCGGGAGCTCCCTGTCTAGGACCGTGCTTCCACAGTCCTAACGGGTGAGCACCGCGTGAGGTGTTGGTCAGGCATTGGAAGGGCCGCCGACCTGGATGCCGGCCATGCGGCTCCACTCGTACGGGCCGGTGCGGACCTTCGCGGCGAAGTCGCCGTCGAAGGACTCGTGGAGCGTGATCCCGGACTTCTCCGCGGCGCTGACGGCGACGGTGTGGTTCGGCGCCACGAGGTCGCCCCAGGCGCCGTCCTCGCCGACGAGCACGATCCGGGTGCCCATCTGGCCGATGTAGGCGAGCTGGCCCTCGGCGCCGCCGTGTGCGCCGGCGAAGGCCTTGATCTGCTTGGCGAGCTTCGCGGCCCTGCGCTCGGCGCGGGCGTCGGCGGCCGGCGAGGAAGCGGTCTCTTCAACCTTGGTTTCTGCCATGAACCGCATGCTACTCGCGGGTAGATCGACTGGCGACGGCAGAACCGAGTGGCCTCGGCCACCTTGCGGGCGGCGGCTGCCGTCAGCGCAGGAACGGGTCCACCGCGACGGCCACGAACAGCAGCGACACATAGGTGATGGACCAGTGGAAGAGGCGCATCTCCTTGAGCTTGCCGCCCGTCTCGCCCGCCTTGGCCCTGCTCTGCAGCGCGTGCGCCTCCCACAGCCACCAGCCGCCGGAGACCAGCGCGACCGCCGTGTAGAACCAGCCGGTGTAGCCGAGGGGGGTCAGCAGCAGCGAGACGGCGACCATGACCCAGCTGTAGAGGACGATCTGCCGGGCGACGACCCTGTTGCCCGCGACGACCGGGAGCATCGGCACGCCGACCCTCGCGTAGTCGTCCTTCACCTTCATCGACAGCGGCCAGTAGTGCGGCGGCGTCCAGAAGAAGATGACGAGGAACAGGATGACGGCGGCCCAGGACATCGAGTTGGTGACGGAGGACCAGCCGATCAGGACCGGCATGCAGCCGGCGATGCCGCCCCAGACGATGTTCTGCGCGGTGCGGCGCTTCAGGATCATCGTGTAGACGACGACGTAGAAGAGCAGTGCGCCGAGCGACAGCGCGGCCGACAGCCAGTTGACCAGCAGCCCGAACCAGAGCGTGGAGACCACGGCGAGGGTCAGACCGAAGACGAGGCCCTCGCGCGGCGACACCATGCCGGTGACGAGCGGCCGCTGCGAAGTGCGGTCCATCAAGGCGTCGATGTCGCGGTCGATGTACATGTTGAGCGCGTTGGCGCCGCCGGCGGAGAGGTACCCGCCCAGGCACGTGGCGAGCACGAGCCACAGGTCGGGAACGCCCTGCTCGGCGAGGAACATCACCGGAACGGTGGTGATGAGCAGCAGCTCGATGATCCGCGGCTTGGTCAGTGCCACGAACGCCTTGGCGCGGGCCCCGAACGGCCGATGGCCCCCCGGGCCGGTAGCCAGGACGACCCCCGCGGGTCGGGACTCGACGGCCGTCACGCACACCCCTGACAGAGAAATCCCAGCAAGTCTCTGGGAGTGCCTCCCACGCCCGAAGGGCCGTGGGTGCAGTGAAGACCCGGTAAGACTTGCGCGTACCACGCCACTCTAGACGCTGCCCGTACGCCGATCTTCGCGGGGGTCGACTCGTGTTGAGCGCCGGCCCGACGCCGGGCGTATACATCGCCGACAGGCGGGGAACACCCGGCGCCCGCACCCTGGCAGTGTCCAATTGGAAAGACGCGTGACCGAAAAGGAGCGCGTTGCTGCGAGGGTAGGCTCGACAGCGCCCGGTACACGCCTCTGTCACCGGGATTCGACATGTGGAGAGGAGCCCTGACTCAGGGTGAGCACCAAGCCGACCACCACAGACCTCGAGTGGACCGCGTTGGACCAGCGGGCAGTCGACACCGTCCGCGTCCTGGCCATGGATTCCGTACAGAAGGTCGGCAACGGCCATCCGGGTACGGCCATGAGCCTGGCCCCCGCCGCGTACGTGCTCTTCCAGAAGCTGATGCGGCACGACCCCGCGGACGCCGACTGGACCGGCCGTGACCGGTTCGTCCTGTCCGCCGGACACTCGTCGCTGACGCTCTACATCCAGCTCTACCTGGCGGGCTACGGCCTGGAGCTGGACGATCTGAAGGCGTTCCGCACCTGGGGCTCGAAGACCCCCGGCCACCCGGAGTACGGCCACACCACGGGCGTCGAGACGACGACGGGGCCGCTCGGCCAGGGTGTCGCCAACGCCGTGGGCATGGCCATGGCCGCCCGCTACGAGCGCGGCCTGTTCGACCCGGACGCCGAGCCGGGCACGTCCCCCTTCGACCACACGGTCTGGTGCATCGCCGGTGACGGCTGCCTCCAGGAGGGCATCTCGGCGGAGGCCTCCTCGCTGGCCGGCCACCAGAAGCTCGGCAATCTGGTCCTGCTGTGGGACGACAACCACATCTCGATCGAGGGCGACACGGAGACGGCCGTCTCCGAGGACACCCTCCAGCGCTACGAGGCGTACGGCTGGCACGTCCAGCGCGTCCAGCAGCTGGAGAACGGCGACCTCGACCCGGTCGGCCTGTACAACGCCCTGAAGGCCGCGCAGGCCGAGACCGAGCGCCCGTCGTTCATCGCGGCCCGCTCGATCATCGCCTGGCCCGCCCCGCACGCCCAGAACACCGAGGCCGCGCACGGCTCGGCGCTGGGCGCCGAGGAGGTCGCGGCCACCAAGCGCGTCCTGGGCTTCGACCCGGAGCAGAGCTTCGAGGTCTCCGACGAGGTCCTCGGGCACACCCGTGGCGCTCTCGACCGCGGCCGTGAGGCCCGTGGCGAGTGGGAGAAGACGTTCGCCGCATGGCGTACGGCCAACCCGGAGCGCGCCGCCGAGTTCGACCGGATCCGCTCGGGCGAGCTTCCCGAGGGCTGGGAGGACGCGCTGCCGGAGTTCGAGACCGGCAAGGGTGTCGCCACCCGCGCCGCGTCCGGCAAGGTCCTCCAGGCGCTCGGCGCCGTCGTGCCCGAGCTGTGGGGCGGCTCCGCCGACCTGGCCGGCTCGAACAACACCACGATCGACAAGACGTCGTCGTTCCTCCCCGCGGGCAACCCGCTGCCGGAGGCCGACCCGTACGGCCGGACGATCCACTTCGGCATCCGCGAGCACGCGATGGCCGCGGTCATGAACGGCATCGCGCTGCACGGCAACACCCGCGTCTACGGCGGCACCTTCCTGGTGTTCTCCGACTACATGCGCAATGCCGTGCGGCTCTCCGCCCTGATGCACCTGCCGGTCACCTACGTGTGGACGCACGACTCGATCGGCCTCGGCGAGGACGGCCCGACCCACCAGCCGGTGGAGCACCTGGCCTCGCTGCGCGCCATCCCGGGCCTGAACATCGTGCGCCCGGCCGACGCCAACGAGACCGCGATCGCCTGGCGCGAGATCCTCAAGCGGTACACCAAGGAGTTCGGCAAGGGCGCCCCGCACGGCCTCGCGCTGACCCGCCAGGGTGTGCCGACCTACGAGTGCAACGAGGACGCGGCCAAGGGCGGCTACGTGCTCTTCGAGGCCGAGGGCGGCGACGCCCAGGTCGTGCTGATCGGCACCGGCTCCGAGGTCCAGCTGGCCGTCGGCGCCCGCGAGCAGCTCCAGGCGGCCGGCATCCCGGCCCGCGTGGTCTCGATGCCCTCGGTCGAGTGGTTCGAGGAGCAGGACCAGGGGTACCGGGACTCGGTGCTTCCCCCGTCGCTCAAGGCACGAGTCGCGGTCGAGGCCGGCATCGGTCTCACGTGGCACCGTTACGTCGGTGACGCCGGACGCATCGTCTCGCTGGAGCACTTCGGCGCTTCCGCGGACGGCAAGGTCCTCTTCCGTGAGTTCGGTTTCACCGCCGAGGCCGTGGCCGCCGCAGCGCGGGAATCGATCGAAGCCGCCGCGCGCTGACGCCGGTACACGACAAGTAGGAGATGCAACTCTCATGACAGACGCACTCAAGCGCCTCTCCGACGAAGGCGTCGCGATCTGGCTGGACGACCTGTCCCGCACCCGGATCACCTCCGGCAACCTCGCCGAGCTGATCGACCAGCAGCACGTCGTGGGTGTCACGACCAACCCGTCGATCTTCCAGAAGGCGATCTCGGACGGCCACGGCTACGACCAGCAGCTGGAGGACCTCGCGGCCCGCAAGGTGACCGTCGAGGAAGCCATCCGCATGATCACGACGGCGGACGTCCGTGACGCCGCCGACGTGCTGCGCCCGGTGTTCGACTCGACGGGCGGCCAGGACGGCCGGGTCTCCATCGAGGTCGACCCGCGTCTCGCGCACAGCACCAAGGCGACCATCGCGGAGGCCAAGCAGCTCGCCTGGCTGGTGGACCGTCCGAACACCTTCATCAAGATCCCGGCGACCAAGGCGGGCCTGCCGGCGATCACCGAGGTCATCGGCCTCGGCATCAGCGTCAACGTCACGCTGATCTTCTCGCTGGAGCGCTACCGCGAGGTCATGGACGCCTACCTGGCCGGTCTGGAGAAGGCGAAGGCCGCGGGCCTGGACCTGTCCAAGATCCGCTCGGTGGCCTCGTTCTTCGTGTCCCGCGTGGACACCGAGATCGACAAGCGGCTGGACGCGCTGGGCACCCCCGAGGCCAAGGAGGCCCGCGGCAAGGCGGCCCTGGCCAACGCCCGGCTCGCCTACGAGGCGTACGAGGAGGTCTTCTCCTCCGACCGCTGGGCCGCGCTCGACAAGGCGCAGGCCAACAAGCAGCGCCCGCTGTGGGCCTCGACCGGCGTCAAGGACAAGGCGTACAAGGACACCCTGTACGTGGACGAGCTGGTCGCCCCCGGCACCGTGAACACCATGCCGGAAGCCACGCTGATCGCGACCGGCGACCACGGGCAGATCACCGGCGACACCGTCCGTGGCACCTACGAGCAGGCCCGCGCGGAGCTCGAGGCCGTGGAGAAGCTCGGGATCTCCTACGACGAGGTCGTCCAGCAGCTCGAGGACGAGGGCGTCGAGAAGTTCGAGGCGTCCTGGACCGACCTGCTCAAGTCGACCGAGGCCGAGCTCAAGCGCCTCGCACCCTCGGAGGACTGAGCGACTTGTCCGGTATTGGCGGAGCCAACCCGCTCCGTGATGCTGCAGACCGACGGCTCCCGCGTATCGCGGGGCCGTCGGGCCTGGTCATCTTCGGCGTCACGGGCGACCTTTCGCGCAAGAAGCTGATGCCAGCCGTCTACGACCTCGCGAACCGGGGGCTGCTGCCGCCGGGCTTCTCGCTCATCGGCTTCGCCCGGCGCGAGTGGGCCCACGAGGACTTCGCGCAGGAGGTCCACGACGCGGTCGAGGAGCACGCGCGCACGCCGTTCCGTGAGGAGGTCTGGCAGCAGCTCATCCAGGGCATGCGGTTCGTCCAGGGCACCTTCGACGACGACGACGCGTTCGAGCAACTCAAGTCCACCATCGAGGATCTCGACAAGGTGCAGGGCACCGGTGGCAACTTCGCGTTCTACCTCTCCGTGCCGCCGAAGTTCTTCCCCAAGGTCGTCCAGCAGCTGAAGAAGCACGGGCTGGCGGACCAGAAGGAAGGTTCCTGGCGGCGCGCGGTCATCGAGAAGCCGTTCGGTCACGACCTGGTCTCCGCCAAGGAGCTCAACCAGGTGGTGCACGAGGTCTTCCCGCCGAACGAGGTCTTCCGCATCGACCACTACCTGGGCAAGGAGACCGTTCAGAACATCCTGGCGCTGCGGTTCGCCAACACGCTCTTCGAGCCCATCTGGAACCGGTCGTACGTCGACCATGTGCAGATCACGATGGCCGAGGACATCGGCATCGGCGGCCGGGCCGGCTACTACGACGGCATCGGCGCCGCCCGTGACGTGATCCAGAACCACCTGCTCCAGCTGCTGGCGCTGACCGCGATGGAGGAGCCCGCCTCCTTCGACGCGGACGCCCTCGCGGCGGAGAAGACCAAGGTCCTCGGCGCGGTGAAGCTCCCCAAGGACCTGGCGCAGAACACGGTCCGCGCGCAGTACACCGCGGGCTGGCAGGGCGGCGAGAAGGCCGTCGGCTACCTCCAGGAAGACGGTATCGACCCCAGGTCGAAGACCGACACCTACGCCGCGATCAAGCTGGAGATCGACAACCGCAGGTGGGCGGGCGTCCCCTTCTATCTGCGCACCGGCAAGCGGCTCGGTCGGCGCGTCACCGAGATCGCGGTCGTCTTCCAGCGCGCCCCGCACTCCCCCTTCGACTCCACGGCGACCGAGGAGCTCGGGCACAACGCCCTGGTCATCCGCGTCCAGCCGGACGAGGGCGTGACCATGCGGTTCGGCTCCAAGGTGCCGGGCACCTCGATGGAGGTCCGGGACGTCTCGATGGACTTCGCGTACGGCGAGTCGTTCACCGAGTCCAGCCCCGAGGCCTACGAGCGACTCATCCTCGACGTGCTGCTCGGCGACTCCAACCTCTTCCCGCGGGTGGAGGAGGTCGAGCTGTCCTGGAAGATCCTCGACCCGATCGAGCAGTTCTGGGACGCGAACGGCAAGCCGGCCGAGTACACGGCCGGCACCTGGGGCCCGGACGAGGCGGACGAAATGCTCGCACGAGACGGACGGAGCTGGCGTCGGCCATGAAGATCGACCTTACGGACACCACGGCCAGCAAGATCAACAAGGCGCTGGTGCAGGGCCGCCGAGCGATCGGCACCCCGGCCGTCGGCATGGTCCTCACCCTGGTCATCGTGACCGATGAGGAGAACGCCTACGACGCACTGAAGGCCGCCAACGAGGCGTCCCGCGAGCACCCTTCGCGCACCCTCGTGGTCATCAAGCGGGTCTCACGCTCCCCGCGTGACCGTGCGAAGGCCAGGCTCGACGCCGAGGTGCGGGTGGGCGCGGACGCGGGCACCGGCGAGACGGTCGTGCTGCGCCTGTACGGCGAGGTCGTCGACCACGCCCAGTCCGTGGTGCTGCCGCTGCTGCTGCCGGACGCCCCCGTCGTCGTCTGGTGGCCGGTCAACGCGCCGACCGACCCGGCCAACGACCCGCTGGGCTCGCTCGCCCAGCGCCGGGTGACCGACACCTACGCCGCCGAGCAGCCGGTGCGTGAGCTCGCGGCCCGCGCGGAGGCCTACACCCCCGGCGACACCGACCTGTCCTGGACCCGGATCACGCCGTGGCGCTCGATGCTCGCGGCGGCGCTGGACCAGGTCACCTGCAAGGTCACCTCCGTCGAGGTGGAGGGCGAGGAGTTCAACCCGAGCTGCGAGCTGCTCGCGATGTGGCTCGCGGACCGGCTCGACGTCCCGGTGAAGCGGTCCTCGTCGGCCGGGCCCGGCCTCACCTCCGTACGGCTGGAGTCCGACTGCGGACCGATCGTGCTCGACCGGCCGGACGGGTCGCTCGCCACGCTGTCCATCGAGGGCCAGCCGGACCGTGCGGTGGCGCTGAAGCGGCGCGAGACGGCCGAGCTGATCGCGGAGGAACTGCGCCGGCTCGACCCGGACGACACCTACTCGTCGGCGCTCCGGTACGGGGTGGAGCGCCTCGGCGCGGCCACGCCGGCCGCGGCGGAGTCCGCACCGGACCCGGCCCCGGCCGGGAAGAAGGCGGCGCCGGCGGCCAAGAAGGCCGCCTCCGCGAAGAAGGCGGCAGCCCAATGACCGCCGCTCCGCAGCTCGTCGTGCACCGCGACAAGGAGCTGATGGCACAGGCGGCCGCGGCCCGGCTGATCACGAAGATCGTGGACGCACAGGCCGCGCGCGGCTCGGCGTCCGTGGTCCTCACCGGCGGCCGCAACGGCAACGGGCTGCTGACCGCGCTCAGTTCGTCCCCGGCCAGGGACGCCATCGACTGGTCGCGGCTCGATCTGTGGTGGGGCGACGAGCGGTTCCTGCCGTCGAACGACCCGGAGCGCAATGTCACGCAGGCGCGTGAGGCGCTGCTCGACGCCGTACCGCTGGACCCGTCGCGGGTGCACGCCATGCCCGCGTCGGACGGCCCGTACGGCTCCGACGTGGACGCGGCGGCCGCCGCCTACGCGGCGGAACTCGCCGCGGCGGCGCGCCCCGAGGACCACGGTCCGGTGCCGACGTTCGACGTCCTGATGCTGGGCGTCGGACCCGACACGCATGTGGCGTCCCTGTTCCCCGAACTCCCGGCGGTCCGCGAGACGGAACGCACGGTCGTCGGGGTCCACGGTGCGCCCAAGCCGCCGCCGACCCGCATCTCGCTCACGCTGCCGGCGATCCGCGCGGCACGTGAGGTGTGGCTGCTCGCGGCGGGCGAGGACAAGGCGAAGGCGGCGGAGATCGCGCTGTCCGGAGCGGGCGAGATCCAGGCGCCGGCGGCGGGAGCGTACGGGCGGGCTCGGACGCTGTGGCTGCTGGACGCGGCGGCGGCGTCCGAGCTGCCGCGCGAGCTGTACGTCCCGGCTTCCGCCTGATCGATGCGGCCGAGGCCCGGCCCGCCCACGCTTCCCTCACCGCGACCACGTGTTGCGGCGACCCCGGAAAGCGCCGTGCGGCGGCCCGGGCCGCTCGCTCCGGCGGCGGGCGGACCGGGCGGCTGCGGCGGTCCCGCTCCGTCCCGCCGCGGGCCGCTCAGACGTCGCGGCGATGCACGACGGCCACCGCGACGATCGCCGCGAGGAGCGACCATGCGCCGAAGACGATCCACGCCTCGGTGACCGACACCGGGTACTTGCTCATGGAGTAGTCGCGTTCGGGGTTCCGCACCAGGGCCTGCCAGGCCGATAGCGGCATCGCGTTGCCGATCTCCTTCACCCACCGGTAGGTCTCACCCTGGAAGAGCGCCGGCAGCAACAGGAGTACACCGACGACCGCGACGACGGTACCCGCGGCGTGGCGGACGAGGGCCCCGAGGGCCATACCGACGAGGGCGCACAGCGGGGCCAGCAGCGCGGCGGCGGCGACGGCCCGCAGAGCCCCGGGATCGCCGAGGGACAGGCCGTGGTGGTCGCGCAGGATCGCCTGGGTCACGCCGAACGACGCGCCTGCGACGACCACGCCGAGGACGAGCATGACCGCGGTCATCACGGTCGCCTTGGCCGCCATCACCGCCCGTCGCGCCGGTACGGCGGCGAAAGTGGTCCGGATCAGACCGCTGGTGTACTCGCCGAAGACCGCGATGGCGCCGACGCTCCCGGCGACGACCATGAGGAGCTGCCATGCCGGGTCGACGAACGCGGTTCCCAGTGGATCGAACAGCATCTCCGGCTTCTCGGGCATGCCGGGAGGCGGGGCGGCCGGCCGGCCGTACTGCTGCGCCAGCCGGTCGGCGTTGGACCAGGCGGAATTGACGTTGATCCCGACGACGACCGGCGCGCTGCCTCCGAGGACCCAGTAGGTGGAGCGCAGCGACCAGAGTTTGATCCACTCGGCAACGAGGAGATCCCGGAACCGGGCAGGGACTTCGGCGACGGCCGCGAACACCCGCGGCCCGGGGACCGCCTTCGCGGTGGTGGTCCGTGGGACGGTCATCGGGCTCCTCCCGAGCCGTATTCCACGCTGTCGGCCGTCAGTCCCATGAACGCCTCTTCCAACGAGGCGGCCCGGGTGGTGAGTTCGTGCAGCAGGACGCGGTGATGATGGGCGAGTTCGCCGATGCGCCGCGCGTTCAGGCCTGTCACCGTGCACGAACCGTCGTCCTCGTGCCGGACGGTCGCCCCCGCCGTGGTGAGAGCGGACGTCAGTCCGGCGACGTCGGGCGTACGGACCGTCACACCCTGCCGGGAGCCGCGGGCGGCGAACTTCGCGAGGCTCTCCGTGGCGATCAGCTCGCCGCGGCCGATGACGACCAGTTGTTGCGCCGTGTGCTCCATCTCCCCCATCAGATGGCTGGAGACCAGCACCGTACGGCCCTCGTCGGCCAGCCGCCGGAAGAGGCCGCGTACCCACAGCACGCCCTCCGGGTCCAGCCCGTTGAGCGGTTCGTCGAACAGCAGCACCGGCGGGTCACCGAGCAACGCGCCGGCGATGCCGAGTCGTTGCTTCATCCCCAGCGAGAAACCTCCGATACGGCGCCGGGCCGCGGCGCTCAGCCCCACCTCCGCCAGGACCTCGTCCACCCGGCGCCGTGGCAGCCCGTTGCCGTGCGCGAGCGCCGACAGGTGCGCCCGCGCGCTGCGTCCGCCGTGCACATCGTGCGCGTCGAGCAGTGCCCCGACGTGCCGCAGGCCGCGCGCACGTCCGCGGAACGGCACTCCGTCGACGACGACGGTGCCGCTGGTGGGGGTGTTCAGGCCGAGGATCATCCGTAGTGTGGTGGACTTGCCGGCGCCGTTGGGGCCGAGGAACCCGGTGACGTGGCCGGGGCGGACCGTGAAGGTCAGGCCGTCGACGGCGGTGTTGGGGCCGTATCGCTTCGTCAGTTCGTTGACTTCGATCACCGGGCCACCGTCCCGTGGGCGCGGCCCCCGCGGCATCGGCCCGAGGGCCACACCCGCAGGCCGGCCGTAGCCCCGGGGCGTACGCCGCAGGGCCGATGCTCGCGCTCCGGCCCCGTACTTATGATCGCGGCATGAGCGTCTCACCGCGTGTCCCCCGCTCGTGGCGCCCACCGTCGACACCACTGCGGGCCCTGGCCTGGTGCGGGGCGCTCGCCTACCCGTTCCTGCTGTACGTCGCGGTGCTGGTCGAGCGCGAACCCACCGGTGCGCGACTCCTCCTGCCGGCCGCGCTGTCGGTACTGGCGTTTCCACTGTTGCGGCACCGGCCGTGGCCGGCCCTGGTGCTGATGCTTGCCGGTTCGTTCGCCGCGACCGTGCTTGCAGCCTCCAAACTGGCCGCGGCCTTCCCCTTCGCTTCATCGGCACCCGCGTGGCAGATCGGATACCTGCAGGCGCTGGTCACCGATCTCGCGGTCTGCGGCATTGCCGCCACCCGGACGCTCCGGACGGCGCTCGCCGCCGCGGCCGTGACCATCGCCGTGCAGATCGCCGCCGTGGGCCACTACCGGAGCGGGTCGGACGCCTTCGTCTCAGCCGTCGTGGTCCTCGTCCTGATGCTCGCCCTCGCCGGGACGACCGGCCATCTCGTCCAGGAACGCCGCGAGCACGCGGAAACGGTACGGGCCCAGGCCGCCGACCGGGCGGTCACCGCCGAACGGCTTCGAATCGCCCGGGAGTTGCACGACATGGTCGCCCACAGCATCGGCGTCATCGCCATCCAGGCCGGTACCGGCCGCCGGGTCATCGACACCCAGCCTGCGGAGGCCCGCAACGCACTGGCCTCCATCGAGACCACCAGCAGGGACACCCTGGCGGGGCTGCGACGCATGCTCGGCGCGCTCCGCAAGGCCGAACCGGAAAGGGCGCCGCTGGCCCCTGCCCCCGGCCTGGCGGACGTCGACCGGCTGGTCGCGACCACACTGGAGGGCGGTGTCCGGGTGGAGGTGGAGTGGCGGGGAGAACGGCGCCCGCTCCCCGTGGACGTCGAACTGTCCGCCTTCCGCATCATCCAGGAGGGCATCACCAACGTGGTGCGTCACGCGGGTACTCAGGAGTGTCAGGTGGTCATCGATTACCAGGAGGACGAACTGTCCCTCGAGATCACCGACGACGGCAACGGCTCCGCGACCGCGGGCACCGGATACGGCATCACCGGGATGCGCGAACGGGCCGTCCTGCTGCACGGCCGGTTCACCGCAGGGCCTCGCCCTGAAGGGGGCTTCCGCGTGGCGGTGCGCCTGCCGGTTCCGGCGGGCGTGCGATGACTCCTCACCCCGTGCGTGTACTGCTCGTCGACGACCAGCCGCTGGTGCGCGCCGGGTTGCGCGTTCTCATCTCGGACTGCCCCGCCCTGGAGATCGTGGGAGAAGCGGGCACGGGCGCACAGGCGGTCCAACTGGCCCAGGACGTCCGGCCCGACGTGGTGGTGATGGACATCCGGATGCCCGGCATGGACGGCATCGAGGCGACCGCACGGATCCTCGCGGGCCCGAGCGCGGCACGCGTCCTCGTACTCACCACCTTCGACGACGACGAGTACGTCTACGGCGCGCTGCGCGCGGGCGCGAGCGGGTTCCTGGTGAAGGACATGGACCTGGACGACATCCTCACCGCCATCCGCGTGGTCGCCGCCGGCGACGCCCTGATCGCGCCGAGCGTGACCCGCCGTCTCATCGAGGAGTTCGCCGCCCGGCCGGAGCCCGCGGCGGCGCCCCGGCACGGGGCGATCGGGGGCGTCACCGACCGGGAACGCGAGGTGCTCACCCTCATCGGCCGTGGCCTGTCCAACGGCGAGATCGCCGACCGGCTCTGCATCAGCCCGGCCACGGCCAAGGCCCACGTGGGACGGCTGTTCACCAAGCTGGCGGCCCGCGACCGGGTCCAACTGGTCATCATCGCCTACGAGCTGGGCCTGGTGTCGCCGTCGCGCTGAGCGGGCGCGCCTGCCGAGAGCCGCACCGCTGCCCCGCCGCCGGGGTGAGCGCGCGCCGGGCGGTTCATGGGGAGTCCGGTCTGTCGGGAGCCGATGGCTGAGGCCGGTGGATTCAAGGCGTCGTACGGGTCCGGCTCGGGCGAGACGTCCCGGTGCGGCCCGCCGGTACAGCCAGGTGCAGCCGCGTCAGGGAGCCGGGTCCGAGTCGCGCTCCAGGAACGGCTCCAGCAGCCCCGGCACCGCCTCCGACGCGAACGTCAGGCCCTCCCCCTCCGCGGCGTCGTAGACGCCGTACGCGCCCGCGCCCGCCGCCGTCGTCGCCATCAGCGTGATCAGGCCCGCGCGGCGCTGGAAGACGGAGCGGCGGGCCGTCCAGCCGATCACGCCCGTCCGCTGCAGTGCGACCGTGCTGCGGCGGACGGTGCCGGAGCGGGTGACGAGGTAGTCGCCTGCGATCCCGTGGCCGAGCGCCCGGTACGCGTCGAGCGCGAGGAGCACCGCGACGGGAACCCCGACCGCCGCCCAGGCGACCGCGATCCACAGGAGCACGGGCGTGAGCAGCGCGCCGAGGGGCGCGAGGACCGCCGCGGGCAGCAGCGCCGCGCTCAGTGCCCGGCGCAGCCGTCTGCCGCGAGCGGCCCGTGGGTGGGGCGTCAGGAGGGACTGCCGCGTCGGGGAGGCGGAGTCGCGGAGCACCTGGGCGGCGACCTCGTCGGCCAGCGCCCGCGGCACCGCGGGCAGCAGGACGTTGATGTCGGCGTGCTTGTCCTTCTCGTCCTTGACGAGCCCGGTGGCGACGGCGTCCAGCCTCGCGGCGCCGAAGAGTCGGATGCCCAGCGGCTCGACCAGGTCGACGCCGCGCAGCCGGCGTTCCTCGATGGATATCGAGCGTGACGTGAACAGGCCTCGCCGCACCCGCAGTGTGCCGCCGGGCTCCCGTTCGAGCCGGTAGTTCCACCACATCTCGATCCAGAGCCCGAGCGCGCCGACGACACCGGCGACGAGGGCGACGGCGGCCAGGGTGACGATCACCCATACGAGGGGGGTGTCCTGGAAGCGGTCCCCCACCCAGTCGATGACCTCGGCCTGTGCCCCGAACCACTGGCTGACCTGCATCACCGCGCCCGCCGCCGCGCCGCCGAGCAGTGGGGCGACGAAGGAGACCGGCGCGTAGCGGATCCAGGCCGGATCGAGGACGGCGAGTTCGCCGTCGGGGTGGGTGGCCGCCTCCCGCGGGGTGGTCCTGGCGAGCAGCTCGAGCCGCAGCCGTTCCCCCTCCGCCCGGCCGACGGCGTCGAGTTCGAGCGTGGACTCACCGCCCACGGCGTGTTCGCCCGTGCCGATGCGGACCTTGACGAGTCCGAGGACGCGCAGCAGCACGTTGGCGGTGAGGTCGACGCTCCGGATGCGTTCGCGGGCCAGCGAACGGCGCTTGACCAGGACCAGCCCGGTGTGGAGTTCGACCCGCTCCGGTCCGATGCGGTAGCGGGTGCGCTGCCAGCGGACCAGGTCGGCGGCGGTGCCGGCGCCGATGACCAGGGCCGCCCCCGCCAGCACCCAGCCGAGGGCCTTCCACAGCGGCATGCCACCCGCGAGCCCGAGGAGAGCGGGGAGCCCGGCGCCGGCCGCGAAGCCGGCCATGACCAGGGCGGTCACCACGACCGTGCGTCCGTCGAGCCGCCGCCACTCCTCTTCCGGTGTGCTCATGTCGCGTCCCCGGGCGTGGCCCGGGTGATCAGGGTCAGGCTCTCCGCGAGTTCGGCGGCGACCTCGTGGTCGAGTCCCTCGATCCTGACGGCGCCCTTGGCGGAGGCGGTGGTCACCGTGACGGTGGCGAGCCTGAACGCCTGCTCGAGCGGCCCTCTGACCGTGTCCACGGTCTGGATGCGGGACATGGGTGCGATCCGCCACTCCTGCCACAACGCCCCGGTGCGTACGTACACCGCGTCGTCGGTGACCTCCCAGCGGTGTACGCGGTACCACCAGGCGGGGAAGAACGCGGTGCAGGCGAGCCCGACGACGGCGATCACGCCTGCCGGGACCAGCAGCCAGGTGCGGGCGGGCTCGATGAACGCGCCCAGCACGGACAGCACGAGAGCCGGTACGGCGGCGGTCAGCAGGACCTGCGCGCGCCACCAGTTGACGGCCCGTTCGTTCAGCCGGTTGTTCGGCGGCCGCAGCCGCACCGTGTTCTCCCCCGCCATCAGGTCACCGGCCGCGCAGTGTCCGGTACTTGCCGGCCAGCGTCGCGGTGGAGCTGTCGAGCTGCTCGCCGCCCCTGCCCTCGGTCAGCACCGGCTCGATCTTCTTCGCGAGGACCTTGCCGAGCTCGACTCCCCACTGGTCGAAGGAGTCGATGTTCCAGATCGCGCCCTGCACGAACACCTTGTGCTCGTAGAGGGCGATCAACTGGCCCAGTACGGAGGGCGTGAGGTCCTCCGCGAGGATCGTCGTCGTCGGGTGGTTCCCCTTGAACGTCTTGTGCGGCACCAGGTCCTCCGCGACGCCTTCCGCCCTGACCTCCTCGGGCGTCTTGCCGAAGGCGAGGGCCTGCGTCTGGGCGAAGAAGTTGGCCATCAGCAGGTCGTGCTGCGGGACGAGTCCGGCGAGCAGCCCGGGGACCGGCTTGGCGAAGCCGATGAAGTCCGCGGGGATGACCTTCGTGCCCTGATGGATCAGCTGGTAGTACGCGTGCTGGCCGTTGGTGCCGGGGGTGCCCCACACGACGGGGCCGGTCTGCCAGTCGACCGGATTGCCGTCACGGTCGACCGACTTGCCGTTGGACTCCATGTCGAGCTGCTGGAGGTACGCGGTGAACTTGGACAGGTAGTGCGAGTAGGGCAGCACCGCGTGCGACTGGGCGTCGAAGAACGCCCCGTACCAGACGCCCAGAAGGCCCAGCAGGAGCGGGGCGTTGGCCTCGGGGGGCGCGGTGCGGAAGTGCTCGTCGACGAGGTGGAAGCCGTCGAGCATCTCGCGGAACCGCTCGGGGCCGATCGCGATCATCAGGGACAGGCCGATCGCGGAGTCGTACGAGTAGCGGCCACCGACCCAGTCCCAGAACTCGAACATGTTGGCCGTGTCGATGCCGAAGTCGGAGACCTTCTCGGCGTTGGTGGACAGGGCGACGAAGTGCTTGGCGACCGCGTCGGGGCCGACCCGGAGGTTCGTGAGCAGCCACTCGCGGGCGGAGGTGGCATTGGTGATCGTCTCGATGGTGGTGAAGGTCTTCGAGGCGATGATGAAGAGCGTCTCCGCCGGGTCGAGATCCCTTACGGCCTCGTGGAGATCGGCGCCGTCGACGTTCGAGACGAAACGGAACGTCAGGTCCCGCTCGGTGTAGGACCGGAGCACCTCGTACGCCATCGCGGGCCCGAGGTCGGAGCCGCCGATACCGATGTTGACGATGTTCCTGATGCGCCTGCCGGTGTGGCCGGTCCACTCGCCGGAGCGGATCCGCTCCGAGAAGGCGGCCATCCTGTCCAGCACCGCGTGGACGTCCGGCACCACGTTCTCGCCGTCGACCTCGATGACGGCGTCCCGCGGGGCACGCAGGGCCGTGTGCAGGACCGCCCGGTCCTCGGTGGTGTTGATCTTCTCGCCGCGGAACATGGCGTCGCGCAGCCCGGCGACGTCGGTGGCGGCGGCCAGTTCGCGCAGCAGGGCCAGCGACTCGTCGGTGATCAGGTGCTTGGAGTAGTCCAGGTACAGATCACCCACCTGGAGGGTGTACTTGCTGCCGCGCTCCGCGTCCGCCGCGAACAGCTCCCGCAGATGCGTCCCGCCCAGCTGCTCGCGGTGCTTGCCGAGAGCGGTCCACTCGGGCATCCGGTTGAGCCTGGTCTTGCCTGCGTTCATCTCGGACATCAGCCCACTTCTTCTCGTACCTGCCTGCATGCCCCGCTGCGGTTCCAACCTAATTGATCAGGCCGGTCGGTGAGGCGTCGGCGGGGCGGCGCACGAGAAGCGGCCCGGTAAAGACAAGTCCGGCCGTCACCCTTTTCGGGTGGCGGCCGGACTCAAGAACTAGATCTCGCCCCGCAGTTTGGCGAGCGCTTCCGCGAGAATCGCCTCGCCGTCCGCGTCGCTGCGCCGCTCGCGAACGTACGCGAGGTGCGTCTTGTACGGCTCCGTGCGCGGCGGGTCCGGCGGATTGTCCCGGTCCTGGCCGGCCGGGAACCCGCACCGCGGGCAGTCCCACGTGTCGGGGACCTGTGCGTCACTGGCGAAGCTCGGCTGCGTCTCGTGCCCGTTCGAGCACCAGAAGGAGATGCGGAGGCGCGGCGCGGACTCGCCTCGCTCTGCCTCGCCCATCGGCCCCGCTCCGACCCGGCTTCCCCGGATCGCGTTGCCACTTGCCACGGTCGTAACTCCCTGCGTGATGGTGCTGCACAGCGTCTCACAGCGGCTGCGCCGCGAGTGCCCCAGTCTACGTAAGGCCCAACGCTCGTCCAGTGATTGGAGTTACACCCCAGCTCGGGACGGGGAATCGGTGGGTCAGCTGTCCAGCTTCATCAGCAGACCAAGTACGACAATGCACGCGAACCACAGCAGACCGACCACGACGGTGATGCGGTCGAGGTTCCGCTCGGCCACGGAGGAGCCGCCGACAGAGGACTGCATTCCGCCACCGAACATGTCGGAAAGACCGCCGCCCTTCCCCTTGTGCATCAGCACGAGCAACATCAGCAGCCCGCTGAAAATGATCAGGGCGATCGAGAATCCCATAACCACGGCTGGACCCTACTTCCTGGCAATTCTCTTGGACTCAATACGGACGACGGGGGCCCGGGCTCGATGTGTGAGCCGCAGGCCCCCGCAAGGGTACGCCGGATCGGCGCTACCGCATACTCACTGGTCGCGGAACCGGACGATCTTGACGAACTCGTCCACGTCCAGCGCCGCCCCGCCGACCAGGGCGCCGTCCACGTCGGGCTGGGCCATGATCGCGGCGACGTTGCCCGCCTTCACCGAGCCGCCGTACTGGATCCGGACCTTGTCGGCCAGCTCCTGGGAGTACAGCTCCGCGAGACGGCCGCGGATCGCACCGCAGACCTCCTGCGCGTCCTCGGGGGTGGCGACCTCGCCGGTGCCGATGGCCCACACCGGCTCGTAGGCGATCACGATGGTCTCGGCCTGCTCGGCCGGGACATCCTTCAGACCGCCGTCGAGCTGGGCGAGCGTGTACTCGACCTGGTTGCCGGCCTTGCGGATGTCGAGGCCCTCGCCGACGCACAGGATCGGGGTCAGGCCGTGCTTGAAGGCCGCCCTCACCTTGGCGTTGCAGATCTCGTCGGTCTCGGCGTGGTACTGGCGGCGCTCCGAGTGGCCCACCGCGACGAAGGTGCACTTCAGCTTGGCCAGCATCGGGCCGGAGATCTCGCCGGTGTAGGCGCCGGAGTCGTGCGCCGAGATGTCCTGGGCGCCGTACTTGATCTTCAGCTTGTCGCCGTCGACCAGGGTCTGGACGGACCGAAGGTCGGTGAAGGGCGGCAGGACGGCGACCTCTACGGCGTCGTAGTCCTTGTCGGCCAGCGCGAAGGCGAGCTTCTGGACGTGAGCGATGGCCTCGAGGTGGTTGAGGTTCATCTTCCAGTTGCCCGCCATCAGCGGGATGCGGCCCTGGTCAGTAGCAGTCATGCGGGGTCAGTCCTCCAGTGCGGCAAGGCCGGGAAGCGTCTTGCCTTCGAGATATTCGAGGCTCGCGCCGCCGCCGGTCGAGATGTGGCCGAACGCCTTCTCGTCGAAGCCCAGGATCCGCACGGCAGCGGCGGAGTCGCCGCCGCCGACCACGGAGAAGGCCGGGGAGTCGACGAGCGCCTGGGCAACGGCCTTGGTGCCCTCGGCGTAGTCGGGGTGCTCGAAGACGCCCATGGGGCCGTTCCAGAAGACGGTGGCCGCGTCGGCGAGCTTCGAGGCGTACAGCTGGCGGGTCTTCGGACCGATGTCCAGACCCTCCTGGTCGGCGGGGATGGCGTCCGCGGCGACGACGGTGGGGTTGGCCGGCGCCTTGGTCTTCAGGTCCGGGAACTCGGACGAGACCAGCACGTCGACGGGGAGCACGAACTCCACACCCTTGGCCTTGGCGCGCTCCAGGTACTCGAGCACGGCCGGGACCTGGTCCTCCTGGAGCAGCGAGATGCCGACCTCGTGGCCCTGGGCCTTGAGGAAGGTGTACGCCATGCCGCCGCCGATGAGGATGCGGTCGGCCTTCTCCAGCAGGTGGTCGATGACCCCGAGCTTGTCGGAGACCTTGGCGCCGCCGAGCACGACGACGTAGGGCCGGCTGACGTCCTCCGTGAGCTTCTTGAGGACGCCGACCTCGGTGTCGATCAGGAAGCCTGCGGCGTGCGGCAGCCGGGCCGGGAGATCGAACACGGAGGCGTGCTTGCGGTGCACGGCGCCGAAGCCGTCGCCGACGTACACATCGGCGAGGGAGGCGAGCCGGTCCGCGAAGGCGCCGCGCTCGGCGTCGTCCTTGGAGGTCTCGCCGGGGTTGAAGCGGAGGTTCTCCAGGACGGCGACCCGGCCGTCCTCGAGGTTGGCGACAGCGGCCGCGGCGGACTCACCGACGGTGTCGGTCGCGAACTCCACGTGCGTGCCGAGCAGCTCCCCGAGCCGGGCGGCGGCCGGGGCCAGCGAGAAGGCGGGGTCCGGGGCGCCCTTGGGGCGGCCCAGGTGCGAGGCGACGACGACCCGGGCCCCGGCCTCCGCCAGCCTGGCGATGGTCGGCTGCACGGCCCGGATGCGGCCGTCGTCGGTGATGGTCGTGCCGTCGAGCGGCACGTTGAGGTCGGCGCGGACGAATACCCGCTTGCCCGCGACCCCGTCGGCCAGCAACTGGTCGATGGTCTTCATGTTTTTACGGCTCCTCGGAGGGCTGCACGCGCGACAGGGCTCGAACGGCGCCACTTTGCGCTGCCCGAGCCCTGTTGCTCACATCTTTGTGCTCTCGTTGCAGATCAGGTGCAGATCAGATCAGGCGCTGCTGATCAGAGCTGGTTGCCCACGAAGACCGTAAGGTCCACGAGGCGGTTGGAGTAGCCCCACTCGTTGTCGTACCAGCCGAGGATCTTCACCGACTTGCCCTCCTGGACCATGGTCAGCGAGGAGTCGAAGGTGCAGGACGCGGCGTCGCCGACGATGTCCGAGGACACGATCGGGTCCTCCGTGTAGAAGAGGACACCCTTCAGGTCGCCGTCGTCGGCGGCCTTCTTGAACGCGGCGTTGACCTCGTCCTTGGTGACCTCACGCTCGAGCTCGACGACCAGGTCGGTGGCCGAACCGGTCGGGACCGGGACGCGCATCGCGATGCCGTCCAGCTTGCCCTTCAGCTTCGGCAGGACCAGGGCGGTGGCCTTGGCGGCACCGGTGGTCGTGGGGATGATGTTCTCCGCGGCGGCGCGGGCGCGACGCAGGTCGGAGTGGGGGAAGTCCAGGATCCGCTGGTCGTTGGTGTACGCGTGGACCGTGGTCATCAGACCCTTGACGATGCCGAAGTTCTCGTCCAGAACCTTGGCCATCGGCGCCACACAGTTGGTGGTGCAGGAGGCGTTGGAGATGACGTGGTGGTTGGCGGCGTCGTACTTGTCCTGGTTGACGCCCATCACGATGGTGATGTCCTCGTCCTTGGCCGGAGCCGAGATGAGGACCTTCTTGGCGCCGCCGGCGATGTGCTTCTCGGCGTCGGCCTTCTTGGTGAAGATGCCCGTCGACTCGATGACGATGTCGACGCCCAGCTCGCCCCACGGGATGTCGGCGGGGTTGCGCTCGGAGAGCACCTTGATGGTGTGGCCGTCGACCGTGATGGTGTCGGCGGTGTGGCTCACCTCGGCCTTGAGACGGCCGAGGATGGTGTCGTACTTCAGCAGGTGGGCCGTGGTCGCAGTGTCACCCAGGTCGTTGACAGCCACGATCTCGATGTCTGCACCCTGCTCCAGCAGCGCGCGGAAGTAGTTACGACCGATGCGGCCAAAGCCGTTGATGCCTACGCGGATCGTCACGAACCGATCTCCTCGTTGGTACGCCGGTTTTCGACGCCGGCGAGTTGTATGGGATGTCCCCGACCGCCTACGACCCTACCCCCCTGAAGGCCCCGTAGTGACATCGAGATGCCGTGTGTGCAACACGGTGGCCCGTACCCGCCAGTAGGAATTCCGGCCACCGTGTCCCGCACCGGATCGCGGGGCGTTCAAAGCGTCGCCCCGCGCCCGGTCACGGCTCTTCTCAGCGCCGCAGCGCCCTGAGTGCCGCGGCGACGATCCGCTCACGGTCGGACGCCGTTCGCACGTGCTCGAGGCCGAAACCGATCAGCACACTGTCGCGCGTGCTCACCGCCGACGCGGACGGATACAGGTCCTGGCTGCGCTCCCAGTTCCCCCGCAGGGCGGGGCTGCCCTCAGGTGGGCCGGCTGCCGCCCAGGGCTCCAGCGAGGTCTCGAAGCCCTCGATGGGCTGCTCCACGCCGCCGGTGACGAGCCGGGTGTCGTCGACGAAGACACCGCGGCCGCCTTCGCTCGGGTCGGTGACATAGGAGACGGAGACCTCGATCTGCTTGCCCGCGTAGGCACTCAGGTCGAAGGAGGCCGCCCGCCAGCCGTCGGACGCCCCGGTGAAGGCGTTCCACGCGCCGGTGGTACCGCTCGCCGTGCACGCGTCCTCGCCGAGGGTGAGGTAGTGCCGCAGGAACGGGTGCTGATCGATGTAGAAGCCGCCGTCGCACTGGGCCGGGACCTCGGTGGAGGTGCCGCCGCCGGCGTCCGGGAGCGTCGTCCAGTCGTCCTGGCCCACGGTGTGGACCTCGACGACGGCGTTGTCGTAGCCGGGCTCCGTGTCGAAGCTCAGCCGCATGTCCAGGGCGGGCCGGTCGGCGGCCGCCGTGCCGGTCAGATCGATCGTGCGGGACAGCCGCGCCCACGAGGAGTTGCGGTGGGTGACCGCCGCGTACCACTCACCGCCGTACGGCGAGAACGGCATCCTGGCGCCCGGGTAGTCACCCGCGGCGGCGCTGTCGAACCGCGGGAACTCGTCCGGCGGCAGGGTGTCCGAGGTGATCGTGTAGGCGCCGGCCGCGTCCAGCGGGTTGCCCGGGACGCCCCCGAGGGCGCCGGAGGCGCCGGTGAGGCGTCCGGTGCCGAGGAAGCCGGTCACTCCGGCGAGCGAGGCCCGTCCGGATGCTCCGAGGTAGTACTGCGAGAAGTCGTCGCTCAGCGCCCCGCCGAGGTCGGCGTCACCGCCGGCGCGCTCGCCCATGGAGACGAGCTTTCCGCCCTCGTTGAGGTAGGCCCGTACGGCCTGCGTGGTCGCCCAGGACGGCTCGGCCGCGCCCGAGTACCAAACGACGGTCCGGAAGTGACCGAGGACCGCGAGCGGGTGCGGGGCGCCCTGCGTGGCGACGTCCCAGACGGCACTGCGGTGGCCGTTGGCGGCCAGGGCGCGGGTGTAGGCGGCGCTGTGCGCGGCGGCGGCCGTGCCGCCCTCCTCCGCGATCACCAGCGTGTCCCCGCGCGGCCGTTCCGCGACCTTGTACGTGAAGTGCTCGCTGGCGGTGCGCTCGCCGCTCCTGGTCCTGCCGGTGAACCACACCTCGACCCGGTCGCCCGGCCCTGCGCCCTCGACCTCGGCGCGGTACTCGTCGAAGTGGAGGTTGTCCTCGCCGCCGAACCGCTCGCCGCCCTTCCACGGGTGCAGCTCCGCGCCGTGCGTGCGGCCGCCGTTGATGCGGTAGTTGAGCTCCTTGTCGCGCAGTGACCTGCGGGCGGTGACGGAGACCTCCTGGTCCTCGCCCCGTGCGTAGGACGTGGCGAAGGTGTCGGGGGTGAAGTCCGCGGCCGTGAGGCCCAGCGAGGAGGACGGCTGGTCGGGATGGGCCGCGGTCTCGGCCACGGAGAGCGCGAAGGGGATGTTCTTGGCGAACTCCTGCTGGATCAGTTCCTCGTCGTCGGGGAAGGTGAAGATGGACGCGCAGTCCGCGGCGTTCCACTCGTCGTCGGGGTCGACGCGCGAGGCGGTGGCGCAGGTCGACATCTCGGGGGTGTACATCATCATCCCGTTGACGTTGGCCGCGTGGCCGTCGGCCTCGCCGTTGGTGGTGTAGAGCTCGGAGGAGAGCTGGGGCCGGTAGCCGGGGATCGCGGAGTTGCCCGGCGTGCCCGCGAGGGCCCGGTAGAGGACGTCGTCGGGGGTGGGTGTGGCGACCTGCCAGCCGACTCCGTACAGCAGCAGCTGGGCGGCGGAGTGGTAGTTGATGCCGTACTGGAAGCCGATGCGCTTCTGGAAGCGGTCGATGGCCTTGGTCTCCGGCTCGGATCCGGGGCCGGTGCCGCGGTAGGTCTCGTCGAACGGGTCGGGCGAGGACCCCTCGTTGTCGTAGCCCCACTTGTAGGCGAAGTTGCGGTTGAGGTCGACGCCGTCGCCCGCGGTGATCCGCCCGTCGCCGTTGTTGTCGCGGAGGTTCTTGCGCCACTGGCGCTCTTCGGTGCCGGTGAATGTGTGGTCGTAGCCGTCGGGGTTGGCCGACAGGACGAACCACAGCTCGGTGGAGTCGACGATCTTCGTGATCCGCGGGTCCTTGCCGTAGCCCTCGAGGTAGTGGTGCATCAGCCGCCGGGTCATCTCCGGGGTGATCCACTCCCGGGCGTGCTGGTTGGACATGTAGAGGGTGGCGGGCCTGGAGCCGTCGCGGTACCTGTCCGCGCCCCTGGAGACCTTGAGGGCGAGGATGTCCTGACCCTTGACGGTCCGGCCGATGCTCACGACCTTGGTGAGGGCCGGATGGGCCCTGGCGGTGGCGAGGATCTCGTCCTTGAGGCCGCCTTCGCCGCTGTACGGGCGGAAGACACCGTCGCCTGCGGCGGCGAGGTGCTTCTCCGTCTTGGCGGAGAGGGTGTGCTCGGTGATGTCGACGCCCTGCTCACGCAGTTCGCCGGCCTGCCGCTCGGTGAGGTGGAGCTCGATGGTGGCGGTGCCCTTGTCCGGGATCTGCTCGCCCAGCTCATGGCCGTCGGTGCCCGCCGCGAGGATCAACGGGACCTGTTCCTTGCTCACTTCCGCATGCCATACGGCGAGTTCGTCGCCGTTCCCGCCCCCGGAATCGGCCTGCGCGATCGGCGCTGCCGATACTCCTGCGACCAGGAGTGCGGCAGCGGCGAGGATCGATCTCGCTCTGCGTCTCATAAGCCCCCCTTGCTGTTGTCTGCCAGGAAAGTGCTCGTGTCCGCCGTGATGACGGGCATGCGACAGGCTCATGACTCTCCATGATCATGTCAATAGGGCCGGATCGGCCCACGCGGGCCGGGAAACGACACTGCCGACGCCTCAAGAGGCGTCGGCAGTAAAGCTGTCGAGCTACATGCCAGGAGCGTCAGCCGACCAGACCGTCGGCCATCTCCTCCGTCAGATTCGACTCCGTACCCGGGATACCCAGGTCCTGGGCGCGCTTGTCCGCCATCGCCAGCAGGCGGCGGATCCGGCCCGCGACCGCGTCCTTGGTCAGCGGCGGGTCGGCGAGGGCCCCCAACTCCTCCAGCGAGGCCTGCTTGTGCTCCATGCGCAGCCGGCCCGCGGCCGCGAGATGCTCGGGCACCTCCTCGCCGAGGATCTCCAGAGCACGCTGCACCCGGGCGCCCGCCGCCACGGCCGCACGGGCCGAGCGGCGCAGATTGGCGTCGTCGAAGTTGGCCAGGCGGTTGGCGGTGGCGCGCACCTCGCGCCGCATCCGCCGCTCCTCCCACGCCAGCACCGACTCGTGGGCCCCGAGCCGCGTCAACAGCGCGCCGATCGCATCACCGTCACGGACCACCACCCGGTCCACGCCCCGCACCTCGCGCGCCTTCGCGGCGATCGAGAGCCGACGGGCGGCGCCCACCAGCGCGAGGGCCGCCTCCGGCCCCGGGCAGGTGACCTCCAGGGAGGACGACCGGCCGGGCTCGGTCAGCGAACCGTGCGCCAGGAACGCGCCCCGCCAGGCGGCTTCCGCGTCGCACGTCGCACCCGAGACCACCTGGGGCGGCAGGCCCCTGATCGGGCGCCCCCGGCCGTCGACCAGACCCGTCTGGCGGGCGAGCTGGTCACCGCCCGCCACCACCCGCACGACGAAACGGGAGCCGCGGCGCAGACCGCCGGGCGCCATGACCATCAGCTCCGAGCTGTGGCCGAAGATCTCCAGGATGTCCCGTTTGAGCCGACGCGCGGCGATGCCGGTGTCCAGCTCCGCCTCGATCACGATGCGGCCGCTCACCAGGTGCAGACCGCCCGCGAACCGCAGGATGGCCGAGACCTCCGCTTTTCTGCAGCAGGTCCGGGTGACGGGGAGCCGGGAGATCTCGTCCTTCACCGCTGCCGTCATCGCCATGGGCCGATCCTTCCATGCATCCGAAAAATACGGTCGTACGCGGCGGCCAACAGCTCCGGGTCGTGCTTCGGAAGTCCGTCGGGAGAGGCCACCGGAGCCAGCTCGACCGCGGCGCCCAGCCGCTTGGCGGCGTCGGCGAGGGACTCGCGGTCGGGCACTGCGGCCTCGTCGGCCAGCACCACGTCCAGGGCGAGTTTAGGCGCGTGTCGTCCCAAAACCTCCAAATGACGCTGCGGGGAGAAGCCCTCAGTTTCTCCGGGCTGGGGCGCGAGATTGAGCGAGAGCACCCGGCGGGCCTTGGTCTGCACCAGCGCGTCGAGCAGCTCGGGCACGAGAAGGTGCGGAATCACCGAGGAGAACCAGGAGCCGGGACCGAGGACCACCCAGTCGGCGTCCAGCACGGCCTCCACGGCCTCCGGGACGGCCGGCGGGTCGTTCGGCACGAGATGCACGGACTGCACCTCACCCGGCGTGAGCGCCACGGTCGCCTGGCCGCGCACGGTGTCCACCTCGTCCGGGCGGCTCGGGTCGTGCCCGCGCACCAGCGCCTGGAGCTCGAGTGGCACGGCCGACATGGGCAGCACCCGCCCGTGCGCGCCGAGCAGTTTGCCGACCAGGTCCAGTGCCTGGACATGGTCGCCGAACTGCTCCCACAGCGCCACGATCAGCAGATTGCCGACGGCGTGCTCGTGCAGCTCGCCCTGGGACTGGAAACGGTGCTGGATGACCCGCGCCCAGGTCTGACCCCAGTCGTCGTCGCCGCACAGCGCCGCCAGGGCCTTTCGCAGGTCGCCGGGCGGCAGCACGCCGAGTTCCTCACGGAGCCGGCCGCTGGAACCACCGTCATCGGCGACCGTGACGACCGCCGTGAGGTCGCCGGTGATACGGCGCAGGGCCGTGAGGGAGGCGGACAGCCCCATCCCGCCGCCGAGGGCGACGACCTTGGGCTGGGCTCCGCGCTTCCGGGCCGACGGCGTGCGCGTGGTTCTGCGCAGCCGTCGCAGCCGGAGGTTGCGTCCGGTCACTCGCGCCCCAGGTCCCGGTGGACGACGACGGTCTCGACACCGGCGGCGGACAGACGGGCGGCGAGCTTCTCCGAGGTGGCGACCGAGCGGTGCTTGCCGCCGGTGCAGCCGACGGCGACGGTCACATAGCGCTTGCCCTCACGGCGGTACCCGGCGGCGATCAGCTGGAGCAGCTCCGTGTAGCGGTCGAGGAACTCCTTGGCGCCGGGCTGGTTGAAGACGTAGTTCGACACCTCGTCGTTCAGGCCGGTGAAGGGACGCAGCTCCGGCACCCAGTGCGGGTTCGGCAGGAAGCGCATGTCCACGACGAGGTCCGCGTCGACGGGCAGGCCGTACTTGAAGCCGAACGACATCACCGTGGCCCGCAGCTCGGGCTTCTCGTCGCCCGCGAACTGGGCGTCCATCTTGGCGCGCAGCTCGTGGACGTTCAGGCCGGAGGTGTCGATCACCAGGTCGGCGTCGCCGCGCAGCTCCCGCAACAGGTCGCGCTCGGCCGCGATGCCGTCGACGATCCGGCCGTCGCCCTGCAGCGGGTGCGGGCGCCGGACCGACTCGAAACGGCGCACCAGGGCGTCGTCGGAGGACTCCAGGAAAACGATCCGGCGCGTGACCTGCTTGGCGTCCAGGTCGGCCAGGGACTCGCGGAGATTGTCGAAGAAACGCCGGCCGCGTACGTCGACGACGACCGCGATCCGGGCGACGTTGCCCTGGGAGCGAGCGCCGAGCTCCACCATCGTGGGGATCAGGGCGGGCGGCAGGTTGTCGACGACGAACCAGCCGAGGTCCTCCAGGCACTTGGCTGCCGTACTGCGGCCCGCGCCCGACATACCGGAGATGATCACCAGCTCCGGGATGGCCACGTCCGCCGCGGTCTCACGGGGCTCGGTGCCGTTGCCCGTACTCACGTCTGCTGCTCCGTCTCCGTCGTGCTCAGTCATGTCGTGCTGCCCCCGTCGCTGTCTTCAATGATCTCTCCTGTCGCGGTGTTCACGGCGGGCGCGGGCGCCGCCGACTGCGCCAGCGCCACCACCACCGACTCGGCGGTCTTGCGGCCCATGCCGGGAACCTCGCAGATCTGCTCGATTGTCGCCTGCCGCAGACGCTTGACCGAGCCGAAATGCTTGATCAGGGCCTGCTTCCTGGTCTCCCCGAGACCGGGGACCGCGTCCAGTGGGCTGGTCCTGATGCGCTTGGACCGCTTGGACCTCTGATAGCGGATGGCGAAGTCGTGAGCCGTGTCACGCACCCGCTGGAGGAGATACAGGCCCTCGCTCGAACGCGGCAGGACCACGGGATCGTCCTCGTGCGGCAGCCAGACCTCCTCGAGCCGCTTGGCGAGACCGCAGACCGCTACGTCGTCGATCCCGAGCTCGTCCAGGGCGCGCTTGGCCGCGGCGACCTGCGGCTGCCCGCCGTCGACGACGACCAGCTGCGGCGGGTACGCGAACTTCTTGGGCCGGCCGTCGTCCTCCAGCGCCTCGTGCGCCGGGTCGTCGCCGCCGATCCACTCTCCGGTGCGGTCCTTCTCCGCGAGATAGCGCTTGAAACGCCGGGTGACCACCTCGTGCATGGACCGGACGTCGTCCTGCCCCTCGAAACCCTTGATCTGGAAGCGGCGGTACTCGCTCTTGCGGGCGAGGCCGTCCTCGAAGACGACCATGGACGCCACCACGTCCTCGCCCTGGAGGTGCGAGATGTCGAAGCACTCGATGCGGAGCGGCGCCGAGTCCAGGCCGAGCGCCTCGGCGATCTCCTCCAGGGCGCGGGAGCGTGTGGTCAGATCGCTGGCGCGCTTGGTCTTGTGCAGCCCGAGGGCCTGGAGCGCGTTGCGCTCGACGGTCTCCATCAGGGCCTTCTTGTCGCCGCGCTGCGGAACGCGCAGGGAGACGGCCGCGCCGCGCCGGCCGGCCAGCCACTCGGTGACGGCCTCCGTGTCCTCCGGCAGGGCGGGGACCAGGACCTCCTTGGGGACGGCGTCGCCGCTCTCCTCGCCGTACAGCTGCTGGAGCGCGTGCTCGACCAGGCCGGCCGTGTCCACGTTCTCGACCTTGTCGGTGACCCAGCCGCGCTGGCCGCGGACGCGGCCGCCGCGGACGTGGAAGATCTGCACGGCGGCCTCCAGCTCGTCCTCCGCGAGCGCGATGAGGTCGGCGTCGGTCGCGTCGGCCAGCACCACCGCGTTCTTCTCGAGGGCGCGCTTGAGGGCCTCTATGTCGTCCCGCAGCCGGGCGGCCTTCTCGTACTCCATCTCCTCGGCGGCGGCCATCATCTGCTTCTCGAGGCGGCGGATGTAGGTGCCGGCGCGTCCGGCCATGAAGTCGCAGAACTCCTCGGCCAGTTCGCGGTGCTCCTCGGGGGTGACGCGGCCCACGCAGGGCGCCGAGCACTTGCCGATGTAACCGAGCAGGCAGGGGCGGCCCTTCTGCACGTGGTTGCGGAAGACGCCCGCGGAGCAGGTGCGCACGGGGAAGACGCGCAGCATCAGGTCGACGGTCTCGCGGATGGCCCAGGCGTGCCCGTAAGGACCGAAGTACCGCACGCCCTTGCGCTTGGCGCCGCGCATGACCTGCACCCTCGGGAACTCCTCGTCGAGGGTGACCGCCAGATACGGATAGCTCTTGTCGTCGCGGTACTTGACGTTGAACCGGGGGTCGTACTCCTTGATCCAGGAGTACTCCAGCTGAAGCGCCTCCACCTCGGTGGAGACGACCGTCCACTCCACGGAGGCCGCGGTGGTCACCATGGTGCGCGTGCGCGGGTGCAGATTCGCCAGGTCCTGGAAGTAGCTGGCGAGGCGCTGGCGCAGGCTCTTGGCCTTGCCGACGTAGATCACCCGGCGGTGCTCGTCGCGGAACCGGTAGACCCCCGGTGAGTCGGGGATCTGTCCCGGCTTGGGGCGGTAGCTGGAGGGGTCGGCCATGCCGTCCACCCTACTGGCGGACAGTGACAGCCCGGCCCCTCCCGTCGGGGACGTGATCGCCCCTCCTTGTCCCGCCACGGGGGCGCCGGACGCCGATGGCCCGACGGCTCTTGTCGCGGGCAGGTCAACACGCTTCAATGCGGGGTTACGCGCCGCTGTGAACGGCCCGATCCGGATGTGAACACTTCCGTCCGGCGCTCCACGTCCCCGGAGGAATCCATGGGTCACACCGAGGCCGACCTGGCGCGGGTGCTGAACACCGGCCCCTTCCATCTCGCGCTCCGCGCCGCCCTCGCCGTACGGGGCCTGCCGCTCCAGCGCGTGCAGCACCACCTCGCCCACCGGGGGATCAAGGTCGGCGTGACGAGTCTCAGTTACTGGCAGCAGGGTGCCCGGCGCCCGCAGCGCCCCGAGTCGCTACGGGCGGTGCGAGCCCTGGAGGAGGTCCTCGGCCTCCCCGCCCGCTCCCTGGTGCGGCTGCTCGGCAGCGGCGAGGACGGCGCGACGGCGGAGACCGAGCGGCCCGCCGGCAGCTCCCACCACGCGCTCGTGGACTCCTTGGACGCGGCGGAACGGCTCCTCACCGGTCTACGCTCCCCCGAGGGCCGGGGCCTGCACACCATCGGACACCAGGAACGGGTGCGGATCGGTGCCGGGCGGCAGCTTCTGGGACGTGACTCGCAGCAGGTCGTGCGCGCCCACCGCGACGGCGTCGACCGCTGTCTCGCCGTCCACCGCGGCGGGACGGGCTGCGACCCGGCGGCCGTCGAGGTGAGCGCCCTGGAGAACTGCCGCCCGGGCCGGGTGCGGTGGGACCGGGCCAGCGGCGTCGTGGTCGCCGAGTTGCTCTTCGACGCCCCGTTGCGGGAGGGCGAGACATACGTCTTCGGCTACGGCTTCGAGGACGGCACCGGCGGCCCGAGCACCGAGTACGCACGCGGCTTCAGCTCCGCGGGCGGGCACTACATGCTGCAGGTGCGCTTCGAGCAGGGTGCCCTGCCGGAACGGTGCCACCGCTTCTCCCGGGCCACGACAGGGGCGCCGCGGGGCGCCCGCACGGAACTCACGCCCGGTGCGCGGCACCGCACGGTGCACCTCGTGGAGCAGGGGGTCCGCCCGGGGGTCCTGGGCATCGCCTGGGACTGGGACTGAGCCCGTCCCGCGGGCGTCCGTCCTGCGGCGTTACGCGCCGGGACCCGCGACGAGCTTGCCGCCCTCGGCCCTGACCGGCACCTCGGGCAGCGGCACGGTGGCCGGGCCCTTCAGCGCCTTGCCGGTCGTCACATCGAAACGGCTGCCGTGGCAGGGGCAGTTGCCCTCGCCGCCCTCCACCTTGTCGAGGACGCAGCCGGCGTGGGTGCACTGGGCGCTGAAGGCCTTGTACTGGCCCTCGGCGGGGCAGTGCACCATCAGACGCTGCTCCCGGTACAGCTTGGTCCCGCCGACGGGAACGGCGTCCGCCGGACCCAGGTCCACGGGCGCAGTGGGGGTGGGTACCTCCGCGTGCCCCAGCTTGGAGTCGGTGGAACATCCGACGACCCCCAGCCCGGCGGCCCCGGCGACGGCGGCGCCCTTCAGGACGGTACGGCGGGCGGTCGGGGACATGGGGGACTCCATGGGTGGGTCGAGTCGGGTGTGATCCGGTTCGGCCGGTGGCATCGCTGCCCCGACAGACCCGACGATACCGGCGGAGATCGCCGCGACGTCGGGCGGGTCGGTGCGGGTCCGCTGCACGGGGCAAATGAAGGCGAGGCTGAAGTTGCCCGGCAACTTCAGCCTCGCCGTCATTCGAGGCGCGGGGGCCCGGTGGGGGTCCCCCCACGCCGCCAGGCGTAGGGGGAGGAGCCCCCGTTCCGGGAAGGGGCGGGGTGGGGAAACGGCCCGATGCAGCAGACCCCCCGTCGTCACCCCTTCCGCGCCGCCCGTGCCGCTGTCTTCTTCGCAGGCTTCGCCACCGACGCCCCCACCTTCGCCGCCTTCGCCGGCTTACGCGCCGCCGGCACCGCCGCCGCCGCGTCGCTGATCCGGTCCGCGTCGAGGATGTCGCGCAGGAACTTGCCGGTGTGGCTCGCCGGGACGCCGGCGACCTGCTCGGGTGTGCCCTCCGCGATCACCAGCCCGCCGCCGCTGCCGCCCTCCGGGCCCATGTCCACGACCCAGTCCGCCGTCTTGATGACATCGAGGTTGTGCTCGATGACGATCACCGAGTTCCCCTTGTCGACGAGGTCGGACAGGACGTTGATCAGCTTGCTGATGTCCTCGAAGTGCAGACCGGTGGTCGGCTCGTCCAGGACGTACACCGTGCGGCCGGTGGACCGCTTCTGCAGTTCGGACGCCAGCTTCACACGCTGCGCCTCACCGCCCGACAGCGTCGGCGCGGACTGGCCGAGCCTCACGTAACCGAGTCCCACCTCGTTGAGGGTGCGCAGATGGCGGGAGATCGTCGGGACGGCCTCGAAGAAGTGCAGCGCCTCCTCGATCGGCATGTCCAGGACCTCGGCGATGGACTTGCCCTTGTAGTGGACCTCCAGCGTCTCGCGGTTGTACCGCGCTCCGTGGCAGACCTCGCACGGGACGTAGACGTCCGGCAGGAAGTTCATCTCGATCTTGATGGTGCCGTCGCCGGAGCAGTTCTCGCAGCGGCCGCCCTTGACGTTGAAGGAGAACCGGCCGGGCAGATAGCCGCGGACCTTGGCCTCCATCGTCTCCGCGAAGAGCCTGCGGACGTGGTCGAAGACGCCGGTGTACGTCGCCGGGTTGGACCGCGGGGTGCGGCCGATGGGCGACTGGTCGACATGTACGACCTTGTCGACGAGGTCGTCGCCGTCGACCCGGGTGTGACGGCCCGGCACCGACTTCGCGCCGTTCAGTTCGCGCGCGAGGTGGGTGTAGAGGATGTCGTTGACCAGGGTCGACTTTCCGGATCCGGAGACCCCGGTGACGGCCGTGAGGACGCCGAGCGGGAACGCGACGTCGATGTCCTGGAGGTTGTTCTCCCGGGCGCCGTGCACGGTCAGCCTGCGCGACGGGTCGACCGGGCGGCGGAGCTCCGGGGTAGGGATGGACCGCTTCCCGGACAGGTACTGCCCGGTGATCGACTCCTTGTTGGACAGCAGCTGCTTCAGCGACCCGGAGTGCACGACCTTGCCGCCGTGCTCACCCGCGCCGGGGCCGATGTCGACCACCCAGTCCGCGACCTTGATCGTGTCCTCGTCGTGCTCCACGACGATGAGCGTGTTGCCCATGTCGCGCAGGCGGACGAGGGTCTCGATCAGCCGGTGGTTGTCCCGCTGGTGGAGACCGATGGACGGCTCGTCGAGGACGTAGAGCACACCGACGAGGCCGGAGCCGATCTGGGTGGCGAGCCGGATCCGCTGGGCCTCGCCGCCGGACAGGGTGCCGGCGGCGCGGTTGAGCGACAGGTAGTCCAGGCCGACGTCGACGAGGAAGCGCAACCGCTCGTTGACCTCCTTGAGGACCCGCTCGGCGATCTTCTTGTCGCGGGCGTTCAGCTTGAGGCGGCCGAGGAACTCGGCGCACTCGCTGATGGACATCGCGGAGACCTCCGCGATGGACTTCTCCATCACGGTGACCGCGAGGACGATCGGCTTGAGCCGGGTGCCCTCACAGGTGGGGCACGGCACCTCGCGCATGTACCCCTCGAAGCGCTCCCTGCTGGAGTCGCTCTCGGCCTCGGAGTGCCGCCGCTTGACGAACTGCACGGCCCCTTCGAAGGCCGGGGTCGTCCAGGCGCGCTCGCGGCCGTAGCGGTTGCGGTAGCGGACCTCGAGCTGGGTCTTGTGGCCGTGGAGCAGGGCCTTCTTGGCGCGGGCGGGCAGCCCGGCCCAGGGCATGTCCGTGGAGAAGCCGAGTGCCTGGGCGAGCCCGTCGATCAGGCGGCCGAAGTACTCCTTGGTGTGGCCGTGCGACCAGGGGTGGATCGCACCCTCGTCGAGGGACTTCTCCTCGTCGGGGACGATCAGCTCGGGGTCGACCTCCATGCGCGTGCCGATGCCGGTGCAGTCGGGGCAGGCGCCGAAGGGCGAGTTGAAGGAGAAGGAGCGGGGCTCGAGCTCCTCGAAGGACAGGTCGTCGTACGGGCAGTACAGGTGCTCCGAGTACATCCGCTCGCGTTCTGGGTCGTCCTCGGGGAGGTCGACGAAGTCGAGCACGACCATGCCGCCGGAGAGCCCGAGGGCGGTCTCGACGGAGTCGGTGAGCCGGCGCTTGGCGGAGTCCTTCACGGTGAGGCGGTCGACGACCACCTCGATGGTGTGCTTCTCCTGCTTCTTCAGCGTGGGCGGCTCGGCGAGCTGGATGGTCTTCCCGTCGACCCGCGCCCGGCTGTAGCCCTTGGTCTGCAGGTCGGAGAAGAGGTCGACGAACTCTCCCTTGCGCTCGCGCACCAGCGGCGAGAGCACCTGGAAGCGGCTGCCCTCGGGCAGCTCGAGCACCTTGTCGACGATCGCCTGCGGCGACTGGCGCGAGATGGGCCTGCGGCACTCGGGACAGTGCGGCTTGCCGATGCGCGCGAACAGCAGACGCAGATAGTCGTAGACCTCGGTGATGGTGCCGACCGTGGAGCGCGGGTTGCGCGAGGTGGACTTCTGGTCGATCGAGACGGCCGGGGAGAGGCCCTCGATGAAGTCGACGTCCGGCTTGTCCATCTGTCCGAGGAACTGCCGGGCGTAGGAGGAGAGCGACTCGACGTACCGACGCTGCCCCTCGGCGAAGATCGTGTCGAACGCGAGGGACGACTTGCCAGACCCCGAGAGCCCGGTGAACACGATGAGGGAGTCACGCGGGAGGTCGAGCGAGACGTTTTTCAGGTTGTGCTCGCGAGCGCCACGAACGATGAGACGGTCGGCCACGCCGGTCCGCACCTTTCTGAGTAGAAGCGGAGGCACAGCCCCCGTCCGAGGCTGATTCCCAGCCTAGGGGGCCGCCAGAAGATGAATGCCTGACTTTCAAGGATGCCTCCACCGAGCGTATAGCACGCGCATTCGATTTCAGGCCGTCGGTCGAGACCTTCACCCGATCGAGTGGGCGGGGCTAGGGTCGACCTCATGATCGATCCTGTGAGCGACCTGCGCTCTGTACGTGAAGCGACGGACCGGCTCCTCACCGCAGCCGCCGGACTGGACAACGCGGCCGTGGCCGGACCGTCACGGCTGCCGGGCTGGACCCGCGGGCACGTACTGGCCCATATCTCCCGTAACGCCGACGCGCTCGTAAATGTTCTCGAAGGCCGGCCGATGTATGTCACAGGTGAGGCGCGCGACGCCGACATCGAGCGCGACGCGCCCCGTCCGCTCCCCGAGCAGCTCGACGACCTGCGGGCCTCCGCAGAACGCTTCCAGGAGGCCGGCCACGCCTCCGGCGACTGGGAGCGCACCGTGGAGCTGCGCAACGGCGTGACCGACCGGGCCGCCCGGGTCCCGTTCCGCCGCCTCGTCGAGGTCGAGCTGCACCATGTCGACCTGGGAGCCGGCTACGAGCTGGAGGACCTGCCGAAGGACTTCACCGAGCGGGAGACCGAGTTCCTGGCAGAGCGCTGGAGCGGCCGCTCCGACGTGCCGCCGACCACGATCCTCGCCTCAGGCGGCGAGTGGCGGACGGGCGGTTCCGAGGGGACGCCGGTCACCGTCTCCGGCTCCCCCGCCGACGTCCTGGGCTGGTTGTCCGGCCGCCGTGACGGCTCGGCCCTGGAGTGCGCCGGAGGCCCGCTGCCCGTACTGCCCCCGCTATAGGCTGAGACGCATGACATACAGCGGAGCGGTGAAGGTCGGCGGCCCGGCGGACGTGCACGAACTCGCCGACCTGATGATCTCCAAGGTCGCGGTCGGACCGATGGACAACAACGCCTATCTGTTGCGCTGCCGGGCCACCGGCGAGCAGCTGCTGATCGACGCCGCGGCCGATCCGGACACGCTGCTGCAGCTGATCGGTGACGACTCCATCGCCGCGGTCGTGACCACCCACCGGCACGGCGACCACTGGCAGGCGCTGGAGGAGGTGGTGCGGGCGACCGGCGCACGCACCTACGCCGGGCGTCATGACGCGGACGGCATCCCCGTCCCCACCGACGTGCCCGTCGACGACGGCGACACGATCCGGGTGGGCCGCGTGGAGCTGACCGCCCGTCACCTGGTGGGTCACACCCCGGGCTCGATCGTGCTCGTCTACGACGACCCGCACGGCCACCCGCACGTCTTCACCGGTGACTGCCTGTTCCCGGGCGGTGTGGGCAACACCCACGACGATCCGAAGGCGTTCACGAGCCTGCTCGACGGCGTGGAGGAGAAGCTGTTCGCCCGTCTCCCCGACGAGACATGGGTCTATCCGGGGCACGGCAAGGACACCAGTCTGGGCGAGGAGCGTCCGCACCTGGCCGAGTGGCGCGCACGCGGCTGGTGAGACCGCCGGGCTCCGCGCCGGCCCCACGGCCGGCGCGGAGCCTGTCCCCACAAGCTCGGTCAGCCGGTGGTGCCGATCAGTTCGAGCACCAGGCGTGTGGTGTGCGCGTGCCAGCCGGCCGCGCCGCGGAGCATCGCGTGGTCGCCGCCGGGCACCGGCAGTTCGCGGACGTCGGCGCCCGCCGCTCGCGCCCGTGCGGCGAACGCCCAGGTCTCCGCCGGGTCGGTGATCCGGTCGCGGTCGCCGTGCAGCAGTACCACGGTCCTGCCTTCGAGGTGGTCGACCGGGTCCTCCGGCGGGCACCAGGGGGCGAGCCCGACGACCGCCTTCACCTGCGGGTGTCCCGCCGCGTGCAGGGCGGCCCGCGCGCCCATGGAGTGGCCCACCAGGACCGTCGGCACCGCCCCGGTCAGCGTGGCCAGTTCTTCCAGAGCCAGGCGGGCGTCACGGGCCGCGTCCGCGCGCTCCCCGTTCCAGCCGCGGTGGCCGTAGCGGACCCGGCCGAGCGCCACCCGCTGTCCGGCCGTGGCACGGCCTATGGCCCGCGCGAACGGCTTCATCCGCGCGAGCGGGAGGTTGAGGGCGGGCGGTGGCTCCAGTGCGTCGGCGCGGCCTCCGTGCAGCAGCAGGACGGCGGCCAGCGGCTCCTGGGCGGCCCTGTACAGCCGCAGCGCGGGCAGCGGCTCCTTCGCGTCTGTCCGTACGGCGATGGCGGTCACATCCCTTGTCCCGGCCGGGTGTTGTCGTGGGTCACGGTACGAGATGCCGGGAACGGACGACGGCGGGTGCGGACGGTGCTTCCGTCCGCACCCGCCGGTGCGTGCTCCGCGTGCCGCGGTGCCGCGCGGTCCGTCAGGCCTCGACGCTGTCCTTCTTCACGTCCTCCGCCGCCTCCCGCTCGGCCTGCTTCTTGGAAGCGATCAGGCTGGTGATGGTCGTGATGACGAGCACGCCGCAGATGACCGCCAGCGAGACCGGGATGGAGATCTCGGGGACGTGCACACCGCTCTCGTGCAGAGCGTGCAGCACCAGCTTCACGCCGATGAATCCGAGGATCACCGAGAGGCCGTAGCTGAGGTGGACCAGCTTCCTGAGCAGTCCGCCGATGAGGAAGTACAGCTGCCGCAGACCCATCAGGGCGAAGGCGTTGGCCGTGAACACGATGTACGGGTCCTGGGTCAGACCGAAGATCGCGGGGATGGAGTCCAGCGCGAAGAGCACATCGGTGGTGCCGATGGCGAGCATGACGACCATCAGCGGCGTCAGGACGCGCTTCCCGTTGTTACGGATGAAGAGCTTGGTGCCGTGGTACTTGTCGGCGACGCCGAAGCGGTGCTCGATCGACTTGAGGAGCCTGTTCTCCTCGAACTCCTCCTCTTCCTCGTCCGACCGCGCCTCCTGGATGAGCTTCCAGGCGGTGTAGATCAGGAACGCGCCGAAGATGTAGAAGACCCAGGAGAAGCTGGCGATGATCGCCGCACCGGCCGCGATGAAGATGGCTCGCAGCACCAGGGCGATGAGCACACCGATCAGCAGCACCCGCTGCTGAAGATGCGACGGCACCGCGAACTTCGCCATGATCAGGACGAAGACGAAGAGGTTGTCGACACTCAGCGACTTCTCGGTGATGAAGCCCGCGAAGAACTCGCCCGACGCCTGGCTCTCACCGGCGAACAGCAGGCCGAGACCGAAGAGCGCGGCCAGCACGATCCAGACCACGGTCCAGATGCCGGCTTCCTTGATCGACACGTCGTGGGGCTTGCGCCCGATGAAGAAGTCGACCGCGATGAGGGCGCTGAGACCGAGAATGGTCAGCACCCAGATGGTCATTGAAACGTCCACTGCGCCTCCGGCGTCGTACGGCTACTGATCAGCGTCGTCGCTGCCGGAGGTCTCCTCCACCCGGGCCGTGCCACGGGCCGGCGCCCCGGGACCTCTCTGTCGGTCCGTATTGACGGGCACGCCGCGAGTCGGGAGTACTCCCCTCCGCGTAAAGAACCGTACATGAAAGGCCAAGGAAAGGTAAAGGCCGAGGCAAAGGAAGGGTCAAGTCACCAGGTCGGCGGCGCAGCCCGCCGCTCGGTCAGCGGTTCCAGGACCTCCGGGCCTCCGTCACGCGGGTCAGCACCTGCCGCAGCACGTCACTGCCGTCCGGCACGGTCAGCGGCTCGTACGTCCACGCGTGCCGCACCCACGGGTCGGCGAGGTGGTCGTCGGGGACCGGTGTGACGCGCAGCAGCGAGCGCCACAGCGGATCGAGGACCGGACCGTAGGCCGTGGCGTCCTCCCGGTCCGCGACCATCATCAGATGGACGCCGACGGCCGGGCCCTCGTCGGCCAGATAACGAAGCTGGGTGACCGCCCGGTCGTCGAAACCGTGCGGGAAGTCGTTGACGATCAGCAGCTGCTCGCCGGTGTCGAGGCCAGGGGGGAGCGAGTCGGCTGCCCCGCCCCGCACCGCCATCGTCACCAGGTCGACCCGCTCGGTGAGCTTGGCGAGCACGGTGCTCACGCCCTGAGCGCCCGCGGCCGGCGGACCGGCGAGGGCCCCGGAGTCGACCAGCGGCGCCAGTGAGGCGGCGGCCGAGCCGGCCGGGTCGATGGCATGGACGGTGAACTCGCCGGGCGGGTACACGGCGAGCAGCCGGGCCGCGAGCGCGACCGCCGAGTCGAGCGCGAGCCGGCGCAGCTGCGCCTCGTCCAGCGCCATCGCGGCGTCCGAGCTCGAGCGGCCGCTGTCCACCCACAGGCCGCGCTCCAGCGGCAGCCGCACCAGGCACGGGATCCGCAGCTCGGGGCTCTCCGGCAGATGGAGATCGCCGAGGCGCAGCGCCATCGGAATCTCCATGGGGACGCGGTAGGCGTGCCAGCAGGGGTTGTCCCAGCGGGCGAACGCGGGCGGCAGCGCGGGCTCGACGACCGCGGACTCCGCGGCCAGCTGGGCGAGGTCACGGTCGAGGACCTGGCGGGCCTGGTCGGTCAGCTGCTCGCACTTGGCCCGTGCGGCGGTCCTCGCGGCGTCCCCGGTGCTGCCGATGCGGCTGCGCGGGTCGGACAGGACGCTGTCGAGCTCCTTGTCCATCCGGGACTCGGCGAACTCGACGGCGCTGCGGTACGCCGCGACGGCCCGGGCGAGGTCCTCGAACATGCCCCAGACCTGGTTGTAGAGCCGCTCCTCCATGGACCAGCCGCTCGCGTCGCCCGCCACCGGGGCGGGCGGCCGGCCGGGCTCCCCGGGCTGCGCCGCGGGGGCCGGCGGGGGCGGCGCCGACTGCCTGCGCGGATGGGCGTAGTTGATGGGGCCGCCGGGCATCTGCGGGGCGTCGGGCGTGGGTGCCTGCGGTGGAGCGGAGTCGGCGGCGGGCTGGGGGGCGGTGAGGCCGCCGGTGAGCGTGGCGTCCGCGGGGGACGGCTGGTCCGGGCCGGACACCGCTCCCGCGGCGTCGGCGGCCGTGTGCAGCCGGGCCGGCTCCGCGCGGTGCGCGCGTGGCGCGGCGGTCTCCTGTATGGCCGCCGCCGTCCGGTCCGCCTGGGCCATGCCCTGGTCCGCCAGCAGCTGGGCGAGCCCGCCCGCGTATCCCTGGCCCACCGCGCGGACCTTCCACGCACCCTGCCGGCGGTACAGCTCGACGGCGACGAGCGCGGTCTCGGTGTCCAGGCCGGTGATGGTGAAACTGGCCAGCTCGGAGCCGTCCTTGGTGATGACCGCCACGAAGGGCGCGGCGGTGACTCCGAAGCGGTCGGGGCCGCCGGCGCCCACGGGGAGCGCGAGCAGCACGTTGACCTGGTGCACCTCCGCGGGCACCGCGTCCAGGTCGACGGCGAACCGGGGGGACCGCTCGGCGCGTTCCGGCACCTCGACACCGGGCAGGCCGGTGGCGCCGGGACGGGCCACCCACTCCTCGCGCGCGGCCCCCCGCTCGTCGGAGCAGGTGGCGCAGGCGACGACCGGATGGTCGGCCGACACGCGGATCTCAAGTCGGCTGTCGGGCAAGGGGTGGTTCTGCCCCCGGACCAGCTCGGCCGTCATCGCTCTGTCCCCTCGGTGCGCTGCTGTTGCGGTTGGTACGCGGGCAGCTCCCGGCGGCCGGGCCTCCGGGAGCTGCGGTCCGACTGTGAATGCCGCCGGTTCCTACAGGTGCGGCAGGATTGCGGGCATCAGGTCCTGGAACGTACGGCCGTTGGCCGGGTTGCCGAGGGCCGTCATCTGCCAGCCGGCGCCGGCGCGGTGCACCTTCGCCATGATCTGCGCGGTGTACTGGCCACCGCCGTCGAGGGTGTACCGGGCCAGCTCCTGGCCGTTGGTCTCGTCGACGATGCGGCAGAAGGCGTTCTGCACCTCCTGGAACGTCTGGCCGGTGAACGAGTTCACCGTGAAGACGATCTGGTCGATGTGGACCGGGACCCGCTGCAGGTCGACGAGGATCGCCTCGTCGTCACCGCCGGAACCGGCGCCGCCGACCAGGTTGTCACCGGTGTGCTTGACGGAGCCGTCGTCGCTGACGAGGTGGCGGAAGAAGACCACGTCCACCGGCTGCTTGTCGGCGAACAGCACCGCGGAGGCGTCCAGGTCGACCTCCCGGGTGCGCGAGCCGAACAGACCGCGGCGGGGCGCTGCCTGCCAGCCGAGGCCCATCCGCACCGCCGTGAGGGTGCCCCCGTCACTCTTCTGCAGGCTGATGGCCTGGCCCTTGGTCATGTTGACCGTCACGCGCTGTCCCCTTCTCGCGAATTGCCACCGCCCATGTGTGCGGTTGTTCAAGCACCCTACGCAGTCGCACCGACAGCGCGGCAAGGTCGCCGGTTTTTGTGTCGGTCTTGCAACACACCAGGTGTGTGCGCCCGTCACATCCCGCCCACCGGGCTCAGGCGAGCCCGGCCTCCTTCATCTGACGCAGCTCCTTCTTCAACTCGCCGACCTCATCGCGCAGTCGGGCGGCGACCTCGAACTGCAGCTCCGCGGCGGCCGCGCGCATCCGGTCCGTCATCTCTTCGATGATCCCGGCCAGTTCGGCCGCGGGGCGGTCCGTGAGGATGTCGCCCTTGCGGCCCGCTCCGGCGCCGAGGGACGGGACCGGCGCCTTGGCGGCCTTGCCCGGCTTTTCGGCCTTCGCCTGGCGGTAGCCGGTGCCCAGCAGTTCCTCGGTGTCGATCTCCTCGCGCGCGATGGTCGCGACGATGTCGTTGATCTTCTTGCGGAGCGGCTGCGGGTCGATGCCCTTCTCCGTGTTGTACGCGATCTGCTTCTCCCGGCGGCGGTTGGTCTCCTCGATGGCCTTCTCCATCGCCGGCGTGATCTTGTCCGCGTACATATGGACCTGGCCGGAGACGTTGCGCGCCGCTCGGCCGATGGTCTGGATCAGGGAGGTGCCGGAGCGCAGGAAGCCCTCCTTGTCGGCGTCGAGGATCGCGACCAGCGACACCTCCGGCAGGTCGAGACCCTCACGCAGGAGGTTGATGCCGACCAGGACGTCGTACTCGCCGGAGCGCAGCTCCCGCAGCAGCTCGACGCGGCGCAGCGTGTCGACGTCGCTGTGCAGATAGCGGACCTGGATGCCGAGCTCGAGGAAGTAGTCGGTGAGGTCCTCGGCCATCTTCTTGGTGAGTGTGGTGACCAGGACGCGCTCGTCCTTCTCCGTGCGCTCGCGGATCTCGTGCACGAGGTCGTCGATCTGGCCCTCGGTGGGCTTGACGACGACCTGCGGGTCGATGAGCCCGGTGGGGCGGATGATCTGCTCCACGAAGCCGTCGCCGCGGGACAGTTCGTAGGTGCCCGGTGTCGCCGACAGATAGACGGTCTGGCCGATCCGCTCCGTGAACTCCTCCCACTTCAGCGGGCGGTTGTCGAGGGCGGACGGCAGCCGGAAGCCGTGGTCGACGAGTGTGCGCTTACGGGACGCGTCGCCCTCGTACATCGCGCCGATCTGCGGAACCGTGACGTGCGACTCGTCGATGACGAGGAGGAAGTCCTCGGGGAAGTAGTCGAGGAGGGTGTTCGGCGGGGACCCGGGCTCGCGGTCGTCGAAGTGCATCGAGTAGTTCTCGATGCCGGAGCAGGAGCCGATCTGGCGCATCATCTCGATGTCGTACGTGGTCCGCATGCGCAGCCGCTGGGACTCCAGCAGCTTGCCCTGCTTGTCGAGCTCGGCGAGGCGCTGTTCAAGCTCCGCCTCGATGCCGTTGACCGCCTTCTCCATACGCTCGGGGCCCGCCACGTAGTGGCTGGCGGGGAACACGTAGAGCGACCGGTCCTCGCTGAGGATCTCGCCGGTGAGCGGGTGCAGCGTGGACAGCGCCTCGATCTCGTCGCCGAACATCTCGATCCGGACAGCGAGCTCCTCGTAGACCGGGAAGATCTCGATGGTGTCGCCGCGCACCCGGAAGGTGCCGCGCTGGAAAGCCACGTCGTTGCGGGTGTACTGGATGTCGACGAAGCGGCGCAGCAGCTGGTCGCGGTCGATCTCGTCGCCGACGTTGAGCTGCACCATCCGGTCCACGTACTCCTGCGGGGTGCCGAGGCCGTAGATGCAGGAGACGGAGGCGACCACGACGACGTCGCGCCGGGTGAGGAGGGAATTGGTCGCGGAGTGGCGCAGCCGCTCGACCTCCTCGTTGATCGAGGAGTCCTTCTCGATGTAGGTGTCCGACTGCGGGACGTACGCCTCGGGCTGGTAGTAGTCGTAGTACGAGACGAAGTACTCCACCGCGTTGTTCGGCAGGAGCTCGCGGAACTCGTTCGCCAGCTGGGCGGCCAGGGTCTTGTTCGGTGCCATGACCAGGGTGGGCCGCTGAAGCTTCTCGATCATCCAGGCAGTGGTCGCCGATTTGCCCGTGCCCGTCGCTCCGAGCAGGACGACATCCTTCTCACCGGCACGGATGCGTCGCTCCAGCTCGGCGATGGCCGTCGGCTGGTCGCCGCTGGGCTGGAAGTGGCTGACGACCTCGAAAGGCGCCACCGTACGTTCGATCTTGGAAACGGGCCGCATGCAACAACCGTACGACCACCCACTGACAGTCGGGGCGTGAACGGTGGCGGACCGCCCGCCTCAGCGGCGGTCCGCTCCCCAGGGGTCCCGCCCGGGCCCCCGTCCGGAGGTCCGGGCGAGGGGCCGCCGGACCCTCGGCGCGGGCAGGTCGGGGCGCAGCGCCCTGCCGTCGCCGCGCCCGGGCCGGTCGGCACCGCCGGTCACGAGCAGCGGGTCGAACAGGACCGCGATGCCGGCGATCAGCAGGAACACGGCGGGGCCGACGAGCATCGGGGCGAGGAGTTCGGCCGGCGTGTCGCCGGCGACCGCGGCGTCCACCGCTTCGTGGACGTGGACGTTCACGGCGGCCATCCCGGTGTAGTGCATTCCGCTCACGGCGAGGCCCATGAGCAGGCTGGCGCCCAGGCTGACCATGAAGCCGTGGACGGACACCGCTGCCCAGAGCGCCGCGGTGGCCGCGACGACGGCGACCACGACGGACAGGGCGACCGTGAGGGTGTCGTACTCGATGCGTCCCGGCAGTCGTATGCCATTCATGCCCAGGTAGTGCATGGAGGCCACTCCGAGTCCGGTGATCGTCCCGCCGGTGACGAGGGACATCCGGGTCGCGCCGCGTTGGCCGACGATGAAGATCCCGACGCCCGCCATCACGATGCCCACGGCGAGGCTGGCGAAGGTCGTCGCCTTGTCGTAGCCGATGGGGGCCTCTTCGACGGTGAAGCCCATCATCGCGATGAAATGCATGCTCCAGACGCCCGAGCCGATCGCCGTCGCGCCGAGCGCCAGCCAGCCCGGCCGGAACGAGCCCTCCCCGCGTACGGACCTCGTGGTGCAGCGCAGTCCCAGTGCTCCTCCGAGGCATGCCATGAGGTAGGCCGCCACCGGGGTGACGAGGCCGTAGCCGAAACCGTCCACCGTGCCCTGCATCCCGTGCACCCTTCGTCCCGTGCGATCCCCGGCGCCCTACGATCCCCGCGATCTTGGATGGAACGTCTGGTTCTGGGCGAGCGTACGGCTCCCGGAACCGCACATGGAAGTACGGGCAGACGTCTTCACAGAGATTTGTCGACCCGGGCACCGCGTCCGCCCACTCGGCCCCACGCCCAAGGCCGCCCGGGGGCGGGCCCGTTCACCTTGTGGCCATACTTCGCCTGTGCCTCGTTGGCCGGGAGATGCCACTCTCGGCCCGTCCGTGATCCGACGACGTGAGGAAGAATCCGTGTACGCACGCCCCGTCGCTGTACTGGCCGCCACGACTCTGGGACTCACCGCGCTGGTGCTGCCCGGCACCGCGGCAGCAACCGAGCAGTCCGCCGTCGGCCATGAGGACACTCCGCGGGTGATCGCTCACCGCGGCGCGTCCGCCTACGCACCGGAGAACACCCTCGCGGCGATAGACCTCGCCGACGAGATGGGCTTCGCCTGGGTCGAGAATGACGTCCAGCGCACCGAGGACGGGGAGCTCGTCGTCATGCACGACGACTCACTCGCGAGGACCACAGACGTGGAGCAGCGCTTCCCCGACCGCGCGCCGTGGAAGGTGAAGGACTTCACCGCCGCGGAGATCGCCACCCTGGACGCGGGCAGCTGGCGCGGCGCCGAGTGGGCGGGCGCCCGGGTGCCGACACTGAAGCAGTACCTCGAACGCGTGGACGAGAACAACCAGAAGCTGCTCCTGGAGATCAAGAAGCCGGAGCTCTACCCCGGCATCGAGAGGGACACCCTGCGCGTGCTGGGCCAGGAGGGCTGGCTCGACCGGAGCCACGTGCGGAGCAGGCTCGTCATCCAGAGCTTCGGCGTGGACAGCGTCAGGGCGGTGCACCAGCAGCGCCCCGACATCACGACCGGCTTCCTCGGCACCCCGGCGGTCGCCGACCTGCCCTCGTACGCGGCGTTCACCGACCAGATCAACCCCCCGCACGCCTCCCTCAGCGCCGAGTACGTCGCCGCGGTGCACGCTCTCAAGGGCGCGCACGGCAAGCGGCTGCGGGTCAGCACCTGGACCGTCAACGATGCCGCGGCCGCCACCCGCGTGGCCGGCTTCGGCGTGGACGGGATCATCACCAACAACCCCGACATCGTGCGGGACGCCGTCGGCTGACCGACGCCGCCCGGCCATCCGTGACCGTACGGCGGCCGTGCAGGGCCCGACTGTCAGTGGCCCGCCGTACGGTGGTCGGTATGAAGACCTTCGAGTGGGCCGTGACCGGCACGGACATCGGCCCACTGCTCCTCGCCGCGACCGACGAGGGCCTGGTGAGCGTGGCCTTCCACGCCGGGCCGGCGGTACGGGACCGGATGCCCGCGCAGCTGGCGGACCGGCTGGGGGCCGAGCCCGTCGAGGACCCGGCGGGCCGGCTCGCCGAGCCGATACGCCAGCTCCAGGCCTATTTCGCGGGCACACTGCGCACCTTCGACCTGCCGCTGGACTGGTCGCTCTCGGCCGGCTTCAACCGGCAGGTGCTGCGGGAACTGCTGGCCGGCGTGGGTTACGGCGCGGTCGTGGGATACGGGGAGCTCGCGGCCCGCGTCGGCCAGCCGGGCGCGGCACAGGCGGTGGGCGCGGCGATGGGCTCCAACCCGCTGCCGGTCGTCGTGCCGTGCCACCGGGTGGTCGAGACGGACGGCGGGCTCGGGGGCTTCGGCGGCGGGCTGGAGACCAAACGGCAGCTGCTGGCCCTTGAGGGTGTGCTGCCGCAGCCGCTGTTCTGAGGGGGCGGAGGGGGCCCCTGACAAGGGCTGCTTCCCGGATCTCACGGGCAGGCCCGCCCCCGCGATCCGTTCTGAGACACTGCGTCGGTGACCATGCCGCCCGACGCTCCTGACATACCCGAGGCTTCCAAGACCGCCGTGGCGGCGGAGGAACTGCCCGCGATACGCAGGCGCATCAACGCTGTGCTGATCGCCAGCCAGATCCTCGGCGGGCTCGGGGTCGCCACCGGTATCGCACTGGCCACGGTGCTCGCCCACGAGGTCAGCGGCACCGAGGCCCTGGCCGGGCTCGCCCCGACCGCCACCGTCGCCGGCACCGCCCTCCTTTCCGTGCCGCTGGCCGCCCTGATGACCGCGCGGGGCCGCCGGCCCGGACTGGTGCTGGCCTACCTCATCGGCGCGCTCGGTGCGGGATTGGTCGTGGTCGCCGCGGTCCTCGGCCACTTCCCGCTCCTGCTGGTCGGGATGGCGGGCTTCGGAGCCGCGTCGTCAGCCAATCTGCAGGCCCGGTTCGCGGCCGCCGACCTGGCGGAGCCCGAGCGGCGCGGCCGGGCCATCTCCACCGTCGTATGGGCGACGACGATCGGAGCGGTGCTCGGACCCAACATCGCCTCACCGGCCGGCCGCAGCGTGTCGGGCCTCGGCATCCCGCCTGCCGCGGGTCCGTTCCTCTGGGCGGCGGGGGTGTTCCTCGTCTCCGCCGTCCTCGTACTCGTCCTCCTGCGGCCCGACCCGCTGCTCACGGCACGGGCGATGTCGCCGGCCGACCGCTCCCCCGAAGGCCGGTCGCTGAAGGCGGGGCTGCTCGCCGTGCGCGAGTCCCCCATGGCGCGGCTGGCGCTGGTGACCGTGGCCGTGTCGCACACCGCCATGGTGTCGATCATGTCGATGACCCCCGTCGCGCTCGGCCACCACGGGGCCGGCATCGAGCTGATCGGCCTGGTGATCAGCGGCCACATCGCGGGCATGTACGCCTTCTCGCCGGTGATGGGCCGGCTCGCCGACCGCGTCGGACGGCTCGCGGTGATCGGGGTGGCGGCGGGCCTGCTGTGCGCGGCCGCGGTGCTGGCCGGAACCGCCGGCGGCAACCACAAACAGACCGCGGCGGGGCTGTTCCTGCTCGGCCTCGGCTGGTCGGCGGGACTCGTCTCCGGTTCCACGCTGCTCACCGAGTCCGTCCCGCAGCCCACGAGGGCGGCGGTCCAGGGCCTGTCCGACCTGGCGATGAACACGGCGGCCGGCGTGGGCGGCGCGGCGGCGGGCCTGGTGGTGGCGCAGGCGGGGTACGGGTGGCTGAACGCGGTGGGCGTGGTGCTGTTGCTGCCGATGGCCGGACTGGCGGTACACAGGGCGTTGGCCCGGGCGTAGGGGCGTGGCGGCTGCCCGCGGCTTCCGGCCCCGCCCCTGGCGGGGCCGGAAGGCCCCGGACGGGCTTGAGTTGCCCCCCGCGCCCGTCACCGCACCGGCGTCGGGGAGGACGCCCGTGCCACGTGCAGACGGGGCCGGCCCGTGCCGTCGGCGGGGACCGTCCAGATGTCGGTGCCCCGCCCGTCCTCCCGCGGCAGCGCATACGCGATCGTGCCGTCGTCGAGCCACGCCGCCTGGTCGTCCACGCCGCGGGTCTCCGCCAGGGGATGCTCGCGCATGGTCTTCAGGTCGAGGACGTGGAGTCGCCACGGCCGGGCCCGGTCGCCGCCGCCGGTCTTCTTCTTGAAGGCGATCCGCCCGTCGTCCGGTGACAACGAGGGACATTCGACGTTCTCGCGCAGCGCCCGCGCCGACCAGGTGCGCATGTCGCCCTCCACGAGATGGGTGCGTCCCTTGGACGAGACGGTCGCGTAGAAGCGGTTGTCGTCGCGGGCGAAGGTGACGCCCCAGTAGTTGACGTCCGGCGCATGGTAGCGGCGGCCGTCGAGGGTGAGGGGGATCTGTTCCATGTTCTTGATCAGGTAACCGGTGCGCAGGTCGAGGATGGAGGTACGCGTGGAGAAGGACGAGCCGGCGTACGAGTCCCCCACGGCGAACATCGTCCACGACAGCATGCGTCCGGACGCCGACACCCGTGCCCGGTCGGGAATTCCGGGCAGCGCGATGCGGCGGGTCTCGCGCAGCCGGCGGTCGAGGACGACCGCGTAGGCGCGTGGCGGCACGCCTGGGCGGCGCTGGAGACACAGGGCGGCGCCGCCCGCCGCGTGGAAGCGGTCGCAGGAGGGGCCGCCGGTCGTGCGGGGCGCGTCCGGTTCCTGCTCCGCCGCGGGCCTGTGGGCTATGCGGCCGTCCCCTTCCTGAGTGCTGCGGAAGTACAGCCGGGGCCCGGCGAGTTCGAAGGTTTCCTCCGCGGCGGCCGGCCGGTCGCCGCGGCCGGACGCGTTCACCGTGTATCCGACGGCGACGCCCGCCAGCACCACCGTGGCGAGCACGAGCGCGCCGATCCGCCGGCGGGAACCGGCCGTGGACGGGGACGGGGGTGGCTTCATGGCGACTGCCTTTCCTGTTCCGTACGGGGCAAAGCGGCCCGGGCGAGTACCAGGGCGGTGAGCATCGCGGCCGCGGCCACGGCGAGCGCGGGCCTCGGGCCCCACAACGTCCACGCCGCGCCGAATCCGGCGGCGGCGATCAGCCGGGCCACCGCCTGGCCCGTCTGGAGCAGCGCCAGGCCGCTCGCCCGCCGGGCGGCGGGCAGCAGGGGTCCGGCGAGCGCCATGAGCACGCCGTCGGTGGTCGCGTAGAAGGCGCCGACGAGAACCAGGACGAGGGTGAGGAGGGCCGTGCCGTTGATCGGCGTGAGCAGCAGCAGGTAGGCGGCGAGCAGGGCGCCGTGCCCGCACAGGAACGGGACCCGCCGGCCCACGCGGTCGGCGAGGCGGCCGGCCGGGACGGCGAGCAGCAGGTAGACGGCCGCGGCGCCGAGCGGGAGCAGGGGAAACCAGACCACGCCCACGTCCAGCCTGCGTTGCAGCAGCAGGTAGACGAACGCGTCGCCGATGGTCGCCGCGCCGAGCAGCGCGGCGGCGGCGAGTATGCGGCGGAAGGCCGGACTTCTCAGCGGCTCGAGCACCGAACGGCGGTCGCGGGCGGGGCTCGCCGGGGTGGGTGCGGGCGGCGTGAAGTGCCCCGGTACCAGCAGGGCCAGCAGCACCACGCCCAGCAGCCCGATGCAGAAGCTGACGACGAACACCGCGTCGTAGGCGTCCGCGGTCGCCCACAGCAGACCGAACGCGGCGAGCGGGCCGAGCAGCGCTCCCGTCGTGTCCATGGCGCGGTGGACGCCGAAGGCCCGGCCCAGCGTCTCGGGCGGACCGCTGAGTGTGATCATCGCGTCGCGGGGGGCCGTCCTGATGCCCTTGCCGATCCGGTCGGCGGCCAGCGCGGCGGCGATGCCTCCGGTCGCGCCGCCCGCGAGCAGCAGCCCGAGCCGGGAGAAGGCGGAGAGCGCGTAGCCGGCCCCGGCGACGCGTTTGTGCCGGCCGCCCCGGTCGGCGGCGTGGCCGCCGGCGAGCCGCACCAGGGCGGTCACGCCGTTGAACAGCCCGTCGAGGAAGCCGAACTGAAGGGGCGACAGGCCAAGTCCGAGGACGAAGTAGAGCGGCAGCACGGCGGTGACCATCTCGGAGGAGATGTCGGTGACGAGGCTGACCGCTCCGAGCGCGATCACGGTGCCGGGGACCCGCCGCGCCGCCCCGGGTGCTGATCCCGGTGCGGGCGGCGTGTCAGGCCGGCCGGTGGTGGCCAGATACATCGTCAGTGGCAGGTGTAGGTGGGGCTGGTGTCCTTGACGGAACCGTCGGAGGCCACGTAGCTCCAGCGGTACGTCGTGTCGGTGAAGTCCAGTTTCAGCACGCCGTACGGGCCGCTGATGCGCCTCTGGCTGTTGGGCTGGACCTCCTCGATCGCGTAGGGCTCGGCGCCGCCCGTGCCGCCGACGATCTGGACGATGCCGTCGGCGGTGGCCCGGCCGGCCGGGTCCTGCGGCGCGAAGCGCTCGTAGTGGTGGTCGTGGCCGCCGAGGACGAGATCGGCCTTGGCCCGGTACAGGATGTCCCAGACGGGCCTGCCGACAGGGTCGTTGCCGTGTCCGCCGGAGCTGAAGAGCGGATGGTGCCAGTAGGCGGCGACGCACTTCTTGCTGTTGCGGGCGAGGTCGTCCTTGAGCCAGCTGATCTGGGCCGGGTCGTCGAAGGTGTTGGAGTCGAGGGCGACGAAGTGCCAATTGCCCTCGTCGTAGCTGTAGTAGGGCTTGCCCTGCGGGTAGGCGATGGCGCCGAAGTACTGCTTGTAGCCCACGAACTCGCCCGCCGGGTCGTACGACTCGTGGTTGCCGGGTACCGGCCGGGTCTTCGCCTTGAAGGCGCCCCAGGTCTTGTCGTAGTAGTTGCGGAAGTCGGAGAGACGGGCGTCGTCGTACTGGTTGTCGCCCATTGTCAGATAGAACCTCGGGTTGATCTGCTGGGCCCGGGCGGCGGTCTTCGGGTGGGCGCAGGAGCTCGACGACGCGGTGCACTGGGCGGCGATGTCGCCCGCCGCGACGACGGTGAACGCGCCGGTCGGCGGTTCGCCGCCGACCGTGCCGTAGACGTCGACCTCCCAGAGCGAGTAGCCGTACTGGGTGCCGCGTGCGGTGCCGTGGACGCGCAGATAGCGGCCCTTGCCGGCGAGGCCGGTGAACTCGTCCGTGCCGCCGTCACCCGCGGTCTCCGTGGCGATGGGCGTCCAGGCGGCGCCGTCGGCGGACATCTCGATGCGGTACTGCCGGGCGTGGGCGACCTCCCAGTCGAGCGTGACCCGCGAGACGGTGGCGGCGCCGCCGAGGTCGACGCTGATCCACTGTGGGTCCCGGCCCTCGGCGGAGGCCCAGCGGGTTCCCGTGTTCCCGTCGAAGGCGTTGGAGGCGGCGAACGCGGAGCCTTCGAGGGACGAGGCGGTGACGGTCCTGCCGCGCGAGATGAGGGGGTCAGCGGCGGCGGTGCCGCCGGTACCGGCGGCATCGGCCCGGCCGGGACGGGCGATGAGGACGGCGGCGATCAGCAGCAGTACGGCGGAGAGGGCGAGTACCGCGGTCCGGCGTGGTGGGGTGGAGGCGGTCAGGCGCATACCTGGCTCCCTGGACGGGGACGGCGAGAGCTGGACTCCTTGCGACGCGCCGCGCCCGGGCAGGGCTCGGCGTACAGCGGCCGGGTCAGAGCTCTCGCTGAGCGCGTCACGCCCACAGGGATCGGGCGCCGCGCCAAGCCGCTGCCGGGATGGTGACAAGCAGCCATGCCCCTGTCAATGGTTGTCAGTAAACTTTCCTTCCAATCAGCTCGATTCCCGTCCACCCGAGGTTTGCGCCCCGCTTCCCCGCGCCAGGGATGGGACATGCCGAAGACCGCAGCCATGGTGTCCGAAGAGGTCAGGGAAGCCCTCGATACCGGAGTGCCCGTCGTGGCCCTGGAATCGACGATCATCGCGCACGGACTGCCGCGTCCCCGCAATCTGGCCGTCGCGACGGAGCTCGAGGCCCTCGTCCGCTCGGGCGGCGCCGTCCCCGCGACCATCGCCGTGCTCGACGGCAGAGCCCATGTCGGGCTCACCAAGGCCGAGTTGGAACGGGTCGCGGGCGACCCCGGGATGCGCAAGCTCGGCCATCGCGATCTCGCTCCCGCCGTCGCCATGGGGGCGAGCGGCGCGACGACCGTCTCCGCCACGGCGTTCCTCGCCGGCCTGGCCGGCGTCCGGGTCTTCGCGACCGGTGGCCTGGGTGGCGTGCACCGGGGCTGGACCGAGACCCAGGACGAATCGGCGGACCTGCGGCTGCTCGCCCAGGTGGGCATCACGGTGGTCTGTGCGGGCGTGAAGTCGATCCTGGACGTCCCGGCCACGCTGCAACGGCTGGAGACCCTGGGGGTGACCGTGATCGGTTACGGGACCGGCCACTTCCCCGGCTTCTATCTGGCCTCCTCCGGCGAACCGGTCGTCTGGACCGTCGACTCCCCTGAGGAGGTCGCCGCCGTGATGCGCGCCAAGGACGCCCTCGCCGAGCCGTACTCCTCGCTGATCGTGGCCAACCCCGTGCCGGTGGAGGAGCAGTTGGACCCGGCACTGCACGACCGGGTGCTCGCGCGGGCGCTCGACGAGGCGCGCGAAGAGGGCGTGACCGGGCAGGCCGTCACGCCCTTCCTCCTCGAGCGGCTGATGCGGTACACCGACGGCGCGTCCCTCGAGGCCAACCTGGCGGCCGTGCGCGGCAATGTCCGGCTCGCGGCACGGATCGCAGCGGCGTACGCATGACCGGACTCCTTGTCGTGGGCGATGTCGTCACCGACGTCGTGGCCCGGCACAGCACGCCGCTCGCCCACGGCACGGACACCCCCGCCACGATCCGCATCGTGCCCGGCGGCGCCGGCTCGAACGTGGCGTGCTGGGCGGCGTACCGGGGCTGCCGCGATGTACGGCTGCTCGCCCGCACGGGCGTCGCCGACCTGGAGTGGCACGCGGCACGACTGCGCACGGCGGGCGTGCGGCCGCTGCTCGTGCCCGACGCCGAGGTGCCGACCGCGACGGTCGTCGCGCTCGTCGACCGCACCGCGGAGCGGACGTTCCTCACGGACAGCGGAGCCGTACTACGGCTGTGCCCGGCCGACTGGTCGCCCGATCTGCTGGAGGGGGTCGGTCACCTGCATCTCTCCGGATACCTGCTGTTCTCCGGCACCAGTCGTGCGACGGCGCTCGCGGCGATGGCCGCGGCGCGGAAGGCAGGCGTGACGGTGAGCGTCGATCCGGCCTCCACCGGATTCATCCGCGAACGCGGCGTCGAGCGGCTGCTGTCGGACCTCGGCGGCGTGGACGTCCTGCTGCCGAACACGGACGAGGCGCGGCTGCTGACCGGTCTGCCCGACCCCGCCGACGCCGCCGTGAAACTCAGCCGGTCGGTCCCGCTGACCGTGGTGACATTGGGCGCAGGGGGCGCGCTGGTGGCCGAGGCCGGCACGCTCACCGCCCGCCTCCCGTCCCGTGCCGCCCAGGTGCTGGACACCACGGGCGCCGGTGACGCCTTCACAGGGGCGTTCCTCGCCGCACGGCTGGCGGGTGCGGACGCCCGCACGGCCGCGGAGGAGGGCTGCCGGGCCGGTGCGGAGGCCGTGGCGCTGATCGGCGGCCGCCCCTGAGCCCGGCCGGTCGGCCGGGCCCGCCGTCGGCGGCGGGGTCAGGAGGCAGCCGACCAGGCCGGATGCCGTGGATCGTCCGCCCGTACGAGGATGTCCGCCGCGTCACCGGGTCCGACCTCTCCCTCGTACCGGGCGTACGCCGGAAGCGTCCAGCGCTCGCCTTCTTCCGTGCGGCGTTCCAGCGCGGGCGGAGACAGCCTCAGATGCACGGTCAGGTCGAACGGGAACCAGTGACCGAGCAGAAAGGGACCGTGCAGCAACAGCACCGCGCCGGGCGGCAGTTCGACGTGCGCGCTGCGGGTCGCCCGGTCCGTCAGCGGGTCCCACAGATCGGGCAGGACCCGTCCGCTGCCGCCGGCTTCCAGCGGCCCGAAGACCTCACGCCACAGCGCGCCCGTGTCGAACCAGCCGTTGTAGTAGCTGTCGGGGTCCTCGCGCCCGTACTCGTAACGGAGCGAAGCGGGCCGCAGGAACCCGCCGGTGCCCACCACGACGACACCCCGCCCCCGCACCCGCAGCGCCTCGCCGACGAGCTCCGCGAGCTCGCCGGGACGTGACGCCGGGGCACCGTCCACACCGACGCGCAGCCAGGGGCTGCCGTCGGCGGCGGTCGTTCTCAGGACACGCTCGGCCAGGTTCTCGGCCAGCCGCTCCCAGGTGATCGGTTCGAGTCGCACACACCCATCCTCACCGACCGGCCCGGCGCGGCGGCCGGCTATCCGGCCGCGCAGTCCGGCGCGTCCTCGTCCACCGAGAGCGGACTGCCCGCGGGCAGGAAGTACGTCACGTACAGGACGACCGGTTCGGTGCCGAGGTTGCGTCCGAGGTGGCGATGGCGGGCGCCCGCCGGTTCCAGGATCGCGCCGCCGGGACCGGTGACCTCGAGGGAGCAGTCGTCCAGTGTGCGGGTCAGCGTGCCCGACCGGACGACGGCGAGGACCTGGCCGGGGTGATGGTGCCACCCCGTCGTGCCGCCGGGGGCGATGGTGAGGGTGCGGACGACCACATCCGTGCGTCCCTTGGCCGTGATCCTCAGCGAGTCGCCGGACGTGCCCTGGGCCAGGACCGTCCCCGTGACGCCGCTGCCGGGGGTCGCGTTCGCGGCGGACGGGACGACCGCCAGCGCCGCCATGCAGCCCGTCAGAACCAGCGCCGTACGTACGTCGAACCGCTTGCCCATCACCGTGAAGCCACGCATGGCCGGTCCCCTCCGAGTCATCGCTCCGGCAAACGCCTCAAGCTATCAAGTGGTTACCGGAAGTAGGGCGTCACCGAGGACTTGACGCGTCTCTCCACTGCGGTGATCTGATTCGCTCGTGCCCGGAGCCGGCGAACAAACCGGCGCTGAGCCACACACCCTCGCACGACATATCAAGTCCGGGAGCACCACATGTGGACAGCGCTCATCGCGGTCATCGGCACCTTGCTCGGGTCGGTGGCGACCCACTTCTTCCAGCGCCAGACCGCGGAACGCACCGCGGTCCTCGCGCGGGCGGAGCAGCTGCGCCAGGAACGGATCTCCGCGTACAGCGCCTTCGCCGGCGCGCTCGTCGACTACCGCCGCGGCCAGAACGACCGCTGGCACCGGGCGCTGGAGACGCCGGGCAGCACCGTCGCGGAGGAGGCCCGCATCGACTCGTACCGACTGCGTTCGAGCGCCCATCAGGCGTTGATCCGGGTCCAGTTGGTGTGCGACGACCCGCAGGCCCTGGCACTGGCGGCATCCGCGTTCGAGCTCACCAACTGTCTGCACGAGGCACCCGACGAAGCGGACCGCTCGCTCCGGTCCGAACAGGCACGGGAGACCCTGTCGGAGTTCATCGGCGCGGCGGCGCCCGGGGTGCGCTAGGACTTCCGTCCGGGTCCCGGCCTGATCCGGACGGAACGCGTCAGGAGGGCACCGCCAGGGTACGGACGGGGCTGCCCGCGAGATAGGCGGCGATGTCCTCGACCGCCTCCCTGAAGTACCCCTCGTAGTTGCGGCGGGTGACGTAGCCGAGGTGGGGCAGGCCGAGGAAGTTCGGGGCCGTGCGCAGCGGGTGGTCGGCGGGCAGCGGTTCCTCCTCGAAGACGTCGGTGCCCGCCGCCGGCGATCCAGCCCTCGCGCAGGGCCAGCACCAGGGCCTCCTGATCGACGATCGCGGCCCGTGAGGTGTTGACGAGGTAGGCGGTCCGCCGCATCCGCTTCAGTTCCCCGGCGCCGATCAGCCCCCGTGTGCGCTCGCCGAGTTGCAGGTGTACGGAGACGAAGTCGCCGGCCTCGAGCAGTTCCCCGAGCGACCCGGCCCGCCGGACGCCGTGTTCGGCGGCTCTCTCCTCGGTGAGGTTCTGGCTCCACGCCAGGACGTCCATGCCGAAGGCCCGGCCGACCGCGGCGACCTTCGCACCGATCTTTCCGAGGCCGAGAAGCGCGAGCGTACGACCGTGCAGGTCCGCGCCGACCGTGGACTGCCACGGGCCTCCCTCGCGCAGGGCGCCGCTCTCCGTGGCCACATGGCGCGCCAGTCCGAGGATGAGCGCCCACGTCAGTTCGGCGGGCGGCTCCGAATTGCTGGCGGTGCCGCACACGGTGACACCGTTGCGGGCCGCGGCTGCGAGGTCGATCGACGCGTTGCGCATCCCCGAGGTGATCAGGAGCCGCAGACGCGGCAGCCGGTCGAGAAGGGACGCGGGGAAGGGCGTCCGCTCGCGCATCACGACCAGGATCTCGCAGTCGCCGACCGCCGCGGCCACCTCTTCCTCGGAGCCGAAGTGCTCGTGGAGCGAGCGCACTTCGACGCTGCCCTCGAGTGATGACCAGTCGGCCATGGACAGCGCGACATCCTGATAGTCGTCGAGTACTGCACAGTTGAGCGTCATGGGATCGGAGCGTATCCGCCGGGTACCAACGGGACATGGACCTGGTGGTGATCCAGCCGCTCAAGGGCAGGCACTGCGCCGAGTGCCGCAGGGGCCCGCTGCCGATGCATCTTCTCGAGTCCGGCGTTCCGGTCTGTCTCGACTGCGCCGATCTCGGCCATCTCGTGTTTCTGCCCCGGGGCGACGCCGCGCTGACCCGGCGGGCGAGGGAGGCGAGTGCCCTGTGGGCGGTGGTGATCCGTCACAACCGCCGCCGTGGCCGCTACGAGCGCCAAGGGCTGCTCGTCGAGGAGTCCGCGCTCGCCCGCGCGGAGTCGGCGTGCCTCGCCGACGCGGATGCCCGGCGCCGGCGCCGGGAGCGGGACGCTGCCCGCCGGGCAGCAGCGGACGTCCGCTTCGCCGCCGAACTGGCCGCGCGGATACGGAAGCTGTTCCCCGGCTGCCCCGAGGAGCGCGCCGCCGGGATCGCGGCCCACGCCTCCGCCCGGGGCAGCGGGCGTGTGGGCCGCACGGCGGCCGGCCGCTCCCTGCAGGAGGGAGCCGTCACGGCCGCCGTGCGCGCGTCCGTGCGGCACCTCGACACGGGCTACGACGCCCTCCTGATGGCGGGCGTGGCCCGCAAAGAGGCGCGCGCCCGGCTGGCCGGGGAGATCGATGCCGTGCTGGCGTCCTGGAGACGGCTCCCGGACGAGACGGGGCCCGCGCAGGACGCCGCGGAGCCTCAAAGGCCCCTGCCCCAGGAGCCGGATCCGGGGCCGCCCGGAATGGTCTCCGGGTCCCCCGCTCCGGGCAGGCCCTAGGACCCCTGGGAGGGGCGGAACCGGCGGTACAGCACAAGGCCGCCGAGGATCATCGTCGCGCCGGCGGGCACCGCGAACGCCAGTTCGTCGGATCCGGTGTGGGCGAGGGACGACCCGGCGGACTGCGGGGCGGGCGCCGGCGCCTCGGGCGCGGCCGGCTGCTCGGACTCCGTGGCCTTCGGCGGGGTGGTGGGCTTCTCCTCGGCCGGCGGCTCGGCGGAGTCGTTCACCGAGGTGTTGCCGGTGACGGGGTTGCCGATGCCGACGACGTTCACGGAGTTGCCGCTCACGTTGACCGGCACGTCGACGGGGAGCTGAACGCCGTTGCCGGACAGGACGCCGGGCGATCCGGCCGTCTCGCCGTCCGCGTGTGCGCCGCCGCCGTTGTGGGCGCCCGTGCCGCCGCCGTGCGAGCCGCCCTCGCTGCCGTGCTCGCCGTTGCCGCCCTTGCCGCCGTTCTCGCCGTGCGACTCGTTGACGCAGGAGTTCCCCGCCGCCGGGTTGAGCAGTCCGACGACGTTCACCGTGTTGCCGCACACATTCACCGGGACGTGGACGGGAACCTGGACCCCGTTGCCGGAGAGCACGCCGGGCGAGCCGGCGGCGACGCCGTGCGCACCCGAGTCCGCCTGGGCGTAGCCGGTGGCCATGGCCAGCGCGCCGCCCGTGAGCATCACGGTCGCCAGGCCCTTTCGGTGAACCTGCCTCATGGTTGCCTGCCTTCAGAAGAGAAACCCGCGGGACACTCGCCCGCACCGGAATTAACGCCGTGCGGCCGCATCGGTTCTGCTGAACGAGGCATTCACCCCATCGAGTGTGCGAACTTTCGAAGGGCTCCACTCCTTCCGGCCCTACTGGCCGTCGTACTCCTGAATACGCCGGCCCTGTCGCCGTCGCGTCAAAGCGGGCAGCTCACTGGCCAGTTCGGCGGTGATGGCGGGCACGTCGAGGGTGAGCAGACGGCGGTCGCGCATCAGCACCCTGCCGTCCACGACCGTCGTACGTACGTCCGAGGAGCGCGCGCTGTGCACCAGGGTCGCCGCGTGGTCGTGCAGGGGTTGGGTGTGCGGTCCGGTGAGGTCCACCAGGATCAGGTCCGCCCGCCTGCCCGGTGCCAGCGCCCCGATGCGGTCGTCGAGTCCCAGCGCCCGCGCGCTCTGTGCGGTGGCATGGTCGAGCGCCTGCCGTGCGGTCAGCCAGGCCGGGTCACGCTCCGTCGACTTCTGTACGAGCGCGGTGAGCGTCATGGACTCCCACACGTCGAGGGTGTTGTTGGAGGCGGCGCCGTCGGTGGCCAGCCCCACGGGAAGGCCGATCGACGCGAGCGCCCGGATCGGTGTCGTGTCCCAGCCGAATTTGAGGTAGCCGCGCGGCGCGGTGGCGACCGCGATCCGGCCCGTGGCGCGCCGCAGCACCGAGAGGTCCCCGTCCGTGATCCCGGTGCCGTGCGCGATGAGCAGATCGGTCTCCAGCAGCCCGGCCCGCTCCAGCACTTCGACGGGTGTGAGCCCGTGCCGTTCGACACTGCGGTCGGTCTGAGCCCTGTTCTCGGCCGCGTGCAGATGGACCATGAGCCCGTGGTCGCGGGCGAGCCGCGCGGTGGCGGCGAGGTCCTCGTCATCCACTGTGTACGGGGCGTGCGGCGCGAGGGACGTGGTGATCCGGCCGTCCGCCGCGCCGGCCGCGCGAAGGGCGAAGTCGAGGGAACGCTCGCGTCCCTCCGCGCCCTGGCTGGAGAAGTAGCCCCAGCCCAGGTTCGCCCGCATGCCGCTCCGGGTGACCGCGGCGGCGACCCGGTCCATGGCGAAGTAGTGGTCCGCGAAGGTGGTGACGCCGTCGCTGATCATCTCCGCGCAGGCCAGCAGGGCGCCCAGTTCGACGACCGTCTCCGTCAGGTTGGACTCGATGGGCCAGATCCAGTCGTTGAACCACTCCTCCACCGGCAGATCCTCCGCGATGCCGCGCAGCGCGACCATCGGCGTGTGGGTGTGGCAGTTGATCAGCCCGGGCATGGCCAACTGGCCTTTGGCGTCGATGCGTTCGGTGGCGGGGAGATCCGCGACGGCCGCGGCCGTGGTGACGGCGTCGATGACGCCGTCACGGACCACGACCGCCGCGTCGTCCACGAAGTCGATCCGGCCGTCCTCGTCGTGAACCATCACCGTGCACCCGGCGATCACGAGATCCGCCGCCGGTGGACGGTCCGCACGCTCCGCTGAAGTCATCCCGGTGCTCCTCTGTCGACGTCCAGGATCCGTCCGTCCCGTCCTACCCGGCTTCTCCGCCCGGCTCCCCGGCGCCGCCGGCCGGCCTGCCCCGTGCGTCCCCTGCTCCGGCCGCCATCGCGGCGGTCCTCGTGCGGGTGGAATCCGGTCGAAGCCTGTGTCCGGGCGGGCGAACGGGCCTGCTGGTGGCCACAGTGAGCTGCACCGGCGGCCGCCCGGCCACGACTCCACGAAAGGATTTCGAACCGTGCCGACCTTCGTGCAGCGCCAGGACCAGAGGCAGCATCAGAACCGGACCCGGCGCACGCTGCTCGCCGTCGTCGCCGCGGCGGTCGCCGCGCTGACCGTCGGCGCACCGGCCGCGCAGGCGACGCTGGACGACGGAGGGACCGCGAAGCCCCGTGCGACGGCAGCGGGGGCGGCGCATGGTGAGGCGTACCTCGAGTCCCGGCTGTTCTTCGGCACGGAACGGCCGGACGGCGGACCTGACGTGACGGACGCGCAGTTCATGACGTTCGTCGACCGCAGCGTCACGCCCCACTTCCCCGACGGTCTGACGATCCAGGAGGGCCGCGGCCAGTGGCGGGACTCCAACGGCGTCATCGAGCGGGAGCGCTCGTACGAACTCATCCTGCTGTATCCGGCGGCCGAGGCCCGTACCCGCGACCCACAGATCGAAAGGATCCGTGACGCGTATGTCGCCGCGTACGGCCAGGACTCGGTCGCCAGGCTCGACGAACCGACACTGGCCGACTTCTGACGCCGTCCTCGGGCGACCGTCCGCCACGCGTCACTCGGCGTCCGTTGCGCCGTCACCTGCCCAACAGCGCGGCGAGCGCTCCGACCGGGTCGGTGTCGGGGGTTCCGCGCGGCCACCAGTCCTCGCGATCGGGATCCGACTCGTACCCGTACCAGAGGCCGTCACGGCCGAGCCTCAGCTGGAGCGAGCGGGTGGAGAGCTGGTTGCGCCAGGGTCTGAAGCCGGGGAAGTCCGCGGCGGCCAGGGCGGGGCGCGCCCGGTCGAAGGGGCCGGCGGGCGGATCCCACGGCTCCTCCAGCACGGAGAGGGCCGCCGGACCGCCCTGACGCCACGCGGCAACGGCGCGTGCCAGGTCGGTGGGCGTGCGGTCGGCCGCGGCGGCGAGGTCGCGGTAGAGGGCGCGGGTGGAGGCGGTCAGTCCGGAGCCGGGATGGGCGGCTGCCAGCCGGACGGCGTCCTGCCACCTGGTGAGCGCCGCGACGGGGTCGCGGCCGGTGGTGAGGAGGGTGTGGGCGCGGGCGGCCGCCTCGCAGGCCAGCAGGTCCAGGGCGAGCGGATCGGGGGCGCCCGGCGCGTGCGGGTAGGCCGGAGGGCGGCCCGCACGCCGCGGTGCCGGGAAGGGCGGCGGCAGGGGCGGCCGTACCGTGCCGGGGGCGAGGGCCTCGCTCGCGGGCACGGTGGCCTGCGGGGCCGCGGCTGCGGCAGCGGTGTGCTCGGCCGCTGAACGGGCCGCGTTTCGGCGGGAGAGCGCCGCGAGGATCTCCCGTTCGCCCCGGCCGCGCATCAGGAACAGCACGAACGGGTCCTCGTCCAGCAGCCTCGCGGTCTGGTAGCAGAGCGCGGCGGCGTGCTTGCAGGGGTAGCCGTCGTCCGGGCAGGAGCAGTCGGGGATCAGGTCCCCGGGCGCCGGCAGCAGCTCGACGGCGGCCGCCAGCGTCTGGGGGACGTCCTTGTCGAGGAGCGCCGCCATGTGGTCGGGCCGTGCCGCCGCCGCGGCGAGGAAGTCGTCCCAGTCGTCGTCGGTGAGCGTACGCAGGCGGATCTCCGTGCGGTACGGCCGGGGCCGGCTGCCCTGGACGTACGCCATGACCTTTCCGGGCGTCACCGTGATCGCGGCGACGTGGCCCCGGGCGGCGTAGGCACGGCCACGGACCAGACGGGCGGGGTCGAGGGCGGTGTCCTCGAGCGCCTCCACCCAGGCGTTGCCCCACCATGTCGTGGCCGCCTCGTCGCCTGCGAGCGGTTCCATCGGGGGAAACGTCCGGCGCTGGTCGTCGTGGAGGCTTCCGGCCGGTGCTCCCGGCCGGGAGCGGGGGCCACCGTGCGCGCGGGGGGTCATGAGGGCCTCCGCAGGGAGACGAGGTCGGCCAGTTCACGGTCGGTGAGCTCGGTCAGCGCCGCCTCTCCGGATCCCAGCACCGCGTCCGCCAGGGCGCGCTTGGAGGCGAGCATCTCCGCGATGCGGTCCTCGACCGTGCCCTCGGTGACGAGCCGGTGGACCTGCACGGGCTGCGTCTGGCCGATGCGGTAGGCGCGGTCGGTCGCCTGCTCCTCGACGGCCGGGTTCCACCAGCGGTCGTAGTGGATCACATGACCGGCCCTCGTGAGGTTCAGCCCGGTGCCCGCCGCCTTGAGCGACAGGATGAACACCGGCACCTCGCCCGACTGGAAGCGGTCGACCATGCGCTCGCGCTCGGCGATCGGTGTCCCGCCGTGGAGCAGCTGGCTCGGGATCGCGCGGGAGGTGAGGTGCGCGGAGAGCAGACGGGCCATGGAGACGTACTGCGTGAAGACGAGCACGGAGCCGTCCTCGGACAGGATCGTCTCGAGCAGCTCGTCGAGCAGCGCCAGCTTTCCCGAGCGGCCGGCCAGCCGGACGGACGGGCCACCACCCCCGGACCGGCTGTCTCGCCCGCTCAGGGATTCGGCCCCGGTGCCCCGGCCCGCGCCGGACTCCTTGAGGAACTGGGCGGGGTGGTTGCAGATCTGCTTGAGGGCCGTGAGCAGCTTCATCACCAGGCCGCGGCGCGCGATGCCCTCCGCGGCCTCGATCGCCGCCATCGTCTCCCGCACCACGGCCTCGTACAGGGACGCCTGCTCACGGGTGAGCGGCACCGGATGGTCCGACTCCGTCTTCGGCGGCAGCTCGGGCACGATGCCCGGGTCGGACTTCTTGCGGCGCAGCAGGAACGGGCGGACGAGCCGGGCGAGCCGCTCCACGGCGTCGTCGTCCTCACCGTTCTCCACGAGGCGGGCGTGGCGGGAGCGGAAGGCCTTGAGCGGGCCTAGGAGCCCCGGGGTCGTCCAGTCCAGCAGCGCCCACAGCTCGGAGAGGTTGTTCTCCACAGGAGTGCCGGTGAGGGCCACGCGGGCGGAGGTGGGGATAGTGCGCAGTGCCTTGGCGGTCGCGGAGAACGGGTTCTTCACGTGCTGGGCCTCGTCGGCCACGACCATCCCCCAGCTCCCGGAGCCGAGTTGCTCCGCGCTGCTGCGCATCGTGCCGTACGTGGTCAGGACGAAGCCGCCGTCCGGCATGTCGAGGGTGCGGCCGGCGCCGTGGAACCGCCGTACGGGCACGTCAGGGGCGAAGCGGGCGATCTCCCGCTGCCAGTTGCCGAGCAGTGACGCCGGGCAGACGACGAGTGTCGGCGCGGTGTGTGCCCGGCGCAGATGCAGGGCGATCACGGTGACGGTCTTGCCGAGTCCCATGTCGTCGGCGAGGCAGCCGCCGAGGCCGAGCGAGGTCATGAGGTCCAGCCAGGCCAGGCCCCGTAGCTGATAGTCCCGCAAGGTCGCGCGCAGGCCATCGGGTGCTTCTACGGGGGCTGTCGCGGCGGTGAGGCGGTCGCGGAGGGCGGCCAGCGCGCCCGTGGGCACGGCCTCCACCGTCTCCCCGTCGACCTCCGCCGTACCGGTCAGAGCCACCCCCAGCGCGTCGACCGGCTCCAGCAGGCCGAGCTCCCTCTTGCGCGCCTTGCGCACGAGATCGGGGTCGACGACGACCCACCGATCGCGCAGCCGCACGATCGGGCGGTGCGACTCGGCGAGCGCGTCCATCTCGCCCTCCGTCAGCGGCTCTCCCTCGAGCGCCAGCTGCCAGTTGAAGGCGAGCAGTTGCTCGCTGTCGAAGAAGGGCGTGCCGTCGGTGGCGGAACCGGGCGCGGAGCGCACGACGGCAGCGGCCGTGAGCGTGCGCGCGAGCTCTTTCGGCCAGTGCACGGCCACTCCCGCCGCGTCCAGGCGGGCGGCGCCCGGTCCGAGCAGCTCATACAGCTCGTCCTCTGTCATCGGCAGCACGTCGGGCACGTCCCGCTCGAGCAGCCGGGCGAGCGGCTGCCAGGCACGGGCCGCGCGGCGCAGCGCCAGGACTGTGTCGATCCGGGCGCGCGGTCCGAAGTGCTCGTCGCCGGCCCCCGCCCAGAGCCTGGCCGCGTCCATGATGAGAGTGGGGTCGGCGAGGCTGTGCACCTGGACGACAGCCGCTGCCGCGTTGCGCTCGGCGCCGCCGTCCGGGGTGGTGTCGAAGAACTCGTAGGCGGACAGGTCCAGACGCAGGGAGACACGGACGCCCGCGTCCATGCCGGCCGCCGCCTCGGCGGCCCATTCGCGCGCCCCGGGCAGATGCTGCGGCGCAGCGGCCGCGAACGGCGCGCCCGCCGCGAACTCGGCGGCCGGCGTCCGCGGCAGGCTGTCGGCCACGGCATCGAACAAGGCACGCACCAGGGCCTCGGGCTCGGGCAGCCGCAGAGGCGGGGAGTCGTCGACGGGAACGGCGTGTGCCTCGTACGGCATGGCAGCGGCGATGGCTCGCAGCTGTGCGATGTCATCGGCGTCCAGCGGCCCGGCGCGCCAGGCGTCGTGGTCGGACGGTGTCAGTCCCGGCAGCAGCCTGCCGCGGGCGACGAGGTGCAGGGCATGCAGAACGGCCGCGCCCCAGCAGGCGGCGGCCGGGTGGGCTGCCGGGTCCCGCCGGGCGGCGATCAGAAGCGGGGCGGCGTCCGCGACGGTCATGACGACGGCGGGAACGGTGGCGCTGCGGACATCGGGGCCATCGGGCCCGTCAGGGCGGTCCGTGCCGTCCGGACGGACGACCGTGATCTCGTCGTCCGCTCCGGGGAGGGCACGACCGTCCGGGTCCCAGAAGGCGACGCGGCCGTCGCGGGGCAGCGCGGCAGGAAGGAAGACGGCGGCGACGGCCCGGAGGGGTGCCGTGCCCGTCCCCGTCACCGCCTTAGTGCCTGAGCCCATGACCGGGATCACCGCGTCCCTCCTCTCCCGTGAGTGCCGACTGCCGACTTCGCATGAACGACCTTACGGGCGGGGTCTGACACTGGAGGCGACGCGGTCGTGTGACCTGGCCTTTCTGTCCTCGGCGGCCCCGGCCCCGGGGCAGCCGCGGGATCCGTCCGCGCCGAGGCGGACTGCGTTGTGCTCCGGCACGAGCACCGACCTGGCTCCGACGCCGACGCGCCGCCATGTAGAGCCGCGTCCGTCTCCGGCACGTCAGCACGTGACCGGACCCCGCCGCCGACCCGCCACGAGGCGCCGCGAGTGCGGAGCTGCCGCCGCGGACGCGACGCGAGGCGGCCTCGGACCGTCACCTCTGATCAGGCGGGAGAAGCACGGCGCCGAGGAGCCGTCGCACGACGGTGCGCCGGCCGGTGCGGGGTCAGCCGACCGCGCACCGGTCACGGCACCATGGGCGGCACGTCGCCGACCCGCGAGGAATCGGTCCGTGAAGCGTCCTGCGCGGCGTCCTCGCCGCCTCCCGTCACCATCGGCGGCACTTCGTCGGCCGGCAGCGCACCGGGCGCTGCGGTGTCCTCACCGATTCCCGCCGCCGTGGGCAGAACGGCTTCGGCAGCCGCGGCCTCCACCTCGGGCGAGGTCACAGGGCCCGCGCCGTCCACCTCGCCCTGCCGCCTGTGCGGCGCCTGTCGACCTGCATCGCCCGGTTCGCCCGGCTGCGGCGCGGCCCGCTCCAGGAAGCGCAGCAGCTCCACGGGGAACGGCAGCACCAGCGTGGAGTTCTTCTCAGCCGCCACTGCCACCACGGTCTGCAGCAGTCGCAGCTGGAGCGCCGCGGGCTGCTTGGACATTTCGCCCGCCGCCTGCGCGAGCTTCTTGGACGCCTGGAGTTCGGCGTCCGCGTTGATGACGCGGGCCCTCCGCTCGCGATCCGCCTCCGCCTGGCGTGCCATCGAGCGCTTCATGGTCTCCGGCAGCGACACGTCCTTGATCTCGACGCGGTCGATCTGGACGCCCCAGCCGACCGCCGGACTGTCGATCATCAGCTCGAGGCCCTGATTGAGCTTTTCGCGGTTGGAGAGCAGGTCGTCCAGGTCGCTCTTGCCGATGATGGAACGCAGCGAGGTCTGTGCCATCTGAGAGACGGCGAAGCGGTAGTCCTCGACCTCGATGACCGCGTTGGCCGCGTCGATCACGCGGAAGTACACGACCGCGTCGACGCGCACCGTGACGTTGTCCCGGGTGATGCCTTCCTGGGCCGGTACGGGCATGGTCACTATCTGCATGTTGACCTTGCGGATCCGGTCGACGGCCGGAACGATCATCGTGAATCCCGGGCGTCGCACCTCGCCGTGCAGACGCCCCAGACGGAAGACCACACCACGCTCGTACTGTTTGACGATGCGCGCTGCGGCCATCGCATAAGCCACGAGCCCCGTCGCCACTGCCACGCCGGCCACCGCCAGCTCCTCGATCATCGGGGCACCCCCTCGTCGTCCGGGGCGGTCATCGAATACCGGGGTCATCAAATACCACAGTATGACCGTTATGCCCAGTCGGGCGATATCCACCCCTCACGCACATGGGGTCGCCGCCACAACGCCGGACGCGGCCACATCCGGCGCCCCCTGCGGGGCCGGATGTGGCCGCGTCCGGCCGGGAGTCGCCCTCAGAAGCGATCACGTACAAAGGCCACGAGTTCGGCGTTGTGGCGGCGGCGGACCACCGCGACGACGGCGAGGAGTGCGAAGAAGATGACCGGAGTCAAGGCGTTCTCCCCGTCGAACACGGTCACCTGAGTCACGAAGGCGCCGATCATCAGCCCCATGAGGGCAAGGGCCGAGACCCCCGAAAGGATCGGGATCACCAGGGCCACCGCGCCGGCCAGTTCCAGACCGCCCACCAGGTACATGTACCAGTCGCCGTAGCCGATTCTGTCGAATCCCTCCGTCGCGGACGAGTGGGCCACGAGTTTGGGACCGGCGCTCGCGACGGCGAAGAACAGCGCGAGCACGATCTGCAGCGTGCGTACGGCGAGATGGGTGCGCCTGCTCGGCCCTGCGACTGCCACCGTGCCGCCGGAAGCGACGGAAGCAGCAGAAGCGGACGCGAGGGAGGTGGGCGTGGCGGAGGTACCGGCGGACATGTCTGTCTCCTCGTGCGAGCGGTGATGGGGTGCGTCGGCGCTTCGGTCTCCGTAGCGCTTTCACACAGTCAGACCGCCGCGGGCACGAAAAGTCATCGCCGCTGACGGAGGAGAGCGGGTGTCGGGAGGAGAGCGGGTGTCCGCGAGGAACGGGCAGGCATGACAGGTGCATCCTGGAGAGGGAGATGTGATGCCGATGCGTACTGGGAGTGAACCCGTCACCGCGCGCAGTCCTTTGCGCATGCGTTTCTGGCTCGGCGTCTGGGGTCTCATCTGGACGGCCGGCGGCACGATCGCCTTCGCGATGGTGGGCCGGACGGGCTGGGCCGTCGCGTGCGGGGTGCTCTTGGTCGTCGTGGCCGTCGACCTGTTCCTGGTCGTGCGGCACATCCGGCAGGGCCCTCACTACCAGCCGGGCCGTGACGTCCCACCGTACGATCCCGACCGCGGCTGAGCGGCCGGGATCCTCACCCGTCCCGTTCCGCGGATGTCACTCGGTGTCGAAGCGGGCGGCCTTGAGATACTCCGGATTGGGGTCCAAGGCCGCCGCCAGCCGGAAGTGCCGCTTGGCCTGCTCGGGCTTGCCCGCCCGCTCGAAGGTCCGCGCGAGGGCGAAGTGGGCGAACGCGTTGTCCGGCTCACGCTCCAGGACGAGCTCGAATTCGAGCTCCGCCGGACGCAATTGGGCCGACAGGAAAAAGGCTCGTGCGCGCAGGAGACGAGCCGCCGTGTTCTCGGGGTGGGCCGCGATCACCGAGTCGAGCAGCTTGACGGCCCCACGCGGGTCCCGAGCGGCCAGCAGCTGCTCGGCAGCGCGAAAGTCGATGACGTGCGTTTCCGGATTGCTGTTCGACACGCTCGCATCCTTCCCTGACTGATCCCTTCCAACACAGGGTGGTTCGGCGCTATTCCGGGCGGCCGGCGCGTCGCGCGACGGTCGGCGCCCGGTCCGGAGCCGCGCGACAGCGGTCAGTGCTGCGCCTGGCCCGAAGCTGCGCGGCGCGTCAGCTCCTGCCACACCTCGCGTACCTGGGGCTCCAGCGTCTCCAGCGGCCCGTCGTTGTCGATGACAAGATCGGCGATGGCCAGCCGGTCCTCACGCGTGGCCTGTGCCGCCATCCTCGAGCGCGCCTCGCTCTCCGTCATACCGCGCAGCCGTACGAGCCGGTCCAGCTGGGTCTTCTGCGACGCGTCCACCACGACGACCAGGTCGTACAGGGACTGGAGCTTGTTCTCCGTGAGCAGTGGCACGTCGTGGACGACCACGTCGTCCGGGCCGGCGGCCTGCTCGAGTTCACGGGAGCGGACGCCGACCAAGGGGTGCACGATGCCGTTCAGGGTGGCGAGGCGCTCCGGGTCGGCGAAGACGATCGAGCCGAGCTTCGGACGGTCCAGGCTGCCGTCGGCGGCCAGCACCTCCGGGCCGAAGGCGTCCACGACGGCGGCGAGCCCGGGAGCGCCGGGCTGGACGACCTCGCGGGCGATCTTGTCGGCATCGACCACGACCGCCCCGTACGAGGCCAGCAGCCGGGACACTTCGCTCTTGCCGGCGCCGATGCCGCCGGTCAGACCCACTGTCAGCATGGGCCGCAGCCTACGCGAGCGTCTCGTCGCGGCTCCGGCCAGGCCGCACCGCCGGGCCCCCCGGGAGGCCTCCTCGACATCAGCGGCCGTCCGGAACGGATTGGTCAGGCGTCGCCCTCACGCTCCGCGAGGAAACGTTCGAACTCCCGGCCGATCTCGTCCGCCGACGGCAGGTCCACGGCCTCCGCGACGAGGCTGCCGCGGGTCTCGGCGCCCGCCATCGCGTCGTACTGGTGCTCAAGTCCCTGCACGAGGGCGACGAGCTCTTCGTCGCCTTCCCCGATCTGCCGCTCGATCTCGGTCTGGGTGCGGTGCGCCTCGGTCCGCAGCGCGTGCGCGATTCCGGGCAGCACCAGCCCTGTGGCGGCCGTGATGGCCTCCAGCACGGTCAGTGCCGCGTCCGGGTACGAGGAGCGGGCCACGTAGTGCGGCACATGGGCGGCCACGCCGAGTACGTCGTGACCTGCCTGCATGAGGCGGTACTCGACAAGCGCCTCGGCGCTGCCGGGTACCTGCGCCTCGTCGAAGGGGCTGCGGTGGCCGGGCATGAGGTCGGTGCGGTTGCCGTGAGGAGTGATGCCCACGGGACGGGTGTGCGGGACACCCATGGGAATGCCGTGGAAGTTGACCGCGAGACGCACCCCGAGCCGCTCGACGATCTGGCCGACCGCGGCCGCGAAGCGCTCCCACTCGACGTCCGGCTCAGGGCCGGAGAGCAGCAGGAACGGCGCGCCGGTGGCGTCCTGGACGAGCCTGAGCTCGAGGGAAGGGGTGTCGTAGCCGGACCAGCGGTCGCGGCGGAAGGTCAGCAGCGGGCGCCGGGCCCGGTAGTCCACGAGCCTGTCGTGGTCGAACCGCGCCACCACCTGGTGAGGAAGCGTCTCCAGCAGGTTGTCGACGATCTGCTCGCCGGTCTCTCCCGCGTCCATGTAGCCGTCGAAGTGGTACAGCATGACCAGGCCTGCGGACTCCTGCGCGAGCGCCATGTCGACGACCGCGAGACCCTTCGGCTCCCACTCGTACAAACCCTGTGGATCAAGCACGATTACCGCTCCTCCTCGTGTTCGAAGACAAGAACGCGCGCCGGTACATCTGCATTCCCGGTCCCCTCCCGTCATGTCGCCTTCCCGTGGCGGGCGGTCCCGAACGTCCCACCGCCGTCGGGCAGTTCGGACGCGCACCCCCCAGGAGCCGGGTTTGGTACGGACCTTGACACCCCATTTCCCCGTCCCTACCGTCACGGGTCAACGCGCGCGTTCAGAAACCCACCCGATGTTCACGTACGAGAACCGTACGAAGACTGTCCCCACCTCGGACCGACGGGAAGGCACCCCCCATGCGCACCAGAAGACTGCTCCCCTCCTTGCTCGCCTCCCTGCTCGCGGCCGGCGGGCTGTCCCTGCTGGCCACCCCGGCCGATGCCGCGTCGGTCATCGACGTGGACACCGCCACCGAGCTGAAGGCCGCCCTCACGGCGGCCCGCCCCGGCGACACGATCCAGATCGCCGACGGCACGTACACCGGCAACTTCAAGACCACCGTGGACGGCACGTCGAGCTCCCGCATCACGCTGACAGGCTCGTCTCGAGCCGTGCTCAAGGCGGGCGGCGGCTACGGACTCCACCTCAACGGCGCCTCCTACTGGACCGTCAAGGGCATCACGGTCACCGGCGGGCAGAAGGGGATCATGACGGACACCGCCGACGGTGTCGTCATCGACTCGGTCACCGTCCACGGCCTCGACATGGAAGGCGTCCACTTCCGCAACTCCAGCCGCAACGGCGTCATCAAGAACTCGCGCATCTACGACACCGGGAACGACGGCAGAGGCATGGGCGAGGGCGTGTACGTCGGCTCGGCCGGCGGCACCTCCGACCGGAGCGACAACGCGCAGATCCTGAACAACACCATCGGCCCGGACGTCGGCGGCGAAGCCGTCGACATCAAGGAGGGCACGACCGGCGCGAAGATCGTCGGAAACACCTTCGACGGGCACGGCCTGACCGGCGCGAACTACGACGACTCGTGGATCGACGTGAAGGGCAACAACGTCCTCGTGGAGAACAACACCGGCAGGAGCACGACGAACAACGGCTACGAGACCCACACCCAGCAGAGCGGCTGGGGCTGCGGCACCGTCTTCCGCGGCAACAACTCCGATCTGCGCGGCGCGACCGGCTCCAAGCAGCTCGCCATCAATGTCACCAACCACAGTTCGAGCTGCCGCACGACCGTCTACGCGAGCAACACCGTGACCGGAGGCAAGGGCCTGACCAACATCGCGGTCACACCGTAGCCGTCATGACACACACCGCTGTCCGACCGGACAGCGGTAAGGCCCGCTCCCCCGGGGGGAGCGGGCCTTACATCAGCTGGTCAGCTGTCGGGGCAGAGCGTCAGCTCTGGCCGCCGGCCAGCTTCTCGCGCAGGGCGGCAAGCGCCTCGTCCGACGCCAGGGCGCCGGAGTTGTCGTCCGACTCCGAGGAGTACGAACCGCCGGAGGCACCCGCGGGGGCACCGGCCGGGGCAGCGGTGCCACCCTCGGCAGCGGCGGCCTCGTCGGCCTCGCGGGACTTGATGACCTGGGCCTGGTGCTGCTCGAAGCGCTGCTGCGCCTCGGCGTACTGCGTCTCCCACGCCTCGCGCTGGGACTCGAAGCCCGGCAGCCAGTCGTTGGTCTCCGGGTCGAAGCCCTCGGGGTAGATGTAGTTGCCCTGGTCGTCGTACGACGCGGCCATGCCGTACAGGGTCGGGTCGAACTCGACCGAGGCCGGGTCGGCACCGAAGGACTCGTTGGCCTGCTTCAGCGAGAGGCTGATGCGGCGGCGCTCGAGGTCGATGTCGATGACCTTGACGAAGATCTCGTCGTTGACCTGGACGACCTGCTCCGGGATCTCCACGTGGCGCTCGGCCAGCTCGGAGATGTGGACCAGACCCTCGATGCCCTCGTCGACGCGGACGAACGCACCGAACGGAACGAGCTTGGTGACCTTACCCGGGACGACCTGACCGATCTGGTGGGTCCGGGCGAACTGCTGCCACGGGTCCTCCTGCGTCGCCTTCAGCGACAGGGAGACACGCTCGCGGTCCATGTCCACGTCGAGAACCTCGACGGTGACTTCCTGGCCGACCTCGACAACCTCGGACGGGTGGTCGATGTGCTTCCAGGACAGCTCGGAGACGTGGACGAGACCGTCGACGCCACCCAGGTCCACGAACGCACCGAAGTTGACGATCGAGGAGACGACGCCGGAGCGGACCTGGCCCTTCTGCAGGGTGGTGAGGAACGTCTGGCGCACCTCGGACTGGGTCTGCTCGAGCCAGGCGCGGCGGGACAGGACCACGTTGTTGCGGTTCTTGTCCAGCTCGATGATCTTCGCCTCGAGCTCCTTGCCCACGTAGGGCTGGAGGTCGCGGACACGGCGCATCTCGACGAGGGAGGCCGGCAGGAAGCCACGGAGGCCGATGTCGAGGATGAGACCACCCTTGACAACCTCGATGACGGTGCCGGTGACGATGCCGTCCTCTTCCTTGATCTTCTCGATGGTGCCCCAGGCGCGCTCGTACTGGGCGCGCTTCTTCGAGAGGATCAGGCGGCCTTCCTTGTCCTCCTTCTGAAGGACAAGGGCCTCGATCTCGTCGCCGACCTTGACGACCTCGTTCGGGTCGACGTCGTGCTTGATCGAGAGCTCGCGGCTCGGGATGACACCTTCGGTCTTGTAACCGATGTCGAGCAGGACCTCGTCCCGGTCGACCTTCACGATGACGCCGTCGACGATGTCGCCGTCGTTGAAGTACTTGATCGTCTCGTCGATCGCGGCGAGGAAGGCTTCCTCGTTACCGATGTCGTTGACCGCAACCTGCGGGGTGGTGGCGGTGGTCTCGGTGCTGCTCGTCATGTGGGAAAGGGCTCCGGTACGGACATTGAAGTCGTAGGTACTGCTACGCCGAGAGCCGGTGTCGCAGCTGCATAACCGGACAGCCTTCGAAGCGACAGCCGAGCGATCCGAGGATCTCTGGAGGCGCCCCGTGAACCGAGGGATACATACAGATGCGAGCGCGGCCTGCTCGGTCTGAGGCGCGCAGGCTCGCAGCGCAACTTGTAGCATACGGGGGCAGCCGGACACGGTCAATGCGCGAAGGCGCACACCCGGGGTGGAAGACCACAATTCCGGCACAACTCTTGTTCGCCGAGGCCACGATGGCGTCTTTCGAAGCCCGGTTCTCGGCGCGCTGGAACGCAAACTACAACGACGGTGACGATGAGCCAAGATTTTGAACCGGAAGCGACCCGCCGTAGCACCGGGGATGCGGAGAGCAGCCGGGCGAGCCGCGGCTGGTGGGACCGGAACGCCGACGAGTACCAGAACGAACACGGCGCGTTCCTGGGCGACGACCGGTTCGTATGGGGACCCGAAGGGCTCGACGAGGCGGATGCGGCGCTTCTCGGCCCTGCCGGCTCGCTGAAAGGACTGGACGTCCTGGAGATCGGCGCCGGCGCCGCCCAGTGCTCACGCTGGCTCGCCGCGCAGGGCGCCCGGCCGGTGGCGCTCGACCTCTCCCACCGCCAGTTGCAGCACGCCCTGCGCATCGGCGGAGACGTCGCGCTCGTCGAGGCGGACGCGGGCGTGCTGCCGTTCCGGGACGGCTCCTTCGACCTGGCTTGCTCGGCCTACGGGGCGGTTCCGTTCGTCGCCGACCCGGTGCGGGTGTTCCAGGAGGTCAGACGGGTGCTGCGGCCCGGCGGGCGCTGGGTCTTCTCCGTCACCCACCCGATTCGCTGGGCGTTCCCGGACGAGCCGGGGCCCGAGGGCCTGTCGGTGGCCGCGTCGTACTTCGACCGCACCCCTTACGTGGAGCAGGACGAGGAGGGCCGCGCGGTCTACGTGGAGCACCACAGGACGCTCGGCGACCGGGTGCGGGACGTCGTGGCCGGCGGCTTCCGGCTGGTCGACCTGGTCGAGCCCGAGTGGCCCGCCTGGAACAGCCAGGAATGGGGCGGCTGGTCCCCGCTGCGCGGCAATCTGATCCCGGGGACGGCGATCTTCGTCTGCGAGCGGGACTGACCGGACGGCAGACGCGATCGCGGCACCGGCGGACCCCCGCGAGGCAGCCTCGCGGCGGGCGTCGTCGATCCACTCGAGGATCGTCTCCGGAGGACTGTGACGCGCGGCAGGCCGCGCGTCACGGAACGACCACGCGATGCCGGGATGTCATACAAGCCCACCGGTCCTGTGGACAGTCGCGTCCGCGGTTCGCCGGGACGTACGAGACTGAGCCCGTGATCCGAAACGACGCAATCGACCGCCTTCCCGTCCGCCATGCCGTCGACGAGCTGCTCGGCGCGCTCGACGAGCACGGCACGGCCGTGCTGTGCGCTCCGCCGGGCACGGGCAAGACCACGCTGGTGCCGCTGGTCCTCGCCGAGACCGGCGCCAGGGTCGTGGTCGCGGAGCCACGACGGATAGCGGCGCGCGCGGCGGCGCGGCGGATGGCCTGGCTCCTCGGCGAGAAGGTGGGCGGCCGGGTGGGCTTCACCGTCCGCGGCGAGCGCGTGGTCGGTCCGGAGACCGTCGTGGAGGTGGTCACCACCGGCGTGCTGCTGCAACGGCTGCAGCGCGACCAGGAGCTGGCCGGGGTGGATGCGGTGATGCTCGACGAGTGCCATGAGCGCCATCTCGACGCCGACACCGTCGCCGCCTTCCTGCTGGATGTCCGCGGCACCCTGCGCCCGGAGCTGCGGCTCCTGGCGGCCTCCGCGACGACGGACGCGGGAGGGTGGGCGCGGCTCCTGGGTGACGCGCCGGTGGTGCGGGCCGAGGGCGTCGCGCACCCGGTCGAGGTCGTCTGGGCCCCTCCGGCCCGCCCGGTCCGTCCGCCGCACGGGATGCGGGTCGATCCCGCGCTGCTGACGCACGTGGCGTCGGTGGTGCGCAGGGCCCTTGATGAACGTGAGGGGGACGTACTCTGCTTCCTGCCGGGCGTGGGTGAGATCGGCCGGGTGGCCGGGCAGCTCGCCGGGGTGGACGCGGAAGTCCTTCAGGTGCACGGCCGGGCGCCGACGGCCGTCCAGGACGCGGTGCTCTCCGGGGGCGACACCCGCCGGGTGATCCTCGCGACGTCGGTCGCCGAATCGTCGCTGACCGTGCCCGGAGTGCGCGTCGTCGTGGACTCCGGGCTGGCACGTGAGCCGCGCACCGACCACGCGCGGGGCCTGAGTGCTCTCACGACCGTCCGGGCTTCGCAGGCCTCCGGCCGCCAGCGCGCGGGCAGGGCCGGCCGCGAGGGGCCCGGCACGGTGTACCGCTGCTGGACGGAGGCCGAGGACACCCGGCTCCCGCGTTTCCCCGCCCCGGAGATCAAGGTCGCGGATCTCACGGCGTTCGCGCTGCACGTGGCGTGCTGGGGCGACCCGGCAGCCGCCGGCCTGGCACTGCTGGACGCTCCCCCGCCGGGCGCGATGGCCGCCGCAGGCTCCGTGCTGGCCGCGATCGGCGCGGTCGACGCCTCCGGCAGGGCCACCGGCCGTGGCACCCGGATGTCGCGACTGGGCGTGCATCCGCGGCTGGCCCGGGCTCTGCTCGACGGCTCCGCGCAGGTGGGCGCCCGGCGCGCGGCCGAGGTCGTGGCGCTGCTGAGCGACGAACCACCGCGTGAGTACGGGGACGACCTGGCGGGCGCCTGGCGCGCGGCCCGGCGCGGCAATGACGCGTACGGGGCGCGGTGGCGTGCGGAGACCCGTCGGCTGGAGTCGTCCCTCGGCGGCGCCACGAGGCACCCGGCAGGGCCGTCAGGCGACGACGCCGTCGCTGGGCTCGTCGCCGCGCTCGCGTTCCCGGAGCGCGTGGCGCGGGGGCGCGGCGACGGGGCGTATCTGATGGCCTCCGGCACCGGAGGCCTGCTCGACGCGGGGTCGGCGCTGCGCGACGCGCCCTGGCTGGCGGTCGCCGTCGCCGACCGCCCCGCCACCGCCGTTTCCGCGCGGGTCAGGCTCGCCGCCGTGCTCGACGAGGACGGCGCCCGCCACGCCGCCTCGCATCTTCTGTCCCGTAGCGAGGACGTCCACTGGGAGGACGGCGACGTCGTGGCCCGGCGCGTGGAGCGGCTGGGCGCGGTCGAACTGTCCGTCCGTCCCTTGAGCAACCCGGACCCGGGGCTGGTACGGCAGGCGCTGCTGGAGGGCCTGCGCCGGGAAGGGCTCGGACTGCTGCACTGGACGCGCGAGACGCACGGGCTGCGTGAGCGGCTCGCCTTCCTGCACAGGGTGCTGGGGCCACCGTGGCCGGACGTGTCGGACGCCGAGCTGCTCGAGCGGGCCGACGAGTGGCTGGAGCCGGAGCTGTCCCGTGCCCGGCGGCGGGCGGACCTCGGCCGCATCCAGGCCGGTCAGGCCTTGCAGCGGCTGCTGCCGTGGGCGACCGGCGACGCGGCCAGGCTGGACGAGCTCGCGCCGGAGCGGATCGAGGTGCCGAGCGGGTCCCGGATACGGGTCGAGTACGGCGGGGAGCAGCCGGTGCTCGCGGTGAAGCTCCAGGAACTGTTCGGGCTGCGCGAGACGCCCGAGGTCGCCGGCGTACCCGTGGTGGTGCATCTCCTCTCCCCCGCCGGCCGTCCTGCGGCGGTCACCGCGGATCTGGGTTCGTTCTGGCGTGAGGGCTACCGGGCGGTGCGGGCGGAGCTGCGCGGCCGGTATCCGAAGCACCCCTGGCCCGAGGACCCGGCGACGGCGGAACCGACACGGCACACGAAGGCGCGGCTCAGACCCTGAGCGGCTCCGGCGCGGGCGCGACGCCCGCGGGGTCAGGGCGGCGGCGTGCCTCCAGCCACAGGGCGAGCGCCGACAGTCCGGCGCCGGCGACGAGGAACCCCCACGGAAGGTAGAAGGTCATGAGCAGGACCGTACGGCGCTGGGAGGTGACCAGTTCGACCGTGGAGTCAACGTAGTCGGGGCGCATCTTCACATGCCCGGCGAAGGCGGTGACCTTGTCGCGCCCACCGAGCAGGGAGCCGCCGCGCAGTTCTTCCAGGTGGATCTCCTCTCCGTTGACGGGCGCTCCGGTGACGGGCTCCACCCAGAACATGCGCTTGGTGGTGTACCAGCGGGTGGTGCCGGTCTGCTTCTCGAGCGTGGTCGCGTCGATTCCAGGGATCGGCATCCTCTTCGGGTAGGGCACCTTCGTCCAGGGGATGGTCTGCTCGAAGTAGTACACCTCCAGACCGCGGAACTCCCGGGTGCCCTTGTAGTGGATGGGCGCGGACGTCCGGGCCTGGGCGTCGAAGTACACGTAGTCCCGTTTCTCGGTGAGGAACGGCCACTTGAACTCGATGCCCTCGCGCCGCACCGGGTCGCCGTCGACGGACTCGCCGGTGGCGTGCACCGGCTCCTGGGTGTGCGCGTCGAAGATGTAGCGCTCGGGGATCTGCGACACCATCGCGCCGTCGGGCCCCTGGATGTAGGAGAGGGAGTCCCAGACGACGATGTCGCGGCCGGCGGTGCGTTCGATCCGCTCGGACTCCTCCACGTTGCCCTTGAGGGTCTGCACGATGGTGACCTTCTCGACCTTCTTCGCCTCGAGGGTGCCGTAGTCGAGGAGCGTCGCGGGCTTCGCCTCGAGCACCATCTCCTGGTACTGGCCGGCGGGGATCTTGGCGAGCCGTGGGAAGGCGTACCAGCGCAGCAGCGGCGACAGGGCGGCGAGGAAGACGGCGAGGGCGACAAGGACGAGGCCTGCTCTGCTGCGCATGGCGGCCCTCAGTCCTTGGGGCCGGGGACGGTGGTCAGCAGCGGCTCCGGCGAGGTCTCGCCGGCGGGTGCGCCGATCGCCGTGACGGTGAGCACAAGGGCGAGGGCGGCGGCGAGTCCGACGGCGGCGGCGACGAGGACGCGCATGCTCGGCCTCCCGGACTGATCTGATGGGTCGTCAGGTCTGGGCACCGTAGCAACGTGGCCGGAAGAAGAGAACAGACAGCACCGCCCCTGTCCCGGCGGGCGGGGCAAGGGCGGTGCGGGCAGAGCGCTCGGTCAGGGGGCCGTCGACCCGGAAGGCGACGGGGAAGGCGACGGGGTCGCGCTCGCCGGTGCCGTCACCTGGAGTTCGATGTCCAGGCTGCCGCCGCCGGGAGCGGTGAGACGGAGGACGAAAGTGCCCTGATTACCGTCGGCGAAGACCTTCGGAAGCTCGAGCACGCCGTCGGCGCCGGTGCGGAGCCCGGTCAGGGTGCGGACGACCGTGCCGTCGGCCTGCTTGAAGTACGGGCCCTTGTCGTTCTCCGCCCCGGTCTCCTTGGAGACGATCATCGTGGCGGAGACCGCGACACCGGAGGCGGCGGCTCCGTCGCATGCGGCCCTGACGCGGATGACGTCCGCGAACTCGCCGCCGGCGGTGGCCGTCAGGTCCTTGGTGTCGGTCCGGACGATGCTGTCCGCTTCCCGCTCGGTGACGGTGGCCTTGAACTCGACGCCGGGCAGGGAACGCTCGACGACGGTGGCCCGCACCGTGAAGGCACCGGTCCGCTCCCCCGCGACCAGCGCGGGGGCGCTGACCGTGCCGTCCGCACCTGTGGCCACGACGGCGTCTGTGCGGCCATCGGTGAAGCGGGTGTCGGTGTCACCGACGATCATGAACCGAACGGCCACCTTGGCGACGGACTGCCCCTTGGCGTTCTCCGCGCGGACCGTGACACGCTCGGTGAACTGCCGGCCGGCCACGGCCGTCAGCGTCCCGGTGCCCGCGTCCTCGATACGGCTCACGGGCGCGGGGGCCGGAGTGGACGTCGGGGGCGGGGTCGGCGTGGGCGTCGGCGTGGGGGCGGGGTCCGACGGGCTCGGCGTGGGGCTCGGCGTCGGCTTCGGCGCGGGCTTCGACGGACTCGGCACAGGGGTGGTGGGGCTCGGCGTCGGCAGCGGGCCCGAGCTGTCGGGACCGTCGCCCACCGGCAGAACACCGGCCCCGTCGGGGACCTGATGGGCGCCGCGCTTGTAGTACTCGAACCAGGACAGCACCGTACGCAGGTATTCCCGCGAGTGGTTGTAGCCGAGGATCGCCTGGTCGAGGTCGTCCTTGTTGCCGAGGTCGCGGCCGTTGGCGCAGAGATAGCGGCCCGCGGCGAGCGCCGCGTCGTAGATGTTGTTGGGGTCCTTGCGGCCGTCGGCGTTGGCGTCCTGGCCCCAGGTCTCCCATGTCTGCGGGATGAACTGCATCGGCCCCACGGCACGGTCGTGCACCGTGTCGCCGTCGTAGGCGCCGTTGTCGGAGTCCGAGATGTTCGCGAAGCCGACGCCGTTGAGGACGGGACCGAGGATCGGTGTGAGCGTCGTGCCGTTCGCGTCTACCCTGCCGCCCCTGGCCTGACCGGACTCGACCTTGCCGATGGCGGCGAGCAGCTGCCAGGGCAGCCGGCAGGCCGGGTCGGACGCGGCGATGGTCTGCTCGGCCTGCTTGTAGGCGGCGAGAACAGAGGCGGGTATACCGGCCTCACCCACGCCGAGTTCCGGCAGATCGCCCGAAGTGCCGGGCTTGTCGGGTGTGTTCAGCGGCGGGAGGTCCGTGTAGTACGGGGAGTTTCCGGTCACCGGCGTGCCGGGCGGCGGGGCAGCGTCCGAGGCCTCCTGCCCGGTGCCCGAGGTGGCGGACGTGACGCCGGGCGCCTGTGAAGCGGAGAGTGCGGCCACAGCGGCGGCGGCAACCGCCGTCGTCGTCGCTCCCCTGCGCAGCCGGCGGCCGAATTGCGCTGCCATACGTCTGTTCCCTCCCCATGAGCTGCTGTTCGCGCTCCCCAGCGCGGACTCACGTGACCCTAGTGCACCTTGAGACATCGGGACACCGTGCGCTGACCGGTTTTCACTACTTCGCCACCTCCTGGTCCTCGCCGGATTCCGGACGCCCCTCGCCGCAAGGCATCACGCATACTGGGCCCACTGATCAACATCGGTCACAGGGGGCGTCGCCATGCCGTTCACCATCAGCCACGCCGCGGCGGTACTGCCGGGGCTGCGGCGGAACGGGACCGCGCGCGGTCCCCTGTACGCCTCGGCACTCGTCCTCGGGTCGTTCGCACCGGACACGACGTACTTCGCGGCGAGTCTCCTTCCCGACGCGATGGGCTACGGCGAGGTGACGCACGGGGTGTTGGGCGTGCTGAGCGTCGATGTCGCCATCACCGCGGTACTCGTCTGCCTCTGGCTGCTGATGCGGGATCCGCTCGTCGCGCTGCTGCCGGCGGCACAGCAGGGCCGGGTGTACACACTGCTGCGCGGGCGGAAGAGGGTCCGGCCGCCGGTCACCGCGGCCCTGTGGTTCTACGTCTCGGCGGTGATCGGGGCCAGTACGCATGTCGTATGGGACGCGTTCACCCATTTCGACCGGTGGGGCGTGCGGATGATGCCGGTCCTCGGGGAGGTCGTCGCGGGCTTCCCGCTCTACACGTACACGCAGTACGGCAGTTCGGCCGTGGCTCTCGTCGCGCTGGTGTGGTTCACGGCGTCGGCGCTGCGGCGTGCGCCGGCGTCACCGGAGGCGCCGGTGATGCTGCTCGGCCGCCGGGACCGGCTGCTGGCGGCAGGGCTCATCGCGGTGTGCGTGCTGGCGGGCGTCGCGCACCGCTGTGTGCGCTGGTACCAGTACTGGGGCGGGATCGAGACGCCGCTCGACATCATCCCGACGGCCTGCTTCGGGGCGGGGGCCGGGCTGGCCGTGGGGCTGGTGCTGTACGCCACGGCGGCGCGGGTGCGTGAGCGCGGGCGGGGACCGGTCACGGAGAGCTCCGAGGCGCCGCCGCTGCCGGAGCGGGGAGTGCGTCAGGGGTGACGGGTCCCTGCCGTCCTGCGCGCGGAGTTCATGTGCCGGGCACTGTCGGACGCGAACGGCGGCACGCCCCCGGCGAGGGGCGTGCCGCAGGCGTCAGTGGGCTGCCGACTCCCAGTCCGTGCCCGAGCCGACCGAGACGTCCAGCGGGGCGCGGAGCGATACGGCAGAGGACATCTCGTGGCGCACGAGTGTCTCGACCTGCTCGCGCTCGCCCGGGGCGACCTCCAGGACGACTTCGTCGTGGACCTGGAGGAGCAGCCTGGATGACAGCTTCGCGTCCCTCAGTGCCCGGTCCACGTTGAGCATGGCGACCTTGACGATGTCCGCCGCGGTGCCCTGGATCGGTGCGTTGAGCGCCATCCGCTCGGCGGACTCACGCCGCTGCCGGTTGTCGCTGTTGAGGTCGGGGAGATACCGGCGCCGGCCGAGCATCGTCGCCGTGTAGCCGGTGGCCCGCGCCTCGTCGACGACGCGCCGCAGGTAGTCCCGCACGCCTCCGAACCGCTCGAAGTAGGTGTCCATCAGGACTCGTGCCTCGGCAGGCTCGATGCCCAGCTGCTGGGAGAGGCCGAACGCCGAGAGCCCGTAGGCAAGCCCGTACGACATCGCCTTGATCTTGCGACGCATCTCCGCGTCGACGGCGGACCGCTCGACCGAGAACACCTGGGAGGCGACGGTCGTGTGGAGGTCCTCGCCGGAGGTGAACGCCTCGATCAGGCCCGCGTCCTCCGACAGGTGGGCCATGACCCGCAGCTCGATCTGGCTGTAGTCGGCCGTCATCAGGGACTCGTAGCCCTCGCCGACGACGAAGCCTCGCCGGATGGCGCGGCCCTCGTCCGTCCTCACCGGCACGTTCTGCAGGTTGGGGTCGGTGGAGGAGAGGCGTCCCGTCGCGGCGACGGTCTGGCTGAACGTGGTGTGGATGCGGCCGTCGGCGGCGATGGTCTTGATCAGGCCCTCGACCGTCGAGCGGAGCCTGGCCTGCTCGCGGTGGCGCAGCATGATGACGGGCAGCTCGTGCTCCGTCTGCGCGGCGAGCCACGCGAGCGCGTCGGCGTCCGTGGTGTAGCCGGTCTTGGTCTTCTTCGTCTTCGGCAGGTTCAGTTCGCCGAAGAACACCTCTTGGAGCTGCTTGGGGGATCCGAGGTTGAACTCGTGCCCCACTGCCGCGTGCGCCTCCTTCACGGCCTGCTGCACGGCGCCCGCGAACTGCTGCTCCATGGCTTCGAGGTGGGCGCGGTCGGCGGCGATGCCGTGCCGCTCCATCCGGGCCAGCAGCAGGGAGGTGGGCAGCTCGACGTCGTGCAGGAGCTCGACGGCGCCGACCTCCTTCAGCTTCCCGCCGAGCGCCTCGCCGAGATCCAGGACGGCGCGGGCCTGGGACATCAGCGCGTCTGCCTCGGCCTGTTCGTCGCTGCCGAACGCAAGCTGCCCGTCCGCCGCGGCGGGTGCCAGCTCACGGTGCAGGTACTCGATGGACAGCGCGTCCAGGGCGAACGAACGGCGGCCGGGCTTGACCAGGTAGGCGGCGAGCGCCGTGTCCATGGTCACGCCGGCGATCTCCCAGCCGTGCTCGGGGAAGACCCGCAGCGCGTCCTTGGCGTTGTGCATGACCTTCGGCCGGGACGGGTCGGAGACCCACGAGGCGAACGCCCGCTCGTCGGACTCGTCGAGCTGGGTCGTGTCGAACCAGGCCGCCTTGCCGTCGGCGGCCGCCAGCGCGACCTCGCTGACGCTGCCGACGCCCAGCGCCCACGCGGAGACGGTGGCCACGCCGAGCGGCTGCTTGCCGTGCTGCTCCAGCCAGTACGCCAGCTCGCCGGCGCCGAGCACGGTGCCGTCCAGCTCCACACCGGCCTCGGGGGCCGGCGGCTCCTCCTCCGCGGCTCCGGGGTCGACCGCGAGCAGCCGCTCCCGCAGGCTCGGGTTACGGATCTCCAGGACCTCGAGGAAACCCTTCAGCGCGGTCCGGTCGTACGGCGCGCGCTCCAGGTCGGTGACTGCCTTCGGCAGCTCCACGTCGCGCACCAGCTCCGTCAGGTGGCGGTTGAGCTTGACGGCTTCCAGGTGGTCGCGCAGCGCCTGGCCGACCTTGCCCTTGACCTCGTCCGCGTGCTCGACGAGCGCCGCGAACGAACCGAACTGGTTGATCCACTTCGTGGCGGTCTTCTCCCCGACGCCGGGGATGCCGGGCAGGTTGTCGGACGGGTCGCCGCGCAGTGCGGCGAAGTCCGGGTACTGCTGCGGGGTGAGGCCGTACTTCTCCTCGACCTTCGCCGGGGTGAAGCGGGTCAGCTCGGAGACGCCCTTGGTCGGGTAGAGCACGGTGGTGTGCTCGCTGACCAGCTGGAACGAGTCCCGGTCGCCGGTGACGATCAGCACCTCGAAGCCCGCGGCCTCCGCCTGGGTGGCGAGGGTGGCGATCACGTCGTCCGCCTCGAAGCCGTCGATCGCGAACCGCTCGGCGTTCATCGTGTCGAGGAGCTCGCCGATCAGCTCGACCTGGCCCTTGAACTCGTCGGGCGTCTTGGAGCGGTTCGCCTTGTACTCCGGGAAGTCGGCCGACCGCCAGGTCTTGCGTGAGACGTCGAAGGCCACCGCGAAATGCGTGGGCGCCTCGTCACGCAGGGTGTTCGCCAGCATCGACGCGAAGCCGTAGATCGCGTTGGTCGTCTGGCCGCTCGCGGTCGTGAAATTCTCCGCGGGCAGCGCGAAGAACGCCCGGTACGCCAGGGAGTGCCCGTCCATGAGGAGCAGGCGCGGTCGGTTGTCTGCCGTCTTCTTCGATGCTGTCTCAGCCACGACCCCGATCCTGCCATGCACCGCTGACATTCCCGACCGCCCGGCCTGGGCTCACTGTTTGTCGGAGGCCCGTGACAGGATCGGAGAGGTAGGGAAAGACGTATCGCACAGGCACGGCTCGAAGGGGAGCACGATGGCCAGCAAGCCGCCCGCAGGGGACCCGGTCCAGGACACCCCGCAGGTCGGGGCCCCGCAGCATGCGGCGGCCGGCCTGCCCGCCATCGGCCACACCCTGCGCGTCGCACAGCAGCAGATGGGAGTGGGCCGCACCGCCCGCACCCTGATGAAGGTCAACCAGAAGGACGGCTTCGACTGTCCCGGCTGCGCCTGGCCGGAGGGCGACAAGCGCCATGTCGCCGAGTTCTGCGAGAACGGCGCGAAGGCGGTCGCGGAGGAGGCGACCCTGCGCCGGGTGACGCCCGACTTCTTCGCCGCGCACCCGCTTTCCGATCTTGCGCGCCGCAGCGGCTACTGGCTGGGGCAGCAGGGCCGGATCACGCAGCCGATGTATCTCCCCGAGGGCGCCGAGAGGTACGAGGCGGTGACGTGGGAGCGGGCCTTCGCGATCATCGCCGAGGAACTGCGCGCGCTCGGATCCCCGGACGAGGCGCTGTTCTACACCTCCGGCCGCACCAGCAACGAGGCGGCGTTCCTGCTGCAGCTGTTCGCCCGCGAGTTCGGCACGAACAATCTGCCCGACTGCTCCAACATGTGCCACGAGTCCTCCGGCTCGGCGCTCACGGAGACCATCGGCGTCGGCAAGGGCAGCGTCTCGCTGGAGGACCTGCACCAGGCGGACCTGATCATCGTCGCCGGGCAGAACCCGGGCACCAACCACCCCCGGATGCTCAGCGCGCTGGAGCAGGCCAAGGCCTCCGGCGCCAGGATCATCTCGGTGAATCCGCTGCCCGAGGCCGGTCTCGAGCGGTTCAAGAACCCGCAGACCCCGCGCGGCATGCTCAAGGGCACCGCGCTGAACGACCTCTTCCTCCAGATCCGCATCGGCGGCGACCAGGCTCTGTTCCGTCTCCTCAACAAGCTGATCCTGGAGACGGGGGGCGCGGTCGACGAGGAGTTCGTGCGCGAGCACACCGAAGGCTTCGAGGACTTCGCTGCTGCGGCACGGGCCGCCGACTGGGATGCCACGCTCGCCGCGACGGGCCTCGGCCGTGACGAGATCGAGCAGGCCCTGCGGATGGTGCTCGACTCCCGCCGGACCGTCGTCTGCTGGGCGATGGGCCTGACCCAGCACAAGCATTCCGTCGCCACCATCCGCGAGGTCGTCAACTTCCTTCTGCTGCGCGGCAACATCGGCCGCCCGGGTGCGGGCGTCTGCCCCGTCCGAGGGCATTCCAACGTCCAGGGCGACCGCACCATGGGCATCTTCGAGCGGCCCGCGCCCGCGTTCCTGGACGCCCTGGAGAAGGAGTTCGGCTTCGCCCCGCCGCGCCACCACGGCCTCGACGTCGTGCGGTCCATCGAGGCGCTGCGCGACGGGAAGGCGAAGGTGTTCTTCGCCATGGGCGGCAACTTCGTGGCGGCGAGCCCCGACACGGACGTCACAGAGGCCGCGATGCGCCGTGCGCGGCTGACCGTGCACGTGTCCACCAAGCTCAACCGCTCGCACGCGGTCACGGGCCGCCGGGCGCTCATCCTGCCCACCCTGGGCCGTACCGACAAGGACATCCAGGCGGGCGGCAGGCAGGTGGTGACCGTCGAGGACTCGATGGGCATGGTCCACGCCTCCCGCGGCAACCTCACTCCCGCGAGCCCCCACCTGCTGTCCGAGCCCGCGATCGTCGCCCGGATGGCGCGCGCCGTGCTCGGCCCCTCCTCCACCACACCGTGGGAGGACTTCGAACGGGACTACAGCACGATCCGCGACCGGATCTCCCGCGTCGTGCCCGGCTTCGAGGACTTCAACGCGAAGATCGCCCGCCCCGGCGGCTTCACCCTGCCGCACGGCCCGCGCGACGAGCGCCGCTTCCCCACCGCCACCGGCAAGGCCAACTTCACCGCCGCCCCCGTCGAGTACCCGGAGGTCCCCGAGGGCCGGCTGCTGCTCCAGACCCTGCGCTCGCACGACCAGTACAACACCACGGTGTACGGCCTCGACGACCGCTACCGCGGCATCAAGGGCGGCCGCCGGGTGGTCCTGGTCAACCCCGAGGACGCTCGCGAACTGGGTCTGGCCGACGGTTCGTACGCCGATCTGGTCGGCGAATGGAAGGACGGCGTGGAGCGGCGGGCCACCGGCTTCCGCGTCGTCCACTACCCCACCGCGCGGGGCTGTGCCGCCGCGTACTACCCGGAGACCAATGTGCTGGTCCCGCTGGACTCCACCGCCGACACCAGCAACACCCCCGCCAGCAAGTCCGTGATCGTACGTCTGGAACAATCACCAACCGTCTAAGCGTTCGCTCAGGCAGCAGGACGAGCAGACGAACACAGGACCAGACAGTCATACGATCGGAGCCGGCATGGGCGAGCAGACCACCGTGAAGTTCCCGCAAGATGTCATCGACGAGTACGCCGAGCTCGGGGTGGACCTGCCCGCGCTCTTCTCCGCCGGACACCTGGGCGAGCGCATGGGCGTACAGATCCTCGAGGCCGCGGCGGACCGGGTCGTCGGCACGATGCCCGTCGAGGGCAACACCCAGCCGTACGGCCTGCTGCACGGCGGCGCCTCCGCCGTCCTCGCCGAGACCCTCGGCTCCGTCGGCTCCATGCTGCACGGCGGCCCCTCCAAGATCGCCGTCGGCGTGGACCTCAACTGCACCCACCACCGCGGCGCCCGCTCCGGAATGGTCACCGGAGTCGCCACCCCCGTCCACCGCGGCCGCTCCACCGCCACCTACGAGATCGTGATCACCGACGAGCAGGACAAGCGCGTCTGCACCGCACGCCTCACCTGCCTGCTCCGCGACGCCCAGGGCTGAACCGGCCCCACGAAAGACCCGCAAGGCACGGAAAGGGGCCGGGAAGCGAAGCTTCCCGGCCCCTTTCTCATCGGTTCACGGACCGTCAGGCCGCGCCCTCACCGAGGTACGCCGCCCGGATCCGGTTGTCCGCCAGCAGATCCGCCGCCGGCCCCGACATCGCGACCTCGCCCGTCTCCAGGACGTAGCCGCGGTTCGCCAGACCCAGCGCCTGCGTGGCGTTCTGCTCCACCAGCAGCACCGTCGTGCCCTGCTTGTTGATCTCCTCGATGATCTCGAAGATCTGCTGCACGATCAGCGGCGCCAGACCCATCGACGGCTCGTCCAGCAGCAGCAGCTCCGGCTTGCCCATCAGGGCACGGCCGATCGCCAGCATCTGCTGCTCACCGCCCGACAACGTGCCCGCCTGCTGCGAGCGCCGCTCGGCCAGACGCGGGAAGAGCGTGAACACCCGGTCCATCTCGGCCATGTCGACCGAGCTGAAGCGGTACGCGCCCATCTCCAGGTTCTCCCGCACGGTCATCGTCGAGAAGACCCGCCGGCCCTCCGGCACATGACCGATGCCGAACCGCACGAGCTCGTGCGACTTGATGCCGTCGATGCGCTCACCGCGCAGCAGCACCTCGCCGTGGCGCGGCTGGAGCATGCCCGAGACGGTGCGCAGCGTCGTCGTCTTGCCCGCGCCGTTACCGCCGAGCAGGGCCACGATCTCGCCCTTGCGCACGGTCAGGTCGATGCCCTTGATGGCCTCGATGGCGCCGTAGAACACACGCATGCTCTTCAGTTCGAGCAGCGTCTCTTCCGAAGTGCCCGCCGTACCGGCGTCCTTCTGCAGCTCAGTCGTGGTGCTCACTTGCCGCTCTCCTCGTCCGCCGCGGTCTCGCCCGGCGCCGTTCCGTCCGACGACTTCGCATCGGCCGACACCTCGTCCGAGGCATCGTCCGCCGCGGACCCGTCCGAAGCCGGCTCGTCCGAAGCCGGCTCGTCCGAAGCCGGCTCGTCCGAACCCGAGTCCTCGGAAGCAGGCTCGTCCGAACCCGGCTCCTCGGAAGCGGACTCGTCCGACGCCGGTTCCTGCGAACCGTCCGTCGCCGCATGCTGCTCCGCGATGGCGGCCTGAACCACCTCCGCGTCCTCCGCCGACGCGCCCAGATAGGCCTCGATCACCGCCGGGTGCTGCTGCACCTCGCTCGGCGTCCCCTCGGCGATCTTCTTGCCGAAGTTGAGAACCATCACCCGGTCCGCGACCGACATCACCAGACGCATGTCGTGCTCGATGAGCAGCACGCTGATGCCCAGCTCCGTGTTGATACGGCGGATCAGCTGCTCCAGCTCCAGCTTCTCCGTCGGGTTCGTACCGGCGGCCGGCTCGTCCAGCAGCAGCACCTGCGGATCCGTGGCCAGCGCCCGCGCGATCTCCAGACTGCGCTGGTCGCCGTACGACAAGCTGCCCGCGATCTCGTTGAGCTTGTCCTCCAGGCCCACGAACTTCAGCAGCCGGTGCGCACGCTCGTCACTGAGCCGCTCCGCCTTACGCGCGTTGGGCAGACCCAGCATGATCGAGACAGGGCCGGCCTTGAGCCGGGTCTCCGCCGCGATCTTGACGTTCTCCAGCGCAGTCAGCGCACCGAACAACCGGATGTTCTGGAACGTACGCGCCACACCCACACGGTTGACGATGTGCGGCTTGCTGCCCAGCAGGGACTTCTCGTCGCCGTCCTTCGAACGGAAGACGATCTTGCCTTCCTGCGGGGTGTACGCCCCGGTGAGCGAGTTGAACAGCGAGGTCTTACCCGCACCGTTCGGCCCGATCACCGCCAGGACCTCGCCCCGGCACATGTTGACGTCCACATGGTCAAGACAGGTCAACCCGCCGAACCGCAGCGTCACATCCGACGCCTGCAGCACCAGATCGGTGCCGGCGGCCGAAGGCTGCGCACCGGCCGTCGCGTCGCTCTTCACGTCCGTGCTCATCAGATCTTGCCTCCCGCCGGCTCGGACATCGCGTCCGCGTCGCCGATGCCTTCCTCAGCCATCTTCAGCTCTCTCTGCCTTCGCCGGGACGGCCAGACACCCTGAGGCCGGTAGATCATCATGATCACCAGCAGCGCGCCCAGATACATGTACCGGTCGGACGGGTCGACCCAGTCCTTCAGCGCCTCCGGCAGCCACACCAGGATCGCCGTACCGATCAGCACACCCGGGATCGAACCCATACCGCCGAAGATGACGTACGCCAGGATCAGGATCGACTGGAGAAGCGGGAAGACCTCCGGGTTGATGTACCCGTACTTACTCGTGAAGATCACACCCGCGACGCCCGAGGTCGACGCACCGATCGCGAACGCCATCAGCTTGAACTGCACCGTGTTGACGCCGTTCGCCGCAGCCGCGATCTCGTCCTCACGGATCGCCGTCCACGCACGTCCCACCCTCGAGTGCTCGAGGCGCGAGAACAGGATGATCACCAGGACGATGAAGAAGACCAGCAGGTACCAGTAAGGCAACGGCTTGATCGACCACTTGTACTCGAAGCCCGCGAAGTCGATGGAGAAGTCCGGGATCAGCCGGGCACCCTGCGGACCGCCCGTGAGCCCGTCCGCGTTCTTCGCCACCAGGTAGATGATCTCGTGGAAACCGAGCGTCACGATCGCCAGGTAGTCACCCCGGAGCCGAAGCGTCGGAGCACCCAGCAGCAGACCACAGATCAGACACGTGATCACCGCGACGGGGATGACCCAGAAGTTGTTCAGCACGACCGGAGGCTCGATCGGAAGCCGGCCCGTCCAGTACGCCGTCGAGTAGGCACCCACGGCGAAGAAGGCGAAGAAGCCCAGGTCCAGCAGACCCGCCCAGCCGATCACCACGTTGAGGCCGATCGCCAGCAGCGCGAAGATCGCGATCTGGTCCACCAGCACCGTCTGCCAGGTCCGCTCGAGACCCGACGGAATGACCAGGACCAGGATCAGCAGGACGGCGATGCCACCCAGCTTCACCCGCTTGTCGGTCCGCAGCCGCTCCCGCAGCGTGCCCACCGGGCCACCGGAGACAGCCGAACCGGCCGACTCCTTGGCCTTCGTGACCGCGCCCTTGATCGGCGCCGCCGCGAACTCCCGCAGCGCCCACACACCGACCGTAAGACCCAGGCACACCCACAGGTTGGGACCCGTGAACGTGTTCTCGATCGAGAAGAAGATGTCACGCGTGTTGCCCTGCTCGCCCGTCACCAGGGCCAGCAGCACACCCAGGGCGATCATCGCCCACAGCCGGGAGAAACGCTCCGACTGGTACCACGCCGTACGGCGCAGCTTCGACGCCGCAGACGGCGTCAGGTTCTTCGAGGTGTCGACCGTACTCATGCCGCCCTCCCCACTCGCTCACCGAGGATGCCCATCGGGCGGAACATCAGCACAAGGATCAGCACGACCATGGCCGAGACGCTGCGCCACTCGTCACCGAGCAGCGGCACCGTCATCGTCTCCACGATGCCGATCAGAATGCCGCCGAACATCGCACCGCGGATGTTGCCGATGCCGCCGACGACGGCCGCGGCGAACGCGGTGATACCGGGTATGAAGCCCATCGTGTACGACACCTGGTTCAGGTTGGCGAACAGGAAGCCCGCCACACCGCCCAGCACACCGCCGATGATGAAGGTGCGGGAGATGACCTTGTCGATGTCGACGCCCATGAGGCCGGCGACCTCGGCGTCCTGGGCGACCGCGCGGATGCCCTTGCCGAGCTTCGTACGGGTCACCAGCAGGTCCAGCGCGATCATCATGACCACGGCCGTCGCGAACTGGAGCATCTGAGTGATGTTCACACCGGCGCCGAACAGCGAGAACACGGTGTGGTTGTCGTACATGTCCGGCAGCGGCAGCGGGTCACGCCCGAACAGCTTGCCGGCCAGGTTGTACAGGAAGAACGAGGCGCCGATCGCGGTGATCAGGAAGATCAGCCGCGGCGCGCCACGTCTGCGTAGTGGTCGGTACGCGACCTTCTCCAGGCCGTACGCAGTGACGCCGCCGAACAGCGCCGACCCCGCCATGGCGAGAGCGACAAAGCCGATGGACGCAAGAGCGGACGGGTTGTCCCCCGGACTGACCAGCTGAAGGACGATGAGGCTGCCGTAGGCGCCGAGCATGAAGACCTCGCTGTGCGCGAAGTTGATCAGCTGCAGCACGCCGTAGACAAGGGTGTAGCCGATGGCGATGACGGCGTACAGCGAGCCGAGCATCACCCCTAGGACGAGGTAGTCCCAGAATTCCTGAAGGGACATGGAGCAGACTTCCTTGTGGGAGCTGAGCGGGCGGCGGCGCTCGTGGCGACGAGGGCGGCCCGCGGGCGAATCATTCAAAACAGTGGGAGGCACCGGTCGGGGAACCGACCGCCCCACTTCGCGGACGGGGGCCGGGAGAACTACCGCCTCCCGGCCCCCAGTCGCATGGCATCAGCCACTAAGCCCCAGCGTCAGCCGGCCAGCTCGTTGATGTTGCCCTGGTACCCGATCTTGCCGCCCTTGACCTGGTACAGGTAGACGTCGGTGCCCTTGAACTCACCGTTCTCACCGAAGGAGAAGGTCTTCGTCAGGCCCTTGTAGGAGGCCTTCGCCAGCGCGTCACGCAGAGCCTCACGCTCGGTGTCCGCACCCGACTTCTTGACCTCGGCGATGATCATGTTGGTGATGTCGTACGCCTCGGCGGAGTACGTACCCGGCGCGCGGCCGAACTCCTTCTGGTAGTCCTCGGCGAACTTCTTCGTGCCCGCCTCGACGGTGGCGTCGGTGCAGGGGCAGGTGAGGAACCAGTTCTCGGAGGCGTCACCCGCGAGCTCGACGAACTTCATGTCGTTCGAGCCGTCGCCCGAGATGCCCGCGCCCTTGTAGCCGGCGTCCTTGAGCTTCTTCGCGAACGGAGCGAGGTCCTGGTAGTAACCGGCGTAGATCAGCGCGTCGGCCTTGGAGTTGACGACGTCCTTCGCGGTCGCGGAGTAGTCCGGCGTCTTCTGCGGGACGGACTTCTTGACGACCTCGATACCGGCGTCCTTCAGACCCTTCTCGGCGACAGTCGCCAGGCCCACGCCGTAGTCGGTCTTGTCGTCGATCAGGTAGACCTTCTTCGCCTGCAGCTTCTTGGCGTAGTAGGTCGCCATGCCGGCGCCCTGCATGTTGTCGTTGGGGACACCGCGCAGGAAGCTGGTGAAGCCGTTCTCCTTGTCCGTCAGCAGCGGGTTGGTCGCGGACGGCGAGACCGTCACCAGACCGGACTCCGCGTACAGCGGCGAAGAGGTGTTGGTCGGCCCGGAGAAGGCGGGGCCCACCACGGCGACGACGCTCTCGTCGTCGATGATCTTCTGCGCGGCGGCCGTGGCCTTGTCCGGCAGACCCTGGTCGTCACCGGCGACGTACTCGAGCTTGAAGTCGAGGTCACCCTTGGCGTTGGCCTGGTCGATGGCCAGCTTCACGCCGTTCTGCATGTTCTCGCCCAGCGCGACGTTGTCGCCGGAGAGCGGACCCTGGAAAGCAATCTTCACGGCGCCGTCGCCGCTGCCGGAGTCACTGCCGCACCCGGTCAGGGCCAGAGCACCCACGGCCAGCGGTATAGCCATTTTGATGATGGTCTTGTTCAGCACTACGAACCCCTCGGAGCCGCGCGAACGATCTTGTCAGCGGGGGAAGTTGGCATCCCCTCACAGGACACCGCTTGTCCGTGCGGTGTGCGGGGAATGTAATCGGGCGTTCGGGCACACGGATAGGTGACCGGAAGATGTGTGATCGCCCTGTGACCTGAGTCATGCGCCGGAAACAGAACACTCCTTACCGGCGACCGGACATGTCAGCAGTGATCCACAAGTTCCCGACAAACGCGCACATGATCTTCACGACCACATTTCCGCCGACCCCGCCAACGCTCTGAACTGCGACGTTCTCCCGGGCCCCGGTCACACGACCTGGCCGGAACATGCCCCCGCCGGGTCCCTCCCACACGCCGCACAGAGCACCTCCGTCTCACCGGACAGCGCCTCTCCGGCCGGGTCGCGTCACCGTAGCGCGCGACGGCCCGCCGCGCGGCCGAATCGAAAACGACCTTCACAACTTCCCCCACAACAGCGGCGGGCCCCCGGTCACCAAGTGACCGGAGGCCCGCCGCAATTCCGCCTATTTGTCCGGTATGTGACGCTGCCCCACCGCCCGTCCTCCGGACCGCTGAGCGCCCTGCCGCCGACTACTGTCCCTTCGCGGCCTTCTTCTCCTCGGCGTCCTCGATGACCGCCTCCGCCACCTGCTGCATCGACAGCCGGCGGTCCATCGACGTCTTCTGGATCCACCGGAACGCCGCCGGCTCCGTCAGCCCGTACTGCGTCTGCAGAATGCTCTTCGCCCGATCCACCAGCTTGCGCGTCTCCAGCCGCTGCGAAAGATCCGCGACCTCCTGCTCGAGCGCCTTGAGCTCGGTGAACCGCGACACCGCCATCTCGATCGCCGGCACGACGTCGCTCTTGCTGAACGGCTTCACCAGATACGCCATGGCGCCGGCGTCCCGCGCCCGCTCCACGAGGTCGCGCTGCGAGAACGCGGTGAGCATCAGGACCGGCGCGATGGATTCCTCCGCGATCTTCTCCGCCGCGGAGATCCCGTCGAGCACGGGCATCTTCACGTCGAGAATGACCAGATCCGGCCGGTGCTCCCGCGCCAGCTCCACGGCCCGCTGCCCGTCACCGGCCTCGCCGACGACCGAGTACCCCTCCTCCTCGAGCATCTCCTTGAGGTCGAGCCGGATGAGCGCCTCGTCCTCGGCGATGACGACACGTGTCGTCAGAGGCGGGACGTGCGACTTGTCGTCGTCATCGGCGGTGGGCTGGGGCGACTCGGGGGCGGTCACGGGGGCTCCTCGGTGCGGGGCAGATACAGCTCCCAAGAGCCTACCCAGCTGCTGTAAGGTAGGGGCACGGCGGGTGATCGCCAGCCTTCATTTCGAAGGATACCCCGGTAGCCCAGCGGTAGAGGCAATGGTCTCAAACACCATCTAGCGTGGGTTCGAATCCCACCCGGGGTACTTTCTCTCTGATTCCAAGCCGGGGCGGACAGAACCGCATCTCACCCGTTCGCGTGATCCCTTAAGAATGGTGCACATTCCTGTCGTCGCGACAGCGATCCGCACGGGTATGGATCAGCACAACCGATCGATTCGCGAACTCGCCGTCGAGATGATGCCTAGCGGTGTACCCAATCGACGCATTGCCGAGAAGTTGAATCACCGCGCGGCACAGTCGGCTGGTGGCGTATCCGTACAACACGTCGCCCGACGCGCGTCCGTCGCGCTCATGGACGCGCACGTCGGGCCGAAGTACTGAATGTCCCCCGCCGCTACAGACTCTCGCCGATGCGGTGTACGCGGACCAGGTTCGTCGAGCCCGCGACGCCCGGTGGGGAGCCGGCCGTGATGACCACGATGTCGCCCCGCTCGCAGCGGCCGATACGCAGCAGTTCCTCGTCGACCTGGGCGACCATCGCGTCGGTGGACCCGACGTGCGGGCCGAGGAAGGTCTCGACGCCCCAGGTGAGGTTCAGTTGGGAGCGGGTGGCGGGGTCGGGGGTGAAGGCGAGGAGAGGGATCGGGGAGCGGTAGCGGGAGAGGCGTTTGACGGTGTCGCCGGACTGGGTGAAGGCGACGAGGAACTTGGCGCCGAGGAAGTCGCCGATCTCGGCGGCCGCGCGGGCCACGGCGCCGCCCTGGGTGCGGGGCTTGTTCCGGTCGGTCAGCGGGGGGAGGCCCTTGGCTAGGACGTCCTCTTCCGCCGCGATGACGATCCGCGCCATGGTGCGGACCGTTTCGACCGGATATTTGCCGACGCTGGTCTCGCCGGAGAGCATCACCGCGTCCGTGCCGTCGATGACGGCGTTGGCGACGTCGGAGGCTTCGGCGCGGGTGGGGCGGGAGTTGTCGATCATCGAGTCGAGCATCTGGGTGGCGACGATGACCGGCTTGGCGTTGCGCTTGGCGAGCTTGATGGCCCGCTTCTGCACGATCGGTACCTGTTCCAGGGGCATTTCGACGCCGAGGTCGCCGCGGGCGACCATGATCCCGTCGAACGCGGCGACGATGTCGTCGATGTTCTCGACCGCTTGCGGCTTTTCGACCTTGGCGATGACGGGCAGGCGGCGGCCTTCCTCGTCCATGACGCGGTGGACGTCGTCGATGTCGTTGCCGTTGCGGACGAAGGAGAGGGCGATGACGTCGGCGCCGATGCCGAGGGCCCAGCGGAGGTCTTCGATGTCCTTTTCCGACAGGGCGGGGACGGAGACGGCCACACCGGGGAGGTTGAGGCCCTTGTGGTCGGAGACCATGCCGCCTTCGACGACGGTGGTCGTGACGCGGGGGCCGTCGATGGCGGTCACCTCGAGGGCGACCTTGCCGTCGTCGACGAGGATGCGTTCGCCGCGGCTGACGTCGGAGGCGAGTCCCTGATAGGTGGTGCCGCAGATGTGGCGGTCGCCCTCGATGTCCTCGGTGGTGATGGTGAACGTGTCGCCGCGTTCAAGCAGTACGGGTCCCTCACGGAAGCGGCCGAGACGGATCTTCGGGCCTTGAAGGTCCGCGAGGATGCCGACGCTGCGGCCGGTTTCGTCGGAAGCCTTTCGTACGTGGTGGTAGCGCTCCTCGTGGTCGGCATAGGTGCCGTGGCTGAGGTTGAAGCGGGCGATGTCCATTCCGGCGTCGACGAGTGCCTTGATCTGCTCGTACGAGTCGGTCGCGGGGCCCAGGGTGCAGACGATTTTTGCTCGGCGCATGTTTCGAGCCTATGGCTTACCGGTCGGTAGAGAATTGGGCGTGCGTGACTACTCAACAACCTTTGCATGAAGGGCTATTGACAAGTGTTGAATTGTGCGCACGGGCGCTCGGATGAGCAGGGGACGCCTTCCGCTCACAATTGCGGCGGTGTCATGGTGAAGCGCGCGTTCACCTGGGCGTAGACCGTCTGCCGCTGTGGCTCGAGGTCGAGAGCGGGGGCGGCCTCCGCGCCGGCGGCTCCGGCGAAGCCGCGCACGCTGCCGGGCGGGGCGGGCATGGCATAGCGGGCCGGGGCGGCTTCTGCTCCGATGTCGGCGAGCTCGACGAGGGCGGCGAGTCTGCCGCCGACTGCTTCGGCGTATTCGCGGGCGCGCTGGACGGCTTCCCGTACGGCCTGGCGCCGGGCTTCGCCGTGGGCGGGCGAGTCCGGACGCAGTGACCACCAGGGGCCGTTGACGTGGGTGAGCTCGAGGTCGGCGAGTCGGGTGGTGAGCTCGCCGAGGGCGGTGAAGTCGCTCAGTACGGCGGTGATGTGGACGCGGCCGTGGTAGGCGTGGATGCGTTCGCCGCGGCCGTGCTGGGTGAGTTGGGGCGTGACGGAGAATGCGCCTGTCTCGAGCTTTTCGACCGCCTGGCCGTAGGACTTGACGAGGTCGAGTGCGGCGGCGTTGCGGCGGGTGAGGTCTTCGAGGGCGGTGCGCCGGTCCTTGCCGCGGGCGCTGATGGTGATGCTGATGCGGGCGATCTCAGGGTCGAATTCGATGCGTGCCTCGCCGCGTACGGCGACCCGCGGTTGTTCGGGTGTGGCGTAGGGGGCGGTGGGAGTGGGGGGTGTGATGTCGTCCATGGCTGTCTCCCTCGCACGGTGGGCCGGTCGTCCCACTGTCGCATCCGGGTCGGACAGTCGGGTCCGGCGTCCGGTCGCACAGTCGAATCCCGCTGTCCGGTCCGGCAGCCGGCTCGCGCCCCGGCCGGACATCGGATCGAAACCTGTCAGGGGTGTTGCGGGGGTGGCGCGTAGGCCAGAATCTACGCGCGTTGTGCATGTGATCGAGGGAGACGAAATGCCGCTGAACCGTAGGACGTTCCTTGAGCGGTCGGCCGCCGCCGGGGCGGGTGCCGCTGTCGCGGGGGTCGCTGCCGCGCCCGCGGTGGCCGAGGAGCGGGGCGAGGAACACGGGCACGGACGTCCGCGGAAGCGGTACTCGTTCACCGTGCTGGGGACGACGGATCTGCACGGGAATGTCTTCAACTGGGACTATTTCACGGACAAGGAGTTCGACGACAAGGCGCACAACGACGTGGGCCTGGCTAAGATCTCGACGCTGGTGAACCGGATCCGTGAGGAGAAGGGCCGGCACAACACGCTGCTGATCGACGCCGGTGACACGATCCAGGGCACCCAGTTGTCGTACTACTACGCCAAGGTCGACCCGATCACGGCCGAGCGCGGTCCGGTGCATCCGATGGCGCAGGCGATGAACGCCATCGGCTACGACGCCGCGGCGCTCGGCAACCACGAGTTCAACTACGGCATCCCGGTGCTGCGCAAGTTCGAGGAGCAGTGCGACTTCCCGCTGCTGGGTGCGAACGCGCTGGACGCGAAGACGCTGCGGCCCGCGTTCCCGCCGTACAGCATGCACCGGCTGCGCACGCCGCACGGGCGTGATGTGCGGGTGGCCGTTCTCGGTCTGACGAATCCGGGCATCGCGATCTGGGACAAGCAGAACGTGAGCGGCAAGATGGTCTTCCCCGGCCTGGAGGAGCAGGCGGCGAAGTGGGTGCCGAAGCTGCGCTCGATGGGCGCGGACGTGGTGGTCGTCTCGGCGCATTCGGGTTCCAGCGGCACGTCCTCCTACGGTGACCAGTTGCCGTACGTCGAGAACGCGGCGGGTCTGGTGGCCGAGCAGGTGCCCGGTATCGACGCGATCCTGGTGGGGCACGCGCACACGGAGATACCGGAGTACTTCGTCACCAACAAGGAGACCGGTCAGCAGGTGGTTCTCTCCGAGCCGCTGAAGTGGGGGCAGCGGCTGACGCTGTTCGACTTCGACCTGGTGTGGGAGAGGGGCCGCTGGGTCGTGGAGCGGGTCGGGGCGCAGGTCCTGAACTCGAACACGGTCGCCGAGGACCCGAAGGTCACGGGTCTGCTGGGTGACGAGCACAAGAAGGTCGTGGCGTACGTCAACCAGGTCATCGGCACGTCGACGGCGGCGATGTCCACGGCCGACGCGCCGTGGAAGGACGAGCCGATCATCGACCTGATCAACCATGTCCAGGCCGAGACGGTGAAGGCCGCGCTGGCGGGCGGCGAGTACGCGGCGCTGCCGGTGCTGTCGCAGGCGTCGTGCTTCTCTCGGACGGCGGCGATCCCGGCGGGCGAGGTGACGATCAAGGACGCGGCGGGGCTGTACCCGTTCGAGAACACCCTCGAGGCGCGGCTGATGACGGGTGCGCAGCTGAAGGAGTATCTGGAGTTCTCGGCCCGGTACTACGTGCAGACTCCGGCCGGGACGCCGGTGGACACCTCGAAGCTGACGAACGCGAACGGGACGCCGGACTACAACTACGACGCGGTGTCGGGTCTGGCGTACGAGATCGACATCGCGAAGCCGGCTGGTTCACGGATCGTGAAGCTGTCCTTCGAGGGCGCCCCGGTCGACCCGGCCGCGCGGTTCGTGCTCGCGGTCAACAACTACCGGGCGAGTGGGGGCGGCAATTTCCCGCACATCGCCGCGGCGCAGCAGTTGTGGGCGAACTCGGAGGAGATCCGGAACACGATCATCGCGTGGGTGCAGGCGAAGGGTTCGGTGGATCCCGCGGAGTTCGCCTCTGTGGGCTGGAAGCTGACGCGGGACGGCGTACCGGTGTTCTAGACCTCCCCGCGCGGGCCGTCTAGCGCTGTGATTGCAGTGGTGTGAGCGGGGGCGTCTGGCCGGGAATGCCGGGCGCCTCCTGCTGCTGGAGGCCGAAGCTGGTGAAGGCGGTGCGGCGGGGCAGCGGGTAGTGCTCCTTGCCGGTGAGGGAGTTGAGGATGCTCGCGCTGCGCCAGGCGGCGAGCCCGAGGTCGGGGGCGCCGACGCCGTGGGTGTGGGCCTCGGCGTTCTGGACGTAGAGGGATCCGCTGACGGCGGGGTCGAGGTCGAGGCGGAATTCGCTGTCGACCAGGGGGCGGCCGGCGCGGTCGCGGCGGATGTAGGGGTCGATGCCGGCGAGGAGCCGGGTGAGCGGGCGTTCGCGGTAGCCGGTGGCGAGGACGACGGCGTCGGTGGTGAGGCGGGAGCGGGTGCCCTGCTGGATGTGTTCGAGGTGGAGCTCGACCCGGGTGGTGGCGACCCGGCCGGCGGTGCGGACGGTGACGCCGGGTGTGAGGACGGCGTCGGGCCAGCCGCCGTGCAGGCTGCGGCGGTAGAGCTCGTCGTGGATGGCGGCGATGGTGTCGGCGTCGATGCCTTTGTGGAGCTGCCATTGGCGGGGCAGCAGCTCGCTCCGGACCTTTTCCGGCAGGGCGTGGAAATAGCGGGTGTAGTCGGGTGTGAAGTGTTCGAGGCCGAGCTTCGAGTACTCCATGGGTGCGAAGGCTTCGGTGCGGGTCAGCCAGTGGAGCTTCTCGGCCCCGGCGGGGCGGGCGCGGAGCAGGTCGAGGAACACTTCGGCGCCGGACTGGCCCGAGCCGATGACGGTGACGTGCTCCGCGGTGAGGAGCCGTTCGCGGTGCTCCAGGTAGTCGGCGGAGTGGAGGACGGGCACGCTGGGGGCGTCGGCGAGCGGGCGCAGCGGTTCGGGTACGTACGGCTCGGTGCCGACGCCGAGTGCGACGTTGCGGGTGTAGGCGCGGCCCAGTGCCTCGGCCTCGCCGTCGGCGTCGAGCTGGGTGAAGTCGACCTCGAACAGGTCGCGTTCGGTATTCCAGCGGACGGCGTCGGCCTGGTGGCCGAAGTGCAGGCCAGGAAGGTTGTCGCCTACCCAGCGGCAGTAGGCGTCGTACTCGGCGCGCTGGATGTGGAAGCGCTCCGCGAAGTAGAACGGGTAGAGCCGGTCGCGGGCGCGCAGGTAGTTGAGGAACGACCAGGGGTTCGCGGGGTCGGCCAGGGTGACGAGGTCGGCGAGGAACGGGACCTGGAGGGTGGCGCCCTCGATGAGGAGTCCAGGGTGCCACCGGAAGGTGGACCGCTGCTCGAAGAAGGTGGTGGCGAGTCCGCCGGGGACGCCGTGGGCGAGTGCGGCGAGGGAGAGGTTGAACGGGCCGATGCCGATGCCGACGAGGTCGTAGGGGCGGTCGGGCTGCTGGGCCGGTGGTGTGGCGGTCATCGGGGGGTGCTGCCTTCCACGAGGTCGGTGAGGGTCTGCAGGGCGCCGGTTGTGGTGTGGGGGTTGAGCAGGGTGGCCTTGAGCCAGAGACGGCCGTCGGCGCGGGCCCTGCCGAGGACGGCGCGGCCCTGTACGAGCAGGGCGCGCCGGATCCCGGCCGTCTGTTCGTCGCTCGCGCCGGTGGGCCGGAACAGGACGGTGGAGAGGGTGGGCCGTTCGTAGAGCTCGAGGCGCGGGTTCTTGTCGACGAGGTCCGCGAGGTCCTGGGCGGCGGCGCAGGTGCGGTCGACGAGGGCGGCGAGGCCGGTGCGGCCGAGTGCCTTGAGGGTGACGGCGATCTTGAGGATGTCGGGCCGTCGGGTGGTGCGCAGGGAGCGGCCGAGGAGGTCGGGCAGTCCGGCGTCGGTGTCGTCCTCCGCGTTGAGGTATTCGGCGGTGTGGCCGAGCGGCGCGAGGCGGGCGGTGTCGGGTACGGCGAGGAGTCCGGCGGCGACCGGCTGCCAGCCGAGTTTGTGCAGGTCGAGCGTGACGGAGTGGGCGCGTTCCAGACCGGTGAGGAGGTGGCGGCGTTCGGTGCTGAAGAGGAGCGGGCCGCCGTAGGAGGCGTCGATGTGCAGTTCGGCGCGGTGGCGGTCGGCGAGGTCGGCGATCCGGTCGAGGGGGTCGATGCGGCCGGTGTCGGTGGTGCCCGCGGTGGCGACGACGACGACCGGGCCGTGGAGGCGGGTCAGTGCGTCGTCCAGCGCGGCCGGGTCGTCAAGGGGGACGGGGAGCGGCCCGGGCAGTCCCAGGAGCCAGGCGGCGCGGCCGACGGAGTGGTGGGCGCTGTCGTCGCAGACGACCTGCACCGGTGTGCCGACGCGCTCGCGTGCGAGAAGGAGGGCGAGCTGGTTGGACTCGGTGCCGCCGGTGGTGACGATCGCGTCGGGGGCGGTGCGGCCGGGGTACACCTCCGCCGCGAGCGCACGGGTGACCTGTGCCTCCAGTTCGGAGGCCGCGGGCGCCTGGTCCCAGGAGTCCATGGACGGGTTGAGCGCGGAGGCGGCGAGGTCGGCGGCGACGGCCAGTGCGAGGGGCGGCGTGTGGAGGTGGGCCGCGCACAGGGGGTCGGCGGGGTCGGCCGCGCCGTGGGCGACGGCGCGGACGAGGGCGCGCAGGGCGGGGGCGGCGCCGGCGCCGTGCTCCGGGAGTACGTCACCGAGGCTCTGACGCATCAACGCGGCGACGGCGTCCGGCCCGCCGGCGGGTACGGGGCCGCCGCGGGCGATCGCGCCTTCGCCGAGTGCGTCGAGCACGAGCGCGAGCAGGGGGCGCAGGGCGTCGGGGCCGGTGATTCCTCCCGCGAGGGGCGGGGTGTTCATGAGGCGGGGTCCTTCGGCGAGGCGCTGGGGTGTCACCCGGCGGGTGTCACCCCACGGTGGCGAGGGGCCCGGCGGGGCGCCCGCAGATCTCAACGATCGGAACCCGAAAGTGGTATCGCCTCACGGGAGGGAGGGGGTGGGGGGCGGGCGGCTGGTATGGGCGCGTGCGTGCGTCTGCGGGGGCGTGGGGTCCACTGCGCGGGGCGTGGCCGCCGGGCGGGGTCCGCTGCGCGAAGGCCTCGCCGCCGCGGGCGCGGGGTCCGCTGCGCGGAGGCTTGTCCCCTACCCGCCCCTTCCCGAAACCGGGCTCCGCCCGGACCCGCCACCGCGCTCCGCGCGGTGTTTCGGGGGCTCCGCCCCCGGACCCCGCGCCTCAAACGCCGGCGAGGCTGAAGTTGGCAGGCAACTTCACCCCGCCTGGGGGCACCTCCCACGGCCGCCAGGCCGTAGGGGGAGTTTGAGGGCACCGCGCGGAGCGCGGTACGGGGCCGAAGGGCGGTACGGGGCCGAAGGGCGGTACGGGCCCGGGCGGAGCCCGGTTCGGGAAGGGGCGGGGTGGGGAAACGTCACGCTCCCCGGACCCGCAGGGCCCTGCGCAGGTCGTCGATCTGGTCGGCCAGCTTGCGCCGCAGTGCCGGAAGCATGTCCGTCCCGGCCAGGCAGGCCTCCCCCGCGCCCAGTGCCTCGGCGTCGACGGCGTGGAGGGGGAAGGCGCAGCGGCCGCAAGCTTCGGCGATGGCCGGGCCGCGGCGCGCGGCGAGGGCGACGGCGTCGGGGTAGAAGCGCGGGACGTACTCGCGTACGAGGTCGGCCTGTTCGGGCTGCCAGAAGCCTTGCGCGGTGGCCGCGAACAGGTAGTTGGACAGGTCGTCGCCGGTGAAGAGCCGGGCCCAGGCCGCGGCCTTGGCCTCGGGTGTGGGGAGGGCGGCACGGCAGCGGGCCGCGCCTTCCTGGCCGGTGGCGCTCGGGTCGCGTTCCAGTTCGGCGGTGATGGCCGCGTCGTCGGTGGCGCCGAGTACGGCGAGGCGCGTCAGGACGCGCCAGCGCAGTTCGGGGTCGAGCTCGGGGCCGCCGGGGACGCTGCCTTCGGTGAGCCATTCCTGGATGGGCTCCGGCTGGGTGGCGGCGTCGATGTAGTGGCGTACGGCGGTCAGGCGCAGGCCGGGGTCGCTGCCGTCCTCGGTGCGGCGGAGCAGGGCGCGGCTGATGCGGGTGAGGGTGGCGAGCGCGGCGGGGCGCTGGTCGGGGGTGAGGTAGCAGTCGGCGATCTGGCCGGCGGCGAAGGCGAGGACGCCCTGGACGATGGCGAGGTCGTTCTCGTGGGGCAGGTGGGTGTCGGCCGTCTCGAGGTAGGCGGTGGGGGCGAGTTCGCCGTCGCGGACCATGTCCCGTGCGGCGTTCCAGACGACGGCCCGGGTGAGGGCGTCGGGGATGCCGGACAGGGAGTCGACGACGACGGCCCAGGAGGCGGCGTCGAGGCGGACCTTGGCGTAGGTGTTGTCGCCGTCGTTGAGGACGATGAGGGCCGGGCGGCGTCCGGGGCGGGGTGCTGTGCTGCCGGTCTCGGGGACGTCGATCTCGAGGCGGTCGCGCAGGACGAGGCGGCCGGGGTCGATCGGGTCGGCGTCGTAGGCGCCGACGGCGATGCGGTGAGGGCGGCTGCCGTCCCGTTCGACGGTGAGTGACCAGCCGCCCGCGGTGTCCGCGACGGCGGGGCTGAGTGTGTCGACGCCGGTGGTGCGCAACCACGACTCGGCCCAGGCGTGCACGTCGCGGTCGGTGGCTCCGGCGAGGGAGTCGATGAAGTCGGCGAGGGTGGCGTTGGCGAACTTGTGCCGGGCGAAGTGGGTGTTGATGCCGGCGAGGAAGTCCTTCTCGCCGAGCCAGGTGACGAGCTGGCGCAGGGCGGAGGCGCCCTTGGCGTAGGAGATTCCGTCGAAGTTGAGCATCGCGGACGCGGTGTCGGGGACGGCGTCGGGGTCGGGGGCGACGGGGTGGGTGGAGGGGCGCTGGTCGGCGTCGTAGCCCCAGGACTTGCGGGCGATGGCGAAGTCGGTCCAGGTGTCGGTGAAGCGGGTGGCTTCGGTGAGGGTCTGGTAGCCCATGTATTCGGCGAAGGACTCGTTCAGCCAGATGTCGTCCCACCACTTGAGGGTGACGAGGTCGCCGAACCACATGTGGGCCATCTCGTGGGCGATGACCATGGCGCGGGTCTGGCGCTGGGTGTCGGTGACGGCGGAGCGGTAGACGAATTCGTCGCGGAAGGTGACGAGGCCCGGGTTCTCCATGGCGCCGGCGTTGAATTCGGGGACGAACGCCTGGTCGTAGGAGTCGAAGGGGTAGGGCTCCTCGAACTTCTCGTGGTAGCGGTCGTAGCACTGCCGGGTGATGTCGAGGAGTTCGTCGGCGTCGGCGTCGAGGTAGGGGGCGAGGGAGCGGCGGCAGTGGATGCCGAAGGGCAGTCCGGCGTGCTCGGTCCGTACGGAGTGCCAGGGTCCGGCGGCGACGGCGACCAGATAGGTGGAGAGCAGCGGGGTGGGCGCGCACGTCCAGCGGCCTTCGCCGTGGTGGGTGGCGACGCCGTTGCCGAGGACGGTCCACGCTTCTGGCGCGGTGACGGAGAGCTCGAAGACGGCCTTGAGGTCGGGCTGGTCGAAGGCGGCGAAGACGCGCTGGACGTCGTCCATGAACAGCTGGGTGTAGACGTACGTCTCGCCGTCGCTGGGGTCGGTGAAGCGGTGCATGCCTTCGCCGGTGCGGGAGTAGCGCATCCGCGCGTCGACGCGCAGTTCGTGCTCGCCGGCGGTCAGGCCGGTCAGGGGGACGCGGTTCTCGGTGAGGGCGGCGGGGTCGAGAGGCAGTCCGTCGAGCGTGAGGGAGCGGAGTTCGGCGGGCTTGATCTCGACGAAGGTGTCACCGGCCGCTGTCGCGGTGAAGTGGATGACGGTTCGGGAGTCGAAGGTCTCGTCGCCGGTGGTCAGATCGAGGTCGATCGTGTACCGGTGTACGTCGAGTTGCCGGGCTCGGGTCTGCGCTTCGTCGCGCGTCAGTACGGACATGGGCCCATGCTGCCTGATGGGCCCCGGTCGGCACACGGGGTGGTGGTTGCGCTGTCAGCGCACACCCGGCTCCCGCGCGCGGGCGTCCGGGCGGGGTGGGGCGGACGCGGCGCGCGGGTCGGACGGGTCAGTGCTGTGGGCGTTCGCCGGGCTGGTCGGCGATCTGCTCGTGGTGGCGGATCACCTCGGCGATGATGAAGTTCAGCAGTTTCTCCGCGAACGCCGGGTCGAGTTTCGCGCTCTCGGCGAGCTGGCGCAGCCGTGCGATCTGGCGGGCCTCGCGGGCGGGGTCGGCGGGCGGCAGGTGGTGCTGGGCCTTGAGGTGTCCGACCTGCTGGGTGCATTTGAATCGCTCGGCGAGCATGTGGACGACGGCGGCGTCGATGTTGTCGATGCTCGAGCGCAGGCGGTCGAGCTCGGCGCGCACGGATTCGTCGATGTCACTCGTGGTCATGGTCAGGGAGCTTACGTCGGCCGGGCGCCGATGGTCGGAGGGTGTTCAGGGTCCGGGACGCGGGTGCTCCAGCCGCCGGGTACGGCCCTGCCCTGCTGTTCCCTGAATCGGACGGGGGCGAGTCCGACGCGGCGGGTGAACAGGCGGGAGAAGTACGCCGGGTCCTCGTACCCGACGCGGCGGGCGACGGCGGCGACGGGCAGGTCGGTGGCGGCGAGGAGTTCCTTGGCGCGGCCGAGGCGGATGCCGAGGAGGTAGTCCTTGGGGCTGCAGCCGGCGCCGCGGCGTACGGCGGTCCGCAGTTCTGCGGGGGTCATGCCGTGGCGTGCTGCGTGTTCGGCGACGGACATCGGCCGGAAGGCGTCGCGGGCGAGTGCGGTGAGGACGGGGTCGCCGTCGGGGCCGAGGTCGGCGCGGGCTCGGCGCAGGGCGACGAGCAGTTCGTGGACGGCGGCGCCGGTCTCGACCTCGAGGAGCGGGTTGCCGCGGCGGGCGGCGCGGGCGATCTTGCCGACGGCGGTCCGTGCGCCGGCGGCGTCGGACAGGGGGACGACGGGCCGGTCGGGTTCGATGTAGCCGAGTTCGGTGTAGGTGGTGGTGGCGGGTCCGGTGAAGTCGACGAACGATTCGTCCCAGCCGGCGGCGGGGTCGGGCCCGTAGTGGTGGGGGACGCCGGGGGTGAGCCAGATGAGGGCGGGCCCGGTGACGGTGGTGCGCCGCCCGTCGGCGGCGCGGTACCAGCCGCTGCCGGCGCTGATGACGACGGCGACGTGGTGGTCGAGGGTGCGGGGGCCGACGGTGGGGAGGCTGCCGTGCTGGAGGCCGACGCCGAGGCACACCAGTCCGAGCCGGTGGTGCAGGGGGCTCGGGGTGAAATAGCGCATCCAGGTGTGGTACATGCCGATTCGTCGCTCCTTCCCGGCCAGTCCAAGGAGAGCCGATCTTTGTCCATGGACCGGCCGCGCGCCAGGGGTGATCGTGGGGGCGGCGGTTGCGAGAGAGGGACGGGCCGGTGGCTGATTTCACCGTGGGTGACACGGATTTCCTGCTGGACGGGCGGCCGGTGCGGCTGTTGTCGGGGGCGCTGCACTATTTCCGGGTGCACGAGGAGCAGTGGGGCCACCGGTTGTCGATGCTGCGGGCGATGGGTCTCAACTGTGTGGAGACGTACGTCCCGTGGAATCTGCACGAGCCGGAGCCGGGCAGGTACGCGGACGACGGGGCGCCGGGGCGGTTCCTGGACGCGGTGCACGCGGCGGGGATGTGGGCGATCGTGCGGCCGGGTCCGTACATCTGCGCCGAGTGGGAGAACGGCGGCCTTCCGTTCTGGCTGACCGGCCGGGTCGGGCGGCGGGCGCGCACGGAGGACGCGGAGTATCTGGGCCATGTGGAGCGCTGGTTCACCAGGCTGCTGCCGCAGGTGGTGGAGCGCGAGATCACGCGCGGCGGGCCCGTGGTGATGGTGCAGGTGGAGAACGAGTACGGCAGTTACGGCTCGGACCACGGCTATCTGCGGCAGTTGGTGGAGCTGTTGCGGTCGTGCGGGGTGAGCGTGCCGCTGTTCACCTCCGACGGCCCGGAGGACCACATGCTGTCGGGCGGTTCGGTGCCGGGTGTGCTGGCCACGGTGAATTTCGGGTCCGGCGCCGGGGAGGCGTTCGCGGCGCTGCGCCGGCACCGTCCGGAGGGGCCGCTGATGTGCATGGAGTTCTGGTGCGGCTGGTTCGAGCACTGGGGTGCCGAGCCGGCGCGCCGGGACGTGAAGGAGGCGGCGCTGGCGTTGCGCGAGATCCTGGAGGCCGGCGCGTCGGTGAATGTGTACATGGCTCATGGCGGGACGAGTTTCGGCGGCTGGGCGGGCGCGAACCGGTCGGGTGAGCTGCACGACGGCGAGTTCGAGCCGACGGTGACGTCCTACGACTACGACGCGCCCGTCGACGAGGCGGGCCGGCCGACGGAGAAGTTCTGGCGGTTCCGGGAGATCCTCGCCGAATATCAGGAAGGACCGCTGCCGGACCTTCCGCCGGCTCCGGCGGTCCTGTCGGCACCGGTCCGGGTGGAGCTCGCCGAGTGGGTCGCGCGGGAGGCGGTGCTGCGGCTGCTCGGCGACGACGAGTGCGAGGCCCCGGTGCCGTTGACGTTCGAGGAGCTGGGTGTCGGGCGGGGGCTGGTGCGCTACCGGGTCGACGTACCGGGACCGCGGGAGCCGTACCCGCTGCGGGTGGCGGGGCTGCGCGACCGCGCCGTGGTGTTCGTCGACGGGGTGCGGGCCGGGGTGCTGGACGGCGCTGCGCCGGCGCTGGGGGTGCCGGTGGCGGGACCGGCGTCGGTGGAGCTGTGGGTGGAGTCGCTGGGCCGGGTCAACTACGGGCCCCTGACGGGTGAGCCGAAGGGCATCACCGGCGGGGTGCTGCACGAGCGGCAGTTCCTGCACGGTGTCCGGGCGTGCGCACTGCGGCTGGAGGCGTTCGAGGAGCCGGCGGCGCTGGCCGGAATGCCGTGGGGTGTCCCTCCGGCGGGGGCGGCCGGTCTGTACCGGGGTACGTTCGAGGTGGCGGAGCCGGGTGACGCGGGGCTGGAACTGCCGGGCTGGACCAGGGGTTTCGTGTGGGTGAACGGGTTCAACCTGGGGCGCTACTGGTCCGCCGGGCCGGTCAGGCCGCTGTACGTGCCGGGGCCGGTGCTGCGCGCCGGCGCCAACGAGGTGTGGGTGCTGGAGCTGGAAGGCGCCGCGGCGGACGCCGCCGTACGACTGGAGTGCGTGGCGGAGGACACCACCGTACGGCCGGGGTGAGCCGTGACGGAGGGGCAGGCCGCCGGGCCTGCCCCTCCGCCGTGTCCGGTTCTCTGCGGGGTTGTCTCCTGCGGGTTCCCTACAGGGTGGCGGCCGCCGACTTGATCGCGGCCGCGAAGGTGGACACCTCGGTGTAGACGCCGGGGTAGCCGGCCCTGGCGCAGCCGTAGCCCCAGCTGACGATGCCGACCTGGGTCCAGACGCCGGCGTTGTCCTTGCGGAACATGGGACCGCCGGAGTCGCCCTGGCAGGTGTCGACGCCGCCCTCGTTGTAGCCGGCGCAGATCTCCTCGTTCGCGACGAGTTCGTCGTACGCCTGCCCGCAGGCCGCGTCGGAGACGAACGGGACCTGGGCCTTGAGCAGGTAGCGCTGCTGCGCGCCGCCCTCACGGGCCGCGCCCCATCCGGCGACGGTGAAGGTGCCGCTGTTGTACGCGGTGGTCTCGGCGATCTTCAGCGTGGGCAGGTTGATGGGCTGGGCGAGCTTGATCAGGGCCCAGTCCTTGCCCGTGCCGTTGTAGCCCGGGGCCTGGAGGACCTTGGTGGAGCGGACCTTGATGGCGCTCGAGCTCCGGAGGTCCACGACGCCGGCGGTCGCGGTGATGCTGGTGTTGTTGCCGGAGCCGCTGACGCAGTGGGCCGCGGTGAGCACGATGTCCTTGGCGTAGAGGGCGCCTCCGCAGCCCATGGAGAGCCGGACCATGAAGGGGAACTCACCCTGTGCGGCGCGGGTGCCGCCGACCACGGGCGGGGCGGCGGCGGACGCGGAGGTGGGCTGGAGGCTGACGGCGGCGAGGATGACGGCACCGGCGGCGACACATCTCTTGAGCACGCTCAGAAGCTTCAAGTGACTGCCTCTCGTGGGGGGTTGAGGGGAACACCCCGCCGGGCACAGCCGTACGGCACCGCCGGGTCAGACAGCTGGACGACCCATTGGTGACATGTGCTCGACAAGGCGCTGTCCGGAGTATGAGACCCGGGTAGCGGACACCACAAGAAGCGCCTTTCGGCCAGTCCCCTCCGCCCGCCGGCCCCGCCACGCCCCCTCCGCGCCGTAGAGTTGAAGCCTGCTCGGGCGGGCGGCCGGGCGGCAGCCGGCCCGGAACCGCCCGGGACGCGGAAGCCGTACGGGAGGCATGGGGGTACGGGAGTGGGCAACGGCAGCGAGGTCGTGCACGGCTTCCCGCACCTGGACACCGTGCGGTCGGCGATCACCGCGCTGTACCGGCGGCTCTCCCCGGAGAGCGTGCTCTCCTACGCGCCCAGCGTGCTGCCCGCCGACGTCGCCTTCGGCGACAGCGACGATCTGCATCTGGGCGCACAGCGCGTCGCCCGCGCCCTTGTGCACCATCTGCGGCTGCCGGACGCCCGGGTGATCGTCGGCTTCCGGGAGATGGAGCACGCGGCGAGTGTGGAACTGACCGCCGGGCCCGAGTACTTCATCGAACTGAACGACCGGTTCCGTACCCACCGCCGGGACATCGGCGCCGCCCTGGCGCACGAGATCACCCATGTTCTGCTGCACCGGCTGGATCTGTCGTTCCCGGGCACCCGCGACAACGAGATCCTCACCGACACCGTGACCACGTACCTGGGCGCCGGGTGGCTGCTGCTGGACGCCTTCCGCGAGGACGCCGTCTCCAGCCAGAAGCTCGGCTACCTGACCCCCGAGGAGTTCGGCTACGTCCTCGCCGGACGGGCGATGGCCTTCGACGAGGACCCGCGGACCTGGTTCACCAGCCCGCAGGCGTACCACGCGTACACCCGGGGCCGCGCTCAGGCGCTGCTCGAGGCGCAGCAGCCCCCGCTGACCACGGCCGGCCGGCTGGGCAGGCTCCGTTACGCGAAGGACCGCCGGCACGCCAGGGACCATCCGGGCGCGGCTGCGTCGGGACCGTTCGCGTACGCCTTCGAGCACGGGCCGGAGGGGCTGAAGGTGTCCTTCCCGTGCACCACCTGCCACCAGCGCATCCGGGTGCCGGTGCGGGGGCGGGTTCGGGCCCGCTGCGGCCTGTGCCGGACCGTTCTCGAATGCGACACCTGACCCTGCTTCCGTAGGGTCGGACCATGACGAACCAACCGGCGGCGCACGAACCGGCCGCAGCGGCCCGGGAACTGTTCGAGGCGCTCCACACCAGCGACGACGACGCCGTGGTGCGGTTGCTGCGGGCCGGCACGGACCCGGAGAGCACCGACGAGGACGGCAGGACCGCCCTGTACCTGGCGGCGACGGGCAACGAGGCGGGAATCGTACGGCTGCTGCTCGCCGCCGGAGCCGACCCGGACCGGGCGTGCGGCCCGGAAGCCGGCGACGTGCCGCTGTGCGGGGCCGCGGTCTGGGGACACACCGAGGCCGTGCGGGCGCTGCTCGCCGCCGGCGCCGCGCCCGACCGCCGCGAACTGCTGGGCTTCACCGCGATGATCTGGGCGGTCGGGCAGGGACGCACGGAGACGGTGGAGGCGCTGCTGGAGTACGGCGCCGACCCCGATCTGCCCGGCCCGGCCGGCGAGGCGCCGCTGGTGCTCGCCGCCCGCCGCGGGTCGCCCTCGACGGTGCGGGCCCTGCTGCGGCACGGCGCCGGTGCGCGGGCCGAGACGCTGGAGGAGGCCCTGGAGGAGGCCCGCCGGTGGATGACGCTCGACGTGGAGGAGGAACTGCGCCGGGGGCTGCTCGCGTACGACCCCGGGGCCGAGACCGTGTCGCGGCGCGTCGAGGAGGACGGCGGGGCGACCGTCGTGGTCGAGGTGCTGCACGACGGAAAACCGACGGCGGGCAACGAACAGCAGACAGGCCACGGCGCGATCGCCACGCTCCTCGAGGAGCGGCTCGGTCTGCGCACCCCGTACGCCGCCCTGGCGGAACGCGCCCTGCTCCACGGCAGCCCGGAGCGGGACGAGTGGATCGAGGCGGTGACCGCGCTGTGGCGGCGCGGCGACGAGGAGACCTTCCGAGCGGCCGCCGAGTGGTGCGCGAGCGACGACGTGCTCCAGCAGACGTTCGCCGCCGACGTGCTCGGCCGGCTCGGCTTCACCGCGGGACCCGACGGGCAGATCGTGCGGCCGTACGCCGCGCGGGCCCTGCCGATGCTGCGTGAACTGTCCCGGGAGGCGACGGATCCCGAACTGCTCCAGGCGGTGCTCCTCGGGCTCGGCCACCACGGCGACCCGGCCGCGCTCCCCGAGATCCTGCGGCACGCGGACAACCCGGACCCCGCGGTGCGCCTGCGGGTGTCGCTCGCACTCGTCGGGCTGGTCCCCGGAGACCACGCGGAGGCGGTACGGACGCTGATCACGCTGACGAAGGACGAGCAGGCGTCGGTACGGGACTGGGCGACGACGGCCCTGGCGGGCGTCGACGCGGACACGCCCGAGATTCGCGACGCGCTCGCCGCCCGGGCCGGGGACCCCGACCCGGAGACGGTCGCCGAGGCCGCCAGGGGCCTGGCGATGCGCCAGGACCCGCGGGCCGAGGACGTCCTGGTGCGGCTGCTCGCGGACGAGGACCCCGACGGCTACGCCCACGACACGGCGGCGAACGCGGTGCGCCACCTGCGGGACGAACGGCTCAGGCGCCGTCTCGAGGGGACCCTGCCGCGCCGCCCCTGACGGCTCCGGCCGGCCGGCGGACCACGGCCTGCCGGTGCGCGCCTCGGCGGAGTCCGGGCCTGCCGGGGGCGCCCTCCGGGAAAGCCGGAAAAATCTTGGGCGGCGATGTCGAGAACCCGTGACCGGCTCCGTCCCTGCAGTGAACGCGGCCACAATGGGCCGCACAGCACCGAGGAGAGACACCATGGCCAAGTACCTGCTTCTCAAGCACTACCGAGGCGCCCCGGCGGCGGTCAACGACGTGCCCATGGACCAGTGGACGCCGGAGGAGATCTCGGCCCACATGCAGTACATGCATGACTTCGCGGACCGGCTCGAGAAGACCGGCGAGTTCGTCGACGGTCAGGCACTCGCCCCCGAGGGGACGTTCGTGCGGTACGACGGTGAGGGGCGCCCGCCGGTCACCGACGGCCCGTTCGCCGAGACCAAGGACCTCATCGCAGGCTGGATGGTGATCGACGTCGACAGCTACGAGCGCGCCGTCGAACTGGCCGGGGAGCTGTCTGCCGCACCCGGAGCGGGCGGGAAGCCGATCCACGAGTGGCTCGAGCTGCGCCCGTTCCTGACCGCGCCGCCCACCATCACGGAGTGACGTCACCGATGAACGAGGCCCTGCTCCGGAGCCTCACGCCGAGCGTGCTCGGCATCCTCGTCCGCCGCGGAGCCGACTTCGCGGCGGCCGAGGACGCCGTGCAGGACGCGCTGGTCGAGGCGGTCCGCGTCTGGCCGGCCGACCCTCCGCGGGACGCGAAGGGCTGGCTGGTCACCGTCGCCTGGCGCAAGTTCCTCGACGCGACCCGGGCGGACACCGCCCGTCGCCGGCGTGAGGACGTCGTCGACGAGGAGCCGGCGCCCGGGTCGTCGCCCGCGGTGGACGACACGCTCCAGCTCTACTTCCTGTGCGCCCACCCGTCGCTGACTCCGTCGTCCGCGGTCGCGCTCACACTGCGCGCCGTCGGCGGGCTGACGACCCGCCAGATCGCCCGGGCCTACCTGGTGCCCGAGGCGACCATGGCGCAGCGCATCAGCCGGGCCAAGCGCACCGTCTCCGGCGTGCGGTTCGACCAGCCCGGCGATGTCGCCACCGTGCTGCGTGTGCTCTACCTGGTCTTCAACGAGGGCTACTCCGGCGACGTCGACCTGGCCGCCGAGGCCATCCGGCTCACCCGGCAGCTCGCGGCCGCGATCGACCACCCCGAGGTGGCGGGGCTGCTCGCCCTCATGCTGCTCCACCATGCCCGTCGTGCCGCCCGGACCGCGCCCGACGGCAGCCTGGTGCCGCTCGCCGAGCAGGACCGCGGCCGGTGGGACACGAAGTCGATCGCCGAGGGCGTCCGGATCCTGCAGGCGGCCCTCGCCCGCGACCGGCTGGGCGAGTTCCAGGCGCAGGCCGCCATCGCGGCACTCCACGCCGACGCGCCCACCGCCGAGGAGACCGACTGGGTGCAGATCGTCGAGTGGTACGACGAGCTCGCGCGCCTGACCGACAGCCCGGTCGTCCGGCTCAACCGCGCGGTGGCCGTCGGTGAGGCCGACGGACCGCGCGCCGGCCTGGCGGCGCTCGCGGCGCTGGACGACACCCTGCCCCGCCACACGGCGGTGGCGGCGTACCTCCACGAGCGCGACGGCGACCTGGCGACGGCGGCACGGCTGTACGCCGAGGCGGCCGGAAAGGCGCCCGACCTCGCGGAGCGCGACCATCTGACGCGCCGCGCCGCCCGGCTCAACGCCCGCCGGTGACGCGGAAGGGCCGCGCACGGATCCGGGCGCGGCCCTGTGGCGACGCCGGTCACCTCAGAGGGGGACCAGCAGCGCGCAGTGGTGCCGCGTCAGCCCGCCGTGCCCCGGCCGCCACGCTTCGCACGCCCACGTCCGGCGGCCGAGTTCCGTGACGCCTCGACCGCGCCGGACGCCCCCGACGCACGGGACGCCTGGGCGCCGCCACGAGAGCCACGGGATCCGGCACGAGCCGCCCGCGGCGCCTCCGCCGCGCCCGTTCCCTCACCGCGCCGGCGCGCAGGACGCCGCCGTCCGGTGGACGAGGGAGCGGTCACGACCGGCTGCGGGACCTCGATCGTCACGGCCACGCCGGACGGCTCGCGTGCTCCCGTGAGCCGGCTGAGTTCCTCGTCGCTCGACTTGACCCGTGCCGTGCGCGGACTGATGCCCGCGTTCGCCATCAGACGGGTCATCTCACGGCGCTGCTCCGGCAGGACCAGGGTCACGACGCTGCCGGACTCGCCGGCCCGCGCGGTGCGACCGCCGCGGTGCAGATAGTCCTTGTGGTCGACGGGCGGGTCGACGTTCACGACCAGGTCCAGGTCGTCGACGTGGATGCCGCGGGCCGCGACGTTCGTGGCGACGAGCGCGGTGACCTGGCCGTTCTTGAACTGGTCCAGGGTGCGGTTGCGCTGCGGCTGCGAGCGTCCGCCGTGCAGGGCGGCTGCCCGTACGCCGCTGGCCAGCAGCCGCTTGGCGAACCGGTCGGCGGTCCGCTTGGTGTCCACGAAGAGGATCACCCGGCCGTCGCGGGCGGCGATGCGCGTGGCGACGGCCTTCTTGTCGGTCTCGTCCAGCACGTGCAGGACGTGGTGCTCCATCGTGGTGACGGCACCCGCCGACGGGTCGACGGAGTGCACGACCGGATCGGTGAGGAACATCCGCACGAGCCGGTCGATGTTCTTGTCGAGGGTCGCGGAGAAGAGCATCCGCTGCCCGTCCGGCTCGACCTGCTTCAGCAGCGCGGTGACCTGCGGCATGAAGCCCATGTCGGCCATCTGGTCGGCCTCGTCGAGGACCGTGATCGCGACGTCGCCCAGGGCGCAGTCGCCGCGTTCTATGAGGTCCTTGAGGCGACCCGGCGTGGCCACGAGCACCTCTGCGCCGCGGCGCAGCGCCCCGGCCTGCTTGGTGATGGACATGCCGCCGACGACGGTGGCGATCCGCAGCTGGGTCGAGGTCGCGTACGGGGCGAGAGCGTCGGTGACCTGCTGCGCGAGCTCGCGGGTCGGTACGAGGACGAGCGCGAGGGGCGCCCGGGCCTCGGCCCGGCGGCCGGCCGTACGAGCGAGCAGCGCGAGGCCGAAGGCGAGGGTCTTGCCGGAGCCGGTGCGGCCGCGGCCGAGGATGTCCCGGCCCGCGAGGGAGTTCGGGAGGGTGGCGCCCTGGATCGGGAAGGGCTCGGTGACGCCCTGGGCCGCGAGGGTCTTCAGCAGGGCGGCGGGCATGTCCAGCTCGTCGAACGCCGTCACGGCGGGCAGCGCGGGGGTGACGGTTTCCGGCAGGGTGAATTCCTGCGGGGGCGCCGCGCTGCGGGCGCTCGCCCTACCGGAGCCGGATCCCCTGCCGGAGCCGGTCCCCTTGCCGGGACGGATCCCGGAGCCGGGACGGTTTCCGGCGCCGGATTCGGCCGGGCGCCTGCGGGCCGGCCGGGCGGACCTGGCGGCGGAGCGGTCCGGTCGTTCGGAGCGGTTCATGCGGAGTTTTGCCTTCCTGGGGCCTGTGGACAGCAAGAGCCGGGGCCCGCACCGACGAAGGTGCGGGCCCCGGCTGCAGGAGCTGCGAGATACGCGCCCGGCAATCAGGCCGGGAGGATGTTCTCCGCCTGCGGGCCCTTCTGGCCCTGCGTGACGTCGAACGTCACCTTCTGGCCCTCCTGGAGCTCGCGGAAGCCCGAGGTGGCGATGTTGGAGTAGTGGGCGAAGACGTCGGCGCCGCCGCCGTCCTGCTCAATGAAGCCGAAGCCCTTTTCCGAGTTGAACCACTTCACGGTTCCAGTAGCCATGTCAATCTCCTAAAACAGGGGCAAGCCGAAAATCCACACCTCGTGGATTTCCCGTCGCTGCATTGACCCCCATCCGGAAAAGCCGGAAACAATAATGTGCGCCTGAGGAAGCATTCCCGTCAGGCGCACACAAAGTTCATGGGTACCAAAACTGCAACTACGCCACCGTAGCACGCCGAGGCCGGGAAGTCGTGGATCAGACACGCCCGATGATCGTCACACTCCCCTGACCACCGCGTTCGCACACGGTCCGCCGGCCGCGGCGGGTGACGGTCCGGTCCGGCTCCGTCGCGCGGCTTGATCATGTTCTCCGCCCCGGTTGCGCCGAGCGGGTGACCGGGCACGACGCCCCTCCGTCGAGACGCTCACCCCGGCCGGTCCCCTGCCGGTCGCGCCGGCGTACGTGCCGCTTCGACGAAGGGCGCCTCGGCCGTGACTCCAATTCCTCCTCCATGGCGTGGAGTTACGTCTTTCAGCTCGACCCCGTCCCAGGACGCCGGGTCGCCCGCCAGTACCTGTCGAGGGGGGTCAGCTGCGCCGCCGGGTGCGGACCGGGCCGCCCGGAGCCCAGTGCCGTACGACGAGCTCGTCGCCCTCGACCCACGTCCGCACCACCTCGGTCAGCTCGGCCCGGAACAGGTGGTACGGCTCCGGCGGCTTCACGTCCTCGGTGAAACGGACCTTCTCGGCCGGCTCGGTGACCTCGATCGCGCGCCCCGAGATCCTCACGTCACCGCCGTCCATGGAGTCGTCGGCACCCGGGTTCGAGTGCAGCGCGAACCGCGGATCACGCAGCAGGTCCTGCGCCTTGCGGGAGCCGTGCATCATGCCGAGCCACAGCTCACCGAAGCGGAACGTGACCTCCAGACCCGTCACCCGCGGCGAACCGTCCTTGCGGAGAGTCGCCAGTACGTGATGCCGGTACTTCTCGAAGCGGTGCTGTACGGATTCGGCGAACTCGGGCTCCGCCGTCACGAAGGCGGCCCAGCTGGATTGCGTCATGACCTCATCGAACACCGGAGTGCGGTCATCTTCTGTCTGGTTTTCCCGGTGTCGTGGAGAGCGGCGTGGGCGGCCGCGGCGTGCGGGGCTACAGCCCGCCGGTACAGGACCTCACCGGACGATGCCCCGGGCGCGGGCGGCCGCGAGCCACTGCGGGAACTCGGCCACCAGCCGGTCGTACAGTTCGGCGTCCGGGACCTGACGCGGGTCGAGCCCCGCGTGGAAGAAACCGGCGTTGTCGACGGGGCGCTTGGCGGGGACCGCGAGCTCGTCGAGCTTGCGCAGGAAGTCGAACTGCGAGCTCCGCTTGTTGCCGAAGCCGACGAACTGCCAGAACAGCGGAAGCTTCGCGGCCTTGCAGAGATAGCGCTCCGCGGCGAGCTTGTTGATGGGCCCACCGTCCGTCTGGAAGACGACGAGCGCCGGATCGGTCGACCCGCTGTCCATGTAGTGGTCGATGACGGCGTCCATGGCCAGGTGGTAGCTGGTCTTCCCCATGTGCCCGAGACCGGAGACGATCTCGTCTATCCGGCCGTGGTGGTTGTCCAGCGCGATGTCGGTGACCGCGTCGACGTCCGTGGAGAAGAACACGACGGGCACGGTGCCGTCGTCGTCGAGATGCGCCGACAGCCCGAGAACCCGGTCCGCGAGAGCCTGGACGCTGCCGTCCTTGTAGTAGTCCTTCATCGACCCCGAATAGTCGACGACGAGATAGACGGCGGCGCGTTGCCCGTGCATGCCGTGCTTCTGGAGGGAGACGCCCGCGGTCTTGTAGAGGCTGACGAGCGCGGGGGCGCGCTGCTCGAGCTTCTGGAGGCTGACGGGCATGCGGGCTCCGTTCGTCGACTGCGGACGCCCTGACAATATCCGCCCCCACGGGGCCGGTTCCCCACGCCGCCCCTTCCCGCTGCACCGATGTGCGGCTCCGCCGCGTGGCGGGGCAGGCCCCGGACCCCGTACCGCGCTTCGCGCGGTGTCCTCGATCTCCCCCTACGGCCTGGCGGCCGTGGGAGGTGCCCCCAAGGCGGGCTGGAAATGCCGCTGCGCGGCACTTCAGCCCGGCCGGGCAACTCCAGCCTCGCCGGCGTTTGAGGCGCGGGGGTCCGGGGCCAGCCCCGGTTCGGGAAGGGGCGGGTAGGGGAACGGCCCCGCGCAGCGGCCACCTCGCCCCCGCGCAGCGGCCACCTCGCCCCCGCACACACCACGGCGCCTGCCATGGTCCGGTCGGGGACAGGCAGGCGCCGTGTTCAGTTCCGTACGCCGTTGTACGGGACGTTTAGTGGGGCGGACCGTCAGCGCACGGTCCGCGGGCCGGGACCGGTCGGACCGACAGCCCGGTCGGACCGTCAGACCGTCAGCGCACGGTCCGTCGGCCGGATCGGCGCCGGCAGCGCACTCGCGCCCGTCAGGTAGCGGTCCACGCCGCGCGCCGCCGAGCGGCCCTCGGCGATCGCCCACACGATCAGCGACTGACCGCGGCCGGCGTCGCCCGCGACGAAGACACCGTCGACGTTCGTCGCGAAGTCCGCGTCACGCGCCACGTTGCCGCGCTCGTCGAGGTCGAGGCCGAACTGCTCGACCATGCCGTTGGACCGGTCGATGCCGGTGAAGCCCATCGCCAGGGTGACCAGCTGCGCCGGGATGCGGCGCTCGGTGCCGGGCTTCTGCTCCAGCTTGCCGTCCTTGAACTCCACCTCCACGAGGTGCAGTGCCTGGACGTTGCCGTCCTCGTCGCCCTCGAAGTGCGTGGTGGAGACGGAGTAGACCCGCTCGCCGCCCTCCTCGTGCGCGGAGGTGACCTTGTAGAGCATCGGGAAGGTCGGCCACGGCTGGTTGGCGTTCCGCTCCTCGCCCGGGCGAGGCATGATCTCCAGCTGGGTGACGGACGCCGCCCCCTGCCGGTGGGCGGTGCCCACGCAGTCCGCGCCGGTGTCGCCGCCGCCGATGACGACGACGTGCTTGCCCTCCGCGGTGATGGGGGGCGCCACGAAGTCGCCCTCCTGCACCTTGTTGGCGAGCGGCAGGTACTCCATGGCGAAGTGGATGCCGTTCAGTTCACGGCCCGGCACGGGCAGGTCGCGGGAGACGGTGGCACCGGCCGCGACGACGACAGCGTCGTAGCGGCGGCGCAGCGCGTCGGCCGGCATGTCCTTGCCGATCTCGACCTCGGTGCGGAACTTGGTGCCTTCCGCGCGCATCTGCTCGATGCGGCGGTTGATGTGCACCTTCTCCATCTTGAACTCGGGGATGCCGTAGCGCAGGAGCCCGCCGATGCGGTCGGCGCGCTCGTACACGACGACCGTGTGGCCGGCGCGGGTCAGCTGCTGCGCGGCCGCGAGGCCGGCCGGGCCGGAGCCGATGACGGCGACGGTCTTGCCGGAGAGGCGCTCCGGCGGCTGCGGGGTGACGTCTCCGGAGTCCCACGCCTTGTCGATGATGGAGACTTCGACGTTCTTGATGGTGACGGCGGGCTGGTTGATGCCGAGCACGCACGCCGCTTCGCAGGGCGCCGGGCACAGACGACCGGTGAACTCCGGGAAGTTGTTGGTGGCGTGCAGCCGCTCGGAGGCGGCGCCCCAGTCCTCGCGGTAGGCGTAGTCGTTCCACTCGGGGATGAGGTTCCCGAGCGGGCAGCCGTTGTGGCAGAACGGGATGCCGCAGTCCATGCACCGGCCGGCCTGCTTGCTGATGATCGGCAGCAGGGAGCCGGGGACGTAGACCTCGTTCCAGTCCTTGACGCGTTCCTCGATGGGGCGGGTCTCGGCGACCTCGCGCCCGGTGGTCAGGAAGCCCTTGGGGTCAGCCATTGGTCGCCGCCTCCATCATCTTCTCGGTGGTCTCCTGCTCGGAGAGACCGGCGAGCTCAGCGGCGTCCTTGGCGGCGAGCACTGCCTTGTACGTGGTCGGGATGATCTTGCTGAAGCGGTCCACGCTCACGGACCAGTCGGCGAGAAGCTTCTCGGCGACGGTCGAGCCGGTCTCCTCGAAGTGGCGGCGCACGACATCGTGCAGCCACTGCTTGTCGGTCTCGTCCAGGGCCTCGATCGCGCCGAGGTTGCCGGAGTTGACGTTGTCCCGGTCGAGGTCGATCACGTAGGCGATGCCACCGGACATGCCGGCCGCGAAGTTGCGGCCCGTCTCACCGAGGACGACCGCGTGTCCGCCGGTCATGTACTCGCAGCCGTGGTCGCCCACGCCTTCGGAGACCACCAGCGCACCGGAGTTGCGGACGCAGAAGCGCTCGCCGGTCCGGCCGCGCAGGAACAGCTCGCCGCCGGTGGCGCCGTAGGCGATGGTGTTGCCGGCGATGGTCGAGTACTCGGCCAGGTGGTCGGCGCCCCGGTCGGGGCGGACGATCACACGGCCGCCGGAGAGGCCCTTGCCGACGTAGTCGTTGGCGTCGCCCTCGAGGCGCAGCGTGATGCCGCGCGGCACGAACGCGCCGAAGGACTGGCCGGCGGAGCCGGTGAAGGTGATGTCGATGGTGTCGTCGGGCAGGCCCGCGCCGCCGAACTTCTTCGTCACCTCGTGGCCGAGCATGGTGCCCACGGTCCGGTTGATGTTCCGGATGGCGACCTGGCCGCGGACCGGCTGGGCGTCCTCTGCCGTGGCGGCGTTCAGCGCCTCCGCGGCGAGCTCGATGAGCTCGTTGTCGAGGGCCTTCTCCAGTCCGTGGTCCTGCTCGGCGACCTGGTGGCGCACCGCGCCGTCGGGCAGTTCGGGCACGTGGAACAGCGGCGCGAGGTCGAGGCCCTGTGCCTTCCAGTGGTCGACGGCCCGGTCGGTGTCGAGCAGTTCGGCGTGGCCGACGGCCTCCTCGATGCTGCGGAAGCCCAGCTCGGCCAGGATCTCGCGGACCTCCTGAGCGATGAACTCGAAGAAGTTGACGACGAATTCGGCCTTGCCGGAGAACCGCTCGCGCAGGACCGGGTTCTGGGTGGCGATGCCGACCGGGCAGGTGTCCAGGTGGCAGACGCGCATCATGACGCAGCCGGAGACGACGAGCGGGGCGGTCGCGAAACCGAACTCCTCGGCGCCGAGCAGCGCGGCGATGACGACGTCGCGGCCGGTCTTGAGCTGGCCGTCGGTCTGGACGACGATGCGGTCGCGCAGGCCGTTGAGCAGCAGGGTCTGCTGGGTCTCGGCGAGGCCGAGCTCCCAGGGGCCGCCCGCGTGCTTCAGGGAGGTCAGCGGGGAGGCGCCCGTACCGCCGTCGTGGCCGGAGATCAGGACGACGTCCGCGTGGGCCTTGGAGACACCGGCGGCGACCGTGCCGACGCCGACCTCGGAGACCAGCTTCACGTGGATGCGGGCGGCCGGGTTGGCGTTCTTGAGGTCGTGGATCAGCTGAGCCAGGTCCTCGATGGAGTAGATGTCGTGGTGCGGCGGCGGCGAGATCAGACCGACGCCCGGGGTCGAGTGCCGGGTCTTGGCGACCCACGGGTACACCTTGTGCCCCGGAAGCTGACCGCCTTCGCCGGGCTTGGCACCCTGGGCCATCTTGATCTGGATGTCGTCGGCGTTGACCAGGTACTCGCTCGTCACGCCGAAGCGGCCGGAGGCGACCTGCTTGATCGACGAACGCCGCTCCGGGTCGTACAGACGCTCCGGGTCCTCGCCGCCCTCACCGGTGTTGGACTTGCCGCCCAGCTGGTTCATGGCGATGGCGAGGGTCTCGTGCGCCTCCTTGGAGATGGAGCCGTACGACATGGCGCCGGTGGAGAAGCGCTTGACGATCTCGGAGACGGGCTCGACCTCGTCGACGGAGATCGGCTCGCGGCCCGAGGTGCCGTCGGCGGTCTTCAGGGCGAACAGGCCGCGCAGCGTCATCAGCCGCTCGGACTGCTCATTCACACGGTCCGTGTACTTCTTGAAGATGTCGTACCGCTTGTTGCGCGTGGCGTGCTGCAGGCGGAAGACCGTCTCCGGGTCGAAGAGGTGCGGCTCGCCCTCGCGGCGCCACTGGTACTCGCCGCCGATCTCCAGGGCGCGGTGCGTGGCGGCGATGCCGGAGGCCGGGTAGGCCTTGGCGTGCCGGGCGGCGACCTCCTTGGCGACGATGTCGAGTCCGGCGCCGCCGATCTTGGTGGCGGTGCCGTTGAAGTACTTGTCGACGAAGGCCTCGTCGAGACCGACGGCCTCGAAGACCTGCGCGCCGCGGTAGGAGGCGACCGTGGAGATGCCCATCTTGGACATGACCTTGAGGACGCCCTTGCCGAGGGCGTAGATCAGGTTCCGGATGGCCTGCTCGGGCTCGAGGCCCTCGATGAAGGTGCCGGCGCGGACCAGGTCCTCGACGGACTCCATCGCGAGGTACGGGTTGACCGCGGCGGCGCCGTAGCCGATGAGCAGGGCGACGTGGTGGACCTCGCGGACGTCACCGGCCTCGACCAGCAGGCCCACCTGGGTGCGCTGCTTGGTGCGGATGAGGTGGTGGTGGACGGCGGAAGTGAGCAGCAGCGACGGGATGGGCGCGTGCTCGGCGTCCGAGTGCCGGTCGGAGAGGACGATCAGGCGGGCGCCGTCCTCTATGGCCGCGTCGACCTCGCCGCAGATCGCCTCGATACGGGCGGCGAGCGCGTCGCCGCCGCCGGAGACCCGGTAGAGGCCGGCCAGGGTGGCCGCCTTCATTCCGGGCATGTCGCCGTCGGCGTTGATGTGGATGAGCTTGGCCAGCTCGTCGTTGTCGATCACCGGGAAGGGCAGCGTGACGCTGCGGCAGGACGCCGCGGTCGGCTCCAGCAGGTTGCCCTGGGGGCCGAGCGAGGAGTACAGCGAGGTGACGAGCTCCTCGCGGATGGCGTCCAGCGGCGGGTTGGTGACCTGCGCGAACAGCTGGGTGAAGTAGTCGAAGAGCAGCCGCGGGCGCTCGGAGAGGGCCGCGATCGGCGAGTCCGTGCCCATGGAGCCGAGCGGCTCGCCGCCGGTGCGGGCCATCGGCGCGAGGATGACGCGCAGCTCTTCCTCGGTGTAGCCGAAGGTCTGCTGGCGGCGGGTGACGGAGGCGTGGGTGTGGACGATGTGCTCGCGCTCGGGCAGGTCCTCGAGTTCGATCTCACCAGCCTCCAGCCACTCCTGGTAGGGGTGCTCGGCGGCGAGGGCGGACTTGATCTCGTCGTCCTCGATGATGCGGTGCTCTGCGGTGTCGACGAGGAACATCTTGCCGGGCTGCAGGCGGCCCTTGCGGACGACCTTGGCCGGGTCGATGTCGAGGACACCGACCTCGGAGGAGAGGACGACGAGGCCGTCGTCGGTGACCCAGTAGCGGCCGGGGCGCAGACCGTTGCGGTCGAGGACCGCGCCGACCTGGACGCCGTCGGTGAAGGTCACGCAGGCGGGACCGTCCCAGGGCTCCATCATCGTGGAGTGGTACTGGTAGAAGGCGCGCCGGGCGGGGTCCATGGAGTCGTGGTTCTCCCACGCCTCGGGGACCATCATCAGCACCGAGTGCGGCAGTGAACGGCCGCCGAGGTGGAGCAGCTCCAGGACCTCGTCGAAGGAGGCGGAGTCGGAGGCGTCCGGGGTGCAGACGGGGAAGATCCGGTCGATCTTGCCGGCGCCGGAGTTGAACAGCTTGGAGGCAAGCTGCGACTCACGGGCGCGCATCCAGTTCCGGTTGCCCTTGACCGTGTTGATCTCACCGTTGTGCGCGACGAAGCGGTACGGGTGGGCCAGCGGCCAGCTCGGGAACGTGTTCGTGGAGAACCGCGAGTGGACGAGCGCGACGGCCGTGGCGAAGCGCCGGTCGGACAGGTCCGGGAAGAAGGGCTCCAGCTGGCCGGTGGTCAGCATGCCCTTGTAGACGATGGTGCGCGCGGACAGCGACGGGAAGTAGACGCCGGCCTCGCGCTCGGCGCGCTTGCGCAGCACGAACGCCTTGCGGTCCAGCGCGATGCCCTCGCTGCTGCCGTCGCCCACGAAGAGCTGACGGAAGGCGGGCATGGTGGCGCGGGCGCCGTTGCCGAGCAGGTCGGGGGTGACGGGCACCTCGCGCCAGCCGAGGACGGTGAGGCCCTCTTCGCCGGCGATCGTCTCGATCTTCGAGACGGCGGTCTCGTTGTCCTCCACGTCGGCCGGGAGGAAGGCGATTCCGACGGCGTACGAGCCGGCCTGAGGCAGCTCGAACGCGGTGACCTCGCGCAGGAACGCGTCGGGGACCTGGAGCAGGATGCCCGCGCCGTCGCCGGAGTCGGGCTCGGAGCCGGTGGCGCCGCGGTGCTCGAGGTTCCGCAGTACGGTCAGCGCCTGCTCGACCAACTCATGGCTGGCAACACCGGTGAGGGTGGCCACGAACCCGACACCGCAGGCGTCGTGTTCGTTACGGGGGTCGTACATCCCCTGGGGGGCGGGGCGACCGTCCATGGGCGACCAGGCGTCGGAACGCATCGGCTCTCCCGTCGTCGTCGTGGCATGTGCAGTGCCGAGGGACGACGTTGGCCCTCCGCGAAATTTCGTGCAGGTTACATGATGGAGGGCTTCTCGAGAAGCGGATAGCTCATTCCAGCATGCGGACACCGCCCCTGGCGGTGAAGGTGGGTCACAACGGACAAATCAGTATCCGGAGGACTCTCGCAGAGCAGGCTTCATTGCCCACAGCGTTTTCGGCTAATGCCCGGGGATTGCGGATTCGAAACCACCGAGTAACGGCTACTTATGTCGCGCCATGCATAGTGTCTCACCCCTGGGCGCCTTCGCGGCAGGACGTACGTCACAGGGTGCGGGACGCGGGCCGGAAATGCGAACGCACCGGCTCCGACAGGAGCCGATGCGGTGACGAGGCCGGGCCGGGTGGCGTCAGACGGCTGTCCCGATGAGAGTGCCGAGGGCGTACGTGAGCGCGGCGGCGGCGCCGCCGAGGGCGAGCTGGCGCACGCCGCTGAACCACCAGCTGCGGGCCGTGACCTTCGCCACCAGCGCGCCGCACGCGAACAGGCCGACGAGCGCCAGCAGCACCGCGGGCCAGAGCGTGCTCGCGCCGAGGAGGTACGGCAGCACCGGCAGAAGCGCTCCGAGCGCGAACGAACCGAACGAGGACACGGCGGCGACGAGCGGCGAGGGCAGGTCGTCCGGGTCGATGCCCAGCTCCTCGCGGGCATGGATCTCGAGGGCCTGCTCGGGGTCCTTGGACAGCTGCATCGCCACTTCGCGGGCGAGCGCCGGCTGCACGCCGCGGGCCACGTACAGGGCGGCCAGCTCTTCCATCTCGTCGACCGGATGCTTGCGCAACTCCCGGCGCTCCACGTCCAGTTCGGCCTCGACCAGCTCACGCTGGGACGCGACGGAGGTGTACTCGCCGGCCGCCATGGAGAAGGCGCCGGCGGCGAGTCCCGCGAGTCCCGCGATGACGACGGTCTGCTGCGAGACCGCCCCACCGGCGACACCGGTCATCAGCGCCAGGTTGGAGACCAGTCCGTCCATCGCACCGAACACCGCCGGACGCAGCCAGCCACCGTTCACATCGCGGTGCGTGTGGTTGTCACGGTGCGCCTCGTGCAGCGTGGCCTCGGTCTCGATGATGGACACAGCTCTCCCCTTCCTCCGGCAGCGGCCCTTCGCCTCCGCCCCCCTCGTCGTCCTCGAAGATACGCCGGACGTAAGGGGCGTACCAGCAAGGCAGGCTTTACTTACCTGACCGGGAGACTGGGCGAAGCGGGTGACAGAAACGTTCCTCCGACTCATTGCGGGCGGCTCGTGGCACAGATCGAGGAACAAGGCTCGCGCGCGCGAAGGGGACCTTCATGGAAGTGCTGGAAGCGTCCGGCTCCGGTTCCACCGCCGCCCTGCTCGACCGGGCCCGCGGAGCACTCCTCGGCCTCGCGGTCGGCGACGCGCTCGGCGCCCCGGCCGAGAACCTGCGCCCCTCCGAGATCCGCCGCCGATGGGGCCGCATCGAGGGTTTCGTGAGCGACGACCCGGCGGGCACCGACGACACCGAGTACGCGATCTTCTCCGGTCTGCTGCTCGCCCGCCACGGCTCCGCGCTGACCGTCGCGCATGTCGAGTCGGCGTGGCACGAGTGGATCGCGGACCTGGACGAAGGACCGTTCCGCGGGGCGGGGTTCAGCGAGCGCGGCACCCTGGAGAACCTCCGCAGGGGCCTGGCGGCCCCCATCTCCGCGCAGCACCGGCACGCGTGGAGCGACGGTCTCGCGATGCGGGCCGCCCCCTTCGGCGTCTTCGCCGCCGGCCGCCCCGCGGAAGCGGCACGGCTGGTGGCCGTCGACGGAAGCGTCAGCCACGACGGCGAGGGCATCTACGGCGGCCGGGCGGTGGCGGCGGGGGTCGCGGCGGCCATGGGCGGCGCGGGCCCGGCGGGGGTGATCGGCGCGGCGCTGTCCGTCGTCCCCATGGACTCGTGGACGGCCCGCTCCATGCGGCGCGCGGTCGTCGCCGCCGGACGGACGTACCCCGACGCCCTCTCCATGGAACGGGCCGTCCGCTCCGCGGTCGTCATCGGCGGCTACCCCTGGACGGACCTGGCTCCCGAGGCGGTCGGCCTCGCGTTCGGCGCGTTCGCCGCGGCACGGGGCGACTTCCGTACGTCGGTGCTGACAGCGGTCAACATGGGCCGCGACGCCGACACCACGGCGGCGGTCGCCGGCGCGCTGGCGGGCGCGGTGTCCGGTACCGCGGCGATCCCGGAGGAATGGGCGTCGGCCATCGGCCCGGTCCGCGGCAGCTGCCTCCCCTCCATGCGGGGCTATCACGTGCTGGACATCGCCGATCTGCTCACCCCGGACGAGGGGGACGACCCGGCATGACCCCCGGCCCGGACCCCGTCCCCGACACCACGAAGCCCGGCACGCCGCCCGCCACCGAAGCCGCCGGCCGAACGCGGGACGCCGGCGACCGGGTCCACATCCACGACGCCCCGAAGCCCGGGCCCCCGGACGACACCGAAGCGCCCCGCCGGACACGGGACACCACCGACCGGATCCACATCCACGACACCCCGAAGCCCGGGCCCCCGGACGACACCGAAGCGCCCCGCCGGACACGGGACACCACCGACCGGATCCACATCCACGACACCCCGAAGCCCGGATCCCCGGACGACACCGAAGCGCCCCGCCGGACACGGGACACCACCGACCGGATCCACATCCACGACACCCCGAAGCCCGGATCCCCGGACGACACCGGAAGCGCGAGCCGGAAGCGGAGCGCCGATGTGGTCCTCGTTCACGGCACAGCGACCGGCCGGGCGCCGGCGGCGGCACCACGCGCCCAGCGATACGCTCCGGCCTCCGCCCTCGGCATCCGGCCCTCGGGCGAGACGGGACACACGCGCGGCACCTCGCTCGGCACGCCGGCACCGAAGCCCGCACGGCCCGGCGGGCGCCCGGCGCGCAGGACGGAGTACCTCGCGCCGGACGGACCGCGCCGGATCGAGGGCCTCCTGCTGGGACTCGCCGCCGGTGACGCCGCAGGATGGCCGGCCGCACGGCACCGTGCCGCCCGGATGCCCGAGTGGACCCGGCGTCTGACCCGCGAGCTCGACACCTTCGCCGAGCAGAACGCCACGACGACCCTGCCCGTCCCCATCGCGCTCAACCAGCCGCCGGAGCCCCTCCGGCTGGGCCCCTCCGACGACGCCGAGTGGGCGGCGTTCGCCGCCGGGACCGTGCTCACCGCCGCAGGGCAGCTCTTCCGCGGCCTCGCCTCGGAGCGCCGCATGCGGGCCGCGATCGACGTCGCCTGGAACTCCCTCGCGGGCCAGGTCGCCGCGGCCGCAGAGCGCGCTCCCGAGGTCGAGTCCGCCGTGCTGCCGCTGCGCGCCCGTATCTCCGTGCGCGCCGGGCTCGGCAACCTGGCCACCGGTCTGCGCCCTCCCGCCACCGGCCACGACAACCCGCACTACTTCGACGACGCCGCCTGTGTGCGGGCCGCCGTGCTCGCCGTCGTCCACCCGGGCGACCCGGCCTCGGCCGCCGGGCTGGCCGAGTTCGACGCCCGGTACACACAGGACGGCGACGGGGTCCACGGGGCCCGCGCCATGGCCGCCGCCGTCGCCGCCGCGCTCGGCGGCGGGGACGTGGAGGCGGCCGTCGACGCGGCGCTCGCCCAGCTCCCGGAGGCGACGGAGATCGGCCGCAACGCGCACCACGCGGTCGGGCTCGCCCGCGACGCGTCGGGCGCCTTCGAGCTGGTACCGCTGCTCGAGCACCAGATCGTCGACCATGTCTACAGCTACGGCATCGCCGCCGCGGAGACCGTGCCGGTCGCGCTCGCCGTCGCCGTCGCCGCGCGCGGCAAGGTCGCGGAGGCCGTGCCCGCGGCCGCCTGCCTCTCCCGCGTCGCCGACTCGGCGCCGGCCCTCGCGGGCGCGCTCACCGGGGCGCTCGGTGGCGGCACTTCCCTGCCCGCCACCTGGCGCGACGCCTGCCGCACCCTGGCCGGCTGTGCGCTGCCCCGTCTCGCGGGAACGGACCTCGTCGAGCTCGCCGCCCTGCTCGAAAGGGCGCTCCGCGCGCCCGGAGGGCTGCCGCTGGGTGCCGTCCCGCCCACCGGGTAGCCGAAACCCCGGCGCGAGGTCCGCCGTCGCCGGCCGCCCCAGGGGGACAATTCCGACATGATGACGACCACGGCGGCGACGAAGACGGCCGCAGCAGCGGCGACGAATCCCCTCTCACTCGAAGACCGGATCACCGGCAGCCTCGTCGGCGCAGCGGTCGGCGACGCGCTGGGCGGCCCTGTCGAGGGATACACCCCCCACCAGATCGTGGAACGGCACGGCGGCCGCGTCACCGGCATCGTCGGCCCCTGGCACGGTGACGAGTGGCGCACCGCACGCCCGATCGCCCCGTACCACAAGGGTGACGGGCACATCACCGACGACACCCTGATGACGCACGCGCTGATCGGGGTGTACGCCACGGTCCGCGACCACCTCGACGCGTACGCCGTCGCCGACCACCTCGTCCCGGACCTCATCACCAACCCCCGCTGGATCCCGGAACTCGAGGCCGAGGCCATTCCCCTCCAGCGGCTCTTCCTCGCCGAGAAGTGGCTCGTCGCCCGGCTGCACTACGGGCACCACGACCCGCGGGAGGCGGGCAGCGGAAACATCGTGAACTGCGGTGCGGCGATGTACATGGCGCCGGTGGGGCTGGTCAACGCGGCCAACCCCGCGGCCGCCTACGCGGAGGCGGTCGACATCGCGGGCGCCCACCAGTCGTCCTACGGGCGGGAGGCGGCCGGAGTGTTCGCGGCCGCGGTCGCCGCCGCGTGCCTGCCGGGCGCCACCCCGGCCTCCGTCGTCGAGGCGGCGACGGCCCTGGCGAAAGACGGCACCCAGGCGGCGATCGAGTCGGTGGCCGAAGCGGCCGCGCGGCACACGGACTTCGAGTCGGCGCTGGTGCCGCTGCGGGCGGCGGTCGCGCCGTTCGACACGGTCGGCCCCGACTACCGCTCACCGTCACTGGGCGCACGCCGCCCCTCCCGCCTCCACTCCATCGAGGAGCTCCCGATCGCGCTCGGAATGCTCCTCGTCAACGACGGCGACTACCGCCGCACGGTCCTGTCGGCCGTCAACTACGGGCGGGACTGCGACTCGATCGCGACGATGGCCGGCGCGATCGCGGGCGCCCTGAGCGGCGAGGCGGCCGTGCCGGAGGAGTGGGCCCAGCAGGTCGCGGAGGCCAGCCGTGTCGACCTGCACGCGCCGGCGGCCGAACTGGCCGCGGTCGCACGGGAGATCCACGAACGGGACACCCAGCGCCGCCGGGCCCACGAGACGGCGTTCGCCACCCTCACGGGCACGGCACGATGACGCAGACGCTGCGGCTGACCTGGGTCCAGCCGGAGGACCTGATCGGCCATGAACTGAGGCAGGCGGAGGAGGACGGCAGGGACGGATCGCCGGTCCGGGACCGCTGGCTGGCGGCGGGCGGCGCGCTCGCCCCGGAGCGCGCGGGGGCGTCGCGGGCGCCCGCTCCTGGCGCGCTGCGGGCACTGGCCGAGGAACTGCTCGGCGAACTGGCGGCCCTGCCCTGCCCGTCGACCGCCGACGAGCCCATGTCGCTTGCCGGCATCGCCGAAGCCTGCCGCCTGCCCCTGGCGGCCGAGGGCCACGGCGCCGGAGGCGGCGGGAGAGCGCGACAGGCCCCCATGGCCGAGTCTGGCACCGGCGTCCCGGCGCCCGGGCCGCCAGAGCCGGTCGAACCGGTGGAGCCGTCCGATGTCGTCGGCAGCGGTACGCGAACGACCCGCGCCTGCGGCCCGGCGGACACACCCCTGCCCCGGCCGGCGCACCGGCTCGGAGACGCGCTGCACGCCGCCTGGCTCGGGCGCGCCGCCGGCTGCCTGCTCGGCAAACCCGTCGAGAAGCTGCCGCTCCACGCCATCCGCGACATCGCCCGCGCCACCGGCAACTGGCCTCTCACCACCTGGTTCACCGCCAAGGGTCTGCCGCCGGAGCTCGCCGCCGCCCATCCCTGGAACCGGCGCAGCGCCGCCACCTCCCTCGCGGAGAACATCGACGGCATGCCCGAGGACGACGACCTCAACTATCCGCTCCTCGGCCTTCTCCTCCTCCAGCGCCACGGCAGGGACTTCACCACCGACGATGTCGCCAGGCTGTGGCTGGACGAGTTGCCGGCCGGGCGCACGTTCACGGCGGAGCGCATCGCGTACCGCAACCTCCTGTGCGGCATCGAGCCCTCGCTGAGCGCCTCCCACCACAACCCGTTCCGCGAATGGATCGGCGCGGCCATCCGCGCCGACATCCACGGCTGGACCAACCCCGGCGCGCCCGAGGCCGCCGCCGCGCAGGCGTACCGGGACGCCTGTCTCACGCACACCGCGAACGGTGTGTACGGCGCCATGTTCACCGCCGCCGCCATCGCCGCCGCGGCCACCGGCACCGCCGATGTGCACGCGGCGATCGCCGCCGGCCTCACCGTCGTCCCGCCCCGCTCACGCTTCGCCGCCGCCGTGCGCTTCGGCGTCCGGGCGGCCGGGGAGCACGCCGACTTCGCCGACGCCGTCGACAGCGTCCACGCCGAGTACGGGGCCTACCACTGGGTGCATGTGCTGCCCAACGCCGCGCTGCTCGTCGCCGCGCTCACCCATGCCGACGGTGACTTCACCGGTTCCATCTGCCGCGCCGTGTCCGGCGGGCTCGACACCGACTCGAACGGTGCGACGGCCGGATCGCTCGCCGGCCTGCTGGCCGGGCGGCCGGACGCCCTGCCCGACCGGTGGACCGCCCCGCTCAAGAACCGGCTCACCACCTCCGTCACCGGGTTCGACGGCGTCGGCTTCGACACGCTCGCCCACCTCACGCTCAAGGAGGCACTCCGCCCATGACAGGCATCGTGGTGCTCGGCAGCACCAACATGGACCTCGTCGCCTTCGTGGCGCACGCGCCGAAACGCGGGGAGACCGTCACGGGACGCGAGTTCCGCACGGTCCCCGGCGGCAAGGGCGCCAACCAGGCCGTCGCGGCGGCACGCGCCGGCGGCGAGGTCGCGATGATCGGCGCGGTCGGCTCCGACGCCTTCGGCCCCCAATTGCGGCACACCCTCGAATCCTGCGGTGTCGACATCGACCTGCTCCGGACCTCCGAATGCCCCTCCGGCACTGCCCACATCGTCGTCGACGACGAGGGCGGCAACGCCATCGTCGTCATCCCGGGCGCCAACGGCACCGTCACCGCCCTCGCCCCCGGCGAGGAAGCCCTCATCGCCACCGCGGACACCCTGCTGCTCCAGCTCGAACTCCCCCTCAGCGCCGTCCTCGACGGCGCAGAGGCAGCCCGCCGCCACGGGGTGCGGACGGTCCTCACCCCCGCCCCCGCCCAGCCGCTGCCGCCCGAACTCCTCGCCGCCACCGATCTGCTGGTGCCCAACGAGCACGAGGCCGCCACCCTCACCGGCATCGCCGACCACCGCTCCGCGGCACAGGAACTGCTGCGCCAGGTCCCGGAGGTGGTCATCACCCTGGGGTCCGCGGGCTGTCTGTACGCGGCCCGGGGCACCGAGCCGATCAGTGTCCCCGCACCTGCCGTCCACGCCGTGGACACCACCGCGGCGGGCGACACCTTCGTCGGCGCCCTGGCCGTGGCCCTCGGCGAGAAGAAGCCGATCAGGCAGTGCCTGGCCTGGGCATGCGCGGCCGCCGCCTTGTCCGTCCAGCGCCCGGGAGCGTCCTCTTCCATGCCGTACCGCTCCGAGATCGACGCCGCCTCATGAGCCCTGCGTCGTCTCCCCTCCCCCCGAACCCCCTTCCCTCGAATCCCCTTCCGCCGGAGAGTCACCGTCCCCCGGAAAGTCACCGTCCGCCGGAGGGTCGCCTTCCGCTGGAGGGCCTGCGGGTCCTCGACCTCGCGACCCTCTTCGCCGGCCCCCTGTGCGCCACGATGCTCGGTGACTTCGGCGCCGAGGTCATCAAGGTCGAGCACCCGACCCGCCCCGACCCGTCACGCGGCCACGGCCCGGCCAAGAACGGTGTCGGGCTGTGGTGGAAGGTCCTCGGCCGCAACAAGCGCAACGTCACCCTCGACCTGTCCTCCCCCGGAGGCCGGGAGACCCTGCTCCGTCTCGCCGCGACCGCCGATGTGGTCGTCGAGAACTTCCGCCCCGGCACGCTGGAGAAATGGGGGCTCGGCTGGGACGAACTGAGCGCGGCCAACCCCCGGCTGGTCCTCGCCCGGGTCACCGGCTTCGGACAGTTCGGCCCGTACTCACACCGCCCCGGTTTCGGCACCCTCGCGGAGGCGATGAGCGGCTTCGCCGCCGCCACCGGCGAACCGGAAGGTCCGCCGACACTCCCCCCGTTCGGCCTCGCCGACTCCGTCGCCGCCCTCGCCACCGCCTATGCCGTCATGACCGCGCTCGCCGCCCGCGCCACCACCGGCCGCGGCCAGGTCGTCGACATGGCGATCATCGAACCGATCCTGGCCGTACTCGGCCCGCAGGCGCTCTGGTACGACCAGCTCGGCTATGTCCAGCCCCGCACGGGCAACCGCTCCCGCAACAACGCGCCACGCAACATCTACCGCACCGTGGACGGCAGTTGGCTCGCCGTCTCCACCTCCGCCCAGTCCGTCGCGGAACGCGTCATGCATCTTGTGGGCCGGCCCGAGCTCGTCGAGGAGCCGTGGTTCGCCACCGGAACCGGCCGCGCCGAACACGCAGGCGAACTCGACGACGCCGTCGGCGGCTGGATCGCCCGCCGGACACGCGACGAGGTGGTCGACGCGTTCGAGAAGGCGGAGGCGGCCGTCGCCCCCGTCTACGACATCAGCGACGTCATGCAGGATCCGCAGTACCAGGCGCTCGGGACCATCACGGAGGTACCGGACCCCGAACTCGGCACGCTGCGTATGCAGAACGTCATCTTCCGGCTGTCGGAGACCCCCGGCCGTATCCGCTGGGCCGGCCGGCCGCACGGCGCGGACACCGAGGAGGTCCTGACCGAACTCGGCCTGACCCCCACCGACATCACCGCACTTCGCACCCAAGGGGCACTATGACCATCCCCCTCACCTGGCTCTACGCCCCGGGCGACCGCCCGGAGGTGGTACGCAAGGCCCTCGCCTCCGAGGCCGACATCGTCATCGTCGACCTCGAGGACGCCGTCGCCCAGGGCCGCAAGCCGTACGCCCTCGACGCGACGGCCGAACTTCTGTCGTCCCCCCAGCCGCTCCCTGTCCATGTCCGCATCAACTCCCCCCATGACGTCGAGGCACTCGCCGGCCTGCCGGGTCTGAGTGCCCTGCGTATCCCCAAGGTCGCATACGCCACCGACATCCAGCAGATCGCGGCCCGCGCACCTGGCGTCCCCCTGTACCCGCTCATCGAGTCGGCGCTCGCCGTGGAACACGCGTACGCGATCGCCACCGCGCACGACGCCGTCGCCGGCATCGCGCTCGGCGAGTCGGATCTCCGCGCCGACCTCGGTCTCCGCGGCGACGCCGGTCTCGACTGGCCCCGCACCCGTACGGTCATGGCCGCGAGGGCCGCGGGTCTCGCGCCGCCGCCACAGTCGGTCTTTCCGGACATCCTCGACCTCGACGGCCTCTACGCCTCCTGCTCCCACGGCCGGTCCCTCGGCTTCCTGGGCCGGGCGGCCATCCACCCACGCCAGCTCCCCGTCATCGAACGCGCCTTCCGCCCGACGAAGGAGGAGATCGAAGCGGCCGAGGACATCGTGAAGGCGGCAGCGTCGGACGCGGGGGCGCTGGCCCTGCCGGACGGCCGCTTCGTCGACGCGGCGGTGGTGGCGGGGGCCCGCCGGACGCTGGCGCTGGCGAGCCGCGAGGAGCTCTGAGCGGGAGTCGGGGCCGGGGGGCCGGGGGCTGCTGCGGGTGCGTGGCCGCGGGGGCAGGTGCCCGCTGCGGATGCGTGCCCGCCGGGCAGGTGCCCGCTGCGGATGCGTGCACGCTGCGGGTGGGTGGCCGCTGCGCGGAGCCTGTCCCCTACCCCGCCCCTTCCCGAAACCGGGGCGAGCCCCGGGCCCCGTACCGCGCTTCGCGCGGTGTCCTCAAACGCCGGACGGGCTGAATTTCGCGAAGCGAAATTCAGCCCGTCGGCAACTCCAGCCCTGTCGGTTATCGAGGCGCGGGGATTGGGGCGCAGAGCCACGAAACACCGCGCGGAGCCCGACTGCGGGTCCCGCAGGGAGCCCGGATGCGGGTCCCGCAGGCAGCCCGACTGCGGGTCCGCGCGGAGCCCGGTTGCGGGTCCGGCGCAGGCGCCATGCACCCGCGCCGCCCCGCCCCCGCTTCACGCCTTACCGGGCGACTCCGCCGCGTCCGCGGATTCCGGTGCCGTATCCGACGCCGGCTCCGGCTCCGGCTCCGTCTCGGACTTCGCCGTGCCGGCGCCGTCCCCGGGCTCGCCGTCGGAGGAGGAGGCCTCCGCGGTCGCGTCGGACTTCGACTTGTCCACCGCCGCCGGCTCCACGATCTCCTCGCGCCCCGGGCGCTTTCGTGACGAGATCACGATGTACGTGACCGCCAGCAGGAAGACCACGATGGAGGTCCAGACGTTCAGCCGCACGCCGAGGATGTCGTGCGCCTCGTCGACGCGCATGTACTCGATCCAGCCGCGGCCGGCGCAGTATGCCGCGACGTACAGCGCGAACGCCCGCCCGTGGCCCATCTTGAAGCGGCGGTCGGCCCAGATGACCAGCAGCGCCACGCCGATGCACCACAGGGACTCGTACAGGAACGTCGGGTGGTACAGGCCCGCCTCGCGGTTCGCGCCCTCGGTGATCTTGAGCGCCCAGGGGACGTCGGTCTCCCTGCCGTACAGCTCCTGGTTGAACCAGTTGCCCCAGCGGCCGATCGCCTGCGCGAAGGCGATAGCGGGCGCGAGGGCGTCGGCCCAGGCGGGCAGCGGGATCCCGCGGCGGCGGCAGCCGATCCAGGCGCCGACCGCGCCGAGCGCGATCGCGCCCCAGATACCGAGGCCGCCCTCCCAGATCTTGAAGGCGTCGACCCAGTTCTCACCCTCGCTGAAATACAGCTGGTAGTCGGTGATCACGTGGTAGAGCCGACCGCCGACCAGGCCGAACGGCACGGCCCAGACAGCGATGTCGGCCACCGTTCCGGCCTTGCCGCCCCGGGCGACCCAGCGCCGGTTGCCGTACCAGACGGCTACGAAGACGCCGATGATGATGCAGAACGCATAGCCTCGCAGCGGAAGCGATCCGAGGTGGATCACTCCGGTCGACGGGCTGGGAATGTAGGCGATGTCCATGGCAGGACCGACGCTACCCTGCCGGGCGGGACGTACGGCAACCCGCCCGGCAACTTCTGGGTAACGGGACACGGCCGTGGCAACGGACACGGCCATGGTCGTCATCATGATCACGGGCGTGGCGCCGCGGCCGGCCACCGGCGGCGCGCGCACCTCCCGATCGGGCGCGGCCACCCGGCCGGAGAACCGCCACCGGCCCGTCCGGCCTCAGGACGACGACGCTCCCGGGCTCGCGCTCCCGCCCTCGGTCGGCGCCGCCGGCCGCTCGGTGCCCGGCGGCTTGTTCTTGTTGGCCTCGTTGACCCACTTCTTGAAGTTCGCGACGGAGATCTGCTCCTTCCCCTTCGTCGGGAAGATCGACTCTCCGTTGAGGAGCACGGTCGGGGTGCCGGTGAAGCCGCCGGCCTGGAAGGCCTCGTTGGACTTCTTCACCCAGCCGTCGTGCTTGCCCTCCTCCACACAGCTGCGGAACGCGGGCGTGTCCAGTCCCTCGACCTTGCCCGCGAGCTCGATCAGCTTGCCGTTGTCGGCGAAGGCGTCGTCCGGCTCGGGCGGCTGGTTCATGTACAGCACGTCGTGGTATGGGGCGAACTTCCCGGCGTCCTGGGCGCACGCCGCCGCGTTCGCCGCGCGCAGGGAGCCGCTGCCGCCCATGTTCCCGTCGATGATGGTGGCAAGGTGATAGTCGATCTTGATCTGGCCGGCCTTCTCCAGCTCATGGATCGTGTCGCGCAGAGCGTTCTCGAACTGGGCGCAGGCCGGGCACCGGAAGTCCTCCCACACCGTGACGGTGGACGGGGCGTCGGCCGCGCCGACCGGGATGGCGAGCTGCTCCTCGCCCTGCACGCCGCTCGGCGCGAGGAGCGGCCCCGCGTCCGTCGTGCCGCCCCCGTCGTCCTTGCCGCTGTTGGCTGCCACCAGGCCGGCCACGGCGGCCAGCCCGAGCACGCCCACCACGGCCGAGGCCACGATCAGGGTCCTGCGGCGCTTCTCGCGTGCTTTCTCCCGCGCCCGTTCCTGCTGGAGCCGCTCGCGCGCTCCCCGCTTCCGCTCTTGGTTCTCGCTCACACACCGCAAACGAACCGGGGAGGCGTGTGCACGCCTCCCCGGTCCCTGATCCACTCGTACGAGCTACGACTTTCCGCGCACACCCCGTGCCAGTTCGCCCGCCAGTTCCCGTACGGCCGCGACGGACGCGGCGTCGTCGGGTGCGTCGAGCATCCGCTTGACGAACGCCGAGCCGACGATCACACCGTCGGCGAACGCCGCGACCTCCGCGGCCTGCGCCGGGTTGGAGACCCCGAGACCCACGCACACCGGCAGCGCGGTCGTGGCGCGGGTACGGCGCACCAGGTCCTGTGCCTGCTCGCCGACGGACTCGCGGGTGCCGGTGACGCCCATCAGCGACGCCGCGTAGACGAAACCCGATCCGGCTGCCGTGATCTTCGCGAGACGGGCGTCCTTGCTGCTCGGCGCCACGACGAAGACGGTGGCGAGGCCGTGCTTCTCGGCGTGCTCCCTCCACAGCCCGGCCTCCTCGACCGGCAGGTCGGGCAGGATGCAGCCGGCGCCCCCCGCCTCGGCGAGCTCCGAGGTGAAGCGCTCGACGCCGTAGCGGTCGATCGGGTTCCAGTAGGTCATCACGAGGACCGGCTTGCCGGTGGCGGCGTGGGCCTCACGGACCGTGCGCATCACGTCGGCGATCCTGACGCCGCCGCGCAGGGCGATGTCGTCGGCGGTCTGGATGACCGGGCCGTCGAGGACGGGGTCGCTGTGCGGCAGCCCGACCTCCACCACGTCGGCGCCGCCGTCGAACGCGGCCTTGACCGCCTCGATGCCGACGTCGACGGTCGGGAACCCGGCCGGGAGGTAGGCGATGAGCGCTGCGCGGTCCTCGTTCTTCGCCGCGGCGAGCGTGTCGTTCAGCAGCTGGATGTTCCCGCTCACTTGGCGTCCCCCTGGATCTCTGCGGCGCCGTTGTCGGCCGAGGCGTCGGCCTCGACCTGGGCGTCGGTGTCGTACAGACCGAAGTAACGGGCGGCGGTGTCCATGTCCTTGTCACCACGGCCGGAGAGGTTGACGAGGATCAGCCCGTCCTTGCCGAGCTCGCGCCCGACCTCCAGCGCGCCGGCCAGGGCGTGCGCCGACTCGATGGCCGGGATGATGCCTTCGGTACGGGACAGCAGTCGCAGCGCCTGCATCGCCGCGTCGTCGGTGACCGCGCGGTACTCGCCCCGGCCCGAGTCCTTCAGGTACGAGTGCTCGGGGCCGATGCCCGGGTAGTCCAGGCCGGCCGAGATCGAGTAAGGCTCGGTGATCTGGCCCTCGTCGTCCTGGAGGACGTAGGAACGGGAGCCGTGCAGGATGCCGGGCTCGCCCGCGGTCAGGGTCGCCGCGTGCTCCCCGGTCTCGATGCCGTGGCCGGCGGGCTCGCAGCCGACCAGCCGGACGCCGGCGTCCGGGATGAAGGCGTGGAACAGGCCGATGGCGTTCGACCCGCCGCCGACGCATGCGACGGCGGCGTCGGGGAGGCGCCCTGCCCGCTCCAGGATCTGCCGCCTGGCCTCCACGCCGATGACGCGGTGGAAGTCGCGCACCATGGCGGGGAAGGGGTGCGGGCCGGCGACCGTGCCGAAGAGGTAGTGCGTGCGGTCCACGTTGGCCACCCAGTCGCGGAACGCCTCGTTGATGGCGTCCTTGAGGGTGCGGCTGCCGGACTTCACGGCGACGACCTCGGCGCCGAGCATCCGCATCCGAGCGACGTTCAGCGCCTGGCGCCGGGTGTCGATCTCGCCCATGTAGATGGTGCACTCGAGTCCGAACAGCGCGCAGGCGGTGGCGGTCGCCACGCCGTGCTGACCGGCACCCGTCTCCGCGATGACGCGCGTCTTGCCCATCCGCTTCGTGAGCAGTGCCTGGCCCAGCACGTTGTTGATCTTGTGCGAGCCGGTGTGGTTGAGGTCCTCGCGCTTGAGGAAGACGCGGGCGCCGCCGGCGTGCTCGGCGAACCGGGACACCTCGGTGAGGGCGCTCGGGCGGCCCGTGTAGTCGACCATCAGGCCGTTCAGCTCGGCCGCGAAGGCCGGGTCGGACTTGGCCTTCTCGTACTCGACGGCGACCTCGTCCACGGCGGCGACGAGCGCCTCCGGGATGAACTTGCCGCCGAAGGCACCGAAGTAGCCCTCGGTGTTGGGGACTTGACCCTCCGGGTCAGGGATGAAGTAGTCGCTGGACATGGCGACGCGCTCCTTGTCGTGACGGAAGAAGTGAACGACGCGGGTGGCGCCTGCGGGCTGTTCCCCCTGCCCTCCCCCTACGGCCTGGCCGCCCTGGGGCCCACTTCCCGCAACCGGGCTCGGCCCTGACGCGTACCGCGCTCCGCGCGGTGCTTCGGAGGCTCTGCCTTCGGACTCCCGCGCCTCGATCGCCGGCGAGGCTGATTTCGCGGAGCGAAATCCAGCCCGCTCGGGGGCACCTCCCACGGCCGCCAGGCCATAGGGGGAGCTTGAGGACACCGCGCGGAGCGCGGTGCGGGGTCCGGAGCTTGCCCCGGTTCGGGAAGGGGCGGGGAGGAGAGAAATCCGCCCGAAAGGACGGCCTAGCGGCCGTCCCGCGCCACGGCCCCGCGCCATCGCATTCCGTTGACCTGGCCCGGCTCGTCACCGATCACGTACCGCACCCGCCGCCCGTGCACCCGTCGTGCCGGCGCCCGGCAGCCGCGTGGGCGGCAGCCTCGGGCGAGGCGGGCGTAGGGGTCACGGGGCGCGCCGCCGGCGGCGGCCGCCATCCTGCCGGCGCACGCCGCAGGCACGCCGACGAGCGCGGGGCGGGGCCCCGCGATCCGGCGGGCTCGGGTGCGAGCGACGGCGACGGTCACGGCCGGGTCAGCTCCTGCCGTGCCGCAGCGCGGGGTGCGCGCCCGCGGCCACCAGATCGGCGACCGCGGCCCTCGGGTCACGGCCGGTCACCAGCGACTCGCCGACGAGCACGGCGTCGGCGCCGGCGTTGGCGTAGGCGATCAGGTCGTGCGGACCCCGCACACCCGACTCGGCGATCTTGACGATGTGCGCCGGGATCTCGGGGGCGACCCGCTCGAAGGTGGAGCGGTCGACCTTGAGGGTCTTGAGGTCGCGCGCGTTCACGCCGATGATCTTCGCTCCGGCGTCGACGGCCCGCTCGGCCTCGTCCTCGTCATGGACCTCGACCAGCGGGGTGAGGCCGATCGATTCAGCGCGCTCGATCAGCGAGACCAGGGCCTCCTGGTCCAGCGCGGCGACGATCAGCAGCACGACGTCGGCGCCGTAGGCGCGCGCCTCCCACAGCTGGTACGCGGTGACGATGAAGTCCTTGCGCAGCACCGGGATGTCGACCTTGGCGCGTACGGCCTCGAGGTCGGCGAGCGATCCGCCGAAGCGGCGCTCCTCGGTGAGCACGGAGATGACGGCCGCGCCGCCCGCCTCGTAATCGGCGGCGAGTCCGGCGGGGTCGGCGATCGCGGCGAGCGCGCCCTTGGAGGGGCTGGAGCGCTTGACCTCGCAGATCACCTTGACGCCCTCACCGCGCAGCGCGGCGACGCCGTCCTTGGCCGCAGGAGCCTTGGCGGCGCGCTCCTTGAGCTCGTCGAGGCTGACACGCGCCTGCCGCTCTGCCAGGTCGGCGCGCACACCTTCGATGATCTCGTCGAGCACACTCACGCGAGCGGCCCCCTTCCGGGACGGTGTTGATGGAACAGGATCAGCCATGTCGATGGTATCCGCAGGAGGCCCCTGAGCCCGCATCCGGTCACTGCCTGTCCCACTACCTGGGACTTCATGGAGCCAGTGCCGAGCCGAACGGCAGGTTCCGCACCACGCTGAAGATCACCAGCGCGCCGCCCATGACCCACCACCATCCGGTGGAGAGGCCGATCCTCAGGGGGCGTCCCTGTACGGCGCGAATCAGCCACATCACCCACACGACGGCGAAGACCGCGTAGCCCACCACGGCGACGGCGTTGGCGCCGAGAGCGGCGCCGATGTCGCCGTGGATGAAGGCGTGGGCACTGCGCAGTCCGCCGCAGCCGGGGCAGTAGATGCCGGTGAAGCGCAGCAACGGACACACCGGGTAGTGGCCCGGTTCGTTCGGGTCGACGCTCCCGACGTAGGTGAACGCGGCGGCGACGCCGGCGATGACGACGAGGGGTGCGGCGACGCGCCGCGCGGTCGACGCGGGCGGCCTGCCGGGGACGGCGGGCACGGCGCCGACGGGCCACGTCCGAGGGGCGGGGCCGGCGGCGGGCCGGGGCTCCCCCGGCGCCGTGGAGCCCGTCGTGCCGGGGCCGGCGGCCGGGGCCGTGGCGGGGCGGCCGGGCGCGGGGCCGGCCGGCGGCGGGGCGGGAGCTGGGGTCGGGTCCACGCGGTGATTCTCCCCGTTCGACGGCAGCGGCGCAGCCCGGCCTGGCCGGGCTGCGCCGCTGTGCGACATCTGCGTGCGAGGCCTCAGGCCGTGACGTTCTCCCGCGCCGCAGCGCGCTCACGGGCCGCCACCACGTCATCCGGATCCTTGGGCGTGCCGAGGCCGGCCATCTTCATCGCGCCGCCGACGACCGCGCCGAGCAGGATGAGAGCAGAACCGGCCCAGAAGCCGACCGGGCTGTTCGCCACCATGAAGACGCCTGCGACACAGAAGCCGATGAAGGCGATGATGACGCCGGTCCAGGCGGCCGGGGTGTGTCCGTGTCCGTGGCTGCTGCCCGCCATGTGTTGCTCCTCGTTTCCGATGCGATTCGTGCGCCGGTGCTCGTCTGAGCCGGACGCTCGTCCTTCATTGTCCCGTACGCCGGGGCGGGCGCGGCGCGGGGGTCACCCTTCGCGCGTCGGATCCTCGCCCCGGTCCAGGGCCTTCCAGAGGTCCTCGGGACGGTCGGGGTCGGCCGGGCGTTCCTTGCGGGCGCGGGGGCTGCCGTCGCGCTCGTAGCGGCCGGACATGGACGGCCACCGACGGCCGTGGCGGAGGGCGAGCAGTCCCGCGAGCAGGATCAGCGCGCCGCCCGCCGCGGTGACGTAGGGCCAGACCGTGTGGGAGAGGGCTTCGACGGTGGAGGCGGCGTCGCCGGTGGTGCGGGCGGCCTTCTCGTCGAGCGCTCCGGTGTCGGACGCGCCGAGGAGTGCGGCCGTCGCGGCGCCGGCGCCGCTCAGGGCGAGCAGTGCGGCGACGAGCAGCCGGCCGGCACGGCGCACGGCGAAGACCGCGACCAGTGCGGCCAGTCCGACGATCGCGAGTGCCGTGGGGACGCCGGTGACGTCGGAGCCCTTGACGTCGAGGGAGACGGTTCCGCCGCCGACGGACGCGCTGCCCTCGGCCCAGATCCGGCCGGCGGCGAGCAGGACGACGGTCGCGCCGACGGCGCCGAGGAACAGGGCGGCGGCCAGGCTGCGACGGCTGCTTGTGGCGGGCGTCGCGGCCGCGGCTCGGGGCTGGGGTACGGGTACAGCACTCACGTACCCCACTATCCCTTACCGCTCGCCGCGTCGTTCAGGCGGTTGGCCGTGTGCACGGCCCGCAGCACCGCGGCCGCCTTGTTGCGGCACTCCGTGTCCTCGGCGACCGGGTCGGAGTCCGCCACCACACCCGCGCCGGCCTGCACGTACGCCGTGCCGTCGCGCAGCAGGGCGGTACGGATGGCGATGGCGGTGTCGGAGTCGCCGGCGAAGTCCAGGTAGCCGACGCAGCCGCCGTACAGGCCGCGGCGCGACGGCTCGAGCTCGTCGATGATCTGCATGGCCCGGGGCTTGGGCGCCCCGGAGAGGGTGCCGGCCGGGAAACAGGCGGTGAGCACGTCGAAGGCGGTGCGGCCCTCGGCCACCTTGCCCGTGACGGTGGAGACGATGTGCATGACGTGGGAGTACCGCTCGATCGACATGAAGTCGACGACCTCGACGCTGCCCGGTTCGCAGACACGGCCCAGGTCGTTGCGGCCGAGGTCGACGAGCATCAGGTGCTCGGCGCGCTCCTTGGGGTCGGCCAGCAGTTCGTCCGCCAGGTCGTTGTCTTCCTGGGGCGTGGCGCCGCGGGGCCGGGTGCCGGCGATCGGGTGGACCATGGCGTGCCCGTCCTCGACCTTGACGAGGGCTTCGGGGCTGGAGCCGACGACGTCGAAGCCCTCGAAGCGGAAGAGGTACATGTACGGCGAGGGGTTGGTGGCCCGCAGGACGCGGTACACGTCGAGCGCGCTCGCCGCGCACGGGGTCTCGAACCGCTGCGAGGGCACCACCTGGAAGGCCTCGCCGGCCCGGATGCGCTCTTTGACGTCCTCGACGGCGGCCTGGTAGTCGGGGCCGCCCCAGAGCGCGGAGAACTCGGGCAGCTCGGAGGCGGGCAGCGCGGTGGGCGGGGAGGCCAGCGGCCGGGCGAGGTCGGCCTGCATGGCGTCGAGGCGGGCGACCGCGTCGGCGTGGGCCTCGTCGACGCCGGTGTCGAGGTCGTTGTGGTTGATCGCGTTGGCGATCAGCAGGACCGTGCCGTCCCAGTGGTCGAGGACCGCGAGGTCGGACGTGAGCAGCATGGTCAGCTCGGGCAGCTTCAGGTCGTCGCGCTCGCCGGGGCCGATCTTCTCCAGCCGGCGCACGATGTCGTACCCGAGGTAGCCGACCATGCCGCCGGTGAAGGGCGGCATGCCGGACGCGAGATCGCGCGGGGTGTGCAGGGTCTCCACGGTCTCGCGCAGCGCGTGCAGCGGGTCCCCGTCCGTGGGGACGCCGACCGGCGCGTTGCCCAGCCAGTGCGCCTGGTCGTCGCGGACTGTCAGAGTGGCGTCGGAGCGCACCCCGATGAAGGAGTAGCGGGACCACGAGCGTCCGTTCTCCGCGGACTCCAGCAGAAAGGTGCCGGGGCGCTCCGCGGCGAGCTTGCGGTAGAGCCCGACGGGCGTGTCGCCGTCCGCGAGCAGCCGGCGGCTCACCGGGATGACGCGGCGGTCGGCGGCGAGCTTGCGGAAGGTCTCGAGATCCATGGCGCCAGACCCTACTTGTCCAGGAGTACGTCGGCGTCGAAACAGGTGCGGGCCCCGGTGTGGCAGGCGGCGCCGACCTGGTCGACCTTGACGAGGACGGTGTCGGCGTCGCAGTCGAGGGCCACCGACCTGACGTGCTGGAAGTGCCCGGAGGTGTCGCCCTTGACCCAGTACTCCTGGCGGCTGCGGGACCAGTAGGTGCAGCGGCCGGTGGTCAGGGTGCGGTGCAGGGCCTCGTCGTCCATCCACCCGAGCATCAGCACCTCTCCGGTGTCGTACTGCTGGGCGATGGCAGGAATCAGGCCGTCCGGGCTCCGCTTGAGGCGGGCGGCGATGGCCGGGGCGAGGCTGCTTTCGGGGACACTGCTGGTCATACGGGCCATTGTGCCGTGTCGAACACGGTCCCCGGCGGTGAGTCCACTGGGCGGACCCGGTACCCCCGCCGTACGCTGGCGGGCATGTCGACCCATGCCAAGCGTGAACGACTCCTGTTCGCAGACCTGTTGGAGGCGTCCGGCCCGGACGCGCCGACCCTGTGCGACGGCTGGCGCACCCGGGACCTCGCGGCCCATGTGGTGATGCGGGAGCGGAGGCCCGACGCGGCGGGCGGGATACTGCTCAGCGCCCTCAAGGAGCGGGCGGACCGGATCCAGGCCGAGTTCGCCGCCAAGCCGTACGAGGAGCTGGTGCACCTGATCCGTACGGGGCCGCCGCGGCTGTCCCTTTACGGGATCAAGCAGATCGACGAGGCCGCTAACACGGTGGAGTTCTTCGTGCACGCGGAGGACGTGCGCCGGGCGCAGCCGGAGTGGACCCCGCGCGAGCTGGACCGCGTCTTCGAGAACGCCCTGTGGGCGCGGCTCGAGAAGGGCGCCCGGCTGCTGGGCCGGAAGTCGCCGGTCGGTCTGGTGCTGCGCAGGACGAACGGCCAGACGGCGGTGGCGCACAAGGGCACGCCCGTGGTGACGGTGACCGGCGAGGCGAGCGAGTTGACGCTGTTCGCGTTCGGGCGGCAGGACGCGGCGCGGGTGGAACTGGACGGGGACAAGGACGCGATCACCCGGCTGGGCGGGGCCGCACTCGGGTTCTAGTGCGGCCCGCTCCCGTGCCGTCAGCGGCCCCGGGCCCACTCGGCGTACGCGTCCTGCGGTTCAGGGGCCACGGCCGGGGGCATGGCCGGGGCCGCGGGGCGGCGCCGGAGGAGTCCCGAGCCGGCCAGTGCCAGCAGGAAGCCGGCCGGGATGGTGACCAGCCCCGGTGTGTGGAGCGGGAACCAGTGGAAGTCCCGGTCGGGGAAGAGTGAGATCGGTGTGCCCGACGCTGCCGGTGACCAGGCCATCAGCAAGGCGACCAGCGGCAGCGTCCCGTACACCGCCCAGCGCACGCCGCCCGCCGTGAAGTGGCGGCGGAAGATCGCGAACAGCAGCACGGGCGGCAGTACGGACGCGGCCCCGGCGAACGCGAACGAGAGCAGCACTTGCGGATTCCGTCCGATCGTCTGCGTCGCGACGATCACGGCGAGAGCTCCGACGACGGCGACCGCCCAGCGCGCCAGGCGCACCTCTCCGGCCATCGAGCGGCGCCCGCGGCCGCCCACGCCCGTCGGCCCGGCGAGGTCACGTGTGAAGGCCGACGCGGCGGCGAGGGTGATCCCGGCGACCGTGGACAGGGTGGTGACGAACACGGCGCAGGCGACCACGGCGAACAGCAGGCTGTGCCGGGGACCGCCGGACTCGGGGTCGAGTGCGGTGGTGACCATGAGCAGTGCCGAGTTGCCTCCCGGGTCGGCGGCGACGATGTTCTTGTGGCCGACGAGAGCGGCAGCGCCGAGGCCGACGACGACGACGCCGGTGCACAGCACGGCGACCGGCCCGACGGCCCAGGCGGCGGCGCGGCGGGCGCTGCGCGTGCCGCGCAGGGGGTGCAGGCGCATCGTGATGTGGGGCATGCAGGCGGCGCCGAGGACGAGCGTGAGCAGGAAGCCGGTGAGATCGAGCCAGCCGGCGAAGCCGCGCCCGAACTGCAGCCCCGGCAGGGCGTACGAGCCGCCCCGGCTGCCCTGCCGGGCGGCGTCGAAGAGCGAAAAGGGCGACCAGTCGAAGCGGTTGAGGACGATGCCGGCGAGCAGCACGACCACGGCGACGACGACGACCGTCTTGAGGATCTGGATGTAGCCGGTCCCGCGCATCCCGCCGAAGGCCGAGTAACAGATCATCAGGACGCCGCTGGCGACGGTGCATCCGGTGAGGGCACCGGACGGGAGACCGAACATGGACGTCATGATCTTGCCCGCGACGGCGAGCTGGACCACGAGCAGCGGGAACAGGACGACGATCGCCGCGATCCCGAGGGGCACGCGAACGGAGCGGTCGGCGAGCCGCTCGGTGAGGAAGTCGCCGAGCGTGTAGATCCCGCCGCCGCGCAGCGGCTTCGCCAGCACCAGCATCACCAGGACCAGCGAGGCGACGGTCGCCATGGCGAAGAGGATGCCGTCCGCCCCGACGAGGGCGACGGAGCCGGTGGTACTGAGCAGGGTCGCGGCGGAGACGTAGTCCCCGGCGACGGCGAGCCCTCCGCCGACCGGGCCGAGCGTGGCGCCGCCGGCGTAGAAGTGCTCCGGGTCGTCCTGGTCGGCGGCGGCCAGGCCGCACAGCAGAAGCGAGACCGTGACGAACGCGAGGAAGACGACGAGGGCGAGAGAACGGCCCTCGAACCCGGCACCCGACGCGACGGGCCCGACCAGGTGGATATCAGATGACATACCGGATAGATCAACAGGCATCCGTTACCGCGTACAGCGGCCGGTCCGGCATCGGTGCCCGCGCACAGGCACGGGCACCTCGGGGTGTGCCGCGTCACACCCCGGCTACCCCTGGCTCCCCAGCAGCCGGCGGGCGGTGAGGGCGAGGGAGACCTCGACGACGTCGGACGGCCGGGACAGCGAGCGGCCGGTGAGCTGTTCGAAGCGGCGGAGCCGGTTGAGGACGGTGTTGCGGTGGCAGTACAGCCGTGTCGCCGCGCGCTGGGCGGAGCCCTCGGCGTCGAGCCAGGCGGTGAGCGTGTCGACGAGCAGGTCGCGGTCGGCCGGCTCGATCGCGTACAGCGGCCCCAGTACGCGCTCCGCGAGCGCCCTGCCGAGGTCCGGGGAGGAGACGACGACCGCGGCCGGCAGGTGGTCGTCGAGGAGGACGACACCGCCGGTGCGGGGGCAGGCCCGCAGTGCGGTTCCGGCGAGTCTTCGCCCCTTGCCGATGGCGGCGAGACCGGTGACGGCGGAACCGATCCCCACGCGGACTCCGGGGGCGGCGCTCAGCCCTGCGGCGAGGGCGGCCGGGTCGGCCGGCCCATGGTGGGCGGTGCCGTCGCCGGGGCCGTCTTCGTCGCCGCCGTCCTCGTCGCAGCGGCGGGGACCTGGAGCGGGGCCGTCCACCAGGTGCACGATCCCCAGTTCGGCCTCCGGGGTGGAATGCCACACCACGGGAGTGCCGGACGGCAGGGTGACCAGCGGGCCGGGCGCGTGCGGATGGGCGGAGGCGGCCGCGATCACGACGAAGCGGCCGTCCTCCGGCAGTTCGAGCATCGCCGACGCGTCGGGCAGGTCGGTGATCCGGGCCGTGCCGTCGAGCAGCGCCGCCGTCATCAGCCGCAGACGGTTCTCGCGCCGCCATGCCATCCGGCGTTCGGCCTGGCGGTAGGCCTCCGTGACGAGGGCGCAGTGCTCGTCGACGAAGTTCCAGACGTCCGCGGCGACATGGACGAGCAGCCGGATGTCCTCCGGGTGGCGGCGCGCGGTCTCGTCCACCAGTCCCTGCCACACCATCGCCCCGCCGAGCCGGAACGCGTGCAGCACGGCGTCGAGCGGCACGTTCTGTTCGGCGCGTGCGGCGCCGATGGAGCGCGAGGTGCGCCGGGCGATGTCGCGGCTCTCGCGGGGGCGGATCAGGGAGGCGATGTTGTGGCGCAGTGACTGGTACACCTCCTGCCACACCTCTGTCGTGTCGGCTTCGATCGCCGCCCGGTAGGCGGGTTCCTGCTCGCGCAGCTCGCTGACGAGGGTGGTGGTCAGGCCGGCCACGTCGTCCAGCAGTACCTGGGCGGCACGGTGCAGTACGGCGATCGCCTCGGCGTCCAGCAGGGAGCGGGAGCGGGGCAGAACCGCGTGGGGCGTGGGAACCGCCCTGACGCGCGAACGTACGAGATTCGACATGGGCGGCCTCCACCAGGAGTCGGCTCGCTCCGGCGCGCGGCGTGGGACACGACCGCACCGGATCTACCTGACGCTCGCAGAATGGCATACCGCCCAGTCGGTACCCAGGGGTTTGCGGCATAGTTCTCATCACGGTCCAGCAACGCGGGCGGCCGGCCTCAGGCGCCGGAGCGCTCCAGCAGACGTGCCAGTTCGGTCCTCGAACGCACTCCGAGCAGCGCGAACACGTTCCGCAGATGGTGATCGACGGTCCTGGTGCTGACCGACAGCCGCAGGGCCACCTCCCGGTTCGTCGCACCTTCCGCGACATGGTGGGCGATGCGCCGCTGCTGCGGCGTGAGCCGGTCCAGCGGGCCGCTCCCGGAGTCACCGGCCACCGCCTCACCGGCCGCCCGCAGCTCACCGCCGGCGCGTTCGGCCCAGCTCCGCGCCCCGCAGCGCTCGAACGCGACGAGGGCGTCCCGCAGCGGGCCGCGTGCCTCCCGTGTCCTGCGCCGGCGGCGCAGCCACTGCCCGTACAGCAGCAGGGTGCGGGCCCGCTCGAAGTCTCCGCCGGCCCGCTCGTGGTGGGCGAGCGCCTCCTCGTAGCGGGCGGCGGCCTCCTCCGGCGGGGCGACGAGGGCCCGGCAGCGGGCGAGCTGTGCGGGTGCGAGCGGGTCGGCGGTGCTCGCCGCCCACGCCCCGAACTCCTCCACGGCGACGGCCGTCCCGTCCGTGCGGCCCGCGAGGACGGCCGCCTCCACGAAGCACGGCACGGCGAGCATCATGACCGCGAAGTGGCCGCGTCGCGGACCGGGTACGACGAGGGGACGCAGCCGAGCGGCGGCCTCCGCGCACCGGCCCGCCGCGAGGTCCGTCCGGGCCACCGCCCACACCGCGAGGCTCGCGGCCTGGGCCAGCCCGTGCGCGGCGGCGGTGGAACCGGCGGCCGCGGCGTGCTCGGCGCAGGCCTCTGCGTCGCCCTCCAGGGACGCGGTCAGGGCGAGGACGGCGTGCAGATGGGCGGCGCTGTTGCGGCCCTCGAGGGCGTGAACCCTGGCCCGCGCGTGCCGGCCGGCACGCAGTTCGCCGTAGGCGAGGTGCTCCAGTGCCGGGGGCAGCAGCACCCGGGGCCCGTGGACCCGTACGGCGGCCAGCGCCCTGGCGCCCGCCCGGCAGGCGGCGTCCACGTCCCCGACGACGAGCGCGGCGGCGGCCGACCTCAGCAGTACGGCCGGATCCTCGGCGCGCACTGACGCCTCGACGCATTCCCGCAGCAGCGTGTGGCCGGCACCGGTCCGCCCCGCGAACACGGCCAGCATGCCCGCGACATACCTGCCGAGCGACTCCGTGCCGTCCGGGCCGCCTCGCCCGGCGCACGGGGAACCGGCCACGTCCGGCGCGTGCACCGCAGCCGCCCGGAACCGGGCAAACGCGTCCGCGTAGCCTTGCGGGCCGCCCCGCTCGACACGCGGGGAACCGGCCGCGTCCGGCGCTTCCGCGGAGCCCGGCGGACCGCCCCCTTCGGCGCCCGGTGCCGCGGCGGAACCCGGGGAACCGACCGGGTCGGGCGCTTCCACCCCCACCGCCCGGACCCGGGCAAGTGCGTCCGCACAGCTCTGCGGACCGCCCCGCTCGACACGCGGGGAACCGACCGGGTCGGGCGCTTCCGCCCCCGCCGCCCGGACCCGGGCAAGTGCGTCCGCGTAGCCGTGGGGGTCGCCCATGGCCCACGCGGCGTCCGCGGCGGCGAGCAGGGCGGCGGTCGAGCGGTCGGCGTCGTCGGCTGCGAGGAGCGCGGCAGCGGCGAGCAGGGACTCGCGGGCGTCGGCCACCGGGCCGTCGCACAGGGTGATCAGCCCGCGTACATGGTGGGCCCGGCCCGAAGGGGGTACGGCACGGACCCGGGCCAGCAGCGCGCGGGCGCGGCCGGGCTCGCCGTCCAGCCAGGCGTGCTCGGCCGCGGCCGAGAACCGTGTGCCCCGCAGGGTCTCGTCGGCGGTGAGTTCCGCGGCCCGCGCGAGGGCCGTGGCGCGGTCGGTGTGCGGCCGGGGGGCGGTGGCCGCTCCTGCCAGCGCGTCGGCGAGGAACGGGTCGTATCCGCCTGCCGCGCAGGCCCGTTGGACCAGTCGCGGCAGGGTGAGGTGCGGCCCGTCGAGGGCTGCGGCCAGCAGCCGGTGCGCGGCCCTCCGGCGCGGCAGCGGCGCACGGCGCAGTACGGCGGTGCGCAACAGCGGATGCGTGAAGCGGACCCGTGTGCCGTCGCTGTGGAGTGCGCCCGCGCGCTCCGCGGGCAGCAGGCGGTCGGGGTCGACTCCCGCCAGCCGGGCCGCCCGCAGCAGCAGGGCGGCGTCGGCGCCGGCGCCTTCCGGTTCGTGTTCCTCCGCCGCCGCGGCGAGGAGCAGCAGGAGCCGGGTGTCCGCGGGCAGTGCCTCGGCGCGGGCGGCGTACGCGTCCAGGACGCGCTCCGCGCCGGGGAGGGGGTGAGGCAGCGGCGCGTGGCCGGCGAGCTGGTCGGGCGTGAGCCGCGCGGTGAGCGCGGTCAGCAGCCCCGGGTTGCCCGCTGCCTCCCGGCGCAGCTCGTCCCGTACGAGCGGGTCGGCCCGGCCTTCCGTCAGGCGGTCGATCAGCGCGCCGGCGGCCGTGTCGTCGAGCGGTCCGAGCCGCAGCCGCGGCAGTCCGGTGAAGGCGTCCCCGCCGCCCGGATCGTCGGTCGCGGTGAGCAGGACGGCGGCGCGGTCGCGCGGGGCGAGGCGGCGGGCGGCGAAGCCGAGCGCGATGCGCGAGTCACGGTCCCAGGCGTGGGCGTCGTCGACGCAGAGCAGCAGCGGGCCGTGGGAGCCGAGGGTCCTGAGCAGCTCCAGCAGCGCGGTGGGCGCTGTGCCGGCGCGGGTCACGTCCTCGACCGGTCCGGGCAGGGGTCCGGGCGCCGAGCAGAGCAGGGCGTGGAGTCCGCTGTACGGGAGCAGGGCTTCGGCGGGGGCGGCCCGCGTGTGGAGCACCGTCCCCTCGTGCCGGGTGTCGACGGCGTGCCGCGCGAGGGCGCTGCGGCCGAGGCCGGGCGGCCCGGTGATCACGAGGGTGCTGCCGCGGCCGTCGCGCAGGCGGGCCGACTGTTCGTCGAGAAGGGCGAGTTCACCGCTTCGGCCGTACAGCCGAAGGGGACTGTGCACGGTCGTCGATGGATTCACGCCCGGCAACTTACTCCCGCGTAACTACCCGCCGGAAGGGTCCGGTCCGCGCTTCGCCGGCGTGGCCCGCCACGCTGGGCACGGTCCCATCGTGAGCCGCTCCGGGCTGTGCGCCCGCACAGCACGTTGCCGGTGGCGGTAGTCCGCCACCGGCAACGTCATGTCGTCCGGGTGGAGCCGGCTCCCGATGGGTCAGGAGGTGTGCGGGCAGTTGCCCCGGTACTCCTCGATGGTCAGGCTGGGCCGCGGCAGCGGGCAGAGGAACTGCTCGTACCGGGTGTCGTTGTCGATGAACCGCTTCAGCCACGAAATGCTGTACTTCGCGATCGTGGTGTTGCTGGTGTTCGGGGTGAAGTGGTTGGCGTTGTTGAGCTCCAGGTACGCCTTGTCGAGCGACGCCGGCAGCGACTGGTAGAACGGCTCCGAGTGCGAGGAGACGGAGGCGACGGTGTCACCGTCGGCGCCGATCACCATGGTGGGGGTGCGCAGTTCGGGCCAGGTCTTGTCCGTGTTCCAGCCGGTCAGCGGGATCGCCGCCTGCAGCGAGGGACGGGTCTTGGCGGCCTCGAGCGTGCCGCCGCCGCCCATGGAGTGGCCCATGACCCCGAGCCGGGTGCTGTCGATCCGGCCGCGGACCGAGCTGCGCTGGGTCAGGTAGTCGAGCGCGGCGAGGAGTTGGTCGCCCCGGCTGCCGGGCTGGTCGTAGATGCTGTTGGTGTCGATGGTGAAGACCACGAAGCCCTGGGAGGCGAGCCGCGGACCGAGCCACGCGATGGACGACTCGTAGGCGGTGAAGCCGGGCGAGATGGCGACGGCCCCGAACGTGCCGTCCGCGGTGGACGTCGGGTAGTAGATGGTGCCGCCGCCGAAGCCCGTGACGGCCAGCGAGGAGACGGACGTCTCGGAGACGGAGTACGGGCCGCGCGAGGCCTCGATGGAGGCGACGGTCGGAGCGGGACCGCGCTCGTACGGGTTGTCGGCGGCCTGGGCCTGCGTGCCGGGCAGGAGGGTGGCGCACAGGGCTGCCGCCGCTGCGGCCGCCGCGCCCAGCAGGGAACGGCGGCGGGTGCGGCTCGTGGGGGTGAGGTGCACGAGGACGGTCCTCTCGGGTCGAGGCGGTTACGCGCCGCAGGACCTGACCCGTCGTCACCAGGAGTCCGCCGTGCCGGTCGCGTACCGCCGTGTTGATGGCGGTACCACCGTCGGGGCCCCGACCCCGGTAGGGCATCGGCAAGTTCACCGGTCTCCTCGCGGACCGGCGTCCGCCGCGGCGGGCCGCGCCCGGCTGGCCCGGCACACAGCGGAAGGGGCCGGCAGGACGTGATGTCCTGCCGGCCCCTTCGGGCTGCGGCGTCTCAGCGGACCGGGTGGCCCGCCTCTCGCAGCGAGTCCTTCACCTGAGAGATCCGCAGATCGCCGAAGTGGAACACGGACGCGGCGAGCACCGCGTCCGCGCCCGCGTCGATCGCCGGCGGGAAGTCGGCGAGCCGGCCCGCTCCGCCGGAGGCGATCACCGGGACCGTGACGTGCCTCCGCACGGCGGCGATCATCTCGGTGTCGTAGCCGTCCTTGGTGCCGTCGGCGTCCATGGAGTTGAGCAGGATCTCCCCGGCGCCCAACTCGGCGGCCTGGTGCGCCCATTCGACGGCGTCCATGCCGGTGCCCTTGCGGCCGCCGTGCGTCGTCACCTCGAACGTGCCGTCCGCGGTGCGCCGTGCGTCGACGGAGAGCACCAGCACCTGGCGGCCGAACCGCTCGGCGATCTCGCGGATCAACTCCGGCCGCGCGATCGCCGCCGTGTTGACGCCGACCTTGTCGGCGCCTGCCCGCAGCAGCTTGTCGACGTCCTCCGCGCTGCGCACGCCGCCGCCGACGGTGAGCGGGATGAACACCTGCTCCGCGGTGCGGCGCACCACGTCGTAGGTGGTCTCCCGGTTACCGGAAGAGGCGGTGATGTCGAGGAAGGTCAACTCGTCGGCGCCCTCGGCGTCGTACAGCTTCGCCATCTCGACGGGGTCGCCCGCGTCGCGCAGGTTCTGGAAGTTGACGCCCTTGACCACCCGGCCGTTGTCGACGTCCAGGCAGGGGATCACCCGTACCGCGAGGGTCATGCGGCACCTCCATCGGTTCCGGTCGGCCGGTACGCCTCGACCTCGACCTCGACGACCAGCGAGGGGTCGACGAAGCCGGAGACCACGAGCATCGACGCGGCCGGCCGGACCTCGCCGAAGATCTCCTTGTGGGCGCGCCCGATGTCTTCGACGTCGCGGGCGTGCGTGATGTACATGCGGGTGCGTACGACGTCACCGGCGCCGAGCCCGAGCTGCTTCAGCGCGTCGATCGCCACGCCGAACGCGGTGACCGTCTGCTCGTACGGGCTGCCCGCGGCTATCTCGCCGTCACGGACCGACGTGCAGCCGGAGACCAGGACGAGGCCGTTCGGCAGTTCGACGGCACGGGAGTAGCCGAAGGCCTCTTCCCAGGGGCCGCCGGAGCCGACCCGGCGCACCGGGCCGGAGCCGGAAGGGGGACCTGCGGTCATGCGGACACCGCCGCGAGGGCCTCTTCCAGGGTGAAGGCCTTGGCGTACAGCGCCTTGCCGACGATGGCGCCCTCGACGCCTTCGGGGACCAGGGAGGCGATGGCCCGCAGGTCGTCGAGCGAGGAGACACCGCCGGAGGCGACGACCGGCTTGTCGGTCGCCGCGCAGACGTTCTTCAGCAGCTCCAGGTTGGGGCCCTGGAGGGTGCCGTCCTTGGCGATGTCGGTGACGACGTAACGGGCGCAGCCCTCGGAGTCGAGGCGGGCGAGGGTCTCGTAGAGGTCGCCTCCGTCGCGGGTCCAGCCACGGCCGCGCAGCGTCGTGCCGCGGACGTCCAGACCGACGGCGATCTTGTCGCCGTGCTCGGCGATGACCTTGGCGACCCACTCGGGGGTCTCCAGTGCCGCGGTGCCCAGATTGACGCGGCGGCAGCCGGTGGCGAGGGCGGCCTCGAGGGAGGCGTCGTCGCGGATGCCGCCGGACAGCTCGACCTTGATGTCCATGGCTCCGGCGACCTCGGCGATCAGTGCCCGGTTGTCGCCGGTGCCGAAGGCGGCGTCGAGGTCGACGAGGTGGAGCCACTCGGCGCCGGCGCGCTGCCAGGTGAGGGCCGCCTCGAGGGGGGAGCCGTACGACGTCTCGGTGCCGGACTCGCCATGGACGAGACGGACGGCCTGGCCGTCGCGGACGTCGACTGCGGGAAGGAGTTCAAGCTTCGGCATCAGAGGGTCTCGATCCAGTTGGTCAGCAGCTGGGCGCCGGCGTCGCCGGACTTCTCGGGGTGGAACTGGGTGGCCCACAGGGCGCCGTTCTCGACGGCGGCGACGAAGGGCTCACCGTGCGTGGCCCAGGTGACCTGGGGCGCGCGGATGGCCGGGTTGGTGACCTCCAGCTCCCACTCGCGCACGGCGTAGGAGTGCACGAAGTAGAACCGGGCGTCGTCGTCCACGCCGGCGAAGAGCTGGCTGGCGGCGGGCGCCTCGACGGTGTTCCAGCCCATGTGGGGCACGATCGGCGCCTTCAGCGGGCCGACGGTGCCGGGCCACTCGTCGAGACCCTCGGTCTCCACGCCGTGCTCGATCCCGCGGGCGAACAGGATCTGCATACCGACGCAGATGCCCATGACGGGGCGTCCGCCGGAGAGCCTGCGGTCGATGATCCATTCGCCGCGGGCCTGCTTGAGGCCGTCCATGCAGGCGGAGAAGGCGCCGACGCCGGGGACGAGCAGTCCGTCGGCGTTCATCGCCTTGTCGTAGTCGCGGGTGATTTCGACGTCGGCCCCGACCCGGGCGAGCGCGCGCTCCGCGGAGCGGACATTGCCGAACCCGTAGTCGAAGACGACGACCTTCTTCTGTGGCGTCGCTGTGGTCATTCCCAGATCCCCTGAATCCGCATGACACCCGCGATCAGGCACATCGCGGACGCTCCGGCGAGCAGCACGACGGTGCCCTTGGGCATCTTCTGCTTGGAGAACGAGTACGCACCGCCGGCGAGGAACAGCCCGACGACGATGAGGATGGTCGAAAGGCCGGTCACAGGGCGCCCTTCGTCGACGGGAGGATGCCGGCCGCGCGGGGGTCGCGCTCGGAGGCGTAGCGCAGGGCGCGGGCGAGCGCCTTGAACTGGCACTCCACGATGTGGTGGGCGTTGCGCCCGTACGGGACGTGGATGTGCAGCGCGATCTGCGCCTGCGCGACGAAGGACTCGAAGATGTGCCGGGTCATCGTCGTGTCGTACGTGCCGATCATCGGCGCCATGTTCTCGGGCTCGGTGTGCACCAGGTACGGGCGGCCCGACAGATCCACGGTGACCTGGGCGAGCGACTCGTCCAGCGGCACGGTGCAGTTGCCGAAGCGGTAGATGCCGACCTTGTCGCCGAGGGCCTGCTTGAAGGCGGCGCCCAGCGCGAGTGCGGTGTCCTCGATGGTGTGGTGCGTGTCGATGTGCAGGTCGCCGTCGGTCTTGACGGTGAGGTCGAACAGACCGTGGCGGCCGAGCTGGTCGAGCATGTGGTCGTAGAAGCCGACGCCGGTGGCGACGTCGACCTTGCCGGTGCCGTCGAGGTTGATCTCGACGACGACCGAGGTCTCCTTGGTGGTGCGCTCGACCCGTCCTACGCGGCCGCTCATCAGTGCTGCTCCTTCTTCAGTGCGCGAACCGCATCGAGGAACGCGTCGTTCTCTTCGGGCGTGCCCGCGGTGACCCGCAGCCGTCCCGGTACACCGTTGTCGCGGACCAGTACGCCCCGGTCGAGGATCCGCTGCCACGCCTTGTGCGCGCCGTCCTCGCCGTCGAACCGGCCGAACTGCACGAAGTTGGCGTCGGAGTCGGTGACCTCGTAGCCGATGGCCCGCAACTCCGTGACCAGGCGGTCCCGCTCGGTCTTCAGCTGCTCGACGTACCCGAGCAGCGTATCGGTGTGCTCCAGCGCGGCCAGGGCGGTGGCCTGGGTGACGGCGGACAGGTGGTACGGCAGGCGCACCAGCTGGACGGCGTCGACCACGGCGGGGTGGGCGGCCAGGTATCCGAGGCGCAGTCCGGCGGCGCCGAAGGCCTTGGACATGGTGCGGGAGATCACCAGGTTGGGGCGGCCCTCGATGAGGGGCAACAGCGACGGCCGGTGGCTGAATTCCACGTACGCCTCGTCGACGACGACCATCGAAGGCTTCGCCGCCTGTGCCGCCTCGTACAGCTCCAGGACCGTCGCGGCGTCGACCGCGGTGCCCGTGGGGTTGTTGGGCGAGGTGATGAACACGACGTCCGGGCGGTGTTCGGCGACGGCCGCGGTGGCGGTGGCGGGGTCGATGGTGAAGTCGTCGCCGCGCGGGCCGGAGATCCAGCCGGTGCCGGTGCCGCGGGAGATCAGGCCGTGCATCGAGTACGACGGCTCGAAGCCCATGGCGATCCGGCCGGGGCCGGCGAAGGCCTGCAGCAGCTGCTGGATGACCTCGTTGGAGCCGTTGGCCGCCCAGACGTTCTCCCGGGCGACCGCGTGGCCGGTCGTACGGGTGAGGTAGCGGGCCAGCTCGGTGCGCAGTTCGACCGCGTCCCTGTCGGGGTAGCGATTGAGCTCCCTGGCCGCGTCGCGCACCCGCTCGGCGATGCGCTCGACGAGCGGCTCGGGCAGCGGGTACGGGTTCTCGTTGGTGTTCAGCCGGACGGGGACGTCGAGCTGGGGAGCACCGTAGGGGGACTTGCCGCGCAGCTCGTCCCGGATGGGGAGTTCGTCCCAGGGGGACACGGGGGTGCTGCCGATGTCGGTCACTGGCCCGGCACCTTCCAGTCGAAGCGGGCCTTGAGGGCGGCGCCGTGTGCCGGCAGGTCCTCGGCCTCGGCGAGCGTCACCACGTGGTGGGTGATCTCCGCGAGCGCGTCCCGGGTGTAGTCCACGATGTGGATGCCGCGCAGGAAGGACTGCACGGACAGGCCGGAGGAGTGGCAGGCGCAGCCGCCGGTCGGCAGGACGTGGTTGGACCCCGCCGCGTAGTCACCCAGGGACACCGGGGCCCAGGGGCCGACGAAGACGGCGCCCGCGTTGCGGACCCGGGCGGCGAGGGCGGCGGCGTCGGCGGTCTGGATCTCCAGGTGCTCCGCGCCGTAGGCGTTGACGACCTCGAGGCCGTCCTTGATGTCGGAGACGAGCACGATCGCGGACTGCCGGCCGCTGAGCGCGGGAACGATCCGGTCCTCGACGTGCTTGGTCGCGGCGATCTGCGGCTCCAGCTCGCGCTCGACCGCTGCCGCCAGCTCCTCCGAGTCCGTGACCAGCACGGCGGCGGCCAGCGGGTCGTGCTCGGCCTGGCTGATCAGGTCGGCGGCGACGTGGACGGGGTCGGCGGTCGCGTCGGCGAGGACGGCGATCTCGGTCGGGCCGGCCTCGGCGTCGATGCCGATCCGGCCGGTGAAGTAGCGCTTGGCGGCGGCGACCCAGATGTTGCCGGGGCCGGTGACCATGTTCGCGGGCGGGCAGGACTCGGTGCCGTACGCGAACATCGCGACGGCCGTGGCACCGCCTGCGGCGTACACCTCGTCGACGCCCAGCAGTGCGCACGCGGCGAGGATCGTCGGGTGCGGCAGGCCGTTGAACTCGGCCTGGGCGGGCGAGGCGAGCGCGATGGACTCGACGCCTGCCTCCTGTGCGGGCACGACGTTCATGATCACGGAGGACGGGTAGACCGATCGGCCGCCGGGGGCGTACAGCCCCACGCGGTCCACCGGTACCCACTTCTCGGTCACCGAGCCGCCGGGCACGACCTGCGTGGTGTGGGACGTGCGGCGCTGGGCGCGGTGGACGAGGCGGGCGCGGCGGATGGACTCCTCCAGGGCCGCACGCACGGCCGGGTCGAGTTCCTCCAGGGCACGGGTCAGCGCCGCGGCCGGCACCCGTACCTGGTCGAGCTTCACGCCGTCGAATTTCTCGGCGAAGTCGATCAGCGCCGCGTCGCCGCGATGATGCACGGCCTCGCAGATCGGCCGCACCTTGTCCAGGGCGGCCGCGACGTCGAAGTCGGCACGGGGCAGCAGGTCGCGCAGAGCGCCACCCTCGGGGAGGGCGTCGCCGCGCAGATCGATTCGAGAGATCACGGAACCAATTCTCTCAGACCGGATCCCACGCTTGTTTCCCGTATCAGTGGCTGATACAGGCCCCACAAGTTGACCATCACCACTAGCGTTCAGGCCGTCACTCAGCGGGAAGAACAGCTGTACGAGCCAACGAAGCGGAGGAGCGGCAGTGACCGAGCCGCTGGACGACGGGCCCCCGGACGGGCTGAGCCCGACCGAGCTCCACATGTGGAACGCCTTCAGAAACGGAAGCACGTACGACCTCAGCGACACCGATCCCCTGCTGAACGATCCCTTCTCCCCCCTGCCCTGGGGTCCCGAGCGCAGCGTCCGGGCGTCGATCGTGGCCAGGCTGCTGCTGAGCGGACCCGCCGCGAGGCCGGGCCGGGTCTGCGCCCTGAAACTGCGCGGCGTCCTGATCACCGGCACGCTCAAGCTGGCCGGCGGCAGCATCTCCCCGTACGTGGAACTGCACGGCTGCCGCTTCGAGAACGAACTTCTGATGCCGGAGGCCCACTTCACGACCGTGCGCATGGTCGGCTGCGCGATCCCGCGCATCGAAGCGGCCAGGCTGCGCACGGAGGGCGATCTGCATCTGCCCCGCTGCCGCGTCGAGCACGGCATCCGGCTCACGGACGCCCAGATCGGCACGGACCTGCTGATCAACCAGATCCATGTGCGGCCGGACCGCCGGGGCCGGGCGATCACCGCGGACGGCCTGTCGGTGGCCCAGGACTTACAGGCCGAACTGATAGAGACCTACGGGGAGTTCAGCCTGCGCGGCGCGAAGGTGGGCGTCTCGCTCAGTCTGCGCGGCAGCCGACTGCGGGCGGCGGCGGAGCGCCGCGCGCTCAACGCCCCCCAGCTCAGCGTGGAACGCACGCTGTACATGACGGGCGCCTGGGTGAGCGTGACCACGGGCAACCAGGGCGCCACTCCCCCGTTCGGCATCGCCGCCTACGGCACACCGGCGCGCGGCTCCCGGCTTCAGCCCTTCGAGTGCCACGGCGGCGTCCGGCTCGACGACGGGCGGTTCGGCGACGCGGTCGACCTCCAGCGGGCCCGGTTCGTGCTGAGCCCGCGCGAGGAGCTGTCGCTGCGCAGGATCGCCACCCCCGAGCTGCGGTTCAACGCGGAGCGCCCCGAGGAGGGGCGGGTCGTGCTGAACGGCGCGAAGGTCGTGACGCTGATCGACCTGGCGGCGAGCTGGCCGGGCCCGGGCGGGCTCGCGATGGGCGGCTTCGTCTACGAGAACCTGGTGCCGTATGAGGAGTTCCCGCTCTCCCGGCGGCTGGAGTGGGTGGCGTCGGCGACCCCCGAGTACTCACCGGAGCCGTACGAGCGGCTGGCGACCGTCCTGCGCAACAGCGGCGAGGACGCGGACGCCCGCGAGGTGCTGCTGGCCAAGAACCGCCGCCGCCGGGAGACGCTGCCGCTGGCGGGGAAGCTGTGGGGATACCTCCAGGACCTCACGGTGGCGTACGGCTACCGGCCCGGCCGGGCGGCCCTGTGGATGGCGGTGCTCTGGGCGGCCGGCGCGATCGCCTTCGCCCAGGTCGCCCCACCGCCCATCAAGCCGGACGAGCATCCCGAGTGGAACCCGGCGCTGTACGCCCTCGATCTGCTCATCCCGGTGATCAATCTCGGCCAGGACGGCCACTGGCGGCTCCAGGGCGGATGGCAATGGGCGGCCGCCGTTCTGGTGCTGCTGGGCTGGATCCTCGCGACCACGGTCGCGGCGGGTGCCTCCCGTCTCCTACGTCGCGGTTGAGTCACTTTCTTTACCGTCTCTTGACTTCGGCCGGGACAACCATTCCGTTGCCACCAAAGCTTCACAGCTGCCCTCTGGCGCGGTGTTCACCTGCGCGTTTTCAATGGTCCGCACCATGTCACTGATCCGCGCCCTGATCCGTACCGCGCGCATGATCCGTCATACGCCACGGCTCACCGACTGCCTCGCCCCTGACGAGGCGGTACTGCTCGACGCCCCCGACGACCGGCTCGGTCCGGCGCTGGTCGCGGCCGCGGTCGGGGAGTACGAACCGGCCGCCAAGCTGCTGGCGACCACACGGGAATCAGCCGAATGGGAGAACCGCGACCGGTACGTCGTCAGGCTCGCGGCATTCGCCAGGAACCGGGACGAATGGCTCGGCGACTGGCTGGGCGCGGCCCCGCGCGACGCCGACGCCCTCGTGGTCAAGGCCGAGCTCGCGGTCCGCAGGGCCTGGGAGTCGCCCGCCCGCAAGGAACAGCTGCGCGAGGTGGGACCGCTGATCGACGCCGCGGCACACGCCGGTCCCGGCGATCCCGTGCCCTGGCGGATCGCGCTCGACCACGCGCGCGGCACCCACGCCACGCACACGGCCTTCGAAGCGCTGTGGGAACAGGCCGTCCGCCGCTCCTCGCACCACTACGGCTGCCATGTCGCGGCGCTCAAATATCTGTCCGCCCAGTGGTACGGCTCGCACCGCGAGTGCTTCGACTTCGCGGAGCAGGCCGCCGCCGACGCGCTCCCCGGCTCGCTGGTGCAGGCCCTGCCGGTACGGGCGGCGTTCGCCCAGCTGCTCGGCGGTGAGGCCAGGACATCGGTGCAGGACGACCGGATCGACGCGGCCGCGGACCTCGCCATCACGCTGTCCCGCGGATACGGGCCCGGCGACCCCTGGCCGGCCGAGGTCCGCAACCTCCTGGCCTACGTGCTGGTGGCACGGGGGCGCTGGGAGGAGGCGCTGAACCAGTTCCGGCTGATCGGCCCGCACGCGACCTCGTTCCCGTGGTCGTCGGTGACCGAGGACCCGCTCGGCCGGTTCCTCCAGGCCAGGGACGACGTACGGATCGAGGTCGCGTCGGCGACGCCGCTGCGTGGACGACGGTGGGCGCCTCCCGCGGCCGCCAGGCTGTAGGGGGAGGACAGGCGCGCCTGCTCGACCATTACTCTTGACCGCTGTGACCACCGCTCGTCTGCCGCTCTTCCCGCTGAACTCGGTTCTGTTCCCGGGCCTTGTGCTGCCACTGAACATTTTCGAGGAGCGTTATCGCGCCATGATGCGCGAACTGCTGAAGACGGACGAGGCGGAGCCCCGGCGCTTCGCCGTGGTCGCCATCCGCGACGGCCGCGAGGTCGCACCCGCCTCACCCGGCATGCCGGACCCGACCGCGGTCGTCGAACGCGGACCCGCCGCCGGCTTCGGCCCCGACCCGATCCAGGCCTTCCACCGGGTGGGCTGCATCGCCGACGCGGCGACCGTCCGCGAACGCGGTGACGGCAGCTTCGAAGTGCTCGCCACCGGCACGACCCGCGTCAAACTGCTGTCGGTCGACGCGAGCGGGCCCTTCCTCACCGCGGAGCTCGAAGAGATCCCGGAGGAGCCGGGCGACGGCGCCGCCGCCCTCGCGGAAGGCGTGCTGCGGGCGTTCCGCAGCTACCAGAAGCGCCTGGCCGGCGCGCGTGAGCGCTCGCTGTCGACGGGAGCGGAACTGCCGGACGAACCGTCTGTCGTCTCCTATCTCGTCGCCGCGGCGGCGGTGCTGGACACGCCCGCGAAGCAGCGGCTGCTCCAGGCGCCGGACACCGCGACACGGCTGCGCGAGGAACTGACACTGCTGCGCGCGGAGACGGCGATGCTGCGGCACCTGCCGTCGCTGCCCGCCGTCGATCTGACGTGGCGGCCCACCAGCCCCAACTGACGCAAGGACACCTGCCTTGGCGAAGAACGCGACGAAGAAGACGAAGAAGCAGCAGTCGGGCGGTACGCCGGCGACGGTCGCGCTCACGGCGGCGGGCACCCCGTTCACCCTGCACGCCTACGACCACGACCCGTCGTCGCCCTCGTACGGCGAGGAGGCCGCGGAAGCGCTGGGCGTCTCCCCCGAGCGGGTCTTCAAGACACTCGTCGCGGACGTGGACGGCGCGCTGACGGTGGCGGTCGTCCCCGTCGCGGGCCAGCTCGATCTGAAGGCGCTGGCGTCGGCCGTCGGCGGCAAGCGGGCGGCGATGGCGGACCCGGCGGCGGCGGAACGCACCACCGGCTACGTCCGCGGCGGCATCTCGCCCCTCGGCCAGCGCAAGCGGCTGCCGACGGTCCTGGACGCGTCGGCGTCGGCGCACGAGACGATCTGCGTGTCGGCGGGGCGCCGCGGCCTGGAGGTCGAACTGTCCCCGACCGACCTGACGTCCCTGACCTCGGCGACCCTGGCGCCGATCGCCCGCGCGTAGCGCTTTTCGGGGCTCCGCCCCACGAACCGGGCTCCGCCCGGACCCGCCACCGCGCTCCGCGCGGTGTTTCGGGGGCTCCTCCCCCTACGCCTGGGCGTGGGGGGAACCCCCACCGGACCCCCGCGCCTCAAACTCCCCCTACGGCCCGGCGGCCGTGGGAGGTGCCCCGGCGTAGCGCGGTACGGGGTCCGGGGCCGGCCCCGGTTCGGGAAGGGGCGGGGAGGGGAGGGGAGGGGAAAACGCTCCGCGCAGCGGCCGCCGCCCGGAGGGAAACGTCACTGCCGGGGCGCAGGCGCCCCCGTCGGTCCCGTCGGCCAGTCCGGCTCCGGGTCCCGCGGCCCGAACAGCGCCGTCAGCCCCAAGTGCACCACCATCGCCGCCACCGGCCACGCCAGCAGCGCCCCCTTCGCCCGCAGGTCCAGGTACGCGTCGAAGGTGACCCCCTCGCCGACCTGGCGCGCGTGCTCCACCACGTCCCGCGAGGGGCCGAACCATACGCCGATGCCCCAGCCCAGCAGGGAGCCGAGCAGCGCGCCGACCGCCAGGGCGACCACCACGGCGATGCCGCCGCGCCTGCGGTAGAGGAAGACGGCCACCGCGGTCAGCACACCGAGGCCGACGCCCAGCAGCAGGAACGTGCCGTCCGCGCCGATCGCCTCCTCGCCTTCGGTGTCCTTGAGGAAGACCGCCTCGTCGTTGGAGACCAGCGGTACCCGCGGCGCGAGCCACAGCCAGAGGAAGCCCAGGGCGATGCCCAGGAGCGTGACGGCCACCAGGACCAGCGCGGAGTCCCGCAGGTCCTTCCGCAGTTCCGCCGCCGACTCGGCCTCGTCCTTCGCCGTGTCGTACGTGTACATCGAGGACGGCCCCGGTCCGATGGGCGGCGACTGCCGTGCGTCGTCGTCCCGGGAAGGCTCGTGCGGCTGGTGCGGCGGCGTCAGAGGTGCGGTCACACCGCCATCGTGCCAGGCCCGCCCGGGTGACGCCTCACCGGACCGCTGCCCGCCGGTAGGCCCACGTCGCGACCGCCAGTGAGACGACGCCGACCGCGGCGCAGACCGCGAGGTCGAGGGCGACGGCGGGCCAGTCCGGGTGGGCGTCGAAGGTCCGGGCCATGGCCTCGACCCCGTACGTGGACGGCAGCAGGTCACGCGCGTAGGAGACCGGTTCCGGCAGCCGGTCGGCCGGCAGGACGCCGAGCAGCAGGGCCGCCGACATGCCGAGCTGCCCGAGCAGCGTGGCCATCTCCTGGCGGGGCGCCAGCAGGCCGAGGGCCGCGCCGAGTCCGGCGAGTGCCGCGCCCGACAGCGGGATGACGGCGGCGAGCACCCACAGATGCGTCAGCGGCAGCTCGAACAGCACACTTCCCGCGACGGCCGTCACCACCGTCCCCGGCACGGTGAAGGAGGCGTACGCGCCCGCCGCGCCGAGCACCACGGCCGCGGGCGGCACCGGCAGCGTGGCGTAGTGGTCGAGGCCGCCTCCGGCGCGCAGCTGGCCGAAGTACTGGGCGAGCAGGTTGAGCGCCACGAAGGCGACGACGAGCACGCTCGCCCCCGCGACGACGGCGCGCGCCTCCGCGCCGCCGTCGACGACGCCCCGCATCAGGACCATGATCCCGACGGACTGGAACGTCGCCACGAACAGCAGGGGAATGCGGGCGACCCGCGCCCGGGACAGCTGCGCCCGGTACACGGCCGCCAGCGCCGGCAGCAGCCGCGCTCTCGGCGCGAGCGGCGCGGCGGTCGTCTCCTCCGCCGGCGTCCGGCGCACGGACACCGCCGCGTCGGATTTGGCGGACACGATGCTCACGCCTTGACCAGCCCCTTCGTCGCGTTCCCCCCGAGTGCCAAGTACACGTCCTCCAGGCTCGGGGTGGCGAGGGTGAAGTCGTCGAGCGCCGCGAAGGCCGCGCCGCCGGTCACCGCGGCGACCGCCGCCCGTGCCTCTTCCGGGGCGAGCCGGAGGACCCAGCGCCGCCCCGATTCCTGCGCGGAGCCGCGCAGCGCGGCGACCTCGGGCACGTCGAGCGGGGCGCGCTCGCGCCACACCAGCTCGACCCGTACCTCGCCGGCGACGTGTTCCTTCAGCCCGGACGGGCTGTCGCAGGCGATGACCCGGCCGCGGTCGAGGACGGCGACCCGGTCGAGCACGGTCTCCGCCTCGATGACGTTGTGGGTGACCAGGAGCACCGTCGCGCCGTGCTCCGCGCGGCGCCGGTCGACCGCGGCCCATACGGCGCGCCGTGCGACGGGGTCCATCCCGGTGGTGGGTTCGTCCAGCACCAGGACCGGCCGCTCGCCCACCAGGGTGGCCGCGAAGCAGGCGAGTCTGCGCTGTCCGCCGGAGAGTTTCTTCAGGGGGCGGCCGGCGAGGCCCGTGAGGCCCAGTTCCTCGAGGACGGCGTCCCGTTCCGCGCGCGCTTCGCGTGCGGCCAGTCCGCGCAGCCGCCCGGTGGTCTCGGCGGCGAGCGCGACGGTCAGTTCGTCGAGCGCGGTTGACTCCTGGCCGAGGTAGCCGATGAGGCGGGCGGCGCGCTCGGGGTGGCGTACGAGGTCGTGGCCGAGGACGTGGACCGTGCCGGCGTCGGGGCGCATCAGGCCGGTGAGCTGTCGCACCAGGGTCGACTTGCCCGCGCCGTTGGGTCCGAGCAGCCCGAAGATCTCGCCGCGCCGCACCTCGAGGCTGATTCCGTCGCTGGCACGCACCTCGGGTGTCCCGGGCGTGCCCCGTCTGCCGCGCGCGGCGGGGTACGTCTTGACCAGATCCCGCACCACGCACACCGTACTCACGAGGTACGAGACTACGGGGTCCGTCCGCCCCGGATGCCCTCGGGCCCCGGCTGCTCACCCGCCGGGCCGTGATCGGCGGCCGTCCGTACGTCGATCTCCCGCCAGAATCCGGCCCGGATCGCGTAGCGGTCGTGCTCGTCGATCTGGTCGTCCTTGTGCGCGAGAAGTCCGAAACGTGCCGCGTAGCGCAGCAGTTCGCCGTCGATGCGGTGCGGGATGCGGGGGTAGAGCGTGGACAGCTTCTGTACGTGGCCGTTCTCCGGCAGCCGTTCCATCCAGCGCCGCGCGAAGACCTGGCCGACCTCGAAGGGATCGCCGCCGACGGTGGTGATGTCCTCCTCGCGGTCGGCCCAGCGCTGTTCGGCGCTGGTGAGCTGGGCAAGGGTGGGCAGTGAGGCCGTCTCCGGAGGTTCGCCCAGCGTTCCGCCGCCGGGCCGTTCGATCCAGCCCCTGTCGGAGGACCAGCGCAGGGTGGCGTTCGGCGGGTGGGGCGCCTGGTTCGAGGCGGCGGGCTGGCCGGGGGCGCGCAGCCCGGCGAGGTCCTTGGGGGTGGGCACGCCGCCCTTGGGGCCGGCCGGGGCGGGTGCGGGCTGCGCGCCGTCCTCGGCCGGCGCGGTCCTGGTGCCGTTGCGTACGGCGTCCTCCGCGCGCTCCGCGGCGGCGGCGACTGCCGACTCGGGCAGCGGCGCGGAGAGGATCGCCGCGATCTCCGGCCGGGGAACCGGCGGCGGGGCGCAGATGCCGGTGAGTTCCTTGGCGCGTACGGCCCGGGTGATCCAGGCCCGGTCGAGGACCCGGCGCTCGTCGGCCTCCGCGACGAGGTCCTCGGACTGGTTGTAGTCGCCGTCCGCGGCCTGCACGGCCCAGAGGTGGACGGCGACCCCGTGTTCCTTCGCGGACATCAGGCCGGGCAGCAGGTCGCCGTCGCCGGTCACGAGGACCACGTCGGAACAGGCCCGGTTCCTGGCAAGTTCGGTGAGCTCCGCGTGCATCGCCGCGTCGACGCCCTTCTGTGCCCAGCGTCCGTCGCTGCGGGTCAGGGCGCCCAGCCGGACGGTCACCCGGGGCATCACCCGCAGCCGCCGGTGCTCGGGTTGCGGGACACGGTCGGGAGCGCCGTCGAACCAGTAGATCCGCAGCAGGGGTTGCCGGGTGTCGGCTTCCGCGAGTTCGCGCAGGCCCTGGATGAGGGACGCGTGGTCGACGGTGATCCGCGATCGTGCGGGCTCTCCGGCGAGAAGGCTGGCAGCGGCGCCCAGCAGATAGCCGGCGTCCACCAGGACGACGCAGCGGTCCACGCGTTCCACCCTCTTTCGGGAGCTCAACGGTGCTTCGAGATCCGGGATTGTTGCGGGTTTCTCTCGAGTCTGCCCGACCACGGGAAGGTTGACGTCCGGAACTCGATCATCGGCGTGGCGGATCGCGCCCGGACACCCGCCCACCGGGGCCGACTACGGTCCGCAATGATCCAAAATGCGGCGGTTTTACGGGTATGTGAGTCTGGTCGCGGCCCTGGCCCCTAAACCCCCACAGGAGGCATCCCATGGCCAAGAACAAGAAGCAGGAACGCACTCAGAGCAAGGCTTCTCCCGCGGAGCGCGGCGCCCAGCAGGCGCGCAGCTCCTCGATGGAGGCCCAGGCCGAGCAGCGGGCTCAGGCGGTCACACCTTCCGACGTGGCTCACAAGGGCCGGCAGAAGCGCTTCGGTCACAACTGACCGATCGGAAGCTGATCGCGTACAACGCCAGAAGGGGCGCTCCCGTGACGACGGGAGCGCCCCTTCTGCGAGCGGGACCTGTCAGCCGGCCAGACAGGACGGGCCGAGCAGCACCTTGAGGTCGCCGAAGAGAGCGGGATCGGGCTGGACACGGTGCCGGTCGAGCCGCAGGACCGTGGTCTTGCGGGGGCCCTGGAGCTTGATCCGTACCTCGGTGTTGCCCTTGTGGTGGCTGAGGATCTCACCGAGGCGGCTGACCATGGGCGGAGTGACCTTGACCGTCGGAATCGTCACCACCACCGGCGCGTTGGTGCCGGCCGACGACAGGTCGGGGACCATCAGCTCCATCGCGACCAGTCGCGGGATGTCCTCGCGCTTGTCGAGGCGGCCCTTGACGAACACGACGGTGTCCTCGACGAGCTGGGTGGAGACGAGCTGGTAGGTCGCCGGGAAGAACATGCACTCGATGGAGCCGGCCAGGTCCTCCACGGTCGCGATCGCCCAGGCGTTGCCCTGCTTGGTCATCTTGCGCTGGAGGCCGGAGATGATGCCGCCGATGGTGACGACCGCGCCGTCCGCGTGCTCCCCGCCGGTGAGCTGGGAGATGGCGGCGTCCGTCTTGTCGGACAGGACGTGCTCGATGCCGAAGAGCGGGTGGTCGGAGACGTAGAGGCCGAGCATCTCGCGCTCCTGCGCCAGGAGGTAGGACTTCTCCCATTCGACGTCGGAGAACTCGACGTCCAGCCCGAAGCCGGGCTCGTCGCTCGCTTCCTCGCCCATGCCGCCGAAGAGGTCGAACTGCCCCTCGGCCTCCTTGCGCTTGACCGCGACCACGTTGTCGATCATCGGCTCGTGGTGGGCGACCAGGCCCTTGCGGGTGTGGCCCATCTCGTCGAACGCGCCGGCCTTGATCAGGGACTCGATGGTGCGCTTGTTGCAGACGACGGCCTCGACCTTGTCGAGGAAGTCCGGGAAGGAGCTGTACTTCCCCTTCGCCTTGCGGGTCTTGATGATCGACTCGACCACGTTCTGGCCGACGTTGCGCACGGCGGTGAGGCCGAAGAGGATCACGTCGTCGCCCTGCGCGGCGAAGTTGGACATGGACTCGTTGACGTTGGGCGGCAGCACCTTGATGCCCATGCGGCGGCACTCGTTCAGATAGACGGCCGACTTGTCCTTGTCGTCCTTGACCGAGGTGAGCAGCGCCGCCATGTACTCGGCGGGGTGGTTGGCCTTGAGGTACGCCGTCCAGTAGGAGACCAGGCCGTACGCGGCGGAGTGCGCCTTGTTGAACGCATAGCCGGCGAAGGGGACCAGCACGTCCCACAGGGCCTGGATGGCCTCGTCGCTGTAGCCCTTCTCACGGGCGCCCTTCTGGAAGAGGACGAAGTTCTTCGCCAGTTCGTCGGGCTTCTTCTTGCCCATCACGCGGCGGAGGATGTCGGCCTCGCCGAGCGAGTACCCGGCGATGATCTGGGCGGCCTTCTGCACCTGCTCCTGATAGACGATCAGGCCGTACGTGACGTCCAGGACCTCCCGGAGGGGCTCCTCCAGCTCCGGGTGGATCGGCGTGATCTCCTGCTGCTTGTTCTTGCGCAGGGCGTAGTTGGTGTGCGAGTTCATGCCCATCGGGCCCGGGCGGTAGAGCGCGGACACGGCGGAGATGTCTTCGAAGTTGTCGGGCTTCATCAGCCGCAGCAGGGAACGCATGGGCCCGCCGTCGAACTGGAAGACGCCGAGGGTGTCACCGCGCTGGAGCAGCTCGAAGGTCTTGGGGTCGTCGAGCGGCAGGGCGAGCATCTCCAGGTCGATGCCCTTGTTGGACTTCACCATCTTGATGGCGTCGTCCATGATCGTGAGGTTGCGCAGACCGAGGAAGTCCATCTTCAGCAGGCCGAGCGACTCGCACTGCGGGTAGTCCCACTGCGTGATGGTCACGCCGTCGGTGTGCCTGACCCACACGGGAACATGCTCGGTGATGGTCTCGCTCGACATGATCACGCCGGCGGCGTGCACGCCCATCTGCCGGACCAGGCCCTCGACACCCTTGGCGGTGTCGATGACCTTCTTCACGTCCGGCTCGTTCTCGTACATGGCGCGGATCTCGCCGGCCTCGCTGTACCGCGGGTGCGAGGGGTCCGTGATGCCGTTGAGGTCGATGCCCTTGCCGAGGACATCGGCGGGCATGGCCTTGGTGAGCCGGTCGCCCATCGCGTACGGGTAGCCCAGCACGCGGGCGGAGTCCTTGATGGCGTTCTTCGCCTTGATCTTGCCGTACGTGCCGATCATGGCGACCTTGTCGGCGCCGTACTTCTCCGTGACGTACCTGATCACTTCGACGCGCCTGCGCTCGTCGAAGTCGATGTCGACATCGGGCATGGAGACGCGCTCGGGGTTGAGGAACCGCTCGAAGATCAGACCGTGCGGGATCGGGTCGAGGTCGGTGATGCCCATCGCGTACGCGACGATCGAGCCCGCCGCGGAACCACGGCCGGGGCCCACCGCGATGCCCTGGTTCTTGGCCCACATGATGAAGTCGGCGACGACGAGGAAGTACCCCGGGAACCCCATCTGGATGATGACGTCCATCTCGTACTCGACCTGCTTCTGGCGGTCCTCCGGGATGCCGCCGGGGAAGCGGCGCTCCATGCCGCGCATGACCTCCTCCTTGAACCACGTCACCTCGGTGTGGCCCTCGGGGATGTCGAACTTGGGCATGAGGTTCTTGGCCTCGAACATGCCCTCCGTGTCGACCTGCTGCGCGACCAGGAGGGTGTTGCGGCAGCCCTCCTGCCAGGCGTCGGAGGAGTCGATCGCGTACATCTCGTCGGTCGACTTCAGGTAGTAGCCGGTGCCGTCGAACCGGAAGCGGTCGGGGTCGGAGAGGTTCTTGCCGGTCTGGATGCACAGCAGCGCGTCGTGGGCGGTGGCCTCGTGCGCGTACGTGTAGTGGGAGTCGTTCGTGACCAGGGGCGGGATGCCGAGCTTCTTGCCGATCTCCAGCAGTCCGTCGCGGACGCGGCGCTCGATCTCGATGCCGTGGTCCATCAGCTCCAGGAAGTACCGGTCCTTGCCGAAGATGTCCTGGTACTCGGAGGCGGACTTCAGGGCCTCGTCGAACTGGCCGAGGCGCAGCCGGGTCTGCAGCTCTCCGGAGGGGCAGCCGGTGGAGGCGATCAGGCCCTCCGACCACTGGGCGATGGTCTCCTTGTCCATACGCGGCCACTTCTGCAGCCAGCCCTCCGCGTAGGCGTCGGAGGAGAGCCGGAACAGGTTGTGCAGGCCGGTGGCGTTCGCCGCCCAGATCGTCTTGTGGGTGTAACCGCCGGAACCGGAGACGTCGTCGCGCTTCTGGTGCGGCTGGCCCCACTGGATCTTGCGCTTGTTGCGCCGGGACTCGGGGGCGACGTACGCCTCGATGCCGATGATCGGCGTGACGCCGGCCTTCTTGGCGGAGTGGAAGAAGTCGTACGCCCCGTGGAGGTTGCCGTGGTCGGACATGGCGATATGGGTCATGCCCATCTCGTTGCACGCCTCGAACATGTCCTTGAGCCGCGCAGCACCGTCCAGCAGCGAGTATTGAGTGTGGACGTGAAGGTGCGTGAAGGGCGGCTTGGTCACGGCGGCGGGCCTCCGGGCTGCGATCTCCTGGGGGTGCGACCCCCAGACCCCCGCTTTGGGGGACAGCGTGGAAGTCTACGTCGCCGCACTGACACCGCGACGGGATTGCCGCGGGGCGCGGCACCTCGACGAGGGGAACGCGACCGGGCTGCGGGCGGGCACTCCTGCGTACCGTCATGCGTTGGACGGGGCGGAAATGCTGTCCCATTTGTCATGTACCAGGAGGCGCTCAGAGATGCCGGTCCCGCAGCCCACCGCCGAACAGCGCGGCGAGGAGATCCTCGCCGTCTTCGACGTCGCCTTCGGCGAGCTCCTGGCCGCCGATCCGGCCGCCTTCCGGGTCAAGTTCCGCAAGATGGCGGCCTCGGCGTTCGCGTTCTACCGGGGCACGGCCTGTCTTTTCTACAACGACATGGAGCGGGAACAGCACGCCGGTCCCTATCTGGACGAGCGGACGAGCCGGGTGTGGATCCACGGCGATCTCCACGCGGAGAACTTCGGCACGTACATGGACGCCAACGGCCGGCTGATCTTCAACGTCAACGACTTCGACGAGGCGTACGTCGGCCCCTTCACCTGGGACCTGAAGCGGCTGGCCGCCTCGCTGGCCCTGATCGGCTACACCAAGGCGCTGAGCGACGAGCGGATCACGGAACTGGTGCGGATCTGCGCGGCCGCCTACCGCGAGCGCATCCACGCCCTGGCGACCGGCGCGAAGGACGACGACGTGCCGCCCTTCACGCTGGACACGGCGGACGGGCCGCTGCTGGGCGCCCTGCGGATGGCGCGCTCGCTGACCCGGTTCTCGCTGCTGGACTCGATGACCGAGATCCGTGACTTCGAGCGCCGGTTCGCGTCCGGCGGCGGCTCCATCGAGCTGGACGCGGCCACCCGGTACAAGGTCCTGGCCGCCTTCGACGGCTATCTGGAGACGCTGCCGGAGTCCAGCCTGACCCGCCCCGACTCCTACCGCGTCAAGGACGTCGTGGGCCGGCGCGGCATCGGTATCGGCTCGGCCGGCCTGCCCTCGTACAACATCCTGCTGGAGGGCAACAGCGACGCCCTGGAGAACGACGTCGTGATCTACATGAAGCAGGCCCAGACCCCGGCGGTCTCCCGGCACATCACCGACCCGCAGGTCCGTGAGTACTTCCAGCACGAGGGGCACCGCACGGTCATCTCGCAGCGCGCCCTCCAGGACCACGCCGACCCGTGGCTGGGATGGACGGAGCTGGACGGCTCCGGACAGCTGGTGGCGGAGGTCTCGCCGTACGCGGTGGATCTCGACTGGTCGGACATCGACGACCTGGAGGAGATCGCCGCCGTCGTCGCCGACCTCGGCCGTGCGACGGCGACCATGCACGCCGCCGCCGACGACGAGAGCGGCCACTCCCTGGTGCCGTTCTCCACCGAGCGGGCCATCGACGCGGCGATCGCCGCGGACGAGGAGGGCTTCGGCGACCTGCTCGTGGACTTCGCGCACCGCTACGGCGCGAGGGCGCGGGCCGACCACCAGATCTTCGTCGACCTGTTCCGCAACGGCCGGATCCCGGGCCTGTAGGCGCGGGCGCCCGGCCGGAGGTCTTCGCGCGCTCCTCTTTTAAGAGGCTCTTAAGGAACACATGGCACACTCGGCGGCGATGGACATGTCCGGGACGCGGCTCAGGGGGCTGCGGGCAGCGATCTTCACGGCACTGGTCGTGACGCTGTCCGCCGCCTCCCATGTGCTGCTCTCCCGCGCCCCGCTTCCGCTGTCCACCGTCGCCGCCCTCGCCGCAGCCGTGTTCGCCGCGGCCTTCGCGCTGTCGGGCCGTGAGCGCGGGTTCTGGCGCATAGCAGGGCTGCTGATCCCGCTGGAGCTGGCCGCGGACACGGTCTTCACCACCGGCCAGCATGTCTGTTACGGCCCCGCGGGCGGACCGGTCGCCGGTTCGCTGCGCGCCGTGGGGTTCGACGTGCTGTGCGGCGGCGAGGTCGGCTCGGCGCTGCCGGGCACGGCGCTGCCCGGGGACGAGCAGGGCCTCGCGGCACTGCTGAGCAGCCCCGACCCGGCGCAGCCGTGGCTGCTGCTGGCCGCCCACGTATGCGTCGGCCTGCTGGCCGCGGCCTGGCTGCGGCGCGGTGAGGCCGCGCTCGCAGCTCTGGTGCGGGTGGTCGGCGCCGTCGCCTTCCGGCCGCTGCTTCTGGCGGTGGCGGCGGTGCATGCCCCCGGCCCCGCGCGACCGGAGTCACGTCCTGGCCGGTACCTGCCTCGCTCTTCCCGCACCCGTCTGCTGGTGCACTCCGTGGGACGGAGGGGACCACCCGTTCCAGTCGCGCTCAGCGCCTGAACCGGAGATCCCCCTTTTACGTCCCCGCACGACCCCACACGGAGTGAATCATCATGAGCAAGCGCAACACCCAGGCCAACAAGGCGGCGGCCCGCGAGCGGCTGCGCCAGGAGCGCGAGCGGCAGGCCAAGAAGGACAAGGTCCGCCGGCAGCTCGTCGTCATAGGCTCGGGCATCGCGGTGCTCGCCGTCGCCGGCGGTATCGGCTTCGGCATCATGCAGGCGAACAAGCCCGGCCACTGGGAGTCGGTGGCCAAGGAGTCGAACGTCACCGCGCCGAAGAACACCTCCGGCGAGAACGGGACGACCGTCGTCGTCGGCAAGGACAGCGCGAAGAAGACCCTGGAGCTTTACGAGGACTCGCGCTGCCCGGTCTGCGCGACCTTCGAGCAGGCGGTCGGCGAGACGGTCGACAAGGACGTCGAGGCCGGCAAGTACAAGGTCAAGTACATCGGTGCCACCTTCATCGACGACGCCACCAACGGCGAGGGCTCCAAGAACGCGCTGAGCGCGCTCGGCGCCGCGCTGAACGTGAGCCCCGACGCCTTCCTCGCCTACAAGTCGGCGCTGTACTCGGCCGAGTTCCACCCCGAGGAGAGCGACGACAAGTTCGCCAAGGACTCCTACCTCCTCGAGGTCGCCGATTCGGTGCCCGCGCTCAAGAGCAACGCGGAGTTCAAGAAGAACGTCGAGGACGGGACGTTCGACGCCTGGGCGATGAAGATGTCGGAGACGTTCGACAAGAGCGGCGTAACCGGCACGCCGACGCTGAAGATGGACGGCAAGAAGGTCACCGCGGAGGGCAGCGACAACGCGCCCATGACGGTGGAGGAGTTCGGCACGGCGATCGACAAGGCGCTGGCGGGCTGATCCCCGCCCTCCCGGGAGCCGTCGGCGGTCCGGAGGGCGACAGGCCGGTTTACCGCTCCGGATGGGCGGGCGAACTTTTTCCGTTCGCCCGCCCATTCGACGTACTGATCAGTAGTCTGATCGGCCGTGACCAGTCGATCTTCCTCAACTCCCAGTCGCCGCACGGTCGTCAAGGCCGCTGCCGCCACCGCTGTCGCCGCACCCGTTCTCGCGGCCACCGCCTCCCCCGCCGTCGCGGCGGACCAGGCTCCCGTATTCCTCCACGGCGTCGCCTCCGGCGACCCGCTGCCCGACGGCGTGCTGCTGTGGACCCGCGTGACTCCGAGCGCGGACGCCCTGCCCGGTTCCGGCAGGGGCGCCGACACCGAGGTGGTCTGGGAGGTCGCCGAGGACCGGGGCTTCACGCAGGTCGCCGCCCGCGGCACCACCGTCTCGAAGGCGGTCTCCGACCACACCGTCAAGGTGGATGTGCGCGGTCTGCGTCCGGGAACCTCCTACTGGTACCGCTTCACCGCCGGCGGCGCGGTCTCCCCCGTGGGCCGGACCCGTACCGCTCCCGCCATGGACGCGGCCACGCCGGGTGTGCGTTTCGGCGTGGTGTCGTGCGCCAACTGGGAGGCCGGCTGGTTCTCCGCGTACCGGCACCTGGCGGCCCGCGGCGACCTCGACGCGGTCCTGCATCTCGGCGACTACATCTACGAGTACGCCGCCGGCGGCTATCCGGCCGAGGAGTACGGCGTACGCAAGCATGCGCCGCTGCACGAGATCGTGACGCTCACCGACTACCGGCTGCGGCACGCCACCTACAAGACGGACGCCGACCTCCAGGCGCTGCACGCCGCGCACCCGCTGATAGCGATATGGGACGACCACGAGCTGGCCAACGACGCCTGGTCGGGCGGCGCGGAGAACCACACGCCCGGCGCCGAGGGCGAGTGGGCGGCCCGCGTCGCGGCGGCCAAGCAGGCGTACTTCGAGTGGATGCCGGTGCGCACGTCCACCGAGGGCACCGTCTACCGGCGGCTGCGCTTCGGCAAGCTCGCGGATCTGCATCTGCTGGACCTGCGTTCGTTCCGCTCGCAGCAGTCGGGCATCGGCAACGGCGATGTGGACGACCCCGACCGCACGCTCACCGGCCGGGCACAGCTGGACTGGCTGAAGTCCGGCCTCGCCGCCTCCGACGCCTCGTGGCAGCTGGTCGGCACGTCGGTGATGATCTCGCCGGTCGCCTTCGGTTCGCTTCCCGCGCATCTGCTGGAGCCGATAGCCGAGTTGATGGGCCTGCCCAAGGAGGGGCTGGCCGTCAACGTGGACCAGTGGGACGGTTACACGGACGACCGCAAGGAGCTGCTGGCCCACCTGACGCGGCACGACATCGAGAACACCGTCTTCCTCACCGGCGACATCCACATGGCGTGGGCGAACGACGTCCCGGTCAGGGCGGCGACGTATCCGCTCTCGGCGTCCGCGGCGACCGAGTTCGTCGTGACGTCGGTGAGCTCGGACAACCTGGACGACATCCTCCATGTCGCGCCGGGGACCGTCTCGTTGGTCGCGTCCGCTGCGGTGCGCGCCGCCAACCGCCATGTGAAGTGGGTCGACATGGACGCGCACGGCTACGGCGTGCTAGACGTGACCGCCGAGCGCTCGCAGATGGACTACTACACGATCTCCGACCGGACGAAGCAGGACGCGTCGTCCTCGTGGTCCCGCTCCTACCGGACGCTCAGTGGAACGCAGAAGGTCGAGCGGGTGAACCAGCCCGTGCGCTAGGGGCGATTTCCAGCCACACGGCGGCACGTTAACGGGAGATCACAACATCACGACGGGTGGCGTGATCCGCACCATCAATGCGGACACACCACCCGTCGTCGTCACTGCATTCGTTACGTGCGGATCTCAAACCCCGGACACGGCCGAAACGTTTCTCCCCGATGTCCGTAATCACCCTTGGATTGATTGGGCTTGAAGGGTCCTCATCAAGATCTGACATGCACCCGTAATCTCCCCGCGGTGGCCAGGAAAGGCCCCCTTCACAACCCCCCGCGAGGAGACGTAATGCGCGCTCTTGCCCGTATATCCCCCCGACTGCGCCACCGCGCAGTCGGTACGGCGATCATGGCCGGAACCCTGGCCATCGCCCCGCTCTCCGCCCCGGGCAGCGTCGCCGCGCCGAAGGCGGCCGTTTCGGCCGCGGCCACCGCCGAGGACTGCGCGGAGGACGCGCACGCCGGCGCCACCGCCCGTGAGACCCGTCCCGGCGCCGGCCACGCGCACGAGCCCAACGAGATCTCCGAGGCCAAGGCGAAGGCCATGGACGCGGACCTCAAGAAGCGTCTCGACGCCGCCCGCACCACCGGCCGTGACCTCTCGGCCGCCGCCGCGACGTCGATCCCGGTGTACTTCCACGTCATCCACGACGGCGAGACGGGCAAGCTCACCGCCGCGCAGATCAGCAGCCAGCTCGCGGTCCTGAACGCGGCCTACGCCGGCCAGGGCACCGGCAACGTCGACGCGGGCTTCCAGTTCACCCTGGCCGGCACCGACTACACGAACAACGCCTCCTGGTACAACCTGACTTCGGGCTCCACCGCCGAGAAGGAGATGAAGTCCACCCTCCGCCAGGGCGGCGCCGGCGCGCTGAACTTCTACACCGCCAAGCTCGGCGGCGGCCTGCTCGGCTGGGCGACCTTCCCGTCCTCGTACAACTCCAACCCGTCCATGGACGGCGTGGTCGTGCTCGACGCCTCACTGCCCGGCGGCTCCGCCGCCAACTACGACGAGGGCGACACCGCCACCCACGAGGTCGGCCACTGGATGGGGCTGTACCACACCTTCCAGGGCGGTTGTAACGGCAACGGCGACTACGTCACCGACACCCCCGCCGAGAAGAGCCCGGCGTACGCCTGCCCGACGGGCCGTGACAGCTGCGCCAGCAAGACCGGCGTGGACCCGATCCACAACTTCATGGACTACACCTACGACGCCTGCATGACCCAGTTCACTTCGGGCCAGGTGCAGCGGATGAAGGACCACTGGACGGCGTACCGCGCCTGACGGACAGCTCCGACCGGTCCGCCCGGCGCGCGCCCTGTGCGCGCCGGGCGGACCGCCGTTTGCGACGTCACACACCGGGTGGACCGCCGTGCCCACCCTCCGCTCCTCGGAGCGTCTCCAGGAACCCCAGGGCCGTCCGCCAGGTCTGCTCCGCCGAAGTCTCGTCGTAGTCGGGCAGATCGGGGTCGGTGAACAGATGCCCCGCCCCCGGATAACGGTGCACCTCCACGTCCGCACCGGCCCGCTGCATCTGGAGGTACCAGGTGTTCAGCCAGTCGTGCGGCTCGAACGGATCCGGGTCCGCGACGTGCAGTTGCACCGGCAGGCCGTCCACACTCGCGCCCTCCGCGATGTCGGACGTGCCATGCAGAAGCAGCAGCCCGCGCGCCTTCTCGTCTCCGAGCGCCAGATTCTGCGCGAGCGCCCCGCCGAGCGAGAACCCGGCATAGACCAGCCCCTGGTCGGAATAGGGCGCGGCGGCGTGGATCGCCCGCCGCAGGAGCTCGTCCGTGCCGATCTTCTCCCTGAGATCTCTGCCTTCCTCGACGGTCCCGGCGGTTTGCCCCTCGAACAGGTCGGGCACGCGCACCTCGTGCCCTGCGGCACGCAGCCGGTCCGCGGCCGCGTGCACCGCGGGGCGCAGACCGAAGGTCGAATGGAAAAGGATGACGTTCATCCGGCCATCCTGCCAGCCGCCTTCACCGGCACGGAGTTACGGAGACATGGAGAACATATTGCGCCCGTCGGCCGTCATCGGCGGAGCGGTCCTGCTCACCCTCGCGCTCGGCTGGGCCGTCGACCGCGTGCTGCGCCGGATCGACGACCGCCATCCCGAGACCCCCCTGTGGGACATGCTGCGCCGCTGTCGGCTGCCGCTCCAGGTGGTGGTCCTCGGGGCCCTGTTGAGGGGTGCCTACCGGGAGACCCGCTGGTCGCTCGTCGAGCGCCACGAGGCGGTCATCGGTCATGTGCTCTCACTGGTCCTGATCGGCGCGAGCGCCTGGCTGGTGACCCGCATCGTGTCCGCCGCCGTGGAGTCCTCGTACACCCGTTACGCGTCCTCCACCCGCGACCCGGCCCGGGTCCGCCGGGTGCGGACCCAGATCACGCTGATCATGAGGATCGTCACGGCCGTCGTCGCCGTGGTCGCCGTCGCCGCGATGCTGCTGACGTTCCCGGGCATGGAGAAGTTCGGCGCCTCGATGCTGGCGTCCGCGGGCATCATCGGCATCGTCGCCGGTGTCGCGGCCCAGTCCACCCTGGGCAATCTCTTCGCCGGCTTCCAGATCGCCTTCGGCGACATGGTCCGCATCGGCGACACGGTGGTGGTGGACGGCGAATGGGGCGTCGTGGAGGAGGTCACCCTCACGTTCCTCGCCGTACGGACGTGGGACGAGCGCCGCATCACCATGCCGGTGTCGTACTTCACGAGCAAGCCGTTCGAGAACTGGTCGCGCGGCGGGGCCCAGATGACCGGGACGGTCTACTTCCAGCTGGACCACTCGGCACCGGTCGCCCTGATGCGCGAGAAGCTCCAGGAGATCCTCGCCAGCTGCAAGGCCTGGGACGGAAGGGACTGGAGCCTGGCCGTGACGGACACCACACCCAGCACGATCGAGGTCCGTGCGGTCGTGACCGCGAAGGACGCCGACGACATCTGGACGGCCCGTTGCACGGTCCGGGAGCAGATGATCGCCTGGCTGTGCGAGAAGCATCCGTACGCCCTGCCCCGGATCGCCACGGCCGCGGCCTCCCTGCGCCCGGGCGGCCAGTGGCCGCGGCAGGCCGCTCCCCCGCGGGAGGAAGAGATCCACAGCAACAACGCGGGGGACTACACGCCCACGAGCGAAGAGGTCCCCCGCACGGGCCGCGGCTGACGGCTCCGGGGCGTCGGAGCACCACGGGGGCCGCCCGGCGCACCGCGGGGCCTGTCCGGTCGCGAGCCGGGCAGGCCCTAGAGGGCCCGCCGCATCGCCAGGTGCGGAATGCCGGCGTCCAGGAACTCGGAGCCGTAGGCCGCGTACCCGAGCCGCTCGTAGAAACCGAGCGCATGGGTCTGCGCGTGCAGGTCCACGGCCGCGAGTCCACGCGTCCGGGCCGCCTCCTCTATGGCGCGCACGAGGGCCACGCCCACGCCGAGGCCGCGCGCCGCCTTGCTGACGGCGAGCCTGCCGAGCGATCCGACCGTGAGATCGCCGGTCTTCTTGAGCGCGGAGGCGCCGTGCAGCAGCCGGCCGGTACCGAGCGGGCGGCCGTCCTCGGCCACCGCCAGGACATGGATGGTGTCCGCGTCCTCGGCGTCGTACGCGTCGTACTCGATCTCCTCCGGCACCTGCTGCTCGGCGACGAAGACCTCCTTGCGGACGGCGAAGCACGCCTCGCGGTCGGCCGGGCCCATCGCCACCCGCACGCTGTACACCGTCACGCGCTCTCCGCCTCGATCCGGTCCAGCGCCAGCTGGAGATCGGCCGGGTAGGTGCTCTCGTACTCCACCCACTGCCCGTCCGACGGGTGCTCGAAGCCGAGTCGCACGGCGTGCAGCCATTGCCGGGTCAGACCGAGCCGCTTCGCCATCGTGGGGTCGGCGCCGTACGTCAGGTCGCCCACGCAGGGATGGCGGTGCGCGGCCATGTGCACCCGGATCTGGTGGGTACGGCCGGTCTCCAGCTTGATGTCCAGCAGCGAGGCCGCGCGGAAGGCCTCGATCAGGTCGTAGTGCGTCACCGAGGGCTTGCCCTCCGCCGTGACCGCCCACTTGTAGTCGAGGGTGGGGTGCCGGCCGATGGGGGCGTCGATGGTGCCGCTCAGCGGGTCCGGGTGGCCCTGCACCAGCGCGTGGTAGCGCTTGTCGACGACCCGCTCCCGGAACTGCTGCTTCAGCAGCGTGTACGCGCGCTCCGACTTGGCGACGACCATCAGGCCGGACGTGCCGACGTCGAGACGGTGCACGATGCCCTGGCGCTCGGAGGCGCCCGACGTGGAGATGCGGTAACCGGCGGCCGCGAGACCGCCGATGACAGTGGTGCCGGTCCAGCCGGGGCTGGGATGCGCGGCCACGCCGACCGGCTTGACGATCACGACGATGTCGTCGTCGTCGTGCACGATCTCCATGCCCTCGACAGGCTCCGCGACGATCTGCACGGGTGCGGGGGCCTGTGGCATCTCCACCTCGAGCCAGGCGCCGCCGTGCACGCGCTCGGACTTGCCGACGACCGAGCCGTCCACCTGCACCTTCCCGGCAGCGGCCAGCTCAGCGGCCTTCGTACGGGAGAACCCGAACATCCGGGAGATGGCGGCGTCCACACGCTCACCCTCCAGGCCGTCGGGTACGGGCAGGGTGCGGATCTCGGGAATCGTACTCACCCGTCGAGTATGCCTTGTCAGTCCTTGTGGACTGTCCCGTCGGGGTCCAGGCCCTTGAACGACAGCAGCACGATGAGAACACCGCCGCACACGATCGCGGAGTCCGCGAGGTTGAAGACGGCGAAGTGCGCGGGCGCGATGAAGTCCACGACCGCGCCCTCGAAGACGCCGGGCGAACGGAAGATCCGGTCCGTCAGATTGCCGAGCGCCCCGCCCAGCAGCAGACCGAGGGCGACCGCCCAGGGACCGCTGTAGAGCTTGCGCGCCAGCCGCACGATCACGACGATCACGGTCGCCGCGATGCAGGTGAAGATGATGGTGAAGGCCTCACCCATGCCGAACGCGGCGCCCGGGTTCCGTACCGCCTCGAACTTCAGCCAGTCGCCGATGATCTCGATCGGCTCGTGGTGCTCCAGCTTGGCCACCACGAGCAGCTTGCTGCCGAGGTCGAGCAGATAGGCGACGAGCGCCACCGCGAACAGCACGGCGATCTTGCGCTTGCCCTTCGCCGGCTCGGCGGGCGCCGCAGCCTCGTCGTCAACATCTGGCGTACCGATGATGCGCTCCGCCTCTGCCACGTAAGTCCCTCAACCCTAGGTTCCTGACTGAGGACGAGGGTACGGCACACCTCCGCGCGGTCAGCCTCTGCGTTCCTGCTTCTGCTTGCACTCGACGCACAGGGTCGCCCGCGGGAACGCCTGCATACGGGCCTTGCCGATCGGCTTGCCGCAGCTCTCGCACAGACCGTACGTCCCGGTGTCGAGCCGCTGCAGGGCGCGCTCCGTCTGCTCGAGCATCTCGCGTCCGTTGGCGGCGAGCGCCATCTCGTGCTCGCGCGTGATGTTCTTCGCGCCGGTGTCGGCCTCGTCGTCTCCGGCGCCGTCGCCGGAGTCCCGCATCAGCCCTGCGAGCGCCGCCTCCGAGGACGTGATCTCCGCGTTCAGCCGCGCCGCCTCGCCCTCGAGCTCGGCCCGTGCCTCGTCCACTTCCTCCTGGGTCCACGGATCCTCTCCGGGCCGCACCGCCAGCGCGCCCGGCGGTGTCGCGGCCGCCGGCCGGGCCATGGGAACCGCCACCGCGCTCCCGCCTGCGCCTGCTGCCCTACCCGCGGTCTTCTTCGCTGCCACCGTCCTGGCTCCTGTCTGCTTCGCGGCCTCGGCCGCCCCCTCGGCCGCGGGCGCGGCCTGATTCGCGGAGGTCGCCCGGTCGGCGACCTCCGTGGTCACCGGTACGGGCGCCGGATCGGCGTCCGTACCGGCCTTCTTCCCGGCCCTGCGGGCCGTGGTCCTCTTCGTCGGCGCCGTCTTCTCGACGCCGTCCGCCGCGGCGGCGTCCTCGGCGGCTGCCTTCTTGGCCGGGGTGGTCTTCCTGGGCTTGGCGGCCGCCTTGCCGGCGGTGGCCGCCTCCTCGGTGCCGGCCTCGGCCTTCTCCGCGAGCGCCGCTTGGACCGCCTGCGCCGATTCGGCTGCCGGCTCATCGGCTGTCGCCGTCACCTTGGCCGCTGTCGTTTTGGCGCCGGCCTTACCGGCGGTGGGTGCCTTCTTGGTGGCCGACTTCTTGGCCGCGGCCTTTTTGGTGGCGGCTTTCTTGGTGGCGGCTTTCTTGGTGGCGGCTTTCTTGGTGGCCGCCGGCGCCTTGCCGGCCGGGGTCACTTCGGCCACCGGGTTCCCGGCGGGGGTCTCGTCGGCCACAGCGGCCACCTTGGCCGTCGCCTTCTTGGTACTGGCCGCCGGCTTACCGGCGTCGGCCGCTGCCTCTTTGCCGGCGGTGGCCGCCTTTGCGGTCCCGGCCGCCGCATCGCCGGCCGGCGGCGGCTCGGCTGCCGCCTCGTCGGCCGCTGCCGTCACCTCGGCCGCTGCCTTCCTGGCAGCGGCCCCGGTCCGGGCGGTGCTCGTCCTGGTCGTGGTCCTCTTCGCTGAGGTCTCCTCGGCTGTCGTGCCGCCGGCTGCCGGTCCGGTCGCCTTCTTCTCCGCCGCCGGGGCCTTCCCCGCCGCACCTCCGCTCCCTGCCGCTTCCTCGGCCACCGCCTTCTTCGCCGGGCTCCCGGCTGTCGACCCGCCCGCCGTCGTCTTCCTCGCCGGAGTCCCGCCGCCGGACGCCTTGCGCGACGCGGACCTGCCGGTGCTGCGGGCCGCCGTGCCCGGCGCTCCCGTGGCGGCCGTCTTGCGGGCAGCCGGCTCCGCGGCGGTGCCGGCCGTCCTGGACGTGGACTTCCGGGGCGCGGACTTCTTCCCGGAGGGCTCCCGGGAGGCCGGCCTCCCGGACGTCGCCCCCACGGCGGCGGAACGCGCGGACGCCGTCTTCCCGGCGGTCTTCTTCGCCACCATGGCCGCGGCCCCTTCACATATTGTGATCTTGCTCGCGAATCGTGCTGGGACGATAAATCGACCCCAGCCCCGCGGCAACGGGGCACGCCGCCGGTTCGGCCCGCCCCGGGCTGCGAGAAGCCGGGACTGCATCGGTTGTGCCCAGCTCTCCGCCCGGTAATCCGCCGTGCGGGCCGCACCGCACCCCAGGAGGACGTCCACGTGCGCCGTGTGGCCATTCGGGTCAACCGCGCCGCGGTCGAAAAGCGGTCGGACGCTCGCCGTGGGGGCCCGTACACTGGGCCCAGCGAAAGGCGTGGATGGGGACGAGTAGCGTCGTACGCAGCCATGAGCGACCCGGGGACGGTGAGAGCCCGGGGGCGAGCGCGATGTGAAGGATCACCCCGGAGCCGCCGGAAGAAAGCCACGGGCATCCCGTGGCCGGTAGAACCGGCGTCGCGACCCCAATGAGGGGGCGGTGACCTGTGCACCGCCAAGGAGGGTGGTACCGCGGGAGCCGCGCAGCATCGGCGCTCTCGTCCCTCCGACGGAAGAGAAACTGTCCGCCGGAGGAGTTCGTAGATGACACCCCCCCAGTACCGTCAGGTGCCGGCCCAGGTCGACCTGCCCGCGCTCGAGCACGCCGTGCTCGACTTCTGGCGCGAGAGCAAGATCTTCACCAAGAGCCTCGAGCAGTCCGAGGGCCGCCCCGAGTGGGTGTTCTACGAGGGCCCGCCGACGGCGAACGGCATGCCCGGCGCGCACCACATCGAGGCACGCGTCTTCAAGGACGTCTTCCCCCGCTTCCGCACCATGCGCGGCTACCACGTGGGCCGCAAGGCCGGCTGGGACTGCCACGGCCTGCCCGTCGAGCTCGCCGTCGAGAAGGAGCTCGGCTTCTCCGGCAAGAAGGACATCGAGGCGTACGGCATCGCCGAGTTCAACGCCAAGTGCCGTGAGTCGGTGACCCGGCACACGGACGCCTTCGCCGAGCTGACGACCCGCATGGGCTACTGGGTCGACCTCGACGACGCCTACCGCACCATGGACCCGGACTATGTCCAGTCGGTGTGGTGGTCGCTGAAGGAGATCTTCAACAAGGGCCTGCTGGTCCAGGACCACCGGGTCGCGCCCTGGTGCCCGCGCTGCGGCACCGGCCTGTCCGACCACGAGCTGGCGCAGGGCTACGAGACGGTCGTCGACCCCTCCGTCTTCGTGCGCTTCCCGCTGACGAGCGGCCCGCTCGCGGGCGAGGCCGCGCTCCTGGTGTGGACGACGACCCCGTGGACCCTGGTGTCCAACACGGCGGTCGCCGCGCACCCCGACGTCACGTACGTCGTGGCGACGAACGGCGAGGAGAAGCTCGTCGTCGCCGAGCCGCTGCTGGAGAAGGCGCTCGGCGAGGGCTGGGAAGCCACCGGGCAGACCTTCACCGGTGCGGAGATGGAGCGCTGGACGTACCGGCGCCCCTTCGAGCTGGTCGAGTTCCCGGCGGAGGCCCACTTCGTCGTCAACGCCGACTACGTGACCACCGAGGACGGCACGGGTCTGGTCCACCAGTCCCCCGCGTTCGGTGAGGACGACCTCAAGGTCTGCCGCGCCTACGGTCTGCCGGTCGTGAACCCGGTCCGCCCCGACGGCACCTTCGAGGAGGACGTGCCGCTGGTCGGCGGCGTCTTCTTCAAGAAGGCGGACGAGGCGCTGACCGCCGACCTCGAGGCCCGCGGTCTGCTCTTCAAGCACATCCCGTACGAGCACAGCTACCCGCACTGCTGGCGCTGCCACACCGCGCTGCTCTACTACGCCCAGCCGTCCTGGTACATCCGCACGACCGCCATCAAGGACCGGCTGCTCGCGGAGAACGAGGCCACGAACTGGTTCCCCGACTCGGTCAAGCAGGGCCGCTACGGGGACTGGCTCAACAACAACATCGACTGGGCGCTCTCCCGTAACCGCTACTGGGGCACGCCGCTGCCGATCTGGCGCTGCGAGGACGACCACCTCACCTGCGTCGGCTCGCTCTCCGAGCTGTCCGAGCTGACGGGGACCGACCAGTCGGACCTGGACCCGCACCGCCCGTACATCGACGCGGTCACCTTCGACTGCCCGCAGTGCTCCGCCACCGCGACGCGCGTGCCCGAGGTGATCGACGCCTGGTACGACTCGGGTTCGATGCCGTTCGCGCAGTGGGGCTACCCGTACAAGAACAAGGAGATCTTCGAGAAGCGCTACCCGGCGCAGTTCATCTCGGAGGCGATCGACCAGACGCGCGGCTGGTTCTACACGCTGATGGCCGTCGGCACGCTGGTCTTCGACAAGTCGTCGTACGAGAACGTGGTCTGCCTCGGCCACATCCTCGCCGAGGACGGCCGCAAGATGTCCAAGCACCTCGGCAACATCCTCCAGCCGATCCCGCTGATGGACCAGCACGGCGCGGACGCCGTCCGCTGGTTCATGGCGGCCGGCGGCTCGCCGTGGGCGGCGCGGCGCGTGGGCCACGGCACGATCCAGGAGGTCGTGCGCAAGACCCTGCTGACGTACTGGAACACGGTGGCCTTCCAGGCCCTTTACGCCCGCACCTCGGGCTGGGCCCCCTCGGCCGCCGACCCGGCCCCGGCCGAGCGCACGGTCCTCGACCGGTGGCTGCTCTCCGAGCTGCACGCCCTGGTGGACCAGGTCACGCAGGCGATGGAGGCGTACGACACCCAGCGCGCCGGCAAGCTGCTCTCCGCGTTCGTCGACGACCTGTCGAACTGGTACGTGCGCCGCTCGCGCCGCCGCTTCTGGCAGGGCGACGCGGCGGCGCTGCGGACGCTGCACGACGTGGTGGAGACCGTCACACGGCTGATGGCGCCGCTGACGCCGTTCATCACCGAGCGGGTCTGGCAGGACCTGATCGTCCCGGTGGCGCCGGACGCCCCCGAGTCCGTCCACCTGTCCTCCTGGCCGGAGGCCGACCTCGACGCCATCGACCCGACCCTGTCGACCCAGATGGCACTAGTGCGCCGGCTGGTCGAGCTGGGCCGTGCGACGCGTGCCGAGTCGGGCGTGAAGACCCGCCAGCCCCTGTCGCGTGCCCTGGTGGCCGCCACCGGCTTCTCGGCGCTCTCCGAAGAGCTCCAGGCCCAGATCACGGAGGAGCTGAACGTCTCCTCGCTGGCGTCGCTGTCCGAGGTCGGCGGCTCGCTCGTGGACACCACGGCCAAGGCCAACTTCCGTGCGTTGGGCAAGCGCTTCGGCAAGGGCGTCCAGGACGTGGCCAAGGCGGTCGCCGCCGCGGACGCCGCCGCGCTGTCCCTGGCGCTGCGGTCCGGCGAGGCGACGCTCGACGTCAACGGCGAGACGATCACGCTCTCCCCGGAGGAGGTCATCATCACGGAGACCCCGCGGGAGGGCTGGTCGGTCGCGTCCGACTCCGGCGCGACGGTCGCGCTGGACCTCGAGGTCACGCCCGAGCTGCGCCGGGCCGGTCTGGCCCGTGACGCGATCCGCCTCATCCAGGAGGCCCGCAAGAACAGCGGCCTGGACGTCGCGGACCGTATCGCGCTCCGCTGGACCTCCGAGGACCCCGAGGTCACGTCGGCCCTGGCCGACCACGCGTCGCTGATCGCGGACGAGGTGCTGGCGACGGACTTCGCGGAGGGCGAGGCGCCGGACGACACGTACGGCGCGCCGTTCACGGACGAGGGCCTGTCCCTGACGTTCCGCCTCCGCAAGGCGTAACGCACACGAGCACTGCGGGCCCGGCCACGTTCTGTGACCGGGCCCGCCGTCTTCTCCCGGCGCCTCCACCCCGGCTGCCCTGGGCCGGCCCCGGGCGCTGGCGGTGCCAGGCACGCTCGTTCCTGGCCGCGGGCGCGCCCTGGGCATGGTCGGCCCGGGGCCCGGCGCATGACGAGCCGCCCGGGTCCGCCGGCCCCGCCCCGAACGTGCCCTGGGTGGGCCGGCCCGAGGCCCCAGGTGGGTGCCCGGGCGGGCCGGCCTCCAGGTGCGGGCGCGTGGCCGCTGCGCGGGGTCTGTCCCCTCCCCACCCCTTCCCGTAACCGGGGCAAGCCCCGGACCCCGTACCGCGCTGCGCGCGGGTCCTCAAACGCCGGACGGGCTGAGAACCCGCTGCGCGGGCCCCAGCCCATCGGCGTCGAGCCACTCCGGCCGTGCCGGGCAGCCTCGTCCGCGGCTCCAGCCTGCCGGGGGTTCCCGCCCGGCCTGCGGCTTCCGCCCCGCCAACGGCTCCAGCCATGCCGGCAGCTTTCCCCGCGCCGAGGATTCCGCCCCGCGACGGCCTGCCCCGCGCTGCGGCTTCCGCCCCGCCGGCAGCCTTCCCCGCGCCGAGGATTCCGCCCCGCGACAGCCTTCCCCGCGCTGCGGCTTCCGCCCCGCCGGCAGCCTTCCCTGCGCCGAGGCTTTCCGCCCGGCCGCCCGCTCCGGCGCCCGTGGGGCGGCCGCTCCAGCCGTCTTTGGGGCGGCCGCACCGGTCCCTGCCGACGCGGCGGCCCAGGTCTCCGCTGGGCGGAAGCACCTCAAGCCACCGGCGAATGCGGCGCGGGGATCCGGTGGGCCCACGCCGACGCCCGGGGCTCAGTAGGGCCCACCCCGCCGCGCGGGGATCCGGTAGGGCGCCCACGCCGTCAGGCGTAGAGGTCCGGGGGTCCGAGACACCGCGCGGAGCGCGGCGGCAGGGCCGGGCGGAGCCCCCACGCGGCGGAGCCGCACAGCAGGCAGAGGCGGGGACGGGAACAGCCAGCCACAGCGCGCCCACGCACCCGCCACGCGCAAAAGGCCGGGCCCGGGACGTGTGATCACGTCCCGGGCCCGGCCCCGCAGTCTGCCGACGGCTACGCGCGCAGCGCGCGCAGGCCCGTCAGTTGTCGTCCTCGTCGATCAGGAAACCGCGCATCGGCGAAGGCGCCTGCTGCATCGGCTGCGGCGCCTGCGGCCGCACCGGTGCCATCGGCTGGGTCATCGCCGGCGACATCTGCTGCTGGCCGCCGTACGACGGGCCGGACGGCGACGGCCCGTGGCCGCCCATCGTCTGGTTGCCGTAGGACGGGGCGCTCGCGCCGGCCGGTGCCATGGAAGGCGCCGGAGACGGCGGCAGCGACGCGGCCGCGGGCTGGCGCGGCGGGGCCAGGGAGTCGTCCGCCTGGGTCTCCAGCTGACGCAGCTGGCTCTCCAGGTAGGACTTCAGCCGGGTCCGGTACTCGCGCTCGAAGCCCCGCAGGTCCTCGACCTTGCGCTCCAGCGTGGCGCGCGCGGACTCGAGGGAGCCCATGGCGACGCGGTGCTTCTCCTGCGCGTCCCGCTCGAGGGCGTCGGCCTTGGCGCGGGCGTCCCGCTCCAGGCCCTCGGCGCGCGAACGCGCCTCGCCGACGATCTTGTTGGCCTCGGAACGGGCCTCCGCGATCGCCTGGTCAGCGGTCTGCTGGGCAAGCGAGAGCACGCGCGCGGCGCTGTCCCCGCCGGGTCCCTGACCCATCGGACCGGGGCCCTGCGGGCCGCCGTGTCCGCCCATGGGGCCGCCCATCGGGCCACCCATGGGTCCGCCCTGCATCGGGCCGGGGCCCATCGGGCCGCCAGGACCCTGAGGGCCGCCGTGGCTGGGACCGGCCGGCAACTGCGGTGCTCCGCCCGGCAGCTGGGGCGGACCCATCTGCGGGGGCTGCTGCTGGACCGGCGGTCCCGATATGGCGGCGGGCACGGGGGCACCGGGACCGCCCGGGCCGCGGCCGTCCTGGGGCTCCGGCGGTTTACGCATGCCCTGTTGCTGCTGCTGGTTCTGTGCGGCGGCACGCGTCGCCGCGGCCAGCTTCGCGCGCAGGTCCTCGTTCTCGCGGAGCAGACGGGTCAGCTCGGACTCGACCTCGTCGAGGAAGGCATCGACCTCGTCCTCGTCATAGCCTTCTCGGAGGCGGACGGTCGTGAACTGCTTGTTCCGCACGTCCTCGGGAGTCAGCGGCATCTCTTCTTCACCTCTACGTAGTCGTCGGCAGTCGGCAGGACCGTATCGCTCACATCGAGTTCCCCAAGCCGCGCACGATGGAGATCAGGATGTAGACGATGATCATCAGAACGAAGAAGGACAGGTCGAGTGCCACGCCCCCGAGACGCAACGGCGGGATGAATCGCCGCAGAAGCTTGAGCGGTGGATCGGTGACAGTGTAGGTGGCCTCCAGAACGACCACCATCGCCTTGCCGGGTTGCCATGAACGGGCGAACTGGAAGACGTAGTCCATGACGAGCCGGAAGATCAGCACGACAAGGAAGCACATCAGCGCGATGTAGACCACATCCAGTGCGACGCCCATCCCGCGCTTCCCTCTCCCCTGACTCTCGTCTTCCCCGGCCGTTCGGCCGGGTCGTTCCCGGTGTCTTTTCTCAGCTCTGGTTGAAGAACCCGCCCTCTGCGATGCGGGCCTTGTCTTCCGCCGTGACATCGACGTTAGCAGGCGACAACAGGAACACCTTCTGCGTCACCCGCTCAATGCTGCCATGCAGACCGAAGACGAGTCCCGCGGCAAAGTCGACAAGTCGCTTCGCGTCCGTGTCATCCATCTCCGTGAGATTCATGATCACGGGGGTGCCCTCGCGGAAGTGTTCCCCGATGGTACGGGCCTCGTTGTAGGTCCGCGGATGCAGCGTGGTGATGCGGTAGGGCTCCCGCTCGGACACGACCTTGGGCATGATCACCGGTGCACTCTTCTCCATGCTCGGGCGTTCAGGTGTGATGGATGCCACGGGGGCGATCCGCGCCGGGCGTCCACTGTCGACCGGGAGGGAAACCGGCTCGCGCGGTGCTGGCGGCGCCGGGACCCGCACCGGCTCCTCACGCTCGATCTGGCGGGGAGGCTGGTGCCGCCGGTGCTCCCGCTCGGGCTCCGGCTCGGGTTCGAAGTCGTCATCGGGGTCGAAACCCCGGCCGTCGTACCCATCGTCCTCCACGAGGCCGAGGTAGACCGCCATCTTGCGCATCGCGCCGGCCATTCTCTGAGTCCTCCGCTCTGTGGTGGATCGGCATTCGTCACCAAGTGCCCGCGATCCACTCGGTCTGCCCGCTTTGGGCGGGAATGACCATATTTTCTACTGTGGTCCGACTTGCTTCGCGACGTTACCCGAGCCGGGGTCGGACTCCGAGTACCGCCGTACCGACGCGCACATGTGTCGCTCCGGCCGCGACGGCCTGCTCGAGATCCGCACTCATCCCTGCTGACACCATGTTCGCAGCCGGATGGGCCGCGCGCAGGCTTGATGAGAATTCCATCAGCCGCTCGAACGCCGCCTGTTGCCGTCCCGCGTACGGTCCGGCCAGCGGCGCGACGGTCATCAGTCCGTCGAGCCGCAGTCCTGGCGAGCCGGCCACCGCCGCCGCCAACTCCTCGATCCCGTCCGGCGCGACGCCCCCGCGCTCCCCCTGCCGGCCCGACTCGGCGTCCAGCGCGACCTGGATCAGGCAGCCGAGTTCGCGTTCCGCCCGCACCGCGGCGGCGGAGAGGGCGGAAACGAGCTTCGGGCGGTCGACGGACTGCACCACATCGGCATAACTCGCGACAGAACGGACCTTGTTGGTCTGCAACTGACCGACGAAGTGCCAGCGAAGGTTCAGATCCGCGCAGGCGGCGGCCTTGGGGGCCGCGTCCTGATCACGGTTCTCCGCCACATGACGCACACCGAGTTCGTGGAGGAGTCGCACATCGCTCGCCGGATAGGTCTTGGTGACCACGATCAGGGTCACCTCGTCCCGCTCGCGGCCCGCTGCCGCGCAGGCGGAGGCGATACGTTCCTCCACCGCCGCCAGATTCCTGGCGAGTTCGGTTCTGCGGTCGGTCATGGGATCTTCCGGTCCTCCAGCCAGACGTATCCGGCAAGCCGTCCGGTCGTGCGGTCACGCCGGTAGGAATAGTGGTCGCTCGATTCCAGTGTGCAGACCCCGGACTGCCGGCGGTCGCGCACCCCGAGCGCCTCGAGCTGTGCGTGCACTCCGGCCGTGACGTCGACGGCCGGCGTCCCCCAGCTCGTCTCCGACCAGGCGGCCGGCTCGACGGCGGCCACTTCCGACCGCATCTGCTCGGGTACTTCGTAGCAGCGACCGCAGACGGCAGGTCCGGTTCGGGCGATCATGCGCTCCGGTTCCGCGCCGAGCTTCCGCATCGCCTCGACGGCGGCGGGCACGACGCCCGCGATCATCCCGGGACGTCCCGCGTGCGCCGCTCCCACCACCCCGGCGACCGGGTCCGCGAGCAGAACCGGTGTGCAGTCGGCGGTGAGCACGGCGAGGGCGAGGCCGCGCCGTGCGGTGACCAGCGCGTCGACCGCCGGCACGTCCGGGGTCGGCCACGGGCCGTCCACCTGGGCGACGTCGTTGCCGTGCACCTGGTTCATCCAGACCACCGACTCCGGGGCGAGCCCCAGGGACCTGGCCGCGATCTCGCGGTTGGCCAGCACGGCTGCGGGGTCGTCGCCGACGGCGCCGCCGAGGTTCAGCTCCTCGTACGGAACGGCGCTCACCCCGCCCCACCGGTCGGTGAAGGCGAAGTGCGCGCCGCTCTCGTGTATCGCGTCGTGCTGCACAGTCACTTCAGGAAGTCCGGAACATCCAGCTCTTCCGCCTGGCTGTCCGGGTACGGACGGGCCGTGGGAACCTGCGCCGGGCCGGCCGGCGATCCCAGGTCGCTCGCGACCGGAGCCGGCTCCGCGGGCGTGGGCTCCTCGCGCACGGGCACGGTGCCGAGCCCGGTGGAGCGGGGGCCGTCGCTACCGCGGGGCGGGATCGGGGCCTGCTCGTCGCGCTTGGAGGCGGAGCCGATCACGTTCTCCCGGCGGGTCGGCGGCTGACCGCCGTCGAAGCCGGCCGCGATGACCGTGACCCGGACCTCGTCGCCGAGCGCGTCGTCGATGACGGCGCCGAAGATGATGTTGGCCTCGGGGTGGGCCGCCTCGCTGACGAGCTGGGCCGCCTCGTTGATCTCGAACAGGCCGAGGTCGGAGCCGCCGGAGATGGAGAGCAGCACGCCGCGTGCGCCGTCGATGGACGCCTCGAGGAGCGGCGAGGAGATCGCCATCTCCGCCGCGGCCACGGCACGGTCGTCGCCGCGGGCCGAACCGATGCCCATGAGGGCCGAGCCGGCCTCGGACATCACGGACTTGACGTCGGCGAAGTCGAGGTTGATCAGACCCGGGGTGGTGATGAGGTCGGTGATGCCCTGAACACCGGACAGCAGAACCTGGTCCGCCGACTTGAAGGCGTCCAGCACGCTGACCTGGCGGTCCGAGATGGACAGCAGCCGGTCGTTCGGGATGACGATGAGGGTGTCGACCTCTTCGCGGAGTTCGGCGATGCCGTCCTCCGCCTGGTTCGCACGCCGCCGGCCCTCGAAGGTGAACGGGCGGGTGACCACGCCGATCGTGAGGGCGCCCAGCGAGCGGGCGATGTTGGCGACGACGGGTGCGCCGCCGGTGCCGGTGCCGCCGCCTTCGCCGGCGGTGACGAAGACCATGTCGGCCCCCTTGAGGACCTCCTCGATCTCCTCGCGGTGATCCTCTGCCGCCTTGCGACCGACTGCCGGATTCGCTCCGGCGCCGAGGCCTCGCGTGAGTTCGCGGCCGACGTCGAGTTTGACGTCGGCGTCGCTCATCAACAGCGCCTGAGCGTCCGTGTTGATAGCGATGAACTCGACGCCCTTGAGACCGACCTCGATCATTCGGTTGATGGCATTGACACCACCGCCGCCGACACCGATGACCTTGATGACTGCGAGGTAGTTCTGCGGTGCTGCCACGTCGAAGGCCTCTCGCCTCGAGTTACGTGTCGCCGCCTCGCGGGGCCGCGCTGCGACGACTGATGTCGAATTGGGACGGCCCGACCAGCCGGCTGCCGACCCGAACCCTAACGCTGAAGTTTAGGGTTACCAGTGTGTCTGTTCCCTGGACTCTTCCGAACAGGACACTAAGTCGACAAGTGGCGCCCGTTCAACGAACACGCCGAACCTCCCGTTTTTCTTTTCACCCTATGTGATCACGCACAGCAATGACCAACCAGGGTGCTGGCCAGCACAGATGCGCGTCAACTCCCCGATGAAGCAGGGGCGCTGGGCGCGCTCACATCGAAGTGCCCGGCCTGGGGGGCTGCTTTCATGAGTGCTTCGAGCGCCCGCGCCTTCGCCCCGCCCTCCCCCGAGCTGCCCCACACCACGGTGCGATTGCCGCTCAACTCCAGGGAGATGTAGTCGTATGAGACTACTTTCATGCTCTGTAGATCGGCTGCGACTTTCGCGGGAAGTTCACTTCTGACCCGGACCGCTTCCGCGACGAGCCGGTCCGCTCCGAATCGGTTCAGACTTGGCGAGTCGTCAACTTCCAGCTGGAGCAGGGGAACACCCGCGGGCGCCTTGCCGACCGTGGCGAACCGCACTCCGGTTGCGTCCACTTCGACAAACTTTGTTCCCTTTTCGAGCAGCAGGACCGGCTTTCGCTCGGTCACGACCAGTTCGATACCGTCCGGCCACGACCGTTCGACCGCCACGGACTCGATTCGCGGCAGTTCCTGTCGCAGCCTGGCCTCGATGGCGTCGGTGTCGACCGAGATGAGCGGAGAGCCGATCGGCACCGCCGCCACGGCCCGGACCTCACCGGGCGTGAGGACGCGGGTGCCCCGGGTGGCCACCTGCTCGGCGCGCAGCCAGGAGGAGCCGTAGAGCAGCCAGAGCACACCCGCGACAAGGGCGATCGCGCCGAGGGCGATCAGCAGGGAGCGGGGGCCGGGCCGCCGGAAACGGCCGGCGGGAGTGTCCTCGCGGTGCGGGCGGGCCTTGCCGTCCGGTCCTTCCGGTCCGTCCGGGGGCTTGCGCGCACCGCGTTCGGCGGTGGTCGGTCCGGCCACGCTCCCTGCCTTCTCACGCCTGCCGGCGTGCAGCAATCGCCTCGTACACCATGCCGACGAGCAGATCGTCGGCGTCCCTGCGGCCGAACTCGGCGGCCGCACGCGACATCTCGTACAGCCGGTGCGGATCGGCCAGCACCGGAAGGACGTTGCCCTGGACCCACTCGGGGGTCAGTTCGGCGTCGTCCACCAGCAGTCCGCCACCCGCCTTCACCACCGGCTGGGCGTTGAGCCGCTGTTCGCCGTTGCCGATCGGCAGCGGTACGTAAGCGGCGGGCAGGCCCACGGCGGAGAGTTCGGCGACGGTCATCGCTCCCGCGCGGCACAGCATCATGTCGGCCGCGGCGTACGCGAGATCCATCCGGTCCACGTACGGTACCGGCACATAGGGCGGCATTCCGGGCATGTTGTCCACGCGCGGCAGTTCGTTCTTCGGGCCGACCGCGTGCAGGATCTGGATCCCGGAGCGCTGGAGCACCGGAGCGATCTGCTGGATCACCTCGTTGAGGCGGCGGGCGCCCTGCGAGCCGCCGGAGACCAGCAGCGTCGGCAGGTTGGGGTCGAGGCCGAAGGCGGCGCGCGCCTCGGGGCGGACCCTCGCGCGGTCGAGCGTCGCGATGGTGTGGCGCAGCGGGATGCCGATGTACCGGGAGTTGCGGAGCTTGCTGTCGGGTGTGGCGACGGCCACGCCGGCGGCGTACCGCGAGCCGATCTTGTTGGCTAGGCCGGGACGGGCGTTGGCCTCGTGGATGACGATCGGAACCCCGAGGCGCTTGGCCGCGAGGTAGCCGGGCAGCGCGACGTAACCGCCGAAGCCGACGACGCAGTCGGCCTTGGTCCGCTCGAGGATCTGCTCCGCCGCCTTGATGGTGCCCCGGAGCCGTCCCGGGACGGTGATCAGCTCCGGTGTGGGTTTGCGCGGCAGCGGAACGGCGGGGATGAGCGCCAGCTCGTAGCCGCGCTCAGGCACGAGCCTGGTCTCGAGACCGCGCTCCGTGCCGAGGGCTGTGATGCCCACGCTCGGGTCCTGCCTGCGCAGGGCGTCCGCGAGGGCGAGCGCGGGCTCGATGTGGCCGGCGGTCCCCCCACCGGCGAGTACGACATGCACCGAAATTCACCGCTCTCCGGACGGACGCTTCTTGACGCGCCGTCTCATCGTCTTCCATCTCACCCCGGGCCTCCGCACGGCCAGGGCCGCCTTTGCCGCGGGATCCTCTCGCGCGAAGGCGATCAGCAGCCCGACGGCGAACATCGTCGGCAGCAGCGCGGACCCTCCGTAGGAGAAGAGCGGCAGCGGGACGCCGGCGATCGGCAGCAGACCGAGCACCGCACCGATGTTGACCACGGCCTGGGCCGTGATCCACGTGGTGACGCCTCCCGCCGCGTACCTCACGAAGGGGTCCTCCGTGCGTCCGGCGACGCGGATACCCGCATAGCCTAGAGCCGCGAACAGGGCGAGCACCGACAGCGTCCCCGCCAGGCCCAGTTCCTCCCCGGCGATGGCGAAGATGAAGTCGGTGTGCGGTTCGGGTAGTTGGCCCCATTTTTCCACACTTGCACCGAGACCGGAACCGAACCATCCGCCAGACGCAAGAGCATAGATGCCATGGACGGCCTGCCAGCACTCGCCTTCCGGTCCGAGGTCGATCGCACCGATGCAGGACAGCCGGGACATCCGGTTCTCGTTGGTCCTGATCAGCAGCAGACCGACGATACCGGCGATGCCGAGCACCCCGGCGAAGAGACGGGTCGGGGCCCCCGCCAGCCACAGCAGACCGAACAGGATCGCGGTGAGGATGATCGCCGTGCCCATGTCCCCGCCGAGCATGATCAGCCCGAGGAGGAGGAAGGCGACCGGGACCAGCGGCACCAGCAGGTGCTTCCACTGGGTCAGCAGCCGCCGGTCCTGCTTGCGGGCCAGCAGGTCCGCGCCCCACAGGATCAGCGCCAGCTTGCCGAACTCACTGGGCTGGAGCTGGAAGGGGCCGCCGAGGTAGATCCAGTTCTGGTTGCCGTTGACCGCATGCCCTATCCCGGGCACCTGCACCATCACCATCAGGAAGACGGTGATCACCAGGAGGGGGTAGGACAGCGCCCGGTGCAGTTTGACCGGCATCCGGGAAGCGACCAGCAGCAGGACGGTACCGATGACCGCGGCGACGAACTGCTTCTGGAAGAAGTACGAGGCGGGCAGGGAGTACTCCAGCGCCTGGATCATCGACGCGGAGTAGACCATCACCAGACCGAGAACGGTGATCAGCATGCTGCTGCCGAGGATCAGGTAGTAGGCGGTGAGCGGCCGGTCCCAGGCCCTGCGCGCCTGCTCGTACAGCCGCCGGGGCCCGCGGGGCCCGCTGTCGGGGGTACGCGGGGCACGTGTCCCGCCGCCCCGCACACCGGGCGCGCGCCGGACGTCCCCGCCGGTGCGGCTCCGCAGCGCGATGCCGGTTCCGCCGGCGAGGGCGGGTACGCGCCCCACGGGCACGGCGCCGGCCGCCCCGGCGAGGGCGGGCACCGGCCCTGCGGGCACGAGACCGGCGATCCACGCCCCTGCGGCGCGTACCGCGCCTCCGGCGGCGGCTGCCCGGCCCGGCGCACCCCGGCGGGCCGCCGGGGCCACGCCCCGGGCAGGAGCGCCCCTGTCGGCGGTGTCGGGGGCCGACGGGACGGCAGGCGCACCTGCCGGGGGCACCGGAGCCGGCCACCCGGCGCGGGCCGCGTCCGGGGCCGCAGACGCACGGTCCGGCGGCAGGGGAGAATCGTCCGAGGTCGTCCGCGCCGCGGCGTCGGTGGCGTGCGGGGCCGCTGTGGCGGGCTCTTCCCGCGTGCTGCGGGCCGGCCGTCGTGGCGGGGTGGTCCCGGCGGCGGGGACGGAGAGGGCGTTTCCCGGGCCCAAGGGCCCCTCGGTGGCCGGCATGGTCGCTGTCCCCTCCAGTCGTGCCCGGCGGCAGCCGGACCTCGCGGCTGTCAGGCGTGCTCGTCGGCGAGGGCCCGGACCGCTTCCGCGAAGGCCTCGCCCCGCTCGTTGTAGTTGGTGAACATGTCCATCGAGGCGCAGGCCGGTGCCAACAGGACCGTGTCTCCGGGCCGGGCGAGCGAGGCCGCCTCCCGTACCGCCGCGGACATCGCCCCAGTGTCGGTCCGCTCGAGGTCGACGACCGGGACCTCGGGCGCGTGTCGCGCCAGGGCTTCGCGGATCAGCGCGCGGTCGGCGCCGATCAGGACGACGCCCCGCAGCCGCTTCGCCGACGCGGTGACCAGCTCGTCGAAGGTGGCGCCCTTGGCAAGTCCCCCGGCGATCCACACGATCGGTTCGTAGGCGGCCAAAGAGGCCTCCGCCGCATGGGTGTTGGTCGCCTTGGAGTCGTCGACGTAGGCGACGCCCGCCACTTCGGCGACGTGCTCGATGCGGTGCGCGTCGGGCCGGAAGGCGCGCAGCCCGTCCCGTACGGCCGCCGGCTCGACGCCGAACGCGCGGGCCAGCGCCGCCGCCGCGAGGGCGTTGGCGATGTTGTGCGGCGCCGGCGGGTTCACGTCGGCGACCTCGGCCAGCTCCTGCGCCTGCTTGTGGCGGTCGGCGACGAACGCGCGGTCCACCAGGATGCCTTCCACGACGCCCAGTTGGGACGGTCCCGGCGTCCCGAGGGTGAAGCCGATGGCCCGGCAGCCCTCTTCGACGTCCGCGGCGCGCACGAGTTCCTCCGTGGCGGGGTCGGCGGCGTTGTAGACGCAGGCGACCGTGTTGCCCTCGTAGATGCGGCCCTTGTCGGCGGCGTACGCCTCCATGGAGCCGTGCCAGTCGAGGTGGTCGGGCGCGAGGTTGAGCACCGCGGCGGAGTGCGCGCGCAGCGAGGGGGCCCAGTGGAGCTGGTAGCTGGACAGCTCGACGGCGAGCACGTCGTAGCGCTCTTCGCCGAGGACGACGTCGATGATCGGTGTGCCGATGTTGCCGATCGCGGCCGTCCGCAGGCCGGCGGCCGTCAGGATCGAGGCGAGCATCCGGGTCGTGGTCGTCTTGCCGTTGGTGCCGGTGATCGCCAGCCACGGCGCAGCGTCAGGGCCGCGCAGCCGCCACGCGATCTCCACGTCGCCGACGACGTCGACACCGGCGGCCGCCGCGGCGGCGAACAACGGGCTGGACGGCTTCCAGCCGGGCGAGGTGACCACCAGGTCGGTGCCCTCCGGCAGGGTCCGGGCGTCACCGAGCCGTACGACGACGCCCGCTTCGGCCAGTTCGGCCGCACGCGCCTCGTGCGTCTCGCCGGATCCGCCGTCCACGACGGTGACCCGCGCGCCGAGCCCGGCCAGGGCGCGTGCGGCGCTGACGCCGCTCACGCCGAGGCCGGCGACGGTGACGTTCATGCCCTGCCAGTCGCTCACTTGTCGGCTGCCCATCCCGCGTAGAAGAGACCGAGGCCCACGATGACGCACATGCCCTGGATGATCCAGAACCGGACCACCACAAGGACTTCGGACCACCCCTTCAGTTCGAAGTGGTGCTGGAGCGGCGCCATCCTGAAGACCCGCTTGCCCGTCATCTTGAACGAACCGACCTGGATCACCACGGACATCGTGATGAGGACGAACAGGCCGCCGAGGAGGGCGAGCAGGAATTCGGTACGGGAGCAGATCGCCAGGCCCGCGAGTGCGCCGCCGAGTGCGAGCGAGCCGGTGTCGCCCATGAAGATCTTGGCGGGAGAGGTGTTCCACCACAGGAAGCCGAAGCAGGAACCCATCAGCGCGGAGGCGACGACCGCGAGGTCGAGCGGATCTCGCACTTCGAAACAGGCGTTGGGGTTGGTGAGGGTCACCGCGTTGGCGCAGGACTCCTGGAACTGCCACAGCCCGATGAACGTGTACGCGCCGAAGACCATCACCGAGGCGCCGGTGGCGAGGCCGTCGAGGCCGTCGGTCAGGTTCACGCCGTTCGACATCGCGAGGATCATGAACAGCGCCCAGACGACGAACAGCACCGGGCCGATGGACCAGCCGAAGTCGGTGATGAACGACAGCTTGGTCGAGGCCGGGGTGTTGCCGCGCTGGTCGGCGAACTGCAGTGACAGCACGGCGAAGGCGATGCCGACGATCAGCTGTCCGGCCATCTTCGCCTTGGCCCGCAGACCCAGCGAACGCTGCTTGACGATCTTGATGTAGTCGTCGAGGAAGCCGACCAGGCCCATGCCGGCCATCAGGAAGAGCACCAGGACACCCGAGAAGGTCGGGTCCTCACCGGTGATCACCTTGGCGAGCGCGTACGCGATGAGCGTCGCCAGGATGAAGGAGATGCCGCCCATGGTGGGCGTGCCCTTCTTCCCGGCGTGGCCGCGCGGGCCGTCGTCGCGGATGAACTGCCCGTAACCCTTGCGGGCCAGGAGCTTGATCAGCAGCGGGGTACCGATCAGGGTCAGGAAGAGACCGATCGCTCCCGCGAAGAGGATCTGCCTCATCGGACGGCACCCTCACCCTCGGGACCCTCGAGCAGCGCTTGTGCGATCCGCTCCAGACCGACCGACCTGGAAGCCTTCACCAGCACGACGTCTCCCGGGCGCAGCTCTCTGCGCAACAGGTCGACCGCCGCCTGCGCGTCGGACACGTGCACCGACTCCTCACCCCACGAACCCTCGTTGTATGCGCCCAGCTGCAACCAGGACGCTTCCCTGCCCCCGACCGCGACGAGCTTGCCGACGTTGAGCCGGACGGCAAGCCGCCCGACAGCGTCGTGCTCGACGAGTGCTTCGTCACCGAGCTCGGCCATCTGCCCGAGCACCGCCCACGTACGACGTCCCTTGCCCATGGCGGCCAGCGCTCGCAGCGCGGCGCGCATGGACTCGGGGTTCGCGTTGTAGGCGTCGTTGACGACCGTCACGCCGTCCGGACGCTCGGTGACCTCCATACGCCAGCGGGAGAGGGTGCCCGCCTCCGAGAGCGCGAGGGCGATCTCACTGGCGGACATGTCCAGCTCATGGGCGACGGCGGCCGCGGCGAGCGCGTTCGACACGTGGTGCTCACCGTACAGCCGCATGGTCACATCGCTGCACCCGGTGGGTGTGTGGAGCGTGAAAGTGGGTTGTCCGAGTTCGGTGAGACGGACATTCTCGGCGCGTACGGCGGCGTCGTCGGCCTCACCGAACAGCAGCACGCGGGCTTTTGTGCGGGAGGCCATGGCGCGGACCAGCGGGTCGTCGGCGTTGAGGACGGCGACTCCGCCTTCTTCTCCCGGGGGAAGCGACTCGACCATCTCCCCCTTGGCCTGCGCGATCTGCTCGCGGCCGCCGAACTCGCCGATGTGGGCGGTGCCGACGTTCAGCACGAGACCGATCCGGGGCGGGGTCAGCTCGGTGAGGTAGCGGATGTGGCCGATTCCGCGCGCTCCCATTTCGAGCACCAGGTGCTCGGTCTCCTCGGTGGCGCGCAGCGCGGTGAGGGGCAGTCCGATCTCGTTGTTGAGGGATCCGGGTGTCCAGACGGTGGGTGCCTTGCGCTGGAGCACCTGCGCGATCAGGTCCTTGGTGCTGGTCTTTCCGGCCGAGCCGGTCAGCGCGACGACCTTGGTACCGAGGCGCTCGACGACGCGACGGGCCAGGCGCCCCAAGGCGCTCTGCACGTCGTCGACGACGATCGCGGGCACCCCGAGGGGGCGGGTGGCCAGCACGGCTGCCGCGCCGGCCGCCACCGCCTGCTCCGCGTAGTCGTGCCCGTCGACCTTCTCGCCCTGGAAGGCGGCGAAGAGGCTGCCGGGCTCGACCGCCCGGGAGTCGATGACGACGGGGCCGGTGACCGGTGTGGCCGGATCCGGTATGTCGTGCGACTGCCCGCCGACGATTTCGGCGATCTCGGCGAGGGAGAGGGCGATCACTGGGTCATCCCTGATTCTTCTTGGCGGCGGTGCTGCCGACGGCGCGTTCGATGGCGGCGCGCAGTACCTGGCGGTCGTCGAACGCGCGGACCACACCGGCGATGTCCTGGCCCTGCTCGTGGCCCTTGCCCGCGACGAGCACGGTGTCGCCGGCCTCGGCACGGGCGACCGCGGCGGCGATCGCCTCCGCACGGTCCTCGTAGACCATCACGTCGCCGCGCTCGTGGACCGGCACCTCCGCGGCACCCGCCAGCATCGTGGCGAGGATCGCGAGGGGGTCCTCGCCGCGCGGGTTGTCGGAGGTCAGCACCGCGGTGTCGGCCAGCCGCGCGGCGGCCGCGCCCATGGGGCCGCGCTTGGTCCTGTCACGGTCGCCGCCGCAGCCGAGCACGATGTGCACCTTGCCCTTGGTGACCTTGCGCAGGGAGCGCAGCACGGACTCCACGGCATCGGTCTTGTGGGCGTAGTCCACGACCGCGAGGTACGGCTGGCCCGCGTCGACGCGCTCGAGCCGGCCGGGCACACCGGGCACCGCGGCGATGCCGTCGGCCGCGGTCTGCGGGTCCAGCCCGGCGACGGCGAGCGTGACGATGGCCGCCAGTGCGTTGGCGACGTTGAAGGGGCCGGGCAGCGGCGCCTGGGCGCGTACCCGCTCGCCCGCCGGGCCCACCGCGGTGAAGGTGGAGCCGACTGCGGTGACTTCGGCGTCCTCGGCCCGCCAGTCGGCGTCCGGGTGGCCCTCCGCGGAGAAGGTGGTGACGGGCACGGTGGCCTCGTCGACGAGCCTGCGGCCGTACTCGTCGTCGAAGTTGACGACCGCTTTCCGGCTGCGCAGCGGCGTGAACAGCTGCGCCTTCGCCTGGAAGTAGTCCTCCATGTCGGAGTGGAATTCCATGTGCTCGGGGCTGAGGTTGTTGAAGACGGCGATGTCGAAGACACAGCCGTCGACCCTGCCGAGCACCAGGGCGTGGCTGGAGACCTCCATGGCGACCGCGTCGGCGCCGCGCTCACGCATGACCGCGAACAGCGCCTGAAGGTCGGTGGCCTCAGGGGTGGTGCGCTCCGACTTGATGCGCTCGTCGCCGATCCGCATCTCGACCGTGCCGATGAGGCCAGTGGAGCGCCCGGCCGCCTTGAGGCCGCCCTCGACGAGGTAGGCGGTCGTGGTCTTGCCCGAGGTGCCGGTGATGCCGATCTGGAGCAGGTCGTCGCCGGGGTGCCCGTAGATCTCGGTGGCGAGTTCGCCCATCCGGCCGCGCGGATTCTCCGTGACGAGGACCGGGAGGCCGGTCGCGGCGGCGCGTTCGGCGCCGCTCTCGTCGGTGAGGATCGCGGCCGCTCCGAGGTCGGCGGCCTGGGCGGCGAAGTCGGCCCCGTGGAAGCGGGCGCCGGGCAGGGCGGCGTAGACGTCGCCCGGGCGTACCGCCCGGGAGTCATGGGTGATGCCGGTGATCTCCGCGGCACCCGGCGACTGCACCCCCAGCCGTGCCGCGAGCTCCGCGAGCTTCGTCGGGCGGGGCCGTTCCGGACGGGGCGCTCCCGTCTGTTTCGCGGGGGCGTCCTGCGGGGCGGTTCGGTACTGATCAGCTTGTGGCACGGCGGTGAGCGTACCGGGCGCACCGGGCCCGGGCGAAAATGAGGGGCGCTCCCCTGGCCGGTTCCCGGGATCGGGGGTGATCGTCGTCACTGGGTACCTCCGGTCACTCGCCGGGCTCGAAGGTCACGGGCAGCCGGGCAGGGCCCTTGCCGGTCGGGGCGACCTGCAGGGTCTTCAGCGCGAACTCCATGACCTTTTGGTAGATGGGACCGCAGATCTGGCCGCCGAAGTAGCTCCCCTTGGTGGGGTTCTGGATGGCGCAGTAGACGGTGATCTGGGGGTCGTCGGCCGGTGCGAAGCCGGCGAACGAGGCGGTGTAGCCCTTGTAGACGCCGAGTTCGGGGTCGACCCGGTTCGCCGTTCCGGTCTTGCCGGCGACACGGTAGCCGGGGATGCGGGCCTTGGTTCCGGTGCCCTCCTCGTCGTCGACGACGGACTCGAGCATGGTCGCGAGGGTGTCGGCGGTCTTCTCGCTGACGACCCTGGTCCTCTCCGGCTCCTCCGCGGGGGTGAAGCGGCCGTCGGGGCCCCTGGTGCCGCGCACGAGGGTGGGTTCGATGCGCACGCCGCCGTTGGCGACGGTGGAGTACACGGAGGCCGCCTGCACGGCGTTGACGGACAGCCCCTGTCCGAAGGGGATCGTGTACTGCTGCGAGGTGGACCAGTCCTTCGGCGGGGCGAGGATGCCCGGGGTCTCGCCCGGGTAACCGAGTCCGGTGGGGCTGCCGAGGCCGAACTTGCGCAGGTAGGAGTGGAGCACCTTGTTGGCCTCCGGCTGCGACGTGCCGAGCTGCCCGGTGGCGAGGATCGTGCCGATGTTGCTGGACTTGGCGAGGACGCCGTTGAGCGTCAGGTACCAGGTGGGGTGGTCGATGTCGTCCTTGAAGAGCCGGTCGCCGCGGTGGAGCCGGTTGGGGACGACGACGTGCGTCGCGGGGGTGGCCTTCTTCTCCTCGAGCACGGCGGCCATGGACACCACCTTGGCGGTGGAGCCCGGTTCGAACGCGTCCTGAAGGGCGGCGTTGCCGAGGGAGGTGGAGGTGGCCTGGCCGAGGTCGTTGGGGTCGTACCCGGGGGCGTTGGCCATGGCGAGGATCTCGCCGGTGCGGGTGTTCTGCACGATCACGTAGCCGCGGTCGGCCTTCGACTTGCCGACCTGGTCCTCGATGGCCTTCTGGGCGGCCCACTGGATGTCGCGGTCGATGGTCAGTTCCACATCGGACCCGGGGACCGCGGGGACCTCGCGCGAGGTGGCGGTGGGGACACGGCGGCCGCCTGACTGGGTGTAGGTGACGGTGCCGTCCTTGCCCGCGAGCGTCTCGTCGAGCATGGACTCGATGCCGCCGCCGCCCCGGTTCGAGGCGTTGACGAATCCCAGTATCCCGGCGGCGAGATCGCCGTTGGGGTAGACGCGTTTGCTGCTGGGCTCCTGGAAGACGCCGGCCAGCACGTTGGCCCCGGGGCCGCCCTTGCTCTTGTCGGCGGACGCCTTCTGCGCGTAGACGCTCTTGAGGTCCTTGATCTGGTTCCACACCTGCGGCGTCTGGCGGCGGGCCAGCACGGCGTACCGGGAGCCGGGCTTCTTGAGCTTCGCGGCGAGCTCGGCCGGTTCCTTGCCGAGGATGGGCGCGAGCAGCTGGGCCGCCTGTTCCGGCGCGTCGGGGGCCTTGCTGTCCTCGGGCGTGAACATCTTCGGGTCGGCCGTGATGTCGTAGGCGTCCACGCTGGTGGCGAGCGCGACTCCGGCCCGGTCGGTGATCTCGCCCCGCTCGGCCGCGAGTTTGCGGCTGAGGTAGCGGTTCTTCTCGGCCTTGGCCGCGTAGGCGCTCGCGTCGACGGCCTGCACCTGGAGCAGCCGCACCACGAAAGCGAGCATCACCAGCGTCAGGCCGAGGCTGACCAGTCTCAGCCGGGGACGCGGATTGCCGAGCCGTACGCGCCGGGGCGCCGGGCGCCGGCCGGGCTGCGGCCTGCGGGCGGCGGGCCGCTGACCGGGCCGCTGTCCGGAGCGCTGGGGGGCCTGCGCGGAGGGCCGCCGGGCGGGGCCTGGCACCCGGCGCCGCGGTGGTTCCTTGGAGGGCACTGCGTCACCTGCCGGGGATCGTCGGGTTCGCCTGCGGGGACGTACGGACGGAGGGGGCGGAGCCGGGAGCCTCGGGAGCGGCGGGTGGTCCGGAGAGCCTCTGCGTCCCGGTGGAGGCCGACGGCGCCTGTCCGGAGGCGGTCGGCGCGGCGGCCGGGGGCACGGACGGCGACGGCGCTGGGGCTGGCTCGCCGGCCGCCGTGCCGGAGGGCTCGGTGGAGGGCTGCGCCGGTGGCGGGGGCGGCAGGGGCTCCGCGGTGGCCTTGCGCGGTACGCCGAGCACCTTGCCGTCCGGGCCGAGGAAGGCGGGGCCACCGCCGGGGACCATGCCGAGCTCGCGGGCGCGCCGCTCGAGGGCGTCGGGGGCCGAGTGACGGTCCACGTCCCGCTGGAGCGCCTGCTGCTCGTCGGTGAGTTCGGTGGTCTTCTTCTTCAGTTCGCTCAGCTCGAAGGAGCCCTGGCTGAGCGAGGAGTTCAGCAGCAGGAGTGTGATCAGCCCACCGGACAGCAGGAGCACGACCAGCAGGACGAAGGGGGTACGGGCCGCGGTGCTCGGCCCCGACGGCATCAGCCGCGTGAGCCGTACGGCCCTTCCCTTCAGCTGCTTGGCCGCTGTGCTCAAGGTGTCCTCCGGTTCTCTTCTCCGCCGGCCGTGCGCAGTCGCCCGCGCGCTGTGCTCACGCCACGTCCTCCCGGATGCGCTCCGCCCCCCTCAGACGGGCCGGGGCCGCTCGGCGGTTCTCGGCGACCTCTTCGTCGGTGGGCAGCTCCGCCCCGCGGGTCAGCAGCTTCAGCCGCGGCTGGTACTGCTCCGGCACCACGGGCAGGCCGGGCGGGGCGGTGTTCGCGGCGCCGGCCGCGAACACCTGCTTGACCAGCCGGTCCTCGAGGGAGTGGTACGACAGCACGGCGATCCGCCCACCGACGGCGAGCGCGGACACCGCGGCGGGAATGGCCCGCTCGAGCACCGCCAGTTCTCCGTTCACCTCGATGCGCAGAGCCTGGAAGGTGCGCTTGGCCGGGTTGCCGCCGGTGCGCTTGGCGGCCTGCGGCAGCGCGTCGCGGATGAGCTCGACGAGCCGGGCGCTGTTGGTGAACGGTTCCTTCTCCCGCTCCCGCACGATGGCGGACACGATCCGCTTGGCCTGCTTCTCCTCGCCGTAGGCGCGCAGGATCCGCACCAGTTCGCCGGGGGGATAGGTGTTGAGGACCTCGGCGGCGCTCATGCCCGTCGTCTGGTCCATCCGCATGTCGAGCGGGGCGTCCTGGGCGTAGGCGAAGCCGCGGTCGGCCTCGTCGAGCTGCATGGAGGAGACGCCGAGGTCGAACAGCACACCCTGGACGCGGGGAATCCCGAGGCGGGCGAGCACGTCGGGAAGCTCGTCGTAGACGGCGTGCACCAGGGTCGCCCGCTCACCGAACTTGGCCAGCCGCTCGCCGGAAAGGCGGAGGGCCTCCGTGTCCCGGTCGAGTGCGACGAGGCGGGTCCGCGGGAACTGCTCGAGCAGGGCCTCGCTGTGGCCGCCGAGGCCGAGGGTGCAGTCGACGACGACTCCGCCGGGCGCCTGGAGGGCGGGGGCCAGCATGTCCAGGCACCGCTGGAGCATCACCGGGACGTGTCGGGTCTGGCTCATGCGCCCTCTCAGATCCGGCGCGGGCGGGTCATGGCCGGGCCGTGCGTACGCCGCGCACGCGGGGAATGTGCGGGGGGCCGTCGGGTGTGTGGGCGGCCTCCGTGAACTTCGCGTCACTTTAGTCCACTGCTCCGGCCGGTCAATCAACCGGCCAGCGCGTCGCGCGGCCCGCCGTGTCAGGCTTGTGGGTTACCTCACAGCACGGGTCGTTGACGTTCTTTTGTCCGCTCTCACACCGAGCCTGTGCGGCCGGTGACCGCTACCTTCGAAGCATGTCGACTTCTGCGTACCAGCCCGCCGCCGCTCCCGCACGCACCGGTGGCACCGTCACTGATCGACTCGTCGAAGCGAACCAGCGCTACGCCGCGGAGTTCCGGGATCCGGGGATGGACGCCCGCCCGGTGCTCAAGGTGGCCGTGGTCGCCTGCATGGACGCCCGTCTCGACCTGCACGCGGCGCTCGGACTGGAGCTCGGTGACTGCCACACGATCCGCAACGCCGGCGGAGTGGTCACCGACGACGTGATCCGCTCCCTCACCATCAGCCAGCGCGCGCTCGGCACCCGCAGCGTGATCCTCGTGCACCACACCGGCTGCGGTCTGGAGACGATCACGGAGGACTTCCGCATCGAGCTGGAGGAGGAGGTCGGGCAGCGGCCGGCGTGGGCGGTCGAGGCGTTCCGCGATGTCGACCAGGACGTCCGGCAGTCGATGCAGCGGGTGCGCACCTCGCCGTTCCTGCTGCACGCCGACGATGTACGCGGCTTCGTCTTCGACGTCACCACGGGCCTGCTCCGCGAGATCGACCCCGCTGAGTGAGCAGCTGAGCACGCGATATAGCACCTCAACCCCGACATATCCCGCCCACTTATCCACAGGCGAGTGACACAACGCGGCAACGCCAACAAGAATGCGGGTGTGACCCCCTTCCGGACCTTCCGGAGGCGGCGTCCATGTTTCGGGGTTGGGCCGTGCCGTCTGAAGTGCGCCGGCCCTTTGAACGGGCCGAGGAGGGCCGGGTGACGACCTATGACGATCGAGCGAGCCTCACGGATCTGACCACCACAGCGGATCATGTCCGCAGGTCGGTCGAGAGCGTGATCGAGGGCAAGCCGGAGGTCGTACGGCTTTCGCTGACCGTGTTGCTCGCGGAGGGGCATCTCCTCATCGAGGACGTTCCCGGCGTGGGCAAGACGATGCTGGCCAAGGCGCTGGCGAGATCCATCGACTGCTCCGTGCGGCGCATCCAGTTCACGCCGGACCTGCTGCCGTCGGACATCACCGGTGTGTCGATCTTCGATCAGCAGCGGCGCGAGTTCGAGTTCAAGCCGGGCGCGATCTTCGCCCAGATCGTGATCGGCGACGAGATCAACCGCGCGTCGCCCAAGACGCAGTCGGCGCTGCTGGAGTCGATGGAGGAGCGCCAGGTCACCATCGACGGGCACAGCTACGAACTGCCCAACCCCTTCATGGTGGTGGCCACCCAGAACCCGGTGGAGATGGAGGGCACCTACCCGCTGCCGGAGGCGCAGCGCGACCGCTTCATGGCGCGCGTCTCCATCGGCTACCCCAGCGCGGCCGCCGAGCTCCAGATGCTCGACGTCCACGGCGGCGTTTCACCGCTCGACGATCTGCAGCCGGTGGCGCACGCCCACGACATCGTGAAGCTGATCGAGGCCGTGCGCGCGGTGCACGTCGCCGAGTCCGTGCGGCGTTACGCGGTGGAGCTCGTGTCGGCGACCCGCAGCCACCCCGATCTGCGCCTGGGCGCCTCCCCGCGTGCCACGCTGCACCTGCTGCGCGCCGCGAAGGCGTCCGCCGCGCTCAGCGGCCGCGAATACGCCCTGCCGGACGACGTGCAGGCACTGGCCGTGCAGGTGCTCGCCCACCGACTGCTGCCCACCGCGCAGGCCCAGCTGAACCGCCGCACCGCCGAGCAGGTCGTCCTGGACATCGTCCAGCGCACGGCAGTCCCGACGAGCGGCACCGCTGACGGTTCGTACACGGCCGGCCGGACGGCCCAGCCGCCGCTCTACGGCCATCAGTCCGGCGCCCGGCGGCTGTGATGTCGGTCGGAGCCGCCTCGACGGACCCGGCGGCGAAGGGCGCCGGCGGGGTGCGTGCGGCGCTCGGAGGGCTCACCACGCGCGGCCGCTCCTTCCTCGCGGCCGGCGTGGCGGCGGCCGTCTGCGCGTATGTGCTCGGCCAGAGCGACCTGCTGCGCGTCGGGCTGCTGCTCGCCGGGCTGCCGCTGATCTGTGTGGCCGTCCTCTACCGCACCCGCTACCGGGTGGCCGCGAGCCGCAGACTGTCGCCCGCCAGGGTGCCCGCCGGTTCCGAGGCGCGCGTCCATCTGCGGATGGACAACGTCTCGCGGATGCCGACGGGCCTGCTGATGCTCCAGGACCACGTGCCGTACGTGCTGGGGCCACGGCCCCGATTCGTGCTGGACCGGGTCGAGGCGGGCGGCCGCCGCGAGGTCTCGTACCGGGTCCGCTCGGACCTGCGGGGCCGTTACCCATTGGGGCCGCTCCAGCTACGGCTGACGGATCCGTTCGGCATGTGCGAGCTCACTCGTTCGTTCAGCGCCTTCGACACCCTCACGGTCATTCCGCGCACCGAGTCGCTGCCCGCGGTGCGTCTGGCCGGCGAGGCCTCCGGCTACGGCGACGGCCGCCAGCGCTCACTCGCCCTCGCCGGCGACGACGACATCATTCCCCGTGCCTACCGCTACGGGGACGACCTGCGCCGGGTCCACTGGCGCTCCACCGCCCGCTACGGCGAGTTGATGGTCCGGCGCGAGGAGCAGCCCCAGCGGCCCCGGTGCACCGTGCTGCTGGACACCCGGCGCGTGGCCTATCAGGGTGCGGGCCCCGACTCGGCGTTCGAGTGGGCGGTGTCCGGCGCCGCCTCCGCGCTGATGCACCTGCTGGAACGCGGCTTCGCCGTGCGGCTGTTGACCGACACCGGAACCTCGGTGCCCGGCGAGGGCGCGGACGGGTTCGCCGGCTCCTCCCAGGAGTCCGCCGACTCCGCGGGTCTGATGATGGACACGCTCGCCGTCGTGGACCACTCCGACGGTGCGGGCCTGTCCCGTTCGTTCGACGTGCTGCGCGGCGGGAGCGAGGGTCTGCTGATCGCCTTCCTCGGCGATCTGGACGACGAACAGGCCGCGCTGGCGGCCCGGATGCGTCAGCGCAGCGGCTCGGCGGTCGCGTTCGTGCTCGACAGCGGCACATGGGTGAGCGGCGGCGCCGCACCGGGACCGCTCGAGAAGCGGGTCCGGCAGCTGCGTGAGTCGGGCTGGACGGCCCTCCCGGTGGCACCCGGCGCACGGCTCACGGATCTCTGGCAGCAGGCGGCACGGGAACGCGTCGAGGCGTCCGGCGCAGGCACGTACGGTTCGCCGGGAGGTTGGTCATGAGCGGTCGCGCACGGCTCGCGGTGTGTGCCTTCGCCGCCACGCTGATGGCGGCGGGAGCCCTGCTGCCGCTGGTCGATCCGCCCAACTGGCTGTTCCAGGCCGGGTTCCTGGTGGCGATTCAGACCGGAGTGGGCGCGCTCGCCCGCCGGGTCCCGCTGCCCCGCCCGCTGACCGTGGCGGTGCAGACTCTGGTCACGCTGCTGCTGCTCACCGTGGTCTTCGCCCGGGGCCAGGCGTTCCTCGGGGTGCTGCCGGGACCGGACGCGTTCGTCCACTTCGGGGAGCTGCTGCGCGCCGGTGCGGACGACGTCGGCAAGTACGCGATTCCCGCCCCCGCCACCGACGGCATCAGGCTGATGGTGATCGGCGGCGTGCTGGTGATCGGCCTCGCGGTGGACGCGCTCGCGGTGACGTTCCGCAGCGCCGCCCCCGCCGGTCTGCCGCTGCTGGCGCTCTACTCCGTGGCCGCCGGACTCTCCGGCGGCGAGGCGAGCTGGCTGTGGTTCCTGCTGGCCGCGTCCGGCTATCTGCTGCTGCTGCTCGCCGAGGGCCGTGACCGGTTGTCCCAGTGGGGCCGCGTCTTCGGCGGCGGCGCGGGCACCCGCAACCGCTCCACCGGTGGCTTCGACCCGACGGAGGGCCGCCCGCAGGCACCGGTCAGGGCGGGCCGCAGGATCGGCGTCCTCGCGCTCGGTGTCGCCCTCGTCGTGCCGGCGGCACTGCCCGCCCTGGACGGCGGACTGATCGGTGGCGTGGGTAACGGCCCCGGTGGCGGCCCGGGTGGCGGCGGAGGAACGATCTCGGCCGTCAATCCGCTGGTCTCCCTCCAGGACAACCTGAACCAGCCCCAGAACCGCGAGGTGTTGCGCTACCGCAGCAACGCGCCGGACAACCAGGACATGTATCTGCGGATCCTGTCCCTGGACCGGTTCGACGGCACGTCGTGGCGCTCGTCGCAGCGCAAGGTCACGGGTGTGCCGGAGCGGCTGCCGGAGCCGGTCGGGCTGAGCCCCTCCGTCCAGGTCACCGAGGTCAGGACGAACCTGTCGGCGGCCGGGTCGTACAAGCAGGACTGGCTGCCGATGCCCTATCCGGCGACGGCGGTCGCCATCGACGGCCGCTGGCGCTACGAGCCCGCGGGCCGGACGCTCGTCGGCGACCGGGGGCAGACGACGGCGGGCACCCAGTACTCGGTCAACAGCCTGATCGTGAAGCCGACCCAGGAGCAACTGGCGGACGCTCCCGCTCCCCCCGCGGCGCTCCTTCAGGAGTACACCCGTGTCCCCGATGCGCTGCCCGGCGACGTCCGGCGGACCGCGGCCACGGTGACCAGGGGCGCGGCGAACGACTACGAGCGCGCGGAGAAGCTCGAGGAGTGGTTCGCGGACACCGGCGGCTTCACGTACAACACCGACGTCCGGTCGGGTACGGGCGTCACCGCGATCAGCCGCTTCCTGAAGCAGAAGGAGGGCTTCTGCGTCCACTTCTCCTTCTCGATGGCGGCGATGGCCCGCACCCTCGGCATCCCCGCCCGCGTCGCGGTGGGTTTCCAGCCCGGCACCACGCAGTCGGACGGCACGGTGTCGGTCGGCCTGCGCGACGCCCACGCCTGGCCCGAGCTGTATTTCGAGGGTGTGGGGTGGACCCGCTTCGAGCCGACGCCGAGCCGCGGCTTCCGGCCCGAGTACACGCAGGAGCAGACGCCTTCGGGCGGCGCCTCCGACCCGGCTCGGCCGGAGGAGGGCAGCTCCGCGGCCCCCGAGCAGTCGAACCGGCCCGAGGACGACGCGTGCCCCCGCCAGGAGCGGCAGCTCGGCGAGTGCGGCGCGGCCGACCCTCGTGACGTCCAGCCGCCGACGGCCGACGACTCGTCGCTGGGCACGGTGCTGCTGGTGACCAGCGGGGTCGTGGGCGGTCTGTTGCTGCTGGCCGTGCCGTTGCTGTGGCGGCTCGTGACCAGGTCCCGGCGGCTGGGTGTGCCGGTGCGCCGGCCGGCCGAGGGCGAGGCGCGTTCGCCGGGTGGGAGTCCGGCTCCGGGCTCACCGGGAGCCTCCGCCGCGTCCCTGGACGCGGACGGCGGCGCGGTCGCCGGCCGGACGGCCGTGGACGATCCTGGCCGGACGCTGGCCGCCTGGCAGGAGGTCACCGACTCCGCGTGGGACGTCGGCATCCTCCCCGACGAGTCGCTGACCCCTCGCAAGGCGGCGGCGCGCATCGTCAGGCTGGGCAAGCTGGAGGACGAGCCGGCGGCGGCCGTCCACCGGGTGGCCCGCTCCGTGGAGCAGGTCCTGTACGCGCCGGTCCCGAGGGCCGGCACGGGCCTCGCGGACGACGCGCGGCAGATCCAGGCCGGTCTGATCCGCGCGGTGGGCTTCCGGACCCGGATGCGGGCGCTGCTGCTGCCCCGCTCCTCAGTCCGGGTCGTCTGGGCCCTGTCTGAACGCTGGTCGGCCTTCACGGACCGGTGGAACGTGCGGCGGCTGCGGCTCGACCGGTGGACGGCGTTCCTCCGCCGCCGCCCGACCCGCCAGCGCGGCTGACTCCCCGCCTGCCCGTCCCGCCCCGGCCGGGCCCGTTCACACGGGCCAGGCCGGGGCGGTGGTGCGCCGGGCGAACTTCCAACGGCGCGCGTACGGCAATAGGCACCGGCCGCCGACCTCGAAGCAGACGCGGAGGCGGCCGGGCACCGGCGACGCTCGGCCACGACGCGAATCGGCGATCGGGCGCGCTGATCCGACCGCGCACACGCCGCGTCGAGCGCGAGCCTTCACTCGGATCCAGAATCAAGTTCCCGGCCCACGAGCGGGGAACATGACTGAGGGGCGACGCTCGAAAGCGTCGCCCCTCACTCGTACTCCGAACTTATGGGCCGGAGGTCCGCTCGTCGTCCGGTCGGGACCGGACGGCTCAGTGACCGCCCTGCTCGTCGCGGCGGCGCTGCCACCGCTGTTCGATCCGGTCCATCACGGATCTGCGCTGGTGCGAGTGCCGGCGACCGTGTCCGCCGGATGTCTGCTGCTGTTCACCTGGCTTCGGCGCCTTGCGCCAGCCCGTGACCGCGAGAACCGCACAGCCGAGCATCACCAGGAAGCCCACCACACTGATCCAGATCTGCTGGGCGACCATTCCGGCCATGAGGAGCGCGATACCCACCAGGAAGCCTGCGACTGCTTGGTAGACCCGTCGCCGGGTGTACGTACGCAGCCCGCTTCCCTCGAGCGCTGTCGCGAACTTGGGATCTTCGGCGTACAGCGCTCGCTCCATCTGCTCGAGCATTCGCTGCTCGTGCTCCGAGAGCGGCACGGAGTCCTCCTCGTCGTCGGTCGCGGGGGCGACCGGTATGCGGCCCTTCCAGGATAGGCAGGGATTCGCCCCCGTGAAACCCGCCCTCTCGCAAAACGCCCTCCGGGCCGCCATGCCCGATCGGGGTGCTGAGGCGTAGATTCCCCAACCTCCGATCCGTCATGCCGGATGGTGTCCCCCGATCATACGGTGCGAAGCCCGACGACGGAGGGTCTGTGGCGTACTCCATCTGCGGCTGCGCCGCTGATCAGCCGCGCTTCTCGCCCAGGACGTGCAGCTGGGTCGCGACGGAATGGAAGGCCGGCAGTTCCGCGGCGGCGGCTTCCAGCTTCAGCAGCGCGTCCAGCGCACCCGGTTCGGTGTCCACGAGAACGCCGGGAACGAGGTCGGCGAAGACCCGCACTCCGTGCACCGCGCCGACTTCGACACCGGCCTGTGCGACGAGCTCGGTGAGCTGCTCGGCCGTGAAGCGGCGGGGCACCGGGTCACCCGTGCCCCAGCGGCCGTCGGGGTCGCTCAGCGCCTGGCGGGCCTCGCTGAAGTGTCCTGCGAGGGCGCGGGCGAGGACGGCGCCGCCCAGCCCGGCGGCGAGCAGGCTGAGCGCTCCGGCGGGCCTCAGCGCCTCCACCGCGTTGCGCACGCCCTCGGCCGGGTCGTCGACGTATTCGAGCACGCCGTGGCAGAGGACGGCGTCGTAGCCGCCGCGCTCGACCACGTCGAAGAGGCCGTGGATGTCGCCCTGGACGCCGCGCACCCGCTCGGCGACCCCGGCCTCCGCCGCCCGGCGCTCGAGCGCGAAGAGGGCGTTCGGGCTGGGGTCGACGACGGTGACCCGGTGGCCGAGCTGGGCGGCGGGCACGGCGAAGTTCCCGGTGCCGCCGCCGGTGTCGAGGATGTCCAGCGAGTCCGTCCCGGTCGCCTTGACCCGGCGGTCCAGGGCGTCCCTCAGGACGTCCCAGACCACGGCGGTACGGAGAGAGGCGCGAGAGGGGCGCGGTGGGGTCTCCCCACCGGTGGGGGACGGTTCCGACACGGCAGTTGGCTCCTCGGGCGATGTGCTGGTTGGCCTGCTCCCACCCTATTGCCTCCGCGGCATTGCCTCCGCGGCCCGGGCCGACGTTCCGTCTCATCCCGAGGCATCCCGCTTCCCCTCGACGGCATCCCCGCCCGTCTCCGCGCGGACCGTGCCGGTCCTCCGGCCCGGTGCCGAAACTGCCCGCTGAACCCGCCCGTCCGCGTCCCGGACGTGGTCGGTCTCTGCGGTCCCTGCACCGACTGCCCGCTGAGCAACCGGACCATGGCCGGTGCCTACCGGACGGGACCGCCTGCCGCCGAGCCCGGCCGTCCACGCCCCGCACCGTGGCCGGTCCCGGCGGGCCCGCACCGACTGCCGAGCCCGCCGGTCCGCATCCAGGACCATGGCCGGTGCCTGCGGCCCCGGCACCGACTTCCGCCGGCCCGCCCGTCCGCGCCCCCGTAGCCGGTGCCTGCGGCCCCGGCACCGACTTCCGCCGACTCCTCGCGCGTCTCCGCCCGGCACCGTGGCGGTTGCGGCGGGCCCCGTCCCGGTCTCCCGCCTGAGCCCCCGTCCGCCTCGTGGCCGGTCCCCCGGTCAGACCGCTCTCCCGCTCGCACCCCTCATCCAGCGACATCCCCGCGTCGCGTCGCCGTCCCGCCCGCCGGCGTTTCCTGGTCCGGCTGCGACACCCTGGGCCGGGGCAGGGCGGGCTGGAGCACGAGCAGGCGCTCCACGAGGCGCAGGAACATGGCCGCGTCCCTGAGAAGGTCGTCGGCGTCGCGATGGCTGGCCGCGCCCCGTATGCCGGCCTCTGCGCGGGCCCGGCGCTCGGCGCCCGAGGCGAAGAGCAGGCTCCATTCGGACAGCTCCGGCGCTATTTCGGGCAGCACCTCCCAGGCGCTGCGGATGCGCTGCCTGCGCCGCGTGCCGGTCTCGGGGCGGCCGCGGGCGGCGAGCACCGCGGCGGCCGTGCGCAGGGCGGCCAGATGTGCCGTGGCGTACCGCTCGTTCGGCTGGTCCAGGGTCGCGGCCTCGTCAAGTCCGCTGCGGGCCTGGGCGAGCAGATCGAGGGCGGCGGGCGGCGCGGAGGACCGGCGCAGGACGGGATGCACGTCGTGTGCCGGGCCGGTCGATGAGGGGGCAGGGCCGGTGGCGCGGCGCCGGTGAGCGGCGGCTGCTGAGTAGCTGGCCATGACGAGCCTCCTGTCGTCGTGTGACGGCGCTGTGGCCGTATGTGTCCATCGTGGAGGCACCCACTGACAATCGGCCCTGACCTGGCCTTTTGCATCGATCAAGGGTTCGGGGGTAGTTTTTGCACTGACTGGTCAGTTCAAAGGATTGGCGGCGGAGGGACCGGGATGGGGATCGGGGTGGGGCAGGTGGACAGCCCTCAGGGCGCGGCCATGAGCGCCGGGGACTTCGGGCTGAGAGGCCCGCGCGGGTGGGCCTTCCGCTCGGTGGACATCGAGGCGGAGCCCGGCGCCCTCGTCGCGATCGAGGGCCCGTCGGGCTCCGGACGCACCTGCCTGCTCCTCGCGCTGACCGGACGGATGCGCCCCACGGAAGGCCGTGCGGAGGTCGCCGGCCTGCAACTGCCGCGCAGGATGGCCGCGGTGCGCCGGATCAGCGCGCTCGGTCCGGTGTCGGGTGTCAGCGATCTCGACCCGGCGCTCACCGTCGCGGAGCACCTGCGCGAACGCGCGCTGCTCCAGCGGCGCTTCGACGGTTCGGTCCGGGCCCTGTTCCGGCCGCGTGCGGAGCGGACGGCCGCTGCGGCCGAACGGGTCGAGAGGGCACTGGCAGCCGCCGGACTCGATCTCGCGACGCTGCCGAAGCGGGAACGCACGGCCGTACGCGATCTCGAGCGGCTCGAGGAGCTGCGGCTCTCCGTGGCCCTGGCGCTGATCGGCGGCCCCCGGCTGCTCGCGGTCGACGACGTGGGCCTCAAACTCTCCGACACCGAACGGGCCGCTGCGTGGGACCTGTTGCGCTCGATCGCTGACAGCGGGACGACCGTGGTCGCGGTGTGCGGCGAGGCGCCGGAGGGCGCCGTCGTCGTACGCACCCGGCCCACCGGGACCGGCTCGGACGACAACGAGGACGAGGCCGACGTCGGCGGCGAGACCGGCAAGAGCCCCGCCGAGAGCACCGGCAGGAGCCCTGCCGGAAGCCCGGCCGAAGAGACCGGCAAGGACCCCGGCCACGCCGTCGGCAGCGAGACCGAGACCGGCACCGGCATGGGCCCCGCCAGGAGCACTGAACAAGGCACCGCCAAAAGCACCGCCGTGGACACCGACGAGGAGGGGGCGTCCAATGCGATCGCCGAAACTGGCCGCGCTTGAGCTGAAGCGCTTCGGGCGGGGCAAGCTCCCGGCCGCCGCGATCGTCGCGGTCATGCTGCTGCCGCTGCTCTACGGCGCCCTCTACCTGTGGTCCTTCTGGGACCCGTACGGCAGGCTCGACAGGATTCCCGTCGCTCTCGTCAACGACGACAAGGGCGCCACCGCGTCCGGCAAGAGGATCGCCGCCGGTGACGAGATCACCAAGGGCCTGCTCGACAGCGACGTCTTCGAGTGGCACGAAGTCGACGACGCCGAGGCCCGCCGGGGTGTCGAGGACGGCACGTACTACCTCTCGCTGACCATGCCGGAGGACTTCAGCCGGCGCATCGCCTCCAGTTCGGGCGACTCCCCCGAGACCGGCGCCCTCCAGGTCCGCACGAACGACGCGAACAACTACATCGTCGGCCAGATCTCGCGGACGGTCTTCTCCGAGGTGCGCACCGCCGCGTCTACCAATGCCTCACGGTCGTTCCTCGACCGCATCTTCATCTCCTTCTCCGACATCCATGAGGCGACGGAGAAGGCGGCGAAGGGCGCCGACAAGCTCAAGAGCGGGGTCGGGAAGGCGAAGAAGGGCTCGGAGGACCTCGCGGACGGCCTGAAGGACGCGAAGGACGGCAGCGGCAAGCTCGCCGGGGGCATCACGAAGCTCCACAAGGGCGCCGGCGAGCTGGAGAACGGCTCCCGTCAGGTCGCCGACGGCACACAGGTACTCGCCGACAAGGTCAACGGCTATGCCGACAAGACGCGTCCGTATCTGAAGGACAACGGGAAGTCGATCGGTGACACGGCACGGCTGGTGGCCGACTCCTCACGGGCCGTCCAGCGCAATCTCGGCCTCCTTGCCGAACGGGCCCCCGGCGCCGCACTCCGCGCGCACAAGGCCGCCGACGCGCTGAGCGAGATCCACCGGACGCAGTGCGAACAGGCCCTGCTGCCCGACCCGAAGGCGTGCCCCGAGCTGAAGCGCGCCAAGGACACGGCGGCGGACGTCGCCAAGATCGCCGACGACGTCAACGTGCTGATCGGCAACAGCAACGGCGACCTCAAGACACTGAAGAAGAACCTCACCGATCTCGAGAAGAAGGCAGACGACCTGGCCCGGCGTGCTCCGAAGCTGGACGAGGACCTGGAGTACGCCGTCGGCAAGATCAACGAGCTCAACACGGCCGCCCACAAGGTCGCCAAGGGCGCGAACCGGCTGCACACCGGCCTCACCACCGCCAAGAAGGGATCCACCGACCTCGATTCGGGGGTCGGCAAGCTCAAGAAGGGAGCGGGCGAGTTGGACGGAGGGCTGTTCCGGCTCGCCGACGGGTCGGCAGAGCTGGCGGTCGGGCTCAACGACGGCGTCCACAAGATCCCGGACTACGACAAGAAGGACCGCGACCGCCGCACCGAGGTGATGGCCGACCCGGTCCGGCTGGCCGGAAAGTCCCTGCACTCGGCGCCCAATTACGGCACCGGATTCGCCCCGTACTTCATCCCGCTCTCCCTCTGGGTCGGCGCGATGGTCGCCTACATGATCATTCAGCCGCTCAACCGCCGGGCCCTGTCCACCGGGGCCTCGGCCTGGCGGATCGCCCTGGCCGGTCTGCTTCCGGTGGCGGCGATCGGTCTGCTCCAGGTCGCGGCGCTGATGTCCGTCCTGCACTGGGGTCTCGGGCTGAAGACGGCCCACGCCGCGGGCACCGTCGGCTTCCTGGCGCTGGTCACCTGCTGCTTCGCCGCGATCATCCAGTGGCTCAACGCCCGCTTCGGCGCCGCCGGCCGGATCCTGGTCCTCGCGGTCCTGATGCTCCAGCTGACATCGGCGGGCGGCACCTACCCGGTCCAGACGAGTCCCGGCTTCTTCAACGCCATCCACCCGTTCCTGCCGATGACCTATGTCGTCGAGGCGCTCCGCAGGCTCATCACGGGCGGCGGACTCGGTCCGGTGTGGCAGGCGTGTGCGGTGCTGCTGGCCTTTTCGGCCGGTGCGCTGGCCCTGACCGCCCTCTCCGCCCGCCGCAAGCAGGTGTGGACGCTGGACCGGCTTCACCCGGAGCTGAGTCTGTGACCGCGCCGGGACCTGTGAGAATCGGTGTCATGGACAGCAGCAGCAGACGCCGGGCGACGCGCGCGAAACTCTACGAGGCCGCCGTGACGCTCATCGCGGAGCAGGGCTTCTCGGCCACCACGGTCGACGAGATCGCCGAGCGCGCCGGGGTCGCCAAGGGCACGGTCTACTACAACTTCAAGAGCAAGACCGAACTCTTCGAGGAACTGCTGCGCTTCGGCGTCGGCCTCCTCACGGCTTCGCTCCAGGAGGCCGCCGACCGTACGGCAGAGCGCGGCGGCTCCAAGGTCGAGGCGCTGGACGCCATGATCAGGGCCGGTCTGGTGTTCATCGACCGCTATCCGGCCTTCACCCAGCTGTACGTGGCCGAGCTGTGGCGCACCAACCGCGCCTGGCAGTCCACGCTCCTGGTGGTGCGGCAGCAGGCGGTGGCCGTTGTGGAGACGGTGCTGCGCGAAGGTGTGGAAGCCGGCGAGCTCAGCGAGGAGGTCGACATTCCGCTCACGGCCGCAGCGCTGGTCGGCATGGTGCTGGTGGCGGCACTGGACTGGCAGGCGTTCCAGCGGGAGCGGTCGCTCGACGACGTCCACGGGGCGCTGTCGCTGCTGCTGCACGGCCGGGTGAGCGGCCGCCGAGACTGAGCCCAGCACGACGGACGAGGGACGACGGGCACCACGAGACACGTTCCAGGGAAAGCGGCGCGCGACGTCCCCGATCCCCCGGCAGCTCAGCCGCCATCGGGAGCGCAGACACGAAACGCCGGGCGGCTGGTCGTCCAGCCGCCCGGCGTCTGCGTTCCCCGTTCCCCCCGCCACCCCCGTGGTCCGGAGAGCCCGACCCCCGTTGTCCCCCGTGGTCGTGGGCCCTCCGTCCTGCAACCCCCGTTCCGTCGGGGGAGCCGCACCGTTCCGCCGCCCCGTGTCGTCGGTGCCGGTGCCGCGCCCCTTCCGTGGTCCCCACTCTTCCGTCCCAACAGGCCCTGCCCCATCCGCGCGGATACTCATCTCGGCGCGTAGGTACGGATACTCAGCACTCCGCGCTGAACCCCACCCGCGGCCGCCGCCGGGTGGTTACGATCGCGTCCGTGTCCGTACTCCCCCTCGTCTTCACCAGCGGCTGGGCCAGCGGGATCAACGCCTACGCGGTGGTCCTCATGTTCGGCGTGCTCGGCGCGACCGGCGTCTCCGACCAGGTGCCGCAGGCGCTCCAGCGCCCCGACGTCCTGATCGCCGCCGGGGTGCTGTTCCTGTGCGAGGCGGTGGCGGACAAGGTTCCGTACGTCGACTCGATATGGGACTCGGTCCACACCGTGATCCGGCCCGTCGCCGGCGCCGTGGTCGCCGCGCTGCTGGCAGGTGAGAGCGGTTCGCTGCCGGAGCTCGCGGCGGGAGCCGTGGGCGGCTCCACCGCGCTGATCAGCCATCTGGTCAAGGCGGGCACCCGGATGGCGATCAACACCTCGCCGGAACCGTTCAGCAACATCGCCGTGAGCGTCGCGGAGGACCTCGGGGTCGCCGGGATCATCTCCTTCGCGGTCTTCAACCCGGTGGCCGCCGCCGTCATCGCCGGGACGCTCCTCGTACTGGGCATCGTCACGGTGCTCTTCCTCGCCTCGAGGATCCGCCGGTTCCTGCGGCGCCGGGCGCAGCGCCGGGAGGCTGGACGCGTGGGCGCGGTGGGCGTCCAGCGGCCACCGGACTGGTGAGCGAAGGCGGCCGGGCCGTGCGCGTACCCGGCCACGAAACCGGTGGTCGCGGGTAATAAAGTCGCGGTCATGGCACGGATTGCGGTGATCGGCGCCGGGATGGGCGCGATGGCGGCTGCCGCCCGGCTGGCCGTGGCAGGCCACCGGGTGACGGTGTACGAGCGTCTGGCGACCCACGGCGGCTCGGTGGGCCGCTTCGAGCGGGACGGCTTCGCCTTCGACACCGGGCCCGGTCTGCTGCATCTCCCGGCGGTCTGGCGGGACCTGTTCGTGAAGACCGGCAAGGAACCGCTGGAGAAGTGCGTCGAACTGACGCAGGTGGACCCGGCGAACCGGCACGTCTTCGCCGACGGCACGGACGTCAGCCTCCCCAACGCGTCGAGGGCCGGCACCCTCGCCGCGCTCGAAGCGGCGCTCGGACCGGGTTCCGGCGAACGCTGGGGCGAGTTCCTCAATCGCGCGCGGGACGCCTGGGAGCGCTCGCGCCGTCCGCTGCTGGAGGAGCCGCTGCCCGCGGACACCGCCTTCCTGTCGAAGGACCCCTACCCGGCGTTGCGGCAGGGCCTGTTGCGGCGGCCGGCCCGCACGCTCGCGGAGATCGGCACCCGCGAGCTGCGCGACCCGCGCCTCGCCGCGCTGCTCGACAGCCACGCCGTGGCGTACGGCCTCGACCCCCACGGCGCGCCCCCGTCCGCCGCGGTGCTGCCGTACATGGAGCAGACCTTCGGCTCCTGGTACGTGAAGGGCGGCCTGCGCGCCCTCGCCGACGCGGTGTACGAGCGCTGCGTGGCCAGGAAGGTGGAGTTCGTCTTCGGTGCCGCGGTGACGGGCGTGCTGGAGAAGGACGGCCGCGCCGTCGGCCTGGAGCTGGACCAGGGCGGGCCGGTGGAGGCGGACATGGTGGTCTCCGGGGCACCGGTGCCGTCGCTGTTCGAGAACCGCATCGTGACGTGGGCCCGTCCCGACGAACGGCCGCACGCGCGGCCGCGGACGGGCACCGGCCGGCTGACCGTCCATCTCGCGCTGCGCGGCGGCCGGCCGGCCGGCACCGTGCACCGCACCGTGGTGCACGCCCCGGACCAGGTGGCGGAGTGGGACGAGATCCGCGCCGGTCGGACGGGCTCGCGGCCCACCGTGGTCGTGATGCGGCCCGACGACCCGCTGCTGCGGCCGGACGACGACCACGAGACGGTCACGCTGACGTCCACGGTGCCGGCCGAGCCGGCCGGCGGGCAGAGGTGGGCGCAGATCGGGGAAGGGGCCGCCGACAGGATGGTGGCGGCGGCGGAGGCCGCTGTCCCCGGGCTGCGTGAGCGGATCCTTTGGCGCGTGGTGCGCACTCCGGAGGACACCCGCCACGACACGGCTTCCGCCGCGGTCCCGGCCCCGGCGCTGGCCGGGGCGTCGGGCACGTTCCTGCCGGCGATGAACACATGTCCTCTGGACGGTCTTTATCTCGCCGGGGGCTGGGCACATCCCGGGGGCGGGCTGGCGCATTCGGGCATGTCCGGTGCGCTGGTGGCCGGGCTGATCGTGGAGGGCGCGGACTTCCGCGGCTCCCGCTGAGCGGCGGCGGCCGCCACCGCCGAAGGTCAGTAGCGGTACTGCTGCTGCTCGTTGTACCCGTTGTCGTAGTAGGCGGGCGGCTGCTCCTGCTGATCGCCCTCACGCTGCTGCGGGACCCACACGCCGCCGGGCGGGGTGTCGCTGTAGCCCTCCTGCTGCCCATAGCCGGCGTACTGCTGCTGGTCGCCGTAGCCGCCGCCGTACGTGTCGTAGGTGCTGTACTGCTGGCCGCCCACATAGGGGTCGGAGTACGTGGCGTACTGCTGGCCGCCGGTGCCGTAGTCGTACTGGCCGGCGTACGTCGCCGCTTCCGCCGGCTGCTGCTGCGCGTAACCGTGGTCGTCGTACGCGTTGTAGGCGCCGTAGCCCGAGCCCTGTGCGGCGTAGCTCTCGTCGCGGGTCCCCGCCTGCTCCGCCTCCGGCCGGGCGGCGTACGCCTCTTCGCTGTAGACGCCGTACTGGCCGGTGTCGTCGGGCAGCGGCTGCGGCTCGTAGACGGCGGGGCCCGTGGCGCCCGGTGCCTGGCCGGCCATGTCGTAGGCCGGCTCGACCGAGTCGTAGGAGAGGTCGGTGACCTCGAGCGTGGGTTCCCTCGTCGCTTCCGGGTCCGCGCCGGACCGGCGCCGCCTGCTCGCGCCGGGGCTGCCGCCGAGGGCCCAGCCGGTGGAGAAACCGCGCCGGAAGGAGAGGGTCACATAGGTCTGGCCGACCGCGAACGCCATGGCGCCGAGGGCGATCACCACCACGGACGGCAGCAGCACGCCTATCACGACGCCCAGGAAGCCGCCGAACGCGAGCAGCCGCCAGCGCAGCCGTGCCTTGTACTGCAGCAGCACCTCACCGAGCAGCCACAGCGCGACGATACCGAACGCGATATAGAGGACCGTCCAGCCCATGTCCGCCCCTCTCCTGCGGCCGCCGCCCCGGTGCGGGGCGGGTACGACCGGTCACGACTGCTCGTGCAGTCCGAGATTCTCGTAGATTTCGAGCGTCGCGGTGGAGTTGTTGAGCGTAATGAAGTGCAGCCCCGGGACACCCTCGGCGAGCAGCCTCGCGCAGAACTCCGTCGCGAACTCGATGCCAATGGAGCGTACAGCGGCCGGATCGTCCTTGACCGCGAGGATGCGCTCTTTCAGGTCCGCCGGGAAGTGCGCGTTGCTGAGCGTGGCGAAGCGTTCGATCTGCTTGACGCTGGTGACGGGCATGATCTCGGGAATGATCGGGGTTTCGCAACCCGCCGCGGAAACCCGGTCACGAAGCCGCAGATAGTCCTCCGGCACGAAGAACATCTGCGTGATCGCGTAGTCGGCACCGGCTCGACACTTGTCGACGAAGTGCCGGGTGTCCTCGTCCCAGTCCTTCGAGCGGGGGTGCATCTCGGGGAAGGCCGCGACGCCCACGCAGAAGTCGCCGGACTCCTTGATGAGCCGGACCAGGTCGGCCGCGTAGCGCACGCCCTCCGGATGCTCGACCCACTCGCCCATCGGGTCGCCGGGCGGGTCGCCGCGGACGGCGAGGATGTTGCGGATTCCCGCGTCGGCGTACTGGCCGATCATGTTGCGCAGTTCGGCGATCGAGTGGTTGACCGCGGTGAGGTGCGCGACCGGCGTGAGAGTGGTGTCGGCGGCGATCTCCTGCGTGGCCTTGACCGTGCCGGCGCGGGTGGAGCCACCGGCGCCGTAGGTCACGGAGACGAAGTTCGGGGCGACCGCCTCGACCCTGCGCAGCGCGTTCCACAGGTTCCGCTCGCCCTTTTCGGTCTTGGGCGCCCAGAACTCGAACGAGTACGACGTCTTGCCCGTCGCAAGCATGTCGCGCACCGTGCGTGCGCGATCCGTTCTGGTGGAAGCAGTACCGAGGGCCATACGGGCAGGTTAGCCAGACCGAGGGGATCCTCGAACCGAATCAGGGAAATATGTCGGTTTTGCCGGTGTCTTGTCCATCCCTTGGACAGAGATGGACGATCACCGTGACCGTCAGGCGGTCCGCTCCCTGACCCGCTTCGCCAGGTCGGCGGCGGCCGCGGCCGGATCGGCGGCCTCGGTGATCGCCCGCACGACGACGACCCTGCGCGCCCCGGCGTCCAGCACCTCGTCCAGATTGGCGGCGTCGATACCGCCGATCGCGAACCACGGCCGGTCACCGGCCAGGCCCGCCGTGTACCGCACCAGGCCGAGACCGGGAGCGTGCCGTCCGGGCTTGGTGGGAGTGGGCCAGCAGGGCCCGGTGCAGAAGTAGTCCACCCCCGGCTCGACGGCGGCGGCCGCCGCCTCGCACTCGCTGTGCGTCGAGCGGCCGATCAGCACGCCGTCCCCGAGGATCGCGCGGGCGGCCGGCACCGGCAGGTCGCCCTGGCCCAGGTGCAGCACGTCGGCGCCGATGGCGTGAGCCACGTCGGCGCGGTCGTTCACCGCGAGGAGCTTGCCGTGCCGGCGGCAGGCGTCGGCGAAGACCTGGAGGTGCTCCAGCTCCTCCGCGGCCTCCATGCCCTTGTCACGCAGCTGCACGATGTCCACGCCGGAGGCCAGCACGGCGTCGAGGAACTCGGGCAGGTCCGCCTGCCCCTTACGGGCGTCCGTGCACAGATAGAGCCGGGCGTCGGACAGCAGCGTGCGAGCCGTGGACATGAGGCGATCCCCCCGTTGGGCGGCGGACGCACGGGCCGGGCGGCCCGGCCGTGCGTCCGCCGGCGATGATGGTTTCCGTCGGTTCAGACGGCGAGCGCCTGGGCCCGGCGCTTCACCTCCGTGCCGCGATTCTCGCTGAGCGCCTGGGCAGGCGTGCCCGGCAGGGTCGGGTCGGGGGTGAAGAGCCACTCGAGCATCTCTTCGTCGGTGAAGCCGTCGTCCCTCAGCAGGGTCAGGGTCCCGGACAGGCCCTTGACCACCTTGTTGCCGTCGATGAAGGCGGCAGGCACCTGGAGCGCCCTGTTCTCACCGCGGCGCACGGCGATCAGCTGGCCGTCCTTGACCAACTGCCGCACACGCGTCACCTCGACATCGAGCATTTCCGCGATGTCCGGCAGGTAGAGCCAGGCGGGGACGAGGGCATCGATCTTTGCGTCAATCTCGGTCACGGGGACAAGCCTGCCATCCAGGACCGACAGTCGGTAGCCAGGACCTACCGTGCCGCCGCCTTCAGAGGGACGGAAGGGTCGGCCGCCCGCGCCGGATCCAGCTCGGTCCCGGACACGATCAGCTTGCGGCCCTGTGCCAGATCACGGGGCCTGCTCACCGTCAGCAGGGCCACGAGGACGCCGTCGCGCAGCCACAGCACGGACCAGGTGTCCTCCGCCGGACTGCCGCGCCACAGCAGCGTGTCGGCGGCGCCGTGGTGGCCCGCGTACTGGACGAAACGGCCGAACTGCTCGGACCAGAAGTACGGCACCGGGTCGTACGCCTCCGGGGCCGGGGGCCGGGGCTCCTGGTCGCCGAGGATGTTCGCCGCGACGGTGCGCGGGCCCTGGAGCGCGTTGTCCCAGTGGTGGACGAGCAGCCGCTCGCCGTACCGGCCGGACGGGTAGGAGGCGCAGTCCCCGACGGCGTACACGTCGGGAGCGGAGGCGCGCAGATACTGGTCGGCGACCACCGCGCCGTCCGGGCCGAGCTCGATGCCGGAGCCCGCCAGCAGGGCGGTGGCGGGGCGCGCGCCGATACCGACGACCACGGCGCCGGCCGGGATCCTGCGCCCTCCGGCCAGGACGACGGCTCCCGGCTCGACGGCTTCCACCTTGGCGCCGGTGATCAGCTCGGCCCCGTGCTGCTCGTACCAGGCGGCCATCGGGGCGGCGACCTCGGCGGGCATGGTCCCGGCGAGCGGGCGGCCCGCGGCCTCCACGACGGTGACGCGGCACCCGGCCTCGCGGGCGGCGGTCGCGAACTCGGCGCCGATCCAGCCGGCGCCGACCACGACGATGTCGTGCTGCTCGACGAGCAGCGGCCGCAGCCGGGCGGCATCGTCGAGCGTGCGCAGCAGATGCACACCGGGGACGCCGACGGTGCCCGGCAGGGTGACCGGCTCGGCGCCGGTGGCGAGGACCAGCACGTCGTAGGGGACGGGGCCGGAGACGGTGTCGACCTCGTGCGCGTCGGTCCGCACCCGGGTCACCTCGAGACCCAGGCGCAGCTCGACGCCGAGTGCCTCGAAGTCGATGTCGAAGGCTGAGTCCTCCGCCTTGCCGAGCAGGATCGCCTTGGACAGCGGCGGTCTGTCGTACGGCTGGTGCGGCTCCGCGCCGATCAGGGTGACCGTGCCGGTGAATCCCTGCTCGCGAAGGGCGACCGCGGTCTGCACGCCGGCCATGCCCGCGCCGACGATCACCACGCGCCGCCGCGGCTCGGTCCGCCGTCCTTCGTCCGCCCGCGTCTGCTGCTGCCGTTCGTCCACCCGCACACCATACGTACCTGACTGGGGGTCAGCAGGGGCGGATCAGGAAGCATGCTCCTCCACGACGCTCGTCCCGCTGCCCTCCTGGGACTCCCACTGCCAGCTCTCCTCCAGCCGCACCCGGCCGTCCGGCAGGTCCACGACCGTGGAGAGGCAGTGGCCGGAGGAGGTCCCGCCGTCCGTCTTGAGCTGCACATAACGGAAGTCCAGCCGGTCGCCGTCCCTGGTGCCCACCAGATGGCCGCGGACCACGTCGCCGCCTTCGTACTCGGCCCAGATCCGGCCCCGTTCCTCGTGGTACGTGAACCGGGTCCGGGTGCCGACCTGGCCCGGGGCCTGGTCGGCGACCGGGGAGAGAACAAGTCCGTCGAGCGACTTCGCCACTGCTGCGGCTCCCTTACAACGCGTCGGGGCGTGCGGTTAGGGTGGCCACCGTAAGGCACTCGCGGGAGCCCGGACGTACCGGGCTGAGAGGGAGGCTGGCCGGCCTCCGACCGTACGAACCTGATCCGGGTCATGCCGGCGAAGGGAGGGGCTGGACGCCCATGTCTCGTACACCGAGCCCAGACGTCCTCGTCATCGGGGGCGGAATCATCGGCCTGGTCACGGCTTGGCGCACCGCGCAACGGGGCCTGCGGGTCGCCGTGGCCGACCCGGAACCGGGCGGCGGGGCCGCGCAGGTCGCCGCCGGCATGCTGGCCGCCGTCACCGAACTGCATTACGGCGAGCAGACGCTGCTCGGCCTCAACCTCGAGTCCGCGCACCGCTATCCGGCCTTCGTCGCCGAGCTGGAGGAGACGTCCGGCCGGCGGGTCGGCTACCGCTCCTGCGGCACGCTCGCCGTCGCCCTCGACGCCGACGACAGGGCGCATCTGCGTGAACTGCACGCCCTCCAGCACCGGTCGGGGCTGACGTCCGAGTGGCTCACCGGCCGTGAGTGCCGCCGCCTCGAGCCGATGCTGGCCCCCGGCGTCCGCGGCGGGCTGCGGGTCGACGGCGACCACCAGGTCGACCCCCGCCGGCTGGCCGCGGCCCTGATCGCCGCCTGCGAGCGCGCCGGGATCGACTTCCGCCGCGGCTGGGCGGAGCGGCTGCTCGTGAGCCCCGGCCGGGCGGCCGGGGCGGTACTCGCCGACGGCACGGAGATCTCCGCGGGACAGGTCGTCCTTGCCGGCGGCAGCATGAGCGGACGGCTGGGGGGCGTACCGAAGGACGTGCTCCCGCCCGTACGCCCGGTGAAGGGCCAGGTCCTGCGACTGACCGTGCCACGCCCCTACGCGCCGTTCCTGTCGCGCACGGTGCGCGCCGTGGTCCGCGGCAGCCATGTCTACCTCGTGCCGCGCGAGGACGGCGAGCTGGTGGTGGGCGCGACCAGCGAGGAGCTCGGCTGGGACACGACGGTCACCGCGGGCGGGGTGTACGAGCTGCTGCGCGACGCGCACGAGCTGGTGCCCGGGATCACCGAACTGCCGCTCGTGGAGACCCGGGCGGGACTGCGCCCCGGCTCCCCCGACAACGCGCCGCTGCTGGGCCTCACCGAACTGCCCGGACTGCTGCTGGCCACCGGGCACTACCGCAACGGCGTGCTGCTGACGCCCGTCACCGGCGATGTGCTGGCCGACGCGCTGACGACCGGTGAACTCCCCGAAGTGGCACGGCCCTTCTCACCACGCCGCTTCTCGTCCGTCCTTCAGGAGCAGCCCGCATGAACACCTCCGTGAACGACAGCGTCGACGCCGCTGTCGCCGCCTCCGCCGCTGCCCCCGTCGGTGCCTCGGCCGCCGACGCGGTCGCCGCTTCGGCCGCGGCCGGCGATCGGGTCCGCGTCCTCGTCAACGGCGAGTCCCGGAACGTCGCGGCCGGCACCACGCTGGACGTGGTCGTCACAGCGCTCTCCGCCGCGACCTCCGGCGTCGCCGCGGCCGTCAACGAAGCGGTCGTCCCGCGCGGCGAATGGGCCGCCACCCCGCTCGGCGACGGGGACCGTGTCGAGATTCTCACCGCAGTGCAAGGAGGCTGAACGGCCATGGCCGACGACCGTTTCACCCTCGGAGGGACCACCTTCGACTCCCGTCTGATCATGGGCACGGGCGGTGCGCCCAGCCTCGACGTGCTCGAGAGGTCCCTCGTCGCGAGCGGCACGGAACTGACGACCGTCGCGATGCGGCGCCTGGACCCGACGGTCCAGGGGTCCGTGCTGTCCGTCCTGGACCGGCTCGGCATCCGGGTCCTGCCGAACACCGCGGGCTGTTTCACCGCCGGCGAGGCGGTGCTCACCGCCCGCCTCGCCCGGGAGGCCCTCGGCACCGACTGGATCAAGCTCGAGGTCGTCGCTGACGAGCGGACGCTGCTGCCGGACGGCGTGGAGCTGCTCGACGCGGCGGAGACGCTCGTCGACGACGGCTTCACCGTGCTGCCGTACACGAACGACGACCCGGTGCTCGCGCGGAAGCTCCAGGACGTGGGCTGCGCGGCGATCATGCCGCTCGGCTCGCCGATCGGCTCCGGGCTCGGGATCCGCAACCCGCACAACTTCCAGTTGATCGTCGAGCAGGCGGACGTCCCCGTCATCCTGGACGCGGGCGCCGGCACGGCGTCGGACGCCGCGCTGGCGATGGAGCTCGGGTGCGCGGCGGTGATGCTGGCGTCGGCGGTGACGCGCGCGCAGGAGCCGGTCCTCATGGCGGAGGCGATGCGGCACGCGGTGGAGGCGGGCCGGCTGGCGTTCCGCGCGGGCCGGATCCCGCGACGCCACTTCGCGGTGGCGTCGTCGCCGCACGAGGGGCGGGGGGCGCTGGACCCGGAGCGGCCGGCGTTCTGAGGGGGCGGGTGCGTGGGCGCCTGCGGCGGGCTCGTTCCCCTGCCCGCCCCTTCCCGAACCGGGGCAAGCCCCGGACCCGTACGGCCTTCGGCCGTGCCCTCAATCGCCGGGCGGGCCGGATTTCGCTCCGCGAAACCAGCCCCGCCGGCAACTCCAGCCCCGCCGGCGATGGAGGCGCGGGGATCCGGTGGGGGTCCTCACACGCCGCCAGGCGTAGGGGAGGAGCCCCCAGAAACACCGCGCGAAGCGCGGTACGCCGCCCGCAGGGCGGCACGGGGTCCGGGCGGAGCACGGTTTCGGGAAGGGGCGGGTAAGGGAAACGGCCCCGCGCAGCGGCCACCGCCCGCCCCCACCGCGTCACAGCTCGGCTGCAGTCCCGCCCCGTCCCCGTCCGACTCGTCGGACCCCGTCTTCCCGGCTCGTAGAATCGGCGCGTGGATACGACCCTCCAGGACCCCCTCGTCGGGCAAGTGCTCGACGGCCGCTACCGCGTCGATGCGCGCATCGCCGTCGGCGGCATGGCCACGGTCTACCGGGCCGTCGATACCCGGCTCGACCGGGTGCTCGCTCTCAAGGTGATGCATCCGGATCTCGCCACGGACGCCACGTTCGTGGAGCGGTTCATCCGCGAGGCGAAGTCCGTCGCACGGCTGGCGCACCCGAACGTGGTGGGGGTCTTCGACCAGGGCGCGCAAGGCGCGTACGTGTATCTGGCGATGGAGTACGTGGAGGGCTGCACCCTCCGTGACGTCCTGCGGGAGCGCGGCGCGCTCCAGCCGCGGGCGGCGCTCGACATCCTGGAGCCCGTGCTCGCCGCACTCGGCGCCGCGCACCGGGCCGGGTTCGTGCACCGGGACATGAAGCCGGAGAACGTGCTGATAGGGGACGACGGCCGGGTCAAGGTCGCCGACTTCGGTCTGGTGCGCGCGGTCGGTTCCGTGACCAACACCTCGGGCACGGTCCTCGGGACGGTCTCCTATCTCGCGCCGGAGCAGATCGAGTACGGCACGGCCGACACCCGTGCCGATGTGTACGCGTGCGGGGTCGTCCTCTACGAGATGCTGACGGGCGCGAAGCCGCACGCCGGTGACACTCCGGCCCAGGTCCTGTTCCAGCACCTGAACGCGGACGTCCCGGCGCCGTCCGCGCTCTTCCCGGGGCTCGCCGTCGAGCTGGACGAGCTGGTGGCGAGCGCGACGGCCCGTAATCCCGAGGTCCGCCCGCACGACGCGGTGGCCCTGCTGGCCCAGGCGCGCGAGGCGCGTGCGGCGCTCGGCGCCGAACAGCTGGACGCGGTCCCGCCGCGGGCCCGCACCGAGGAACCGGCGGCGGGCGGACAGGACCGCGCCGCGTCCGACGAGGACCGTACGGATGTCATTCCTCGGAAGCCGGCCGCCGCGGAGCCCGAGGTGCACCACACGGCCCGGCTGATCCTGCCGCCTCCGGAGCGGCCGGAGCCGGAATCAGTGCGTCCGGTCGGCCGGGGCCTGCCGTTGTCGCGCCGCGGTCTGGTCGCCCTGCTGCTCGCGGTGATCACCGTGATCGGTGTGGGTGCGGGTGTCTGGTACATCAACTCGGGCCAGTTCACCCGTGTGCCGCCGCTGATCGGCAAGAGCGAGCAGCAGGCCCGGGAGGCGCTCGACAAGGCGGGCCTGGAGCTGAAGACCGTCCGCCACGACTTCAGCGAGACCGTGTCCCGCGGCAGCGTCATCAACAGCGATCCGGGCACGAACGAGCGGATACGGGGCAACGGCTCCGTGACGATCACCGTCTCCCGCGGTCCGGAGATCGTGAAGGTTCCAGAGGTCTCCGGCAAGCCGCTGGCGGAGGCGGAGCGCGAGCTGCGCAAGGTGGGGCTGGCGCCGGGCGTGGTGAGCAAGGAGTTCGACGAGAGCGTCGCTCAAGGCTCGGTGATCCGCACGGACCCGGCCGCCGGCAGCGGCCGCAGCCCCGACACCGCCGTGTCGATCGTCGTCAGCAAGGGCGCGCCGATCGACATGCCCGATGTCACGGGTGACTCCGTCGAGGACGCGACGGCCGAGCTCGAGGAAGCCGGTCTGAAGGTGAAGGTCGCCGAGGAGCGGATCCACTCCGAGCAGGAGGCCGGCAGCGTGGCCCGGCAGTCCGCCGCCGAGGGGGCCAGGCTGGCCCGCGGCGACACGGTCACGCTGACCGTCTCCAAGGGACCGCGGATGGTCGACGTGCCTGACGTGGTCGGCGACAAGGTGGACGACGCCACCGCCGAGCTGGAGGAGGCGGGCTTCGTGGTGAAGGTCGAGAAGAACTTCCCGTTCCTCGGTGACGAGGTCGAGAGCCAGTCCGTCGAGGGCGGCGGCCAGGCGCCGGAAGGCAGCACGATCACGATCAAGACCAAGGGGCTCTAGTTCTCATGCGCAACCCTGTCGGCGGCCACGTTCCCGTGGCCGGCGGCCTCGCCACGACCGGGCTCGTCTACGCGAGGGAGCTGGAGGCGGAGACCGTGCAGGTCTTCGTGGCCAATCCCCGGGGCTGGGCGACGCCGAAGGGGAATCCGGCCCAGGACGAGAAGTTCCGGGTCGAATGCGCGGCCGAGGGCATCTCGGCCTGGGTGCATGCCCCCTATCTGATCAATTTCGGCTCCCACACCGGAGCCACCGTCGAGCAGTCGGTCCTCTCCTTGAGGCACTCGCTGCGCCGGGCCCGGGAGATCGGCGCCCGGGGCGTGGTGGTGCACACCGGTTCGGCGACGGGAGGCCGCACCCGTGAGGTGGCGCTGGCCCAGGTACGGGAGCGGATGCTGCCGCTCCTGGACGAGCTGACGCATGACGACGATCCGTTTCTGCTTCTGGAGTCGACGGCCGGCCAGGGCTCCTCGCTCTGTTCCCGCACCTGGGACTTCGGTCCCTACTTCGAGGCACTCGACGCGCATCCGAAGCTGGGCGTCTGCCTGGACACCTGCCACATCTTCGCGGCCGGGCACGACCTGGCGGCTCCCGACGGGATGGCGCGGACGCTGGATCTGCTGGTGGAGACGGTGGGCGAGGGGCGGCTGAAGCTGATCCACGCGAATGACTCGAAGGACGTCGCCGGGGCACACAAGGACCGTCACGAGAACATCGGCTCGGGCCACATCGGCGAAGAACCGTTCCGCGCGCTGATGTCGCATCCCGCCACCGAGGGCGTGCCCCTGATCATCGAGACGCCCGGCGGCAAGGAGGGACATGCCGCGGACGTGGCCCGGCTGAAAAAACTTCGCTGAGACCCTGCGGGAATACCCCTAGGGGGTATACGGTTCCTACCTGACGACAGGAACCGCTACCGCACGTTGGGGGCACGCCATGCGGCACGAGACGCACGTGAACCACTCGGACCACTCGGAGCACGGGCACCACGCCCACCACGGCCACGCACAGGGCCCGGGGAAGGCGAGCTGGGGCATGGCGGCCAAGGCCACCCTGCACTGCCTCACCGGCTGTGCCATCGGTGAGGTGCTCGGCATGATCATCGGTACCGCGCTGGGCTGGGGCAACGCCCCGACGATGATCCTCGCCATCGCGCTGGCCTTCTTCTTCGGCTACTCGCTGACGCTGTGGGCGGTCCTGCGGGCCGGCCTGACCCTGAAGGCGGCGATCGGCGTGGCCCTCGCCGCGGACACCATCTCCATCACGGTCATGGAGATCGTCGACAACGGCGTACTGCTCCTCGTCCCGGGCGCGATGGACGCCCACCTGGCCGACTTCCTCTTCTGGGGCGCGCTCGCCTTCGCGTTCCTCGTCGCGTTCGTGGTCACCACTCCGGTCAACAAGTGGATGATCGGCCGCGGCAAGGGGCACGCGGTGGTCCACCAGTACCACTGACATCCCGCACGGCGGACCTCACGGCCCGGGGCTCAGAGCTCCGGGCCGTCCCCCGGTTCCTCCTGATAGGAGTACCGCTGCTCCCGCCAGGGATCGCCGAGGTTGTGATAGCCCCGCTCCTCCCAGAAGCCACGGCGGTCGGCCGTCATGTACTCCACGCCCCGGACCCACTTGGGCCCCTTCCAGGCGTACAGATGCGGGACCACCAGACGGAGCGGGAAGCCGTGCTCCGCCGTCAGCAGCTCGCCGTCCTTGTGGGTGGCGAAGATCGTGCGTTCCGCGACGAAGTCGGAGAGGCGGAGATTGGCGCTGAAGCCGTACTCCGCCCAGACCATCACATGGCTGACGGAGGGCGCCGGCGGGGCGAGTTCCACGATCGTACGGGCGGGCACGCCGCCCCATTCGGCCCCCAGCATGCTGAACTTCGTCACGCAGTGCAGATCGCCGACCACGCTCGAGTAGGGCAGCGCCGAGAACTCCTCGTGGTTCCAGCAGTGCTTCTCACCGTCGGCGGTGGCGCCGAAGACCCTGAATTCCCAGCGGTCCGGCTTGAACTTGGGTACAGGTCCGTAGTGGGTGACGGGCCAGCCTCGCTGGAGTCGCTGCCCCGGCGGAAGCTCGGACTCCTCTGGTGCGCGGTATTCCCGGCTCTCCGGCTGACCCATGCCTTCAATGGTGACAGACCGGGAGGGGTGGTCATGACCAGGTCTGGGCCGATTCGGGCAACTCCTACTAAGCGTGCACTTACTGGACGCTCCCGTGCCGCGGTGCGAGGATGCGCGAACCTGCCCAGACATACGCGCGGAAGGAGCCTCTGCGATGCAGGGCGACCCCGAGGTCCTCGAGTTCCTCAACGAGCAGCTGACTGCCGAGCTGACCGCGATCAACCAGTACTTCCTGCACGCGAAGATGCAGGAGAACTTCGGCTGGACGAAGCTCGCCAAATACACCCGTGCCGAGTCCTTCGACGAGATGAAGCACGCGGAGGTGCTCACCGACAGGATCCTCTTCCTCGACGGCCTGCCGAACTACCAGCGGCTGTTCCATGTGCGCGTCGGGCAGACGGTCACCGAGATGTTCCAGGCGGACCGGCAGGTCGAGGTGGAGGCGATCGACCGCCTCAAGCGCGGTATCGACGTCATGCGCGCGAAGGGGGACGTCACCTCGGCGAACATCTTCGAGTCGATCCTCGCTGACGAGGAGCACCACATCGACTACCTCGACACCCAGCTGGACCTGGTCGACAAGCTCGGTGAGGCGCTGTACATCGCCCAGCTGATCGAGCAGCCGGAATCCTAGGCGACGAACGCGGGCCGGCGACGGACGCAGGACGGGGCCGGGCGGGGGCGGGTTCGCCGAACGCTACGCGGCTTCGCCGAGCGCGGGCGCGGTGCCGGCTTCCGGCTCCGCGGCCAGGACGGAAGCTCCGTCGCCCTGCTCCAGCAGCTCGCGGCGGGGGCAGGTGCCACGGCCCAGGATCCCCTGTATGCGCCGCACGCAGGAACCGCAGTCGGTGCCGGCCTTGGAGACGGACGCGATCTGCCGGGGGGTGCAGGCACCGGCATCCGCATGCTCCTTGACCTGCTTCTCCGTGATGCCGAAGCACGAGCAGACGTACACGCCGTTCACCTCCCGGGATCGATTGGTTGTCGCCGTCCCGCTGATCGGTGAGGCTAACCTAACCTTACCCGCAGCCTCCGGCGGGTAAAAGCCCCGAATATGCCGGTGGGGCGTGGATCACATCGATCCACGCCCCACCGGCACATCTCCTCGGCTACTGGTCGCGGTACATCTCCGCGACGAGGAACGCCAGGTCCAGGGACTGGCTGCGGTTCAGCCGGGGGTCGCAGGCCGTCTCGTAGCGCTGGTGCAGGTCGTCGACGAAGATCTCGTCGCCGCCGCCCACGCACTCGGTGACGTCGTCACCGGTGAGCTCGACGTGGATGCCGCCGGGGTGCGTGCCGAGCGCCTTGTGGACCTCGAAGAAGCCCTTGACCTCGTCGAGCACGTCGTCGAAGCGCCGGGTCTTGTGGCCGGACGCCGCCTCGAAGGTGTTGCCGTGCATCGGGTCGGTCACCCAGGCCACGGTCGCGCCGGAGGCGGTGACCTTCTCGACCAGCTCGGGGAGCTTGTCGCGGACCTTGTCGGCGCCCATACGGACGATGAAGGTCAGCCGGCCGGGCTCGCGGTCGGGGTCGAGACGGTCGATGTAGGTCAGCGCCTCGTCCACCGTCGTCGTCGGCCCCAGCTTGATGCCGATCGGGTTGCGGATCCTGGAGGCGAACTCGATGTGCGCCCCGTCCAGCTGGCGGGTGCGCTCACCGATCCAGACCATGTGGCCCGAGGTGTTGTACAGCCGGCCGGTGCGGGAGTCGGTCCGGGTCAGGGCCGACTCGTAGTCCAGCAGCAGGGCCTCGTGGGACGAGAAGAACTCGACCGTGCGGAACTCGGCCGGGTCGGTGCCGCAGGCCTTCATGAAGTTCAGCGCGTTGTCGATCTCCCGGGCGAGCTGCTCGTAGCGCTGGCCGGAGGGGGACGACTTCACGAAGTCCTGGTTCCAGGCGTGCACCTGGCGCAGGTCCGCGTAACCGCCGGTGGTGAAGGCGCGCACGAGGTTGAGCGTCGAGGCGGAGGCGTTGTACATCCGCTTGAGGCGCTCGGGGTCCGGGATGCGGGCCTCTTCGGTGAAGTCGAAGCCGTTGACGGAGTCGCCGCGGTAGGTCGGCAGGGTCACGCCGTCGCGGGTCTCCGTCGGCTTGGAGCGCGGCTTCGAGTACTGGCCGGCGATACGGCCGACCTTCACCACGGGCACGGACGCGGCGTAGGTGAGGACCGCGCCCATCTGGAGCAGGGTCTTCAGCTTGTTCCGGATGTGGTCGGCGGAGACGGCGTCGAAGGCCTCGGCGCAGTCGCCGCCCTGGAGCAGGAACGCCTCGCCCTTGGCGACGGCTCCCATCCGGGCGCGCAGCTGGTCGCACTCGCCCGCGAAAACGAGCGGCGGATACGACTCGAGGTCCGCGATCACATCGCGCAGAGCCTCGGCATCGGGGTACTCGGGCTGCTGCGCCGCGGGCAGGTTTCGCCAGGTGTTGCCACCGGTAGCGGTGGTCTTAGCGTTCACGGTCACAGGCACAACCCTACGGCTTCCCGCCACCTGTCCGGCCCGGTGCCCAGCGACTGAGACGCCCGCCCGAAATGTCCCTCGAGAACGTTCACCCGATCGAGTGGTGTTACCCTGCGGCACGTTTTCGAAACGGATCACAACACAAGACGGACCAGGGGTGGGCGTGAGCCAGGGGCACCGCAGAGATCGCACGAAGAAACGGCTCTTCTACGGAGTGGCGGCAGCAGTCGTCGCCACTGCCACGATCGGGACGGTCGCGGTGGCATCGCCCGACCTCGTCGGTCTCGGCAGCGACGAGGGCAGCCGGAACGAGTCGCTCCAGAGCCAGTTCGCGGAGGCGGCGCGCGAGTTCGACGTACCCCAGAGCGTGCTGATGGCGGTCTCGTACCGGCAGACGCGCTGGGAGTCGCACGACGGTGAGCCGAGCGTCACCGGCGCGTACAACGTGATGGGCCTGACGGACGTCGACCCGGAGGACATCGAGACCGAGGAGGCCGGCGAGGAGGCCATCGCCCACTTCAACGGCAGCGGCAAGCGGGAGATCGAGAAGTCCTTCGATCCCGCCAAGGTCCGTCGGATTCTGGCCGAGGCGACCGTCGACACCGACGATCCCCGGCTCCACACCGTGGACAAGGCCGCCGAGCTGGTCGACAGCTCCCCCGAGGCGGTCCAGAGCGACACCTCCGAGTCCATCCGGGCCGGCGCGGCTCTGCTCGCGGAGTACCAGAAGGAGGCCGGTGCGGAGCTGTCCGACAACCCTGGCGCCTGGTACCCGGCCGTGGCGCGCTACAGCCAGTCGCCGGAGAAGAAGGGCGCCGACCTCTTCGCCAAGCGGGTCTTCGAGTCGATCAAGACGGGTGAGCGGGAGCTCACCCTGGACGGCGAGCAGGTCTCCCTGCCGGCCGACCCGTCGGTCCGGCCGGTCAAGCCCGCGAACGTCCCGCTGGCGGCGAGCTACGCCTCCACCACGGCGGTGCCGACGCCCGAGTGCCCCACCGGCCTGTACTGCAACTTCGTGCCGTCGCGCACGTCGAGCACTGGCAAGCGCAACTACACGCTGGCCGACCGCCCGAACCAGGGCGTGGACATCCGCCAGATCGTCATCCACGACACCGAGGGCGGCTACGACGGCTCGCTCGCGGCGCTCACGAACCCGGACGTCCCGGGCAGCGCGCACTATCTGATCCGCGCCTCGGACGGTCTGGTCACCCAGATGATCGAGAACAAGCACCTGGCGTGGCACGCGGGCAACTGGACCCACAACATGCATTCGATCGGCGTGGAGCACGAGGGCTACGCGATCAAGGAAGGCAAGTGGTACACCGAGTCCCAGTACCAGTCATCCGCCGACCTGGTGAAGTTCCTGGCCACGAAGTACAACGTGCCGCTGGACCGGGAGCACATCATCGGCCATGACGAGGTGGCGCTCCAGACGGACGCCGGCATGGCCAATCTCCACTGGGACGCGGGCCCGTACTGGGACTGGAACCACTACATGGGCCTGATGGGCGCCCCGCAGGGCGACCAGGGCGCGGGCGGTCCGCTCGCGGCCGGCCAGGTGGTCCGTGTCGTTCCCCCGTTCACCACGGCGAACCAGCCGAAGCTCACCGTCGGTGGCAACGCCGTCACCGCCCGCCCGTCCAACTTCGGCTACCTCTACACGTCGCCCTCGACGAGCGCGTCGACGCTGACCGACCCGTATTTCACCTCCCTCTGGTCCGAGGGCTCGAACTACGGGAACAAGGTCCGTGCCGGTGGCAGCTACGTCGTCGCCGAGGCCAGGACCAACTGGACGGCGATCTGGTACGCGGGCAAGAAGGCCTGGTTCTACAACCCGGGCGGCCAGTACACCGTCCCGGTGGCCAATGCCACGAGCGTCAAGGTGAAGGCCGGTGCGACCTCGGCCAAGGTCTACGGGCGTTCCTTCCCGGAGACCGCCGCCTACACCGCCGCGGGCCTCGAGGCACCCGGTGACGAGAACGCCCACCTGACGAAGTTCACCTTCGCCTCCGGCCAGGCCTATGCGAAGGCCGGACCCGCGGTGAAGGGCGACGACTGGTTCGGCTCCGCGCAGAAGAACGTCATCGGCGACACGCTCTACGTGCCGATCCGCTTCCACCACAAGATCACCTGGGTGAAGGCGGACGACGTCGTGGAGGCCACCCCCACCGCGCCGGACGCCGGCACCACCCGGTTCAACGTGCTCGCGCGTGACGCCGGCGGCTCGCTGTACCAGTACCAGGGCACCGGCACCGCGACAACGCCGTTCTACAGCCGCTACCGCATCGGCGCCGGCTGGCAGGGCTACAACCTGATCACCGACCTGGGTCCGCTGCGTGCGGACGCTCAGGTGGGCGACATGGTGGCCCGTGACGGCTCCGGCGTGCTGTGGCACTACGTGGCGAGCGGCAACAAGGACCAGCCGTTCAAGCCCCGTCTGAAGGTGGGCGCGGGCTGGAACATGTACAACATGGTCTTCAGCACCGGTGACATGGACGGCGACGGCAAGGGCGACGCCATCGGCCGGGAGAGCTCCGGCGTCATCTGGTTCTACCGCGGCACCGGCATCCCCGGCACGCCGTTCGCCCCCCGGGTGAAGGTCGGCTTCGGATGGCAGATCTACAACACCATCCTCGGCCCGGGCGACCTGGACGCGGACGGCAAGGCCGACCTGGTGGGCCGTGACGGCTCCGGCGTGCTGTGGTTCTACAAGGGCACGGGCAGCGCCACCGCGCCGTACGCCCCGCGTGTCAAGGTCGGCGCCGGCTGGAACATGTTCAACACCCTCGTCACCACCGGCGACCTCGACCGCGACGGCACCGCGGACATGGTCGCCCGCGAGCCCTCCGGCGCGCTGTGGTTCTACAAGGGCACGGGCAGCGCCACCGCGCCGTTCGCGCCCCGTACGTCCATCGGTCCCGGCTGGCAGATCTACAACACGCTGATCTGATCGCACCGAACCAGCACTCCGCCCGCGGCGCCGCGGCCCGTCCTCATCGTGGGACAGGCCCCGGCACCGCGGGCGGATGCGTTATCGTCGGCGTCATGTTCGCGCAGCAGATCCAGAACTGGTGGTGGACCGCACTCCGGCGGCCCACTGCTTCCTGATCGCGCGCAGCACCGATCGCGAAGGCCGCCCGAGGGGCGGCCTTCACTGTTTTCCCGACAGCGGCCGTTCCTCCCCTCTTGGAAGGAACACCCCGCATGCTCATCGGACGACTGCTCGACGACGACTGCCCCCCGTTCGCCCTGCTGCACCGCCGTACGCCGGGCCGCGACCACGGCACCGTCGAGGTGCTGATCGGCGACGTCCACGAGGCCGCCCGTCTGGCCGACATCCCGGTGGGCGGGCAGCCCTCCCTGGCGCTCGTGCCCTTCCGCCAGATCGCGGAACGCGGCTTCGACGTGACCGACGACGGCACGCCCCTCGCGGTCCTGGTCGCCCGCGAGAGCCATGAACTCGCCCTCGGGCAGGTCCTGGAGGAGCTGCCCCGGCACGAGGTGCGCGTCGAGGCGGGCACGTTCGACGTCGGCGACGAGGAGTACGCGGACATCGTGCGGCGGGTCGTCGAGGAAGAGATCGGGCAGGGCGAAGGCGCCAACTTCGTGATCCGGCGCACCTTCACCGGTCGGATCGACGGCTTCGGCCGGGCCGACGCGCTCGCCCTGTTCCGGCGCCTGCTGACCGGCGAACGCGGCGCGTACTGGACCTTCGTGGTCCACACCGGCAACCGCACGCTGGTCGGGGCGAGCCCCGAGGTGCATGTGCGGATGACCGGCGGCACGGTCGTGATGAACCCGATCAGCGGGACCTTCCGGTATCCGCCCGGGGGGCCGACCGCCGAGGCGCTGCTCACCTTCCTGGACGACCGCAAGGAGCGCGAGGAGCTCTCCATGGTGGTCGACGAGGAGCTGAAGATGATGTGCACGGTCGGCGACATGGGTGGGGTGGTGGTGGGGCCCCGGCTGAAGGAGATGGCTCATCTCGCGCACACCGAGTACGAGTTGCGGGGACGCTCGTCCCTCGACGTGCGCGAGGTGCTGAAGGAGACGATGTTCGCCGCCACGGTCACGGGGTCGCCCCTGCAGAACGCCTGCCGGGTCATCTCCCGCCACGAGGTGGGCGGCCGCGGCTACTACGCGGGCGCGCTGGCGCTGATCGGCGAGGACGCCTCCGGCACGCAGACGCTCGACTCGCCCATCCTGATCCGTACCGCCGACATCGACGCCACGGGCACCTTGCGGGTGCCGGTCGGGGCGACGCTCGTGCGGCACTCCGACCCGGCCGGCGAGGTCGCGGAGACACACGCCAAGGCGGCGGGGGTGCTCGCCGCGCTGGGAGTGCGGCCGGCGCGGTCCGGGGCCGGGGGCCCGGCGCCGCGGCTGGCGGACGATCCGCGCGTGCGGGCGGCGCTGGACTCCCGCCGGGCCGACCTGGCCCCGTTCTGGCTCCGGATGCAGGAGCAGTCCGCGAGACTCTCCGGGCACGCCCTCGTCGTCGACGGGGAGGACACCTTCACCGCCATGCTGGCGCATCTGCTGCGCTCGACCGGGCTGGCGGTGACCGTGGTGCGCTACGACGCGCCCGGCCTGCGGGAGCGTGCCCTCACCCACCCGGGGCCCGTGGTGCTGGGGCCGGGCCCCGGCGATCCGGCCGACGCGTCCGATCCGAAGATGCGCTTCCTGCGGGCCCTCGCCGCCGACCTGCTGAAGGGGCACCGCCACGGTCTGCTGGGCGTGTGCCTCGGCCATGAGGTGCTGGCCGTGGAGCTGGGGCTGGAGATCGTCCGCAAGGACGAGCCGTACCAGGGGGCGCAGGAGCGGATCGACTTCTTCGGCCGTCCCGAGACGGTCGGCTTCTACAACAGCTTCACCGCGCGCTGCGACGAGGTCACCGCGGCCGAGCTCGCCATGCACCGGATCGAGCTGAGCCGGGACGAGGCGACGGGAGACGTGCACGCGCTGCGCGGCGGCGGCTTCGCGTCCGTGCAGTTCCATCCGGAGTCGGTGCTGACCATGAACGGCGCGGCAATGACGGCGTCACTGCTGGCGGGCGTGCTGGTCGGCTGAGGGACACGGCGCTCAGGGGGCGGGCGCGGCGGGGACGAGCACGTTCTCGCTGCGCCGGCCCTCGAGGTGGTCCCTGATGTTCGACGCGGTGGTGTCCACGATCTGGGCGACCGCGTCCGCGGTGTAGTACGCCTGGTGGGAGGTGACCAGGACGTTGGGGAACGTCATCAGCCGGGCGAGGGTGTCGTCGTCGACCGCCTCCATGGACCGGTCGAGGAAGAACAGCCCCGCCTCCGCCTCGTACACGTCGAGGCCCACTCCCGAGAAGCGGCCCTTGCGCAGTTCGCCGACGAGGGCTTCGCTGTCGATCAGGCCGCCGCGGCTGGAGTTCACCAGGATCGCGTCGTCCTTCATCGCGCGCAGTTCCTGGGCGCCGATCAGATGCCGGGTGGCGGGCAGCAGCGGTACGTGGAGGGTGACCAGGTCCGCGGCGGCGAGCAGTTCGTCCTTGTCCACGTACTCCATGCCCAGGTCGACGCAGACGGGGTTGGGCGCGACGTCGAGGCCGAGCAGCCGCATGCCGAAGCCGTGGGCGATCCGGGTGAACGCCTCTCCGATCTTGCCGGTGCCGATCACGCCGGCGGTGCGGCCGCACATGTCCCGGCCCATCAGGCCGTCGAGGCGGAAGTCGAAGTCGCGGGTGCGGTTGGCGGCGCGGACGATACGCCGGTTGACCGCCATGGCCAGTGTCCAGGCGAACTCGGCGACGGAGTACGGCGAGTAGTACGACACCCTGGCGACGGTGAGCCCGAGCTGCCCCGCCACATCGAGGTCGATGTTGTTGAAGCCGGTGGAACGCTGAGCGATCATCCTCGTGCCCCCGTCGGCGAGGGTCCGCAGCACCCCTGCGTCCAACTGGGCGTTGACGCTGGTGGAGATGACCTCGTGACCGGCGGCGATGGCGGCGGTGTCCGCGTCGAGGAACAGGTCCAGGCACCGGACGCCCTCGTGGAGATCCGCGAAGGCCTTCTCGATGAGCGGCTTCTCGTCGGCCTGGACACCATAGGCGAGGATTTCCACGTTCTCTCCCGATTCACGAGCTATGGGCCGGATACGCGCGAATATCCGTATTCGCGAATATACGGCCCACCGCCACGTCAGCCGAAGAAGACGCCGACCTCCTCGTAGAGCTTCGGGTCGACCGTCTTGAGCTTTGCGGTCGCCTCCGCGATCGGCACCCGCACGATGTCGGTGCCCTGGAGTGCGACCATCTTGCCGAAGTCCCCGTCGCGCACGGCGTCGACGGCGTGCAGTCCGAAGCGGGTGGCGAGCCAGCGGTCGAAGGCGCTCGGGGTGCCGCCGCGCTGGACGTGCCCGAGGACCGTGGTGCGGGCCTCCTTGCCCGTACGGCTCTCGATCTCCTTGGCCAGCCACTCGCCGACGCCGGAGAGGCGGACATGGCCGAACGAGTCGAGCGTGCCGTCCTTGAGGACTGCCTCGCCGTCCTTGGGCATCGCGCCCTCGGCGATCACCACGATCGGCGCGTAACTGGCCTTGAAGCGGGAGGTGACCCAGGCGCAGACCTGGTCGACGTCGAAACGCTGCTCGGGGATGAGGATGACGTTGGCGCCGCCCGCCAGACCGGAGTGGAGGGCGATCCAGCCCGCGTGACGCCCCATCACCTCGACGACGAGCACACGCATATGGGATTCGGCGGTTGTGTGCAGCCGGTCGATCGCCTCGGTGGCGATGCCGACCGCCGTGTCGAAGCCGAAGGTGTAGTCGGTGGCGGACAGGTCGTTGTCGATGGTCTTGGGTACGCCGACACAGCTGATGCCGTACTCGTCGCAGAGCCGCGCCGCGACGCCGAGGGTGTCCTCGCCGCCGATGGCGACGAGGGCGTCCACCTCCTGCTTGGCGAGGTTCTCCTTGATCCGGCGGATGCCGTTCGCTTCCTTCAGCGGATTGGTACGGGAAGAGCCGAGGATCGTGCCGCCGCGGGGGAGGATGCCGCGGACGGCCGGGATGTCGAGCGGAACGGTGTCGCCCTCCAGCGGTCCGCGCCAGCCGTCGCGGTAGCCGACGAACTCGTAGCCGTACTCCTGCACACCCTTGCGGACGAGGCCGCGGATGACCGCGTTGAGGCCGGGGCAGTCGCCGCCCCCGGTCAGTACTCCGACGCGCATGGAAACTTCCCTTCGCCAGATGAGCCCTGTGACCGTCACGCTAATGGTGACGCAGGTCACTCAGGGATGGGGCGAATGGTCGATTCCTTTGCGTGGCGCGGTCGTTGACCGTCCGCCATTCACTCGTACGGGTACAACTCGAACCGGCCGGCCGTGTGGTCAGACGTCGTCCAGGCCGCGCTCGATCGCGTACCGCACCAGCTCGACGCGGTTGTGCAACTGAAGCTTGCCCAGGGTGTTCTGCACATGGTTCTGGACGGTGCGGTGGGAGATGACCAGCCGCTCCGCGATCTGCTTGTACGACAACCCCTTGGCGACCAGCCGCAGTACCTCGGTCTCCCGGTCCGTCAGCTGCGGGGCCTTCGGCTCGTCCGCGCCGGCCGGCGGACCGGGCTCCGAGGCGAGCCGGCGGTACTCGCCGAGCACCAGGCCCGCGAGACCCGGTGTGAAGACGGGATCGCCCACAGCGGTGCGGCGCACCGCGTCCGTCAGCTCCTCCGTGCTCGCCGACTTCAGCAGATAGCCGGTGGCACCGGACTTCACCGCCTCCAGGACGTCCGCGTGCTCGCCGCTGGCCGACAGCACCAGGACACGCAGGCCGGGCAGCGCCCCGACCAGCTCCTTGCACACCTGCACGCCCGGCATCTCGGGCAGATTGAGGTCGAGCACGAGAACGTCGGGCGCGGCGGCCTTCGCCCGGCGCACGGCCTGCGCACCGTCGCCCGCCGTGGCGACCACGTCGAACCCGGCCTCGGTGAGGTCGCGCGCCACCGCGTCCCGCCACATCGGGTGGTCGTCGACCACCATCACCTTGAGCGTCCGCTGATCCGTCATTTCGCTGCCTTCCCCCGTGGGATCCTGAGCTCTACTTCCGTGCCCTGGCCGGGGACCGACAGCAGCTCGGCCGTACCGCCGAGGTCCCGCAGCCGCCCGCGGATGGACTGGGCGACTCCGAGCCGACCCTCCCCCTCCGCCTGCGCGAGCCGGCCCTCCGCGATGCCCGGGCCGTCGTCCCTGACCGTCACGATCACCTCGTCGGGCCAGTCCTCGACCAGGATCCATGCCTGGGCGTCCGGGCCCGCGTGCCTGTTCACATTGTCCAGTGCGGCCCCGACCGCCGCCGCCAGCTCACGGGCCGCCGGAGCGTCCATGAGGACGGGGGCGCCCGGCTCCGACAGCGTCACCTTCGCACCGGCGTGCGGGGCGAGCAGCGTCCGCAGGTCGCACGGCCGCGCGGGCCCGTCGTCGTCCGGTACCTCCACGATCCGTACGACCGCGCCCTCGGACTCGTCCTCCGACACCCGGGACGCCGGGACCAGACCCCCGGCGACCAGGCTGCGCAGCGCGACCTCCTGCTCGCCCGCCATCCTGCCCAGCTCCGCCGCCTCGCCGCCCAGCGCCGTGCCCCGCCGCTGCACCATCGCCAGCACCTGGAGAACGCTGTCGTGGATGTCACGCGCCAGCCGCTCCCGCTCACGGGTCGCCGCCTCGATCTCCAGCGCCCGGGCGAGGGTGCGCTCGGAGGCGCGGGCCACCTCGACGACGTAGCCGATCGCTATGGAGGCCACCCACACCAGCAGGACGTTGTGGAAGGTGTCCCGGCTGGGCTCGCCCCGCTCGACGATGTTGGCGACGGCGACGAACGACGAGGCGAAACCGGCCCACCGCCAGCCGCCCTTGATGGCGAAGGCGAGGACGGAGCCCGCCGTCCAGATCGAGGGCAGGGTGGGGCCGTCATGCGTCTGGGCGTGCAGGTCGGCGAGCGGGGTGAGGAGTATGCCGGTCAGGGCGATGGTCAGGTCCGCGGCCAGGAAGCCCCTGGTGCAGCGCGCCGCGTTCGCGACCTTGGGGAGGGTGGCCAGGGTCCAGACGGCCAGCACCGCGAGGAAACCGGCCGCCACCAGCGGGCGCTCGAAGTTCTGCCGGGTGAAGACGAAGAGCAGCACCGCGTAGACCATGGTCAGCACGCGGTAGGCGGTCAGGGCACGCCACAGCGGCAGCTCGACCGACATCCGCACGACACGCTCGCGCTTGGCCATCTCCCCCACCCCCGTAGCCGTGCCGCGCCGCTCAGGCGGCGGGCCGCTGCGCCTTCTTGGCCTTCTCGGCCTTCTCCGCCTCGGCCCGGGCCGCCTTCTCCGCCTTCTCCGCGTCGGCGATCTGGCGCTTCGCGGCCGTCGCGTAGATGTCGACGTACTCCTGGCCGGACAGCTTCATGATCTCGTACATGACCTCGTCGGTCACCGAACGCAGGATGAAGCGGTCGCCCTCCATGCCGTGGTAGCGGCTGAAGTCCAGCGGCTTCCCGATCCGGATACCCGGGCGCATCAGCTTCGGGACCACCTTGCCGGGCGGCTGGATCTTCTCGGTGTCGATCATCGCGACGGGGATCACCGGCGCGCCGGTGGCCAGCGCCACCCGGGCGAGGCCGCCCGGCTTGCCGCGGTAGAGGCGGCCGTCCGGGGAGCGGGTGCCCTCCGGGTAGATGCCGAACAGGCCGCCGGACTCGATCACGTCGATGCCGGCCTTGATCGCGGCCTCGCCCGCTCCGCGGGCACCCGAACGGTCCACCGGCAGCTGGCCGACGCCCTTGAAGAAGGCGGCCGTCAGCCTGCCCTTCACGCCCGGCGAGGTGAAGTACTCCGCCTTGGCGATGAAGGTGACCTTGCGGTCGAGCACCGCGGGGAGGAAGAACGAGTCGGAGAACGACAGATGGTTGCTGGCGAGGATCGCGGGGCCCTCGGCCGGAACGTTCTCCAGGCCCTCCACCCAGGGCCTGAACGCAAGCTTCAGCGAACCCCCGATGGAGAACTTCATGGCGCCGTAGATCAACTCGAATGCCTCCTGTTGCTTTCGAACAGACCTTAACCCGAGGGTCGGCCCCCGTCCGCCGCGCCGGGTCCGCCGCCGCCGTGCTCCGGTGCCGGAACGGCCCTGGTCGGTGTCGGTCCGGTCGCGTACCGTGAAGTACACCCTCGACCCTTCCGTACGCCCGCGTACCTCACGAACAGGAGACCCCGGTGCCGGTCCTTCCTGGAGCCGAGCCCTACCGCCACGACGGCGGCGAGATCGGCGTCCTTCTCTGTCACGGATTCACCGGCTCCCCGCAGTCCCTGCGGCCCTGGGCCGAGTATCTGGCGGAGCGGGGCCTCACGGTGTCCCTGCCGCTGCTGCCCGGTCACGGCACACGCTGGCAGGACATGCAGGTCACCGGCTGGCAGGACTGGTATGCGGAGGTGGACAGGGAACTGCGCTCGCTGCTCGAGCGCTGTCGGCACGTGTTCGTCTTCGGCCTCTCCATGGGCGGTGCCCTGACGCTGAGGCTCGCCGCCAAGCACGGCGACGCGGTCCGGGGCGTCGTCGTCGTCAACCCGGCGAACAAGGTCCACGGCGCGATGGCGTCGCTGCTGCCCGTGGTGCGTCATCTGGTGCCGTCCACGAAGGGCCTGACCAGCGACATCGCCAAGCAGGGCGTGGAGGAGCTGGGCTACGACCGGGTGCCGCTGCACGCCGCGCATTCGGTGCGGCAGTTCTTCCGTATCGTCGACGGGGAGCTTCCGCAGGTCACGCAGCCGATGCTGCTGCTGCACAGCCCCGAGGACCATGTGGTGCCGGCCGCCGACTCGGCCCGGATCCTCAGCCGTGTCTCCTCCACGGACGTCACGGAGATCCTGCTGGAACAGAGCTACCACGTCGCGACGTTGGACCACGATGCGGAGCGGATCTTCGAGGAGAGTTACGCGTTCATCGGCCGGCTCGCTCCGAGCGCGGGGACCACGGGGTCTCCCGCGCCGGAAGCCTTGGGAGGGAGCACAACCGGTGGCTGACCAGCACGACGCGGACCGTGAGCCGCAGCCGATCGACGAGGACGCGGCCTGGGCGGCCATCGTCGCCGGATACGGCGAGGAGCCCGCCGACCCGCCGGGCGCGAAGCCGTTCAAGTCGGTGGAGGACCTGGCGCTCCTGGAGAGCGACATGAACGACTCGCCTGATCCCGGGCCCGAGCCCGCGGGCCGGGCCGACGACGACAAGCCGGCGCTCGGCAGCTCGGTCACCTTCGCACCGGGCGTCGGCGGACCGCGCGACTACCAGGTCGCGGAGCCGTCCGACGGCGACTTCGACGACAGCGACGAGGGCCACTTCGTCCCGCCCGAGCCCCCGCCGCTGCCGGAGGCCGACGCGACGTCGAAGTTCGCGTGGCTGGCGGTGATCGGCGGACCGGTGCTGATGCTGATCGCGGTGGTCCTGCGGTGGGACATGACGTGGTGGCTGACGACGCTGTGCGTCGGCGGCTTCCTGGGCGGCTTCGCGACGCTGGTCGCGCGGATGTCGCACGACGACGACGAGAACGACGATCCGGGGCGGGGCGCGGTGGTCTGACGACACCGCGCGGCCGCTGCGCGGGGCGTTTTCCCCACCCCGCCCCTTCCCCGAAACCGGGCTGCGCCCGGACCCGTCACCGCGCTGCGCGCGGTGTTTCGGGGGCTCTGCCCCCGGACCCCCGCGCCTCAATCGCCGGCGAGGCTGATTCGCGGAGCGAAATCCAGCCCGCCTGGGGCCCCTCCCACGGCCGCCAGGCCGTAGGGGGAGTTTGAGGGCACCGCGCGGAGCGTGGTACGGGCCCGGGCGGAGCCCCCACGCGGCGGAGCCGCACATCGATACAGCGGGAAGGGGCGGGGTGGGGAAACCGCGGGCGTCAGCCCGTCGCGGGGACGCGGAGGGCCGCCAGGACCGGGAGGTGGTCGGACGCCGCCCGCAGGTCCGCGGTGGGGAGATCCGGCACACCGCACCCCAGCACCTCCACCCCCTCCGTCGCGAAGACCGCGTCGATCCGCTGGTGCGGCCCGGCCGCGGTGGACGTGAACTCACCGCCCCACGGAGCCACCGCCCAGCAGTCCTGGAGCTCCCCCGCCAGCCGGCCGAAGGCCCGGCCCCCGGGCCGTTCGTTGATGTCGCCCGCGACGATCGCGTGCGGCACATCCATCGCCTTCAGCCGCTCCAGCAGCAGGCCCGCCTGGGCGAGGCGCTCGTCGGCCGCGAGGCTCAGATGGCAGCTGATCAGGCCCACCCGCGCGCCCGCGAAGCGGACGACGGCCGTGGCGAAGCCGCGCCGGTGGAGGCCGGGGGTGCGCGGCAGCAGGACGTCCTCGGTGCGTTCCACCGTGGCCCGCAGCGAGCACAGCAACATCGGGCCCGCCGCCGTCGCACCGCCGGAGAGCATCACCAGGTCGGTCTTCGCGGCGAGCCGCGCCGCGTGCTTGCGCCAGCGGAAGAAGCGCGGGGCCTCCTGGACGAACACCAGGTCGGGTTCGCAGGCCCGGATCACCCGGGCCAGCGCCTCCTCGTCGTCCCGCATGGAACGGATGTTGTAGCCGAGGACCCGGACCACGGCCGAACCGTCCGGCTCGGTGCGGGACTTGGGCAGTTCGGTGATCGCCATGGGAGCAACATACGACGGTGCCCGCCGCGCTTCCCGAAGGACGCGGCCCACAAGGCCGCGCCCTTCGGCGGGCGCGGCGGGCACCTGCCGGAGACGGGTACCGCGGGTCAGCCCTGGCGGGCCAGGTCCGCCGCGCCCACGAGCCCCGCCTTGCCGCCCAGTTGCGCGGCGAGCACCTGGGCGTGCGGGCGCCACTGGCCGCCGATCAGCCAGCGGCGGAAGGACTTGCGGATGGGGTCGAGCACGAGGTCGCCCTCGTCGGAGACTCCGCCGCCGACGATGAACGCCGACGGGTCGAAGAGGGAGGCCAGGTCGGCGAGACCGGCTCCCGCCCAGCGCGCCAGCTCACGGAAGGAGTCGACGGCGACGGGGCAGCCCTGCCGTGCGGCCTCGCTGATGTGCTTGCCCTGGATGCCCGCGGCGGTGCCGTCGCCGAGGCCGAGCAGGATCGTCGCGTTCTCCGGCGTGGCGTTGGCGCGCTGCTTGGCGTAGCGGACGAGAGCCCGGCCGGAGGCGTACTGCTCCCAGCAGCCCTGGCTGCCGCAGCCGCAGAGGAGGCCGTCGGGCACGACCCGGATGTGCCCGAATTCGGCGGCGACGCCGAACCGTCCGCGGCGCAGCTTGTTGCCGATGATGATGCCGCCGCCGAGGCCGGTGCCGAGCGTGATGCAGATGACGTCCTCGTGGCCCTGGCCGGCGCCGAAGCGGTATTCGCCCCATGCGGCGGCGTTGGCGTCGTTCTCGACCACGACGGGAAGGCCGACGCGCTGTTCGACCTTGTCCTTGAGCGGCTCGTGGCGCCAGTCGATGTTCGGCGCGAAGAGGACCGTGGCGCGCTTGTCGTCGACGTAACCGGCGGCTCCGATACCGACGGCCTCGATCTCGTGGCCCTGGCCGGCTCCTGCGACGGCAGCACAGATCGCGTCGACGATGCCTTCGGGAGTCGACGGGGTGGGCACGGTGTGCGTCTCGAGAATGGTGCCCTCTTCGTCGACCACGCCCGCCGCGATCTTCGTGCCGCCGATGTCGACGCCGATGGTGAGTCCCATGTGTCCCTCAGTATTCGGTCGAGCCCCGCTAAGGCCAACCGTACCCGAGGGCGGGCACGCCCTGGTCAGTCCAGGTCGATGTGCTCACTGCCGCCGGGGCCTTCGTCACGGGGGTCGTCGGTGTCCTTGGCGCTCCCGGAGCCTGCGGGGCGCTGCGTCCAGCGGCGTTCCTGGCCCTCGACGGCGGACCGGTAGGCGGCGAGCAGTTCGCCGCCGGCGGCCGCGAGATGGTCGAAGACCTGCGGGTTTCGTTCGATGACCGGCTCGACGGCGGCCTTCGCCTGGGTCACGAACTGCTGGACGGCGCTCTGCGCGGCCATGCCGGGCAGGGACGACTGGAAGGAGGTGACCTTCTCCGCCACGACGTCGAAGAGCTTGCGCAGTTCTTCCGCCGCGGAACCGGGCTGCTGCCCGTACTCCGCCCGGCGCCGGGCCCGCTCCTGCTGGAGGTCCTCCTCGCAGGCGGTGGCCCAGGCGTCGGCGTCGGGGCGCTCGGTCGCTTCGCTCATGACGTACTCCTGGGGGCCGTTTCGAGGGGTTGTCTGCTCTCGACGGTACCCGAACGGTGGTACGGCGTTCAGCGTGTCCGCGGCCACAGTCCGGGGTCCGGCGTGAAGCGGACCGTGAGCATGCCGTCCGCGAGACCCGCGCCGGCGACGGTGCAGCGGCGCAGCGCCGAGGGCAGCGGGAGGATCCTGCGGAACGGCCCCGCCCCGATCAGGAGTTCATCCCCACGGCGGACGAGGGAGAGCCGCTCCTTGACGATGCCGGGCAGCTCCAGTTCCCACACGTAGAGGGCGTCCTGGTCGCCGGGGCCGGTCGCGGAAGGCTCGGACCGGCCGACCCGGCCGACGCCTCCTCGGGGGCCTTCCCGGCCCGGGTCGCCGTCGACGGCGAGCCCCTCGCCCCGGTGTCCGTCCCCGCCGGCGGCGGTGCGGACGGCGCGGGTGTCGAGCAGGGCGAGGTCCTCGAGGCCCTGCGGGTCGCGGCCGAGGTGGGGGACCTCGCATATGGCGGCGCCGGGCAGCCGGGCGCCGTACCACTCGTGGAGGCACTTCTCCTGCTGGGCGACGAGGGGGGCGAGCCACGGGTCCGCCGATTCCCTCGGCAGGTTCCGGTTCGGTACGAGGGCGTCCACGGCGAGCCCGTGGAGGGCGAGTCCGGCGCGGGCCTCGAGCAGCGCCGCGGCGGCCCGGGGGCCCGGTTCCGCGACGACCCGCAGGGTGGTGTTCACCGACTCGATCAGTGCCTGCACGCCCGCCAGTTCGGTGTCCCAGCGTTCGGCGGTCCCGTACAGCCACTGGGCGGGCATCGGCACTCCCGCGAGCTGGGCGAGCACGGGGCGCAGCGCGCGGGCGGCCTGGCGTTCCTGCGGGAGGAGACGGCGCAGGTAGCGGCGCAGTTCCTCCGGCAGCGCGAGCAGCGCGATCGTCTCGTGCAGCGGCGGCATGTCGACGACGACCACGTCCCAGCCGCCGCGCGAGGCGACGGCGAGCGCACGCAGCAGCGCGAACTGCTCGCTGCCGGGCAGCCGGGTCAGTTCCTCGTCCTCGAGCCTGGCCGCGCCCAGCAGGTCCAGCGCGGCGGAGGCACGCTCCTGGAGGTCGAGGAACTCGGCGCGGAAGTCGGAGCCGGCGTCGATACGAGCGGCCCAAAGGCCGTCGCGGACGCGCACCGGATCTTCTGGGCGGGCCGTGAGCTCTGCGCCGAGCACGTCGCCCGGGCCGGCGGACAGGAACAGCGCCCGCCTGCCGCGTGCGGCCTCGGCGAGCGCCGTGGCGGCGGCGACGGTGGTGCGGCCCGCGCCGCCGAGGCCGGTGACGAGGACCTTGCGCATCAGGCGCCGGCGCCGCTCTCGACGCGCTTCTTCAGACCGGCGAGGGCGCGGTCGATGATGACCTTCTCCGCCTTGCGCTTGATCATGCCGAGCATGGGGATCTTGACGTCGACGGTGAGCTGGTACGTGACCTCGGTACGGTCGCCGCCGCCGACCGGCGAGAGCCGGTAGGAGCCGTCGATCGCGCGCAGCATCTGGGACTTCACCAGGGTCCAGCTGACCTCGTCGGCCCCGTGCCACGTGTAGGCGAGGGTGTGGTCGTCCTTGATCGCGCCGGCGTCCAGCACCAGGCGGACCTGCTCGGCCCGCCCCTCGGTGTCGGTGGCGAGCACCTCCGCCTCCTTCACCTCGCCGGTCCACTCCGGGTAGCGGGTGAAGTCGGCGATGACACCCATGACCTCGGCCGGTGCCGCATCGATCGTGATGCTCGAGCTGGTGTGTTCCGCCATCTCTGCGGCTCCTCACAGTGCGGTACGGACCGGGCAGGTGTGTGGGGTGCAGGCTATCGCGACCGCACGGCTCTCCGGTGCGTGCCCCGGCTCACCATGACAGGGACCAGGGACGGCCGCCGGCCGCGAAGTGACCGACGTTGACGCACTCGGTCGCGCCCACCCGCATGCGGCGGACGAGCGGCTGATGCACATGGCCGAAGAGCGCGTAACGGGGCCGGGTGCGCCGGAGGGCGTCCAGCAGGGCGCGGCTGCCGCGTTCGAAGCGGCGGGCGACGGTGTCGTACGTCAGCTCGGGAACGTCGGGCGGGATGTGCGAGCAGAGCACGTCGACCTCGCCGATCGCCTCCACCTTGGCGGCGTACTCCTCGTCGGAGATCTCGTACGGCGTGCGCATCGGGGTGCGCAGTCCGCCGCCGACGAAGCCGAAGACCCGGCCGCCGATCTCGACCCGCTCGCCGTCGAGGACGGTCGTGCCGGGGCGGGCGTACTCGTGCCACAGGGCCGGGATGTCGACGTTGCCGTAGGTGGCGTACGTCGGGGTGGGAAAGGCGGCGAACAGCTCGGCGTACTGGCGCCGTACGGCCGCCTCGATGGCGGTCTCCCTGTCGACGCCGAGCTCCGCCCAGAGCCTGCGGCCGAGGTCCCGTGCCTCCTCGAAGCGCCGGGCGGTGCGCAGTTCCACGATCAGGTCGGCGTTCTCCACGCCGAACAGTTCGGGGAAGATGCCGCGCGAGTGGTCGGCGTAGTCCAGGAAAAGCACCAGGTCACCGAGGCAAATCAGGGCGTCGGCACCGTCGCCCGCAATGGCGAGATCTCTTGCATTGCCGTGCACATCACTGACCACGTTGACTCGCATGCCTCGCATGGCGGTCACCCTAGAACCCGTCGGGAGCCGCTGGGTAGAGGGGGCCTACCTGCGGTTACTTGGGTCCGGCACGCAGAGTGGAATACTCTGCGCGAAGTCCAGCCATCGATGTGTGACGCACAGAACATTGGCCGGGAACCCCTATCGGGAACCGTGTACTCGTGGGTAACGTCCGGGCAGTCCAGTCGTGCTCACCCCCACCGAGCACCTGCCCGATCTTGGACCGCAGCCGGTGCATCACACAGAGCCGTGGCGCCGGCGCCCGATGAGGAGCAGCAGTCTTGCGCGAGTTCAGCCTTCCGGCCCTGTACGAGGTCCCCACGGACGGCAACCTGACGGATCTCATCCGCCGCAATGCCGCGCAGCACCCGGATGTGGCGGTGATGGGCCGCAAGGTCGGCGGCAGATGGACGGACGTCACCGCGACACAGTTCCTCGCCGAGGTGCGGGCCGCCGCCAAAGGCCTGATCGCCGCCGGCATCCGGCCCGGCGACCGGGTCGGCCTGATGTCCCGCACCCGCTACGAGTGGGTCCAGCTGGACTTCGCGATCTGGAGCGCCGGCGCGGTCACCGTGCCGGTATACGAGACCAGTTCGGCGGAGCAGGTGCAGTGGATCCTCGGTGACTCCGGCGCCGCGGCCGTGATCGTCGAGGGTGACGCGCACGCCGCCGCCGTGGAGTCCGTGCGCGAGTCGCTGCCGGCCCTGCGGAACGTCTGGCAGATCGAGAAGGGCGCGGTCGACGAACTGACCGCCGCCGGCGCGGAGATCTCCGAGGCGACCGTCGACGAGCGCAGCGCCTCCGCCAAGGCCGACGACCCGGCGACCATCGTCTACACCTCCGGCACCACCGGACGCCCCAAGGGCTGCGTGCTCACCCACCGCGCATTCTTCGCGGAGTGCGGCAACCTGGTCGAGCGCCTGAAGCCGCTGTTCCGTACGGGCGAGAGCTCCGTGCTGCTGTTCCTCCCCGCCGCGCACGTCTTCGGCCGCATGGTCGAGATCGCGGCCGTGATGGCGCCGATCAGGCTCGGCTGCGTCCCGGACATCAAGAACCTCACCGACGAACTGGCCTCCTTCCGGCCGACGCTGATCCTCGGTGTGCCCCGCGTCTTCGAGAAGGTCTACAACTCCGCGCGGGCCAAGGCCCAGGCGGACGGCAAGGGCAAGATCTTCGACAAGGCCGCGAACACGGCCATCGCCTACAGCCGCGCGCTGGGCGGGTCCGGCGGCGTGCCGGTCGGCCTGAAGCTCAAGCACAAGGTCTTCGACAAGCTCGTCTTCAGCAAGCTCCGCGCCGTCCTCGGCGGCCGCGGCGAGTACGCGGTCTCCGGCGGCGCGCCGCTGGGCGAGCGGCTCGGCCACTTCTTCCGCGGCATCGGCTTCACCGTGCTGGAGGGCTACGGCCTCACCGAGTCGTGCGCGGCGACCGCGTTCAACCCGTGGGACCGCCAGAAGATCGGCACGGTCGGCCAGCCGCTGCCCGGCTCCGTGGTGCGGATCGCGGACGACGGGGAGGTGCTGCTGCACGGCGAGCACATCTTCTCCGGCTACTGGAACAACGAGACCGCGACGGCCGAGGCACTGGCCGACGGCTGGTTCCACACGGGCGACATCGGCACCCTCGACGAGGACGGCTACCTCGCGATCACGGGCCGCAAGAAGGAGATCCTGGTCACCGCCGGCGGCAAGAACGTCGCCCCCGCGGTGATCGAGGACCGCATCCGCGGGCACGCCCTCGTGGCCGAGTGCATGGTCGTCGGCGACGGCCGCCCGTTCGTCGGCGCGCTCGTCACCATCGATGAGGAGTTCCTCGGCCGCTGGTCCGCGGAACACGGCAAGCCGGCCGGCTCGACGGCGGCGTCCCTCCGCGACGACGAGGACCTGCGGGCGGAGATCCAGAAGGCCGTCGACGACGGCAACGCGGCGGTCTCCAAGGCGGAGTCGGTACGCAAGTTCCGCATCCTGCCGACGCAGTTCACCGAGGAGGCGGGGCACATCACGCCGTCGCTGAAGCTGAAGCGGAACGTGGTGGCGAAGGACTTCGCGGACGAGATCGAATCGATCTACCGCGCCTGACGGCCGGTTGCGGGGGCTCCGCCCCCGCAACCCCGCGCCTCGAACGCCGGACGGGCCGACAAAGTCGGCCCGTCCGGCGTTTCAGGACACCGCGCGAAGCGCGGTACCGGCTCCGGGCGGAGCCGGGTCCCTCAGAGCAGCGCCTTCAGGCGCTCAGCCAGCAGGTCCCAGCGCCACTTCTCCTCGACCCAGGCCCGCCCCCGCTCCCCCATCCACTTCCGCAGCTCCGGGTCCTCCAGCAGGTGCACGATGCGCTCGGCCGACTCCTCCGCCGAGCCGCCGCGGACGACCCAGCCGGTCTCGCCGTCGAGCACGGCGTCCGGCGCGCCGCCCGAGTCGCCCGCCACGACGGGCAGACCGGTCGCCGACGCCTCCAGGTAGACGATCCCGAGGCCCTCGACGTCCAGACCGCCCCTGCGGGTCCGGCAGGGCATGGCGAAGACGTCGCCCGCGCCGTAGTGCGCGGGGAGTTCGGACCACGGCACGGCGCCCGTGAAGCGCACCGACCCCTCGACCCCGGTCTCCGCCGCGAGGCCCCGGAGCTCGTTCTCGTACGGGCCGCCGCCGACGATCAGCAGCACCGCGTCCGGCACCTTCGCGAGGATCGCGGGCATGGCGCGGATCAGCGTGTCCTGCCCCTTGCGCGGCACGAGGCGTGAGACGCACACCACCACGGGCCGGTCGCTCAGGCCGAGCCGTCGCCGGACCAGGTCGCCGCCGGAGCCGGGGTGGAAGGTCTTCTCGTCGACGCCGGGCGGCAGCTGGACCATGCGGTCCGCGGCCTCGGGCGTCAGCGCCGCGGCGATGCGTGAGCGGGTGTACTCGCCGAGGTACGTGATCGTGTCCGTGCCCTCGCCGATGCGGCGCAGCAGCTGCCGGGACGCGGGCAGCTGCGCCCATCCCGCCTCGTGGCCGTGCGTGGTGGCCACCAGCCGGCGCGCGCCGGCGCGCCGCAGAGCGGGGGCCATCAGTCCGAGCGGGGCGGCAGCGCCGAACCACACGGACTCGCAGCCGTGCTCGCGCAGAAGGCGCGCGGCCGTGCGGGTGACCCGAGGGGTCGGCAGGAGCATCGTCGTACGGTCGCGTACGACCGTGAAGGGCTGCTCGGCGTCGAACGCCGCGGTCGCCTCTGCCCCCTCCCGGCCACGCTTCCATGTGGAGGCGTAGACGACGAGTTGTCCGGGGTCCAGCCGTAGCGCCATGTTGTGCAGGAACGCCTGGATGCCGCCGGGCCTGGGCGGGAAGTCGTTGGTCACGATCAGGGTCTTGTGCATCGTCGCAGACAGTACCGAACGGCCCGGTCGCCCGGTTCGGGTACCGCCACGGCATGATGGCAGTCTCAGCTCCCGAGTCGTCCCCCGGCTCCTCCACCGACGAAAGAGACACGATGCCGACGGCGCTCGCGCGAGGCACGATCCTCCCCTTCACGGTGTGGTTGCTCACCAGGACCGCGCTGCTGCTGTTCGTCTTCAAGGTCGTCGTCTTCCCCGGGCCCGACGTCACCAGCGACGTCTCGGCGATCTACCGGGGCTGGTACGAGGTGCTGAGCAGCGGTACGTACCCGCTCGACGACGTGACGTGGCAGTACCCGCCCGCCGGCGCGCTCGCGATCCTCTCCCCCGGGCTCCTCCCGGGCCTCGACTACACGTCCGCCTTCTTCGTCGTCGTCCTCGTGTGCGACCTGCTGGTCCTGCTCCTGCTGCGGTACGCGGAGCGACGCGGGACCGCGCGGCGGGGCACCTGGGTGTGGGTCGTGGGCGTTCCGCTGCTCGGCCCGACGGTGTACGCCCGCTACGACCTGATGGTCACGGCCGTCGCCGTCGCCGCGCTCCTCGCGGGCGTGCGCCGGCCGGGGCGCCTGGGGGCGCTGGCGGGCTTCGGGGCGGTGCTGAAGGTGTGGCCGGTGCTGCTCCTGCTGGGTGTTCCGCGGGGGCGCACCACGGTCCGGTCCTGGGGCGCCGCGGCGGCCACGGCCGGGGCGGTCACCGTGCTGCTGTGCACGCTGATGCCGGGCGGGCTGGCCTTCCTCACCTTCCAGCGCGACCGGGGTACGGAGGTCGAGTCGCTGGGCGCCCTGGTCTTCCACTTCGCCCGGCACTTCGGCTGGGAGGGGCAGGTGCTGCTGAACTACGGGTCCGTCGAGTTCCTCGGCCCGTACGTCCCGGTGGTCAGCACGGCCGCCCTCGGGCTGTCCGTCCTCGCGCTCTGCTGGCTGGTGCTGTGGCGGCTGCGGGCGAGGGAGTTCGGGCCGTCCACGCCGTGCGACGCCGCCTTCGCGGCGGTGCTGCTGTTCACGACCACGAGCCGGGTGATCAGCCCGCAGTACATGGTGTGGCTCGTCGGCCTGGCCGCCGTGTGCCTGGTGTTCCGCGGCAGCCGGATGACGCTCCCCGCCTGGCTGGTGCTGGCGGCCACCGCCGTGACGGTGCTGGAGTTCCCCATCTGGTTCGCGGAAGTCGTGGCGAGCGACCCGTCCGGCATCGCGCTGCTCGTCCTGCGCAACGGGCTGCTGGTGGCCGCGACGGTCACCGCCTGCCGCCGGCTGTGGCGGCAGACGGTTCCCGTGCCGCGGCCGCCGGCCCGGATCAGCCCAGTTGCTCGCGAAGGAAGTCCCGCCACATCGCGGTGAACTCCTCCGGCGTGGTGCCGAGCTCCTCGCCCAGTGCCCGCTCGATCGCGCCCTCCCGCCGCGGCCCCTCACCGACGGACCGGTAGAACGCGGTGAGCTTCGCCTCGCCCCAGCGGCCGGCGATCATCTCGCACGCGAGCCTGCCGCCCTCGTAGGCCCGCGCGAGGGCGTCCGCGTCGCCGCCGAAGGAGAAGTCCCGGTCGGTCGGCAGCGCGGCGGGCACGTCCCCGGCCAGGACCGCTTCCTGCATCTCGGGGGCGGCCTCCGGGGCGGTACGCCCCGTGCCGCGGTACGCGACCCAGTCCGCGAAGCCCTCCGACAGCCACATCGGTGTCGCGGCGGAGGTGTGCGCCCGGGTCGCCACATGGGTGGTCTCGTGGGTGAGCACGACCCGCTGCCCGAACTCGCCGAGCAGCCCGTACGCCTCCGGGTTCACGACGACCCGGTCCGCGGGCGAGCCGCCCTTCGGGCCGCCCGTCTCGCCGGTGGTCACGGCCGCGATGCCCCGGTACCCGGCCGCCGGAGTGCCCAGCAGCCTGCCCATGGCCTCCACCGAGTCGGGTACGAGCACCACGACCCTGCCGGCCCATTCCGACGGCCAGGCACCCGATACGGCGGGCACGGCACGGTCGGTGGCGGCGGCGAGTTCACGCAGCCGCTTCTCGTCCTGCCCGACGCCGAGGACGAGGCTGTGACTGCCCCGTACGGCGTCCACATCGCCCTGCTGCCACAGCTGCTGCGGGGCGCCGGTGCCGGCGCGGTCGGCGGTCACGTACCAGCGGCCGTCGCGCTCGGTCAGCTCGAGGGTGCGGGAGACGGTCATCGGCGCGCTGTCGTAGCCGGCTATCCGGTACCGCAGCTCGGTGTCGGCGACGGCCTTCCCGCTCCGGTGCCGAACGCCCTTGACCCGGTACCCCCACGAGTGCAGCGGCACATCGGCGAGGTTGTCGAACTCCTCGCCCTGCGCCGCCCGCAGAGCGGCCGCGCCCGGCTCGAGCGACGCGAGGTAGCCGGCGCGGTCGTGGCCGAGCAGGGCGGCGGCCCGGACGTCCAGGGCCTGCTGTATCTCCTCGACGGCCGGGTCCACGGGCGCGGGGCCGATGCCACCGCACCCGCCGACGAGCACGAGCACGGCGAGCGCCGTCCCTGCTGTGCGCTGCGCGCGCCCGTGCGATGCCATCCTGCGATGGTACGTAACGGGCCGCCGAGGGCCGCCCCCTCGACCACGGCCACCGGGCTCCGCGCGGGGGCGCGGGAGCTCTGCCCCCGCGCCTCAAACGCCGGCGAGGCTGAAGTTGCCCCGCGACTTGAGCCCTGCCCGGCGCCCCGCGCCTCGGACGCCGGCGGGTCGGCTGCGCCGACGTGCCTGGATGCCTCGCAGCGGCATTTCCGGCCCGCACGGCAAGGCCTCAGCCGCCGCAGGCCAGGTTGCGGCCATAGGCGAGACCGAATGCGCCCGCGGGTGGCCGCGCAGCGGCATGTCAGCCCGCCCGGCGCTCGAAGGCCCCGCGCGGATCGCGGTACGGGGTCCCGCGGCCTGCCCCCACGCGGCTGAGCCGCACATCGGTACAGCGGGAAGGGGCGGAGTGGGGAACGGCCCCCACAGCGGTCCACCCGCCGGCTACACCCGCGTCACCGCGTACACCGGCATCATCCCCACCGGGTCGTACCGCACCGCCGCGCCGGGATACGGCGCATGGACCACCTGCCCGTTACCCACGTACATGCCGACATGGCTCGCGTCGCTCCGGTACGTGACGATGTCGCCCGGCCGGGCCGCCGACAGGGGCACACGGGTGCCCGCGTGCGCCTGGGCCTGGGAGGTGCGCGGCAGGCCCACTCCCGCCTGGGCGTAGGACCACTGCACAAGGCCCGAGCAGTCGAAGCCGGTGGGCCCGGTGGCGCCCCACACATAGGGGCGGCCGACCGCGCTGCGGGCCGCCGCCATGGCCGCCGCCGCATGCGGGGAGGCGGCCGGGAGTCCGGGCAGTGCGGCCATGCCCGCCAGGTCGTCGCGCCCGGAGCGCGAGGACCTGTCGTACGCCTCCCGTTCGCCGGCCGGCAGCGCGTTCAGCAGACGTCTCGCATCGCCGAGCTTGCGTTCCACCGTGCGCTTGTGGCGCGCCACCGCGCTTCTGCTGCGCTCCAGTTCGGCGAGGTCGCGTGCGGCCTCGGTGCGTTCCTGGCCGAGGTCGCGCTGCTCGCGGCGGAGGTCGGTCAGCGCGGCGGAGTTCCGTTCGGAGACGCGGTCCAGCGTCGCCGCCGCCTCGAGGTAGCCGTCCGGGTCCTGGGAGAGCAGCAGTGCCAGCGCCGGATCGATGCCGCCGGAGCGGTACTGGGCGCCTGCCACGGAGCCGAGCGCCTCGCGCATCCGGTTGATCCGCTCCTGGCTGCGGGCCACCCTGTCCTGCGCGTGCTCGACCTGCTCGTGGAGCTTCTCGACCCGCTCGCCCGCGGCGTTGTAGCGCTCCGTGGCCCGTTCGGCCTCCTCGTAGAGCCGGTCGACCCTGGCCCGGGTCGCCTCCGCGCCAGTTCCCGGCTCGGCACCGGCCGGTGCGGCACCGGCGCCGAGGGCGGCGGCGGCCGTGGCCGCCGCCGCGGACAGGACGGTGCCCCGGGCACTCCGTGTGAGGCCGGGCTGTGAGGGTCGGCGGTGGGACACCACGTGCCGCGCTCCCTTCCGCAGGACTTTCGCAGCGGTTCCGCCGGGACTTCCGGGGAACCGGGTTCGATGCGCGGCAGAGAGTAACCGGGTGAACACGAGGTGACCAAAGCCCCCGGCGGGCACAAAGAGTGACGCCCCGCCGGAGACCACAGGTCACCGGCGGGGCGTCGCGTCAGTACGAAGGGGACGAATTCCCCCGTTCGGGCGGGTGCGAGGACCCGCCGAACGATCCGTCCGACTGCCTGGGCGGCAGTCCGTCCGACCGTGCGTCAGATACGCACGCCGAACTGGAACGGCATGTTGTTGATCGACTCGTAGCGCACGTTGGTGCCGCTCCGCGGGGCGTGCAGCACCTGGCCGTTGCCCGCGTAGAAGCCGACGTGGTGCAGGTCGCCGTAGAAGATGACCAGGTCGCCCTGCTTGAGCTGGCTCTGCGAGTAGATGCGGGTGCCGGCGTTGGCCTGCGCCTGCGAGGTGCGCGGGATGGAGACGTCGGCCTGCGCGAACGCCCAGGAGGTGAGCCCCGAGCAGTCGAAGGAGTTCGGGCCGGACGCCCCGTAGACGTACGGCTTCCCTATCTGGGACTGCGCGGCGGCGAACGCGGCGGACGCGCGCTGCGAGGCGGGCACGGCCGGGCCGAGGTCGACACGGGCGCTGGCGCGGTTCGCGCGGCTCTCGTCGGCGGCGAGCGCGGCGCGCTCGGCGGCGGTGAGGGAGTTCAGCAGCCGCTGCGCTTCCGCGAGCTTGCCCTGAACCTCCTTCTTCTTCTCGCCGAGCGTCTTGCGGGTCTCGGCCAGGTCGCCGAGCTTGCTCTGGGCCTCCTGGCGCTGCTGCGCGAGGGTGCGCTGCTTGGCCTGGATCTCCTGGATCGCCTCGGTCTGCTTGGCGCCGAGCTGGTCCAGCGCGGAGGCCTTGTCGAGGTAGGTGTCCGGGTCACCGGAGAGGAAGAGCTGCACGGAGGGGTCGATGCCACCGGTGCGGTACTGGGCGCTCGCCACCGAACCCAGGCTGTCCCTCAGGGTGTTGAGCTCGTCCTGCCCGCGGGCGACCTTGTCCTGCAGCGCGTCGATCTGCTCGTCGAGCTTCTCCTGCTGCTCCTTGGCCCCGTTGTACTTCTCGGTGGCCTTCTCCGCCTCTTCGTAGAGCTTGTCGACCTTTTCCTTGACCTCGCTCTTGCTCGGCTTCGGCTCGGCCTGGGCGGTCTGGGCGGTCAGGGCGACGGCCGCTGCGGCGGTCGCGGTGAGCACGGTCACGCGGGTGCGGCTCGGCTGCTTGGGACGACGGTGGGACGCCACGAAGGCGAGCTCCTTCTTCCTCGAGCCGCCTACCGGGCAGTGGGGGGACGCGAATCCCCGGCGTCCGCGCATCGGGTCCCTGGGGGAAATGGGGTCGAACTGCACGAACTCGGCGGTTCCTTCGCTGTCGCCCCGGATGGGCGATCAACCGCGCGAAGGTTCGAGCCCCGACCTTAGTGACCTTCCTGTGATCACTTCAAATCCTCACAGGAAAAATCTTACCCAGGGAGCCCATTCTTTACTCTCATCACACGTGTAGTAATGGAGACTTGACGCAGCGTCCCACCTGCGGAGACCCGAAATCGGGCATATGCCGCCGGAGTTACGAGACGCGCGAAAGCCGCTTCAGCAACAAGGCGGACGCGACCGGCCTGGCCCCCGCCTTCGCGACGCCGTCGGCCACCTCCCGGTCGGTGGAGACGACCACCACGGGCCGGCCGGGCGGCTCCGCCCTCACCAGCTGGCGGATCAGTTCGTCCGCCGTCACACCCGCCTTGGAGAACAGCACCCGCACCCCGCGCGGCGGCGCCAGCAGCACCGGAGCGGCGAGCTCCGCCCCGTCGAACACGCAGGTGATCTCGGCGCCCGTCCGGGCCGCGAGCATCGACAGGCCGCCCAGCAGCCGCAGCCGCTGCTTCTCCAGCGGCATCGTCGGATAGCCGGTCTTCGTGACGTTGTAGCCGTCGACGACGAGATGCGCCTGCGGCAGCGCCAGCAGTTGGTCGAGGAGGGCGGGATCCGTCTCGGAGAGGGCCCGTGCCGCGATGTCCTTGGGCGACATCCGCCCCGGTTCCACGGCGTCCACCGTGTCCGCCGGGTGCATGCCCGCGGGCGGCAGGGCCAGCTCGCGGCGCAGCCCCTGGGCCGCGTCGAGCACCGTGTCCAGGAGCAGCCGCAGTCGCATGTCCTCGACGGAACGACCCTCGCGGGCGGCCCGGCGGCCCGCCTCGACCGCCGACTCGGCCTCCGCCAGGCGTGCCTTGAGCCGCCGGGTCTCGCTCTCGGCGGCCGACACCTGGGCCGCGGCCTGGGCCCGGACACCGTCGATCTCGGCGTCCCGGTGGCGCAGGGCGGCCTCGCCGCGTTTCAGATCGGCCTGGGCGCTGCGCAGCTTGCGGTGCAGCGACTCGTTCTCCTTGCGGGCGCTGTCGAGTTCGGCGCGCAGCCGCTCGGTCTCCGACCTGATCTGGTCGCGGGCCTGGGCCAGTTCCTCGCGCAGCCGGTCCAGCTCGCGCCGCCCGGCCTCGTCGGCCCGCTCGGCGTCGGCCCGCTGCGCCTCCTCGCCGGCGGCGGCGACCATCTTGACCCAGCCGGCGGGACGCAGCACATAGGCGGCCGCCGCCACGTCCGCGGGGTCCGCGGCGGCGGGCGGCGATCCGGACTCGAGCGCCTTGACCAGCTCGGGCTGGGCCTTGCCGAGCCGTTCGCCGATGCGCTGGCGGAAGAGGGGGTCCCCCTCGAGCGCGGCGGCCATCGCGTTCCCGGCGAACTTGGCGCGCCGGGTGGGCGTGAACCGGGCGTACTGCCGGAGCTGGGCGGGCAGTTCGGCGACGGTCAGGCCGCCGAAGGCGTCGGAGACGAGGGCGACGACCCGTCGCCTCACACCTTCCGGCAGCGGGCGGTCGAGCGCCTCGGCGGCGTCACCGGCCGCACCGGCCGGCCCGCCGCCGTTCTCAGGCTGCTCCACGATCCGTCACCCCTACCACCCATGGGGGCCGCTCCGTTCAGGAACCGGCTCCCGGCCTGTCCACCAGCTCGATCTGGTCCACCGCGTTGCACCAGCGGCATCGGACCGACTCGATGGTCTCACTGACGACCTCGCGCTCCTCCACGGTCGGCTCACCCGCCAGGTCCAGATGGACGTACTCGACGACCTTCGACGAGCGTGTGACGTCGAAGCGCGTCAGATTGCCACAGAGCGTGCAGCGCCACCTGGTCTCGGCGGTCGGCGAGGGAACCGTCGTCATCGTGCCGTCCTCTTGTCTCATGCGGGTGCGGTACCGCGGTGCGCCGTCGAACTGCGGATGTACTGCCTGTAACCCTACGGCCTCGCAGGTACCCGATGTCGCGGCGAGGCACTCTGTACCGTTCGGTCCTGCTACGCCATGCTCTGTCCATGATCAGTAGGTGGGGCACGGCCAGGAAAGCGCTCAGGAACGCGGCCTCGGGGCCGACGGTGACATACGGCTTGATCGCGGTCTGTTGCGCGATCTTCCTCATCAGCCCGGTGTCCGGCTTCAACCCCGTGTACGGCCTCGGTGACCGGCTGCTCGTCGCCCAGGCGGGGTACTTCGAGCGCTGGGGCGTGATCCCCGCCGAGCTGACGGCCGGCTCCCCGGACGCCCTGCTCACTCCGCTCACCGCGCTCTTCGTGCACGGCAGTTGGCTGCACCTGCTGGGGAACATGCTGTTCCTGTTCGTCTTCGGCGCCATGGCGGAGGAGCGTATGGGGCAGCTGGAGTTCGTGCTCTTCTACGTCGGGGCCGGATATCTCGCGCTGCTCGCGTTCGCGGTCGTCAACGCCGACTCCGAGCAGACGCTGGTGGGGGCCTCCGGGGCGATCTCCGCCGTCCTCGGGGCGTTCCTCTTCCTCTTCCCGAGGGCGCGGGTGACCAGCCTGTTCCCTTTCCTCTTCTTCCTGCCGCTGCGATTCCCCGCCTGGGCGGTGCTGATCTTCTGGTTCGTCCTTCAGTGGCTGGCGGCCAGGGGCGCCGGCAGCGGGCCGGGCGTCGCGTATCTGGCGCACCTGGTCGGCTTCGGGGCGGGCTTCGTCTACGCGTGGGGCCGCTACGGGCGTGGGACTAGAGTGAACGCATCCGCAGCGACCGAGGGAGAAAGCCAGCCGTGATCACCGCGATCGTGCTCATCAAGACCAGCGTGGACCGCATCCCCGAGATCGCCGAGTCGATCGCCGCGCTGGACAGCGTCAGCGAGGTCTTCTCCGTCACCGGTACCTACGACTTGATCGCCATGGTGCGCGTGGCCAGGCACGACGACCTGGCGGACGTGATCCCCGGCCGGATCAGCAAGATCCCCGGTGTCGAGGGGACCGACACGCATGTCGCCTTCCGCACCTACTCGCAGCACGACCTGGAGGCGGCGTTCGCCATCGGGCTGGACGCGTAGGTCCGGTCCGGCGGCCGGGGCCGTCCGGGCACGGAACCGGCCGGGGCGCACCGTGGGCCGGACCCGGCCGCGACGCACCGGGGCCGTTCATGAAGGAATCCTCATCCGCGCCTCATCCGGGCTTTCCGCCAGGCTCCGAGGATGACCGGTATGGCATTCACCCATCGCATGGCGACCCTCGCCGCCGTCGTCGCCATCCCGCTCGGTATCGCGGCCACCAGCTACGCCCTGACCGACGCCCCGGCAACGCCCCGGGTGCCACCGGCCGTCGAGCTGGACGCGACGCCGCGTCCCGCCTCACCCGCGCCGTCCGCCACCCCCGGCGGCACCCCCTCGGCCGGCGCTTCGGACAGCCCCGGCGGCGCGCCCGCGAGCCCGCGCCCCACCGGCGACGCCGTCGTGCCGGGTCCTGCGGCCACCGACGACGACGATGACGACGACACCGGTGAAGAGAACTGACCGCCGGATCTCCGCGCGGGTCCGCATTCTGCTCTGGCTGCTCCTGATGATGACGGTGGCCCTAGCGGCCGTCGCCACCACCACCCGGTCACTGCTGCTGCGGGACATCGACCACCGGATCAACCAGCTGCTCACCCAGGAGACCCAGGAGTTCGGGAACTTCGTGCCCCAGGGCGTCGACCCGGACACCGGCCGCACCTTCACCGACCCGGAGAAGCTGCTGCGGGTCTTCCTCCAGCGCCAGTACTCCGATCCCGACGAGGAACTGCTCGGACTGACCCGCCCGGCCGGGCAGAGCCTCCACGTCATACGGCAGTCACGCGACATCCGGGCCTCCGTCGCGCTGCACCCCGACCGGACCTCCCTCTCCGCGATCCTGGACTCCAAGGCATCCTCCGGCGTCCTCGAGCGGCCGGCGGGCGAGGTGCGCTGGGCGAAGGTGCCCATCGACTCCGCCCGGCCGGGTCACCCGGCGGCCTTCGTCGTCGCGTTCCACGCCGACGGCGAGCGCTCGATCGCCGACGACGCGTACCGCACGCTGCTCGTGATCTCCGGTGTGGCGCTGCTGCTGACGACCGGCATCGGATGGGTGGTGGCCGGCCGCATCCTGGCACCCGTACGAGTGGTCCGGGCGACCGCCGAGCAGCTGACCGAGCAGGACCTGACCCAGCGGATCCCGGTCCAGGGCCGTGACGACATCGCCGCGCTCGCCGAGACGTTCAACGCCATGCTGGACCGGCTGGAGCGGGCCTTCGCGGGGCAGCGGCAGTTCGTCGACGACGCCGGGCACGAGCTGCGCACCCCGATCACCATCGTGCGCGGCCACCTGGAGGTCATGGGCGACGACCCGGCCGAGCAGCGCGAGACGGTCCGCCTGGTCACCGACGAACTCGACCGGATGAGCCGGATCGTGGAGGACCTGCTGCTGCTGGCCAAGGCCGAGCGGCCGGACTTCATCCGTCCCGAGCCGGTCCAGCTCGGCGAGCTGACCGCCGACGTCTTCGTGAAGGCGCGGGCGCTGGGCGAGCGTGACTGGGTGCTGGACCAGGTCGCGGACCGCGAGGCGGTGCTCGATCCGCAGCGCATCACCCAGGCCATGGTCCAGCTGGCGCAGAACGCGGTGCAGCACACCGTCCCCGGCGCCCGGATACGGATCGGCTCCCGCGCGCTCGAAGGCCGGCTGGAGCTGTACGTCGCCGACAGCGGGCCGGGTGTGCAGGAGCAGGACGCCGGGGTGATCTTCGAGCGCTTCCGGCGCGGCACCGCCCGGCGCGGCGCCCGCACCAGCGGCGCGGGGCTGGGCCTGTCCATCGTCCGCGCCATCGCGGAGGGGCACCGGGGCGGCCGGGTCGAGCTGCGCCGCACCGACGGCGGAGGGGCGACATTCGTACTCGTCATGGAGGACGCGCTGTGAACCGCATTCTGATCGCCGAGGACGAGGAGCGGATCGCCTCCTTCGTCGAGAAGGGGCTGCGCTCCAACGGCTTCACCACCACGGTCGCCGTCGACGGCGACACCGCTCTCGGCCACGCCCTGTCCGGTGGCTTCGACCTGATGCTGCTGGACATCGGTCTGCCCGGCCGCGACGGCTTCACCGTGCTGCGCGAGCTGCGGGAGTCCCGGGTGACGCTGCCCGTGGTCGTGCTGACCGCCCGCGACTCGGTACGGGACACGGTCGCCGGCCTCGAGGGCGGCGCCGACGACTGGATGACCAAGCCGTTCCGCTTCGAGGAGCTGCTGGCGCGGGTACGGCTGAGGCTGCGCACCGCGGCCCGCGCCCCCGAGGTCACGGTCCTGCGCAGCGGCGATCTCAGCCTCGACCTGCGGACCCGGCGGGCGCGCGCGTCGGGGCGGACGGTGGACCTGACGGCACGTGAGTTCGTGCTGCTGGAACTGTTCCTGCGCCATCCCGGTCAGGTGCTGTCCCGGGAGCAGATCCTCTCCCACGTATGGGGCTACGACTTCGACCCCGGCTCCAACATCGTGGACGTCTATGTGCGGGCGCTGCGCAAGAAGCTCGGCGCCGAACGGCTGGAGACGGTACGGGGCATGGGCTACCGAATGCCGTAGAAGCATGCAAAGGGTGTGTCAGCGGATGAACTTTCCTTCATCCGCGGCTCATCGGCGGCTCACGGCGCGCTCCAAGACTGTTCGTCGTGACCCTCCCCATCCGCCAGGCGGTCCGGCTGTGCGCGGCCCTCAGTGTCTGTGCGCTGCTCGCCGTCCCCACCGTCTTCCCGTCGCTGAACGGTGAAGCACGGCTCACGCTCGCCGTGTTCGCCCTCGCCACCTGCGCCTGGATCGCCGCACCCGTCGACGACACCTACGTCGCGCTCGGGGCCGGGCTGGCGCTCACCGCGACCGGCGTCATCAGCGCCGACACCCTCTTCGCCACCCTCGGCGACGAGACGGTCTGGCTGCTGATCTGCGCGTTCGTCCTGGCCGCCGCCGTCGCCAGGACAGGCCTGGCAGGCCGGGCGGCCGCCTTCCTCGTCGGCGGGGCGCGCACCGTACGGCAGTTGGTGCATCTGACGACCGCGGCGCTGGTGGTCACCGCGTTCGCGGTGCCGGCCACGTCCGGCCGGGCCGCGCTGGCCATGCCGGTGTTCCTCGCCCTCGCCAAGGCGCTCGCCGACCGGAGGCGACTGGTGGTGATGCTGGCGCTGCTGTTCCCGACCGTGGTCCTGCTGTCCGCCGTCGCCACCCTCATCGGCGCGGGCGCGCATCTGATCACGGTGAGCGTGCTGTGGGAGCAGACCGGCGAGCGGCTCGGCTTCGTCGAATGGCTGCTGCTGGGCCTGCCGTTGGCAGTGGTCTCCTCGCATCTGGCGGCGGAGACCGTGCTGTTGACGACCACCTCGCGTGCGGAGCGCCGGGGGCCCGTAAGGATCACCCCCGCACTGCTCCAGGAGCACTCCCCCACGGCGGTGACCGGTCCGCTGACCACCGCGGAGACACGGTGCCTGCTGTTGCTGGGCACGGTGGTGGCGCTGTGGTGCAGCGAGCCGCTGCACGGGGTACCGCCGGCGGTGGTCGCCCTGATCGGCGCGGTGGTGGCGGCATCGCCGGCGCTCGGCACGGTGCGGCTGAAGGACGGGCTGCGGACGGTGCCCTGGCCGTTGCTGCTGTTCATGGCCGCGACGACCGCGATGGGGGTGGCGCTGGCCGAGTCGGGGGCGGCCGGATGGCTGGTGGGCGGGCTGCCCGGGGACCTGCCGGCGTGGCTGTTCCTCACCGTGATCGTGGTGGTCAGCACCGCCGCGCATCTCGTGCTCCAGTCCCGTTCCGCCCGCTCGTCCGTGCTGGTGCCGCTGGTGGTGGCCGCCGCCGTCGCCGCCGGGGTCAACCCGGTCGCCGCGGCCCTGGCGTCCACCGCGGCGGCCGGGTTCTGCCACACGCTGCCCGCCTCCGCCAAGCCGGTCACGCTCTTCGCCGACCCGCCGGACGGTGTGCCCACCTTCACCCCGCGCGATCTGCTGCGGCTGTCCGGGCTCCTCGCGCCCCTCAGCGCCGCCGTCGTGCTGATCTTCGCCCTCACCGTCTGGCCGCTGCTCGGCGTGCCCGTCCTTCTGGAGACCCAGCCATGAGCCGTACCCCCATCCGTATCGCCGTCGCACCCAGCGGTTTCAAGGAGTCCCTGACGGCCCGTGAGGCCGCGGAGTCGATCGCGGAGGGGCTGCGCAGGGTCGCGCCCGACGCGGAGATCGACCTCGTCCCGCTGGTCGACGGCGGTGAGGGCACGGCCGAGGCGCTGGCGGCGGCGACGGGCGGCCGGCTGGTGCGCCGCCGGGCCACGGGACCGCTCGGCACTCCGGTACCGGCTCACTTCGCCGTGCTCGGCGACGGCACCGCCGTGGTCGAGATGGCGGCGGTCGCCGGACTGGCCCTGGTGCCGCCGGACCGCCGGGACCCGGGCGCCACCACCACGTACGGCGTGGGTGAGCTGATCCGGTCCGCGCTGGACACCGGTGCCCGGCGGATCCTGGTCGGCTGCGGCGACTCGGGCACTTCCGACGGCGGCGCGGGCGCACTCCAGGCCCTCGGTGTACGGCTCCTGGACGACCAGGGGCACGAGCTGAGGCCGGGAGGAAGGGAGTTGAGGCGTCTCGCGCGGATCGACAGCGCCGGCCTCGACCCCCGTATCTCCGCGGCCGGGATCCTGGTGGCCTGCAACCCGTTCAACGTGCTGTGCGGCGAGCACGGCGTGGCCAGGGTCTTCGGCCCGCAGAAGGGCGCGACCCCGGCGCAGGTCGAGGAGCTCTCGGCCGCGCTGGAGCACTGGGCCGTCCACCTCACCGCCGCCCTGCCTGCCGCCGTCGACCTGCGGACCGCTCCCGGCACGGGCGCGTCGGGCGGGCTCGGCGCGGGGCTGGCCGCGCTCGGCGCCCGGCTGCTGCCCCGCTTCGACGTGCTGCTGGACCATGTCGACCTGGACGCGAGGCTGGCCCGTGCCGACCTGGTGATCACGGCGGAGGGGGCGCTCGACGACCAGACCGTACGCGGGAAGATCCCGGCGGAGGTGGCCCACCGTGCCAGGGCCGCCGGAGTGCCGGTGCTGGCCCTCGCCGGGACGCTCGGCCACGGCGTGCACGAGGTCAGGGCCGCGGGCGTGGACGCCTACGGGTCGATCGTGCCGGCGCCGGTTCCGCTGCCGGAAGCGCTGGACCGGGCCGGCGAGTTCCTCGCCGACGCGGCCGAACGCGCGCTGCGGATGGTGCTGCTGGGCACCAGGCTCGCGGCCTGAGTCAGCCGCGATCGGGCACGCAACGCCCGTCCTCTGTGCGGTACTTCCACTGCGCGCCGTCGCGGACGAGCTCCTTGACGGCCCGCACGAACCTCTCCACGTGCTCGTCGGGGGTACCCGCGCCGAAGCTGACCCGGATGGCGTTGAGCGACCTCTCCCCCGGCCCGGCCTCCGGGGCGCCGCAGTCGCCGACGTCCTGCGGGTCGCTGCCCAGCAGGGTGCGCACCAGCGGGTGGGCGCAGAAGAGTCCGTCACGGACGCCGATGCCGTACTCGGCGGACAGTGCCGCGGCGAAGTGCGAGCTGTTCCAGCCGTCCACCACGAAGGAGAGGACACCGACGCGGGGGGAGTCGTCGCCGAACAGCGACAGCACCCGGACCTCCGGCACCTCCGCGAGACCTTCCCGGACCTTGGCGATCAGGTGCTGCTCGCGGGCGACCAGCCGGTCGAAACCGGCCTCAGTGAGCGCCTTGCAGGCGGCGGCGATCGAGTAGACGCCGATCACGTTGGGCGAGCCTGCCTCGTGCCGTGCCGCGGTGGTGTGCCACTCGACCTCCACCCCGCCGTCGGCGCGCCGTGCGACGGTGCGCGAGGCGCCGCCGCCGGCGAGGTACGGCTCCGCCTCGCGCAGCCAGTCCGCCCGGCCGGCGAGCACACCGGAGCCGAACGGCGCGTAGAGCTTGTGCCCGGAGAAGGCCACCCAGTCGACGTCCAGCTCCTGGACGGACAGCGGGTGGTGGGGCGCGAGCTGGGCCGCGTCGAGCACGATACGGGCGCCGTGCGCGTGGGCCGCCGCGGCGAGTTCCCGCACCGGCCACAGCTCACCGGTCACGTTGGACGCACCCGTCACGCAGACCAGCGCCGGACCGTGGGGGTCTCGGTGGGCGAGCGCGTGCTCCAGCGTCCGTACCGCGTCACCGGGCGTGCGGGGCGCGTCCAGGTACGTCACCCGGGCATCCCTCCACGGCAGCAGCGAGGCGTGGTGCTCGGTCTCGAAGACGAACACCTCGCAGCCGTCGGGCAGCGCGGCGGCCAGCAGGTTCAGCGAGTCGGTCGTGGACCGGGTGAAGACCACCTGGTCGCCGTCGCGGCAGCCGAGGAACTCGTGCACCACGGCCCGGCTGTTCTCGAACAGGTCGGTGGACAGCTGCGACAGGTACCCGGCACCCCGGTGCACGCTTCCGTAGTACGGGGCGTACGCGGCCACGTCGTCCCACACCCGCTGCAGCGCCGGGGCGCTCGCGGCGTAGTCGAGGGCCGCGTAGGTGACTTCGCCGCCGGTGACGAGCGGGACGGTGACGTCCCGGCCGAGGACCGGCAGCGGGGCACAGAGGGACGGGCCGGCGGCGTCGGCGACAGCGGTCTCGGCGGCGTTCGGGTACACGGACATGGCGGTATCTCCCAGCTGGGGGTACCCCCACCGAAGGTAGGGGGAGAAAGGCGAATCGGCTTCAGGACCCGGATACGGGGTCGCCTCGGCACACGGCGACGCCGTGCGGAGGGTGTTGAAGAAGGGGCGCAGACGCCCTATCGCATTCGCTTGCTCACGAGACTGCTCCCTTGAGGACCAGGACCCCAGGGACGCGGCGGTCGATGACGCCGCGGGGGTCCGCGCTTGCCACAGACCTCGCTGCCTGCGGCCTGGTCTTCACCCGGGGCACCCCGCCACGGACGGAGGGTTGCCGGACAGCGGGCCGGGGCCGTAATCGCTGTCACTCATGACCTTGGCCAGCATCCTGCCACACGTCGCGGCGGACGCAAGGGCGCGGTCCACCATCCGGACCGCGCCCAGGGGCCGTCTACGAGTTGCTGGCCTCGACCCAGCGCTCCAGCGCGGCCCTCGCCGCGCCGGAGTCGATCGACCTGGCCGCCCGTGCCACACCGGCCGCCAGCTGCTCGTTCAGCGTGCCGTCGGTCGGCTCCAGGGCCGCCAGCGCCGCCGCCGAGTTGAGCAGCACGGCGTCCCGCACGGGCCCGGTCTCGCCGCCCAGCAGCCGGCGCGCCACATCGGCGTTGTACGAGGCGTCCGCGCCGCGCAGCGCCTCGACCGGGACCAGCTCGATGCCGATGTCCCGCGGGTCGAAGGTCTCCTCGCGCACGGCGCCGTCCCGCACCACCCAGACATGGGAGGTGGAGGTGGTCGTCAGTTCGTCCAGGCCGTCGTCGCCGCGGAAGACCAGTGCGGACGAGCCGCGTTCGGCCAGCACCCCGGCCATGATCGGCGCCATCCGGGCGTCGGCGACGCCGGTCGCCTGGGCGGTGACCTTCGCCGGGTTGGTGAGCGGGCCGAGGAAGTTGAAGACCGTCCGGATGCCCAGCTCCTTGCGCGCCATGGCGACGTGCCGCAGCGCCGGGTGGAACTTCACGGCGAAGCAGAAGGTGATGCCCGCCTCGGCCGCGACCTCTGCCACCCGCTGCGGGGTCAGCTCCAGATTGACGCCGAGCTTCTCCAGGACGTCCGAGGCGCCGCTCGCGGAGGAGGCGGCGCGATTGCCGTGCTTGACCACCTTCGCGCCCGTACCGGCGACGACGATCGCCGACATGGTGGAGATGTTGACGGTCTTGGCGCCGTCGCCGCCGGTGCCGACGATGTCGACACATCCCCCGGGCACCTCGATCAGATTGGCGTGGCGGTACATCGTCCGCACCAGACCGGTGATCTCCTCCACGGTCTCGCCCTTCGCGCGCAGGGCGACCGCGAAGCCGGCGATCTGCGCGTCGGTGGCCTCGCCGCTGAGGATCCGGTCCATGGCCCACGCCGTCGCGTCCGCGCTCTGGTCGCGGTTCTCGAGCAGGGCGTTCAGCACGCTCGGCCAGGAGTGGGCCGCCACGCTGTCGCCGCCTACTGGGGTCACAACGTTCATGGTCCGCTCCAGGGTCCACAAGCCGACAGGGATGGATCCCACCCTATCCAGCCCCGGGCACGGCGAAGGGCCCCGTCCATCGAGTGGACGGGGCCCTTCGCTGTGGCGACGTGTCTGCCGGACGTGTCCGTCGGGCGATCAGTGGTGGCCGTGGCCGCTCGTGATCTCCTTGTACTCGTCCGCGGTGGGCTTGTCGATCTGGTTGTGCTCGCCGTAGTAGCTCTTGCTGAGCCTGGCGCGCAGCTTCTCGGTGAGCTTCACCTTGCGGCGGACGCCGTTCTCGTCCACGGTCGGGCCGATCTCCGCGGGCTTGTACTGCTCGTGCGCGGTGAGCTTGTACAGGTCGCCCTGCGCCAGCGGCTCGTGCACCTCGACGAACTCACCGTGCGGCAGGCGCTTGATGATGCCGGACTCGCGTCCGTGCAGCACCTTGTCCTTGTCGCGCCGCTGCAGACCCAGGCAGATCCGCTTGGTGATGATGAACGCGAGGACCGGTCCGACGAAGTACGTGATGCGCACGAACCAGGTGATCGCGTTGATCGACAGGTTGAAGTGCGTCGCGAAGATGTCGTTTCCGCCACCGAGCAGCATGATCACGTAACCGGTCACCCAGGCCACGCCCAGCGCGGTACGCGTCGGAGCGTTGCGCGGCCGGTCCAGGATGTGGTGCTCACGCTTGTCGCCGGTGATCCACGACTCGATGAACGGGTACACCGCGAGCACCGCGAGAACGAGACCGAAGAGGACCAGCGGGATGAACACGCCGAGGACCAGGGTGTGGCCCCACAGGTTGATCTCCCAGCCCGGCATCACTCGGACCAGACCCTCGGCGAAGCCCATGTACCAGTCGGGCTGGGCGCCGGTGGACACATGGTCCGGGCGGTACGGGCCGAGCGCCCACACCGGGTTGATCGTGAACATGCCCGCGATCAGTGCGATGACACCGAAGACCAGGAAGAAGAAGCCTCCGGCCTTGGCCATGTACACCGGCAGCAGCGGCATGCCGACGACGTTCTTGTTCGTACGGCCGGGGCCCGCGAACTGGGTGTGCTTGTGGTAGAAGACCAGGATCAGGTGGGCCACCACGAGACCGAGCATGATGCCCGGCAGCAGCAGGATGTGGATCGAGTAGAACCGCGCCACCATGTCGTGGCCGGGGAACTCGCCGCCGAACAGGAACATCGACAGGTAGGTGCCGACGATCGGCGTCGCCAGGATCGCGCCCTGCGTGAAGCGGACACCGGTGCCGGAGAGCAGGTCGTCCGGGAGCGAGTAACCGGTGAACCCGGTGAACATGCCGAGGACGAACAGCAGGAAGCCGAACAGCCAGTTGATCTCACGCGGCTTGCGGAACGCGCCCGTGAAGAACACGCGCATCATGTGCACGAACATCGCGGCGAGGAAGATCAGCGCGGCCCAGTGGTGGATCTGCCGGATCAGCAGACCACCGCGGACGTCGAAGCTGATGTCCAGGGTCGAGGCGTACGCCTCGGTCATCCGGATGCCCTGCATCGGCACGTACGAGCCGTGGTACTCGATCTCGTTCATGCTCGGGTGGAAGAACAGCGTCAGGTACACACCCGTGAGGATGATGATGATGAAGCTGTAGAGCGCGATCTCACCGAGCATGAAGGACCAGTGGTCCGGGAAGATCTTGCGCATGTTGGCCTTGGCCAACGAGTAGATCCCGAGCCTGCCGTCCGCCCAGTCGGCCACCCGCTCGCCGGCGGGCGCCTTCTTCTTCGTATCCGTTGCAGTGCTCATCCGCGCTCCCAGAAGGCAGGACCGACGGGCTCTTCGAAGTCGCCGAGCGCCTCGAGGTTGCCCTCGGCGTTCACGCCGATCCGCAGCTGCGGAAGCGGGTGACCGGCCGGACCGAAGATGACGCGGGCGCCGTCGGAGAGGTCGAAGGTGGACTGGTGGCACGGGCAGAGGACGTGGTGCGTCTGCTGCTCGTACAGGCTGATCGGGCAACCGACGTGCGTGCAGATCTTCGAGTAGGCCACGATGCCGTCGTGGGACCACTCGAGCTCACGCTTGTCCTTGATGTCCTCCGGCTGGAGCCGGACGATCATCACGGCCGCCTTGGCGATCTCGGTGTTGAAGTTGTGGTCGCTCTCCTTCAGGCCCTCGGGCATGACGAAGGTCAGCGAACCCACCGCGACGTCCTCGGGACGCAGCGGCTCGTTGGTGTTCATGTTGATGAGCTGCTTGCCCTTGGCCCACAGCGTCTTGCGGAGCTTGTCCTCGGGCAGCGGGCCGAGCTCGCGCAGCAGGACCACACCGGAGAGCGGCACCATGGCCAGCGCGCCGAACATGGTGTTGCGGATCAGCTTGCGCCGTCCGATCGCGGACTCCCGGGCACCGTCCGCGAAGTCGGCCAGGACCTTGGCCTTGACCTCGGGCTCGGCCTCGATCGCGTGCCGGTCGTCGGCGACCTCCACGTCGGACATCAGGGTGCGCGCCCAGTGGACGGCGCCCGCGCCGATGCAGAAGAGCGCGAGGCCCAGCGTCACACCCAGCGAGAAGTTCAGCGCGCTGATGTGCCCGAACGGCCAGATGTAGACGATCTTGTCGACCGGGAAGATCACGAACGCGGCGATGAAGCCGATCGTGGCCAGCATCGACAGCGTGAACATGAAGGCAACGGCGCGCTCGGAGCGCTTGGCGGCCCGCTCGTCGATGTCCTGGATGCGCGGCTTGTGGGCCGGCAGTCCAGGATCGGCGAACGGATCGTCGTGTCGCTGTGCGACGGCGGTGGTGCCACCGTGGGCCGCGTCGTGCGCGGCGCCCTGCTCTGCGGGCAGGTTCTCTTCTGGAATGTCTTGGCTACTCATGACTTCTTGGCCTTAGCGGTGTGGGCCGCGACCCAGATGGCAACAGCGATCAGCGAACCGAGACCGAAGATCCAGCCGAACAGGCCCTCGGCGACCGGACCCAGGCCACCGAGCGCGAATCCGCCGGGGGTCGGCGTCTCCTCGCCGTTCACGGTCTTGACGTACGCGATGATGTCCCGCTTCTGCTGCTCGGGCATCGTCGTGTCGGGGAAGGACGGCATGTTCTGCGGGCCGGTCTGCATGGCCTCGTAGAGGTGCTTTGGGCTGACGCCCTCCAGACTCGGGGCGTACTTGCCCTCGGTCAGCGCGCCGCCCTCACCGGTGAAGTTGTGGCACTGGGCGCAGTTGTTGCGGAACAGCTCGCCACCCTTGGCGATGTCCGCGCCCTCCGGGCTGTACTGCTTCTCGGTCGGCGTGATCGGACCGGCGCCCAGGGAGGCGACGTAGGCCGCGAGCTGGTCGATCTCGGCCTGCGTGTAGATGTTCTTCTTCTTCGGCACCTGCGCGCCGGGCTGCTGGGCGGGCATGCGCCCCGTGCCGACCTGGAAGTCGACGGCGGCGGAGCCGACACCGACCAGGGACGGGCCGTCTGAGGTGCCCTGACCGCCGGTTCCGTGGCAGCTTGCGCAGCCGACGGTGTAGAGCTTCTGCCCCTCCTTGATGGCGAGGGACTGGGCGGTTGTGTCGGCCTGCGCCTTGTCCGCGGGTGCGAACGCGGCGTACAGCCCCCCAGTGGCCGCCAGCGCGAGGAGTAGGACGACGACCGCCGCCAGCGGATGGCGTCGTCGTGCGGAGAGCTTTTTCACGGATTACCCCGGTGTCAGGATCTTCTGCGTCGATGCTTCTGGACTGTGTCTGCTTCAGGCGGTGTCCGCTCGGGGACGAACCGCCCGCGCCGATTACTTGATCATGTAGATCGTGGCGAAGAGGCCGATCCAGACGACATCGACGAAGTGCCAGTAGTAGGACACGACGATGGCGGCGGTTGCCTGCTCATGGGTGAATCTCCTGGCCGCGTAGGTCCTTCCCAGGACCAGCAGGAAGGCGATGAGACCGCCCGTCACGTGCAGGCCGTGGAAACCGGTGGTCAGGTAGAACACCGAGCCGTACGGGTCCGACGAGAGGGAGAGCCCCTCGTGCTTGACCAGCTCGGTGTACTCGAAGACCTGACCGCCGATGAAGATGGCACCCATCACGAATGTGATCACGAACCAGGTGCGGAGCTTCTTCACGTCGCCCCGCTCAGCGGCGAACACGCCGAGCTGGCAGGTGAGTGAAGAGAGCACCAGGATCGTGGTGTTGGTCGCCGAGAACGGGAAGTTCAGCGCATCGGCTTTCTCTGCCCAGAAGTCGGCACCCGTCACCGATCGCAGGGTGAAGTACATCGCGAAGAGGGCCGCGAAGAACATCAGCTCGGAACTCAGCCAGATGATGGTTCCGACGCTGGTGAGGTTCGGTCGATTGACCGACGGGTGCGCGTGCCCGGTTTCTACTGTCGTTGCTGTCGCCACGACCGACATTATGTCGGTCGCTTATCCCGCCCTCACTCCGGGGGGTGCCGTTCGGAGTGTTCCCACTCCCCGCGGGGCGTTCAGGGGGAGCCGAACGGCCCATCGAAGGCGTGTCCGAACCGCTGTTGACAGGCAGTGGGACGGAGTAGCATCCGCCGCAACAAGCCTGATCGAACGAGTGCGGAGGAACCATGCAGTCGAGCGCCACGGTCCTGGTCTACAGCGACGACTCCAACACCCGCGAGCAGGTCAGGCTGGCGGCGGGGCGCAGGCCGGCCCCCGACGTTCCGCCGGTGCGGTTCGTGGAGTGCGCGACCCTGCCCGCCGTCCTCAAGGCCCTTGACGAGGGCGGGATCGACGTCTGCGTCCTGGACGGCGAGACCGTCCCGGCGGGCGGTATGGGCGTGTGCCGGCAGATCAAGGACGAGATCTTCGAATGCCCGCCGGTGCTGCTGCTGATCGGCCGCCCGCAGGACGCCTGGCTGGCCACCTGGAGCCGTGCGGAGGCCGCGGTGACGCTGCCGGTGGACCCGGTGGAGTTCGCCGCCTCACTGGCGGCCCTGCTGCGCAGCAGGCTCTCCATCGAGGCCTGAGGCCCCGGGAGGGGCCGGTCAGACCCGGGGGCGCAGGCGGGCGGAGACTTCGGTGACGTTGCCGGCCGCCGCGTCGGAGCCGGCGACCAGGGCGCTGCCCTTGAGCCACTTGTCCCAGGACAGGTTCCAGTCCCCGAAGCCGTTACCGAACGTGTCCATCATGTCACCGTAGCTATTTATGACCTTGACGATGTCACCCTCACGAACGGTCTTGTAGAACCATTCGGCGTTCTCCATGGACATCCCGGTACAGCCGTGGCTGACGTTCGCCGAGCCCTGTGAACCGACCGACCAGGGCGCCGCGTGGACGTATTCGCCGCTCCAGGTCACCCGGGTCGCGTAGTAGACGGGCAGGTCGTAGGACTCGGAGCTGCCTTCGGCGATGCCGATGCTGGTGCTGCGCATCCGTACGAAGTACTCCTTGCCCAGCACGACCTTGATGCCGTTGCGCGTGTCGAAGCCCGGCTTGCCGGTGGTGACCGGCATGGTCTTGATCACTTCTCCGTCGCGCATCACCGTCATGGTGTGCGACCCGGCGTCGGTGACGGCTTCGAGGCGGTCGCCGATGGTGATCTTCAGCGGCTTCGAGCGGCCGCCGTAGAGCTTGCCCGCGACCTTGACGCCCTGGAGGTTGCTGGTGGCGTTCACGACGGCACCCGCGGGCCAGTAGTCCCTCGGGCGGTAGTGCAGGGTCTTGTCGTCGACCCAGTGCCAGGAACCCTCGACGGCGGGCTTCGAGCTTATCTTCAGGGCGCGTTCGACGACCGCCCTGCCCTTGCCGTCGGCGACGGCGAGGCTGAGCTTGGCCGTGATGGGCTGCCCCACGCCGTACGTGCCGGCCTTGGGGCCGAACTCGGCGGTGAGGAACCGCTTGGCGGGCGCCGTCTCGAAGAGCATCGTGCGCAGCCCCGGAGCGCCCTCGTCGTCCTCGGTGGAGACCCGGACGGTGTACTTCGCGCCGGCGGCGAGCGGGGCCGTGGAGCGCCAGCGGACGCCGTCCGCGGCGAGTTCGCCGGCGAGGTAGTGGCCCGCTTCGTCCATGACGGTGACGTCCGTGATCCGGCCGCCCTCGCCCTTGGACGTGACTTCCAGGGGCTTCTCGGGGTCCACCTTCGAGTCTGACCCGGTGTTGAAGCTCACCTGCCGCGCCGCGTCGTACGGCGCTGCGGACAGGGGGTGCCGGTCCGGTTCGCCACACGCGGTAGCGACCACACCGAGGGAGACGACCAGCGCGATGCCGCTGACGGCACGGATACGAGGCGTGTGGTTCATGAGCACACGCTATGAAGGTTCGTCAGCCGCGGCGCGCCGGATGACTCCAAAAGAGTGGGCCCGGATCACCTCACTGGAGTGAGGTGATCCGGGCCCGTGCCGTGTTTCTCAGGCGTTGTTACTGGTTCTGGCCCTCACCGCGGTAGTACTCGAACACCCAGCCGAAGAGACCGACCAGGATCAGCGGCAGCGAGAAGTACAGCAGCCACCAGCCGAGCGCCACGCCCAGGAAGGCGAGCGCGCCGCCGATGCCCAGGGAGAGCGGCTGCCAGCTGTGCGGGGAGAAGAACCCCACCTCGCCGGCCTCGTCGGCCACGTCGGCTTCCTTGTTGTCCTGGGCCATGGCGTCCACCCGCCGGGCCGTGAAGGCCAGGTAGTAGCCGATCATGACGCTCAGGCCGAAGGCCAGGAAGAGCGCGGTGGTACCGGCAGGCTCCTTCGACCAGACGCCGTACAGGATGGCGACGGCCAGGATGAAGACGCTCAGCCAGAGGAACATCTTGCCCTGGATCTTCACTTGCTCTCCTCCTTGCCGACGGCCGCCACCGGGGCACCGTGGCCGCTGTCCTCGAGCTGGTCGAGAGCCGCGATCTCCGGGTGGTGCAGGTCGAACGCGGGCGATTCACTGCGGATGCGCGGCAGGGTGAGGAAGTTGTGCCGCGGCGGCGGGCAGGAGGTCGCCCACTCGAGCGAACGGCCGTAGCCCCACGGGTCGTCGACCTCGACCTTCTTGCCGTACTTCGCCGTCTTCCAGACGTTGTACATGAAGGGGAGCATCGACAGGCCCAGCACGAACGACGCGATCGTCGAGATCGTGTTCAGGGCGGTGAAGCCGTCGGCGGCGAGGTAGTCCGCGTACCGACGGGGCATGCCCTCGGCTCCCAGCCAGTGCTGCACCAGGAACGTGCCGTGGAAGCCGATGAACAGCGTCCAGAACGTGATCTTGCCGAGCCGCTC